>DAIUFE010000007.1:52612-64584 GCA_036844765.1 Caproicibacter sp. | reverse complement strand
TGATATATAAGGGTTTTCAGCGCACTCAATCATTTTTCCTTGTTATCAATACCACGCACTCAACGTGTGCCGTGCGGGGAAACATGTCGACGGGCGTGACCTCCATGGTTTTGTACTTCAGGAGCGCAAGGCGCTTGAGGTCGCGGGCCAGCGTCGCCGGGTCGCAGGAGACGTAGACCACGCGGGACGGAGCCATGGCGGCGACGGAATCCAGCACTTCTTCCGCGCATCCCTTGCGCGGGGGATCGAGGACGACGACGTCCGGGCGGACGCCCCGCTTCCCCAGCTCCGCGGCCGCGCCCGCGGCGTCGGAGCAGAAAAATTCCGCATTCTCGACGCCGTTCTCCGCGGCGTTCCGCTTCGCGTCCTCCACGGCTTCGGGCACGATCTCCACACCGACCACGCGGCCGGCGTTTTTCGCCATCGAAAGCCCGATGGTCCCCGTGCCGCAGTAAAGGTCGAGGACCGTCTCCTTCCCCGTCAGGTCCGCGTACCCGCCGGCGATGGAATACAGGCGCTCCGCCTGCCTTGGGTTGACCTGGTAAAACGAAAGGGGTGAAATGCGGAAGCGCAGCCCGCACAGCTCGTCCGTGATGAAATCCTGTCCCCAGACGGTGCGGCAGCGGCCGCCGAGGATCACGTTCGTCTTCTCCCGGTTGCTGTTGACGACCACGCTTTTGAGGCCGGGGACGTTTTTCCGCAGCAGCTCCACGAGCCCGGGCTCATCGTGGACGCCGTTTCCGTTCACGACGACGCAGACCATGACCTCCCCCGTCTTCTCCGCCCTGCGGAGGAACAGATGGCGCAGCCGGCCCTTCCCCGTCGATTCGTCGTAGACGCTGTCGCGCGTCCTGCGCTCCCATTCCCGGAAAGCCTCCATCGCGGCCGTGAACGGCGCGGGCTGCAGAAGGCACTCCTCGCAGTCGATGATCCGGTGGCTGCGCGTCGCGTAAAAGCCGAGGCTGATCTCCCCGGCCTTTCCGGCGGCGCCGATGGGCAGCTGCGCCTTGTTGCGGTAACGGTCCGGGCATTCGGCCCCGACGATCGGCTTCAGCGCGGCGAAATGCAGCCCGCCGATGCGCTCCAGCGCATCCTGCACGCGCCGCTGCTTGGCGCGCAGCTCCGCCTCATAGGAGATATGGCGGTAGACGCAGCCGCCGCAGCGGCCGTACTGCGGGCAGTCCGGCTCGAGGCGGTCCTGCGACGGCCGGAGGATCGCCTCGATCTTCCCCCAGGCGCAATTCTTCGCGACTTTCAGGATCTTGACCGAAAGGCGGTCGCCCTCCGCCGCACGCGGCACGAAGACGGCCACCCCGTTATATCTTCCGACGCCGTTTCCCTCCGCGGTGTATCCCGTGATCTCAAGGGAAACGGTCTGATTCTTTTGCAGTTCCATGTTTCCTCACTTTTAACTATTGCTGTATTTCGGTCCTGATGAGACGGCCGCCGCGCTGCCCGCCGGCTCGCCGGAACCGCGGGTATCGTTCTCCATCATCCTCCGCATGGCCGCCAGCGTGCGCCGGCGCAGGTCTTCCGCCGCGCGGCGGGGGCTGCGCTCCGCGGCCGGATAAACGGGCGCCCCGGCGCGCACGGAAGGGCAGGGCTTGCGGCGGCCGAGCGCTCTGCGCAGCCCCGTGCACTCGCGCCCGGTCACCACGATCGGCACGACCGGCACGCGCGCGCGGACGGCGATCAGGAACGCGCCGCCCTTCATCTCCCGGAGGCGGCGGCAATAGGGAACCAGCTCCCCTTCCGGATAGACGCAGACCAGCCTGCCCCGCGCGGCGGCCCGCGCCGCCTGCCGGATAAAGCTGCTGATCTCGGCGGGAGGCGCGTCGTGCGCGGGGACGGGCACCGCCCCGAGGATATGGATCAGCGGACCGATGAACTTCCAGCGGAACAGCGGGGCCATCGCGGTGAAAACCACCTTGCGCGGGGCCGCCAGGATCCCCACGAAGGTGCAGTCCAGCTTATGGACATGATTGCAGACGAGAACGGCGCCCTTCCCTCTCAGCGCACGGAGGTTCCGCCGGCCGCGCACGCGGAGGCCGAGCGCCGCGCAATCGTTGAGCCGAAGCAGCGGCAGAGCGACCGCCTCGTAAAACAAGAAGGTGAAAAAGCGGAACAACGGATTCTGCGGCAGCAGTGGTCTCATGTCCAGCCCCCTCCCGGTTTGGCGCCCAAAACGGAGCGGCGGCATAAAATGGATCAGGCCGGCACCGGCGGACGTGCGGCGGGATACCGCCATCTTCCAGATTTGTAAACCGCTTTCTTATCATAAGTGAAAGCACCTGCGCCGTCAATAGTCATCGGGCCCAATTTGTAAAATTCACCGGATTCCGACCGGATCCCCGCTCCCTTTTTTCGCGGGCAGGAAAACAATCACGAAAAACTCCCCACCGAAACATTCGTTTTATACAATGGGTAGAATCTCGCCGGGCGGTCTGCAAAAGCGTTGACAGGCCTGGATTTCCTTCGTATAATGAGAGGCAGAAAAGGTCGATTGAAAAGCCTTTGGTTCTCCTTTTAGTACAATATTTCGATCTTATTAAATGATTACAAGTCCCGTGGCTGGAACGCCACACCTTTTCAATACAACTCCTCCCCAAAAGCAGAACGGACCGGTCGAAAGACCGGTCCGTTCTGCTGATTGCGGCGCAAAGAGGGAATTACTTCCCCTGGAATTTCTGGAACTGGCTCTTGAATTCCGCGATGATGTCGTCGATCCCCGCCTTTTTCAGGAGGCTCAGGGCGTTGGCGAAATTGCCGTCGTAATCCTTCACGCCGCAGGCGATCGGGACGATGGCCGCGCTGATCTGGGTGTTGACGTCCGTCATCTGGGTCTGCACCTTGGAGGCGTCGAAGGTGAAGCTGCTCGCGATACCGTCCACAATGTTGTCGCGCTTGCTGTACAGCATCTTATTGGTGGCTTCGGGCGTGCCGGTCGCCGTGCGCTCCAGGTTCAGGTTGCCGATCATCCAGTCCGGGAAGTACCACAGCGGGGTTGAGGTCGCCGAGTTAATGATATCCTCGCGGCTCTTGTCCCCCGTCTTTTTATAGTCGGTGCCTTCCCTGCCGTACAGGAAGAGGTCGTAGTTGTCCTGGTTCGCGTAGATCCAGTTGACCAGCTTGACCGCGGATTCCGGATGCTTGCTCGACGTCGGGACCGCCGACATGTTCCGCGTGCCGTAGGGGCGCAGATAGGGTTTGTCCGGCGCGAAGTCGATCATCTGAAAATCGTCCGAGGTGACGTTCGGGTAATTCTTCTTGATATTGTCGAGCGAGCTGCCGTAGGTGCCGAAATACACGAACCAGTCGCCGGCATTGAGCTGGTTGTTGAGCTGATCCGAGGTAAAGGTGATTACGTCCGGGTTGATCAGGCCGGCCTGATACCATTTGCGCGCGTTCGCGCAGTCCTGCTTGAACTCGTCCGTCTCGAAGAAGTCTTTGATGGTCCCGTCCTGGCCGACGTAGATCATCTTTTCGTACACCATGTACGGCCAGGAGGAATAGGTCTTGGCGGCGACGCCGAAATCGGAGTTGTTGGCGCCCAGCAGCGGAAGATAGGGCTTGCTCGCGCCCTTCCAGTTCTTCATGATCTGCACATAGTCGTCCGTCAGCTCGTCGAAGGTCTTGGGGACCTCCTGGATGCCGTACTCCTTCAGAAGATCCGTGCGGACGGTGATCTCGGGGGCGGTGGCGGACTCAAACCACCAGGCGGGGATCCCGTACTGCACGCCGTTGACCTGACCGTTCTTCATCGCGCTGTCGGGGCAGTTTTTCGTGATGTTCTCCCCGTACTTCTTCATGGCGTCGCTGATGTCGCTCAGCGCGCCGCGCGCCGCGTAGTTCGAGAGGGTGACGCGGTCGTTCATCACGGCGAACATGTCGAAATCCTCCCCCGTGGAGAGCATGATGTTGACCTTGGAATCCCACGAGTCCCACGGGATGTACTGGATCGAAAGATTGATCCCCACGCCGTCCTTCTGCAGTTTTTCGTTGATGAGCTTGATGACCTCCCCGTACCCCTGCGGCTCGTCGCCCGGGACGACGTATTTGCAGTCCACCGTTTCCGCTGCGGTCTGCGAGGCGGCGACGGAGGCCGCGGAGCTGTCCGCGCCCGTGCCCGAAGGGGGCGTGCTCTGGCCGCATCCGGCCAGAAGCGTGCCGGCCGCCGAAGCGGCAAGCAGCAGAGCGATGCTTTTTTTCGCCAAACTTTTCATGAATCGCATCTCCTTCAACACCAAAATAATATTTGAAATCAGCCCTTTACAGAGCCGATGACCAGGCCTTTGACGTAATAACGCTGCAGGAAGGGGTAAAGGAAAATGATGGGGCCGATCGTGACGATCGCCGTGGCCATTTTGAGGGACTCCGACGGCGGGGTCACGCTCCCCGTCCCGCTGAGGAACTGGAGGTCCCGCAGCATGGAGATCTGGGACTTCAGCTGGAGCAGCAGATACTGGATCGGGTAAAGAGCCTTGTCGTCCACCAGCATGATCGCGTTCCACCAGTCGTTCCAGTAGGCGAGGCCGTAGAACAGGCCGACCGTCGCGAGGACCGGCATGCAGAGCGGAAAATAGATGCGGAACGCGATCACGAGGTCGTTCGCCCCGTCCATCGTGGCCGATTCCCGCAGAGAATCAGGAACCCCGTCCATAAAATTCCGAACAAGAAACAGATTGAACGGATTGAAAAGCAGGTTCGGCACCAGCAGCGCCATGATGTTGTTCCTCAGGCCCAGCGCGGTGCAGATGAGATACCACGGCACGATGCCGGCGCTGAACACCATCGGGATGAAAAAATACATGGCGAGCGCGTTGCGGTACTTCACGTTCTTATTGGAGAGCGTATATCCCGCGAAGCCGGTGATCAGCACCGCGAGGACCGTGCCGACCACCGTCACGAAAACGGAGATCCCCGTGCCGCGCAGCACGCTGGAGCCCCTCTGGAACATCAGCTGGTACGCATAAAACGAAAACTTCTTCGGGAAAAAGCTGTAGCCGTACCGCATGATGGTGGATTCGTCCGTGACGGAGACCATCAGCGTCAGCACGAGGGGAAGCAGGCACACGAGCGTGAACAGCAGGATCAGAAGGCCGATGACAAAATTCCCCGCCGAGAATTTCCTGCGGCGATGCGGACGTTTCATTCCGAAAGAACCCCCTTTCCCCTCAGTACAGCGCGCCGTCGGGATAGAACCGGCGCGTCAGCTTGTTGGTACCCCACACCATCACGAACCCGATGGCGGACTGGAACAGCCCGATGGCCATGGCCTGCGCCGGGTCCCCGACCTGCCGCAGGGCGCGGAAGATGTAGGTGTCGATGATATCGGTGGTCCGGTAAAGCGTGCCGTTGTCCCCCACGATCGCGTAGATCATGCCGAAATCGCCGAACATGACCTTCCCGAGGGAAAGCAGCGTCATAATGACCACGGTCGGCATGATGAGCGGGAGCGTGATCTGCGTCATCTGCTTCCACCGCGTGGCCCCGTCGATGGCGGCCGCCTCATACACCGTCCCGTCGATGCCGGTGATTGCGGCGAGGAAGATGATCGCGTTCATCCCCGCGCCTTTCCAGATGCGCATCAGCACGAGGATCGAAGGCCATGCGTCCGCCTCCGTGTACCAGTTGACCGGGGGCGCGCCGAATACCGCCAGCCCTTTGTTCACCAGGCCGTACTGGGTGGAGAGCAGGCTGTAGAGGATATAAGCCACCACGACCCACGAAAGGTAGTTTGGGAACAGCATGACGGACTGGCTCACCTTCACGAACCACCGGCACCGCAGCTCGTTCAGCCCGAGGGCGATCAGCACCGAGACGACGGTCCCCGTCAGGATGAAAAGCAGATTTAGATAGATCGTGTTGAAGGTGACGAGAAAGGCGTTCTGCGACTTGAAAAAGAACTTGAAATTATCGATCCCGTTCCACTCGCCCCGGAACACGATGTCGAAGATGCTGCTGTGGGAATAGTGGAATTTCTGGAACGCGATCAGCATGTAGGGGTAGGAGCAGTAGCTGAAAACAAACACGTACAGGATCGCCGGAAGCGCGATCAGGTAGGAGAACCTGTTTTTTGAAACGTCGCGGAAAAACGAACCCGCGCGGGACCCCGCCTTTTTTTGAACTCGCATCGCAAAGCTCCTTTCACACGCCGAGATGGCTGAAAATATCCCCGACCGTCATCGAGAGCAGGGCGACGCTCTCGTCGGAAGCGCCGTAGTACAGCCGCACGGCGTCCCCCTCGCGGGTCAGGCCGCAGCCGAAGATCACGTTCCCGAAAAAGCCCCTGCGCTCGTAGGGAGCTTCGGGCTCGGCAAGGGGCTCTCCGCTCCTGGCCAGCACCTTCCAGGGCTCGTTCCGGTCGAGCAGCAAAGCGCCCATGCAGTACCGGTCGTCCTCCGCCGCGCCGTGGTAAAGCTCGACCCAGCCCCTTTCCGTCAGGAACGGGGGCGCCCCCGCGCCGATCCGCGCGCCGTCCCATTTCCCGGGGCGTACGCCCGCCACGAACCGGTGCATCCCGAAGCACCTCAAATCGGGCGACTCCGCAAGCCAGATGGCGGGTTTTGCGAAGCAGGAGCAGCTCGGCCGGTGCAGCGCGTAATAGCGGCCGCCGATCTTCCGGTCGAAAAGCGCCGTGTCCTTGTTGTCGGGGGGGAACAGGACGCCGACCCTCCGGGCGGTGGTGAAATCGTCCGTCACGGCAAGCTCCACCACGCTGCCGAGCGGCGAGGCGGCGCTGAAGGTGATGTAGTAGCGGCCCTCCACGCGGGCGACGCGGGCGTCCTCGATCCCGAAGGTCTCGTATTCGTTCTGCGCCTGCAGCAGGGGAGCCGGATCCGCCCGAAAATGCACGCCGTCCCGGCTGCGCGCGACGTGCAGGTGGGAAATCGAGGTCAGGTACCGCTTGCCCCCCACCGTCAGCACCCTCGGGTCGCCGTTGCCCCTCAGTTCCTCCGGAGTGAAACCGACGACCTCCGTCTTTCCGGAAGCGGGGTCGAACACCGGGCACAGGGTCCGGCCCTCCCGCCGGACGGGCCGCTCCGCGACCCGGACGAGCAGGACGGTCTCCCCCCCGCACAGCGCGGCGCCGGCGTTGAACGCGCCGATGTTTTCAAAGCCTTCGTGAAGCACGGGGAAATCCTTTTTCCCCAGGATCGGATTCTCTTTTGCTCTGCAGATCATGATTTCATACCTTTCAGCTTCTTAAATTGCGGAATGGAGAAGAGCGTTTTGGAGTAACTCTGCTGCGCCTCTTTATAGTAAGGTTACAATTAAATATGTAAGTTTACTTTGCAATTATTAGAATATAACAGATTCGTGAAATTGTCAATATTATTTGGATATTTTTATGGATAAACTTCCTATTTCATCCGTGCATATTTTACGGATGATAGATTGGATAAAACTGTCCCTAAAAATTGGCTTACATTTTGTGATTTTCCGTTTGACATCTCGGTTTTGCGAAGCTAAAATAGGGACGGCCGTTTTTTCGCGGGTAAGGTTACAAAAGATCTTTGTTCGAGCCGAAAGGATTTTTGCAGTCCCTTCCCGGAAGAATGACGCGGGTACCCGGCGCTTTCCGGCCGGGCTCCCTGAATCCGAGGCCGAAAGGGGATGAAGAGGAAACGCGCCAGCGCCCTCCTGCTTCGGCGGGAGCGGGAGGGCGCTGGAACGGGCGCGGAATCCCGGGCGGGTCATCCGGCCTCTTCGGTTTCTTCGATGCGGCGCACAGATTCCCGCTCGATGAAGCGGTTGCTGATATAGATCCTTTCGGGATCCGCGCCGGCGTTCCCAATGCGGAGCATCATCCGGTCGAACGCCTTGTCGGCGATTTCCTTCCGGTCGATATCGAAGGTGGAAAGCTTCGGCGTGGTCCCGCAGCTCAGGTCCGTATTGTCGAAGCTGATGACGGAGACGTCCCCCGGGATGGAAAAGCCGGCCTTTCCGAGGCTCTGGATCAGGAAATAGGCCGCCATGTCGCAGTGGCAGACGAACGCGGTCGGCAGGGGGTCCGGCAGGGCGTAATCCAGCGTGTAGACCCCGGTCCTCGGGTCGTTGTTGACGAGGTGCCAGCTCTCGTTGACCGGCAGGCGGTGCGATTCCAGCGCCTTCCGGTATCCATAGTACCGGTCCATGATGCTCGCCGTTTCCCGCACGTCGCCGATGAAGCCGATCTTGCGGTGGCCGTTCTCGATCAGATAATTCGCCGCGCAGTATCCAAGGTAAAAGTTGTCCGTGATCACACAGTCGAGGTTTTTCATGGCCTTGTAAAAATCGATCAGCACCACGGGAGTCTGAAGCTCTTCCAGCCTGCCGAGATAGCCGTCGTCGATCTCCCCCGCGACGAAAATGCCGTCGAAAGGCCTTTCCTTCAGAAGGAGCGGCAGCTCGAGGCCGGATTCCTCCCGGCTGTTCACCACAAAGTTGGAAAGCGCCTGGCCGGCGGCCTGGCATCTTTTATTCAGATAGTAATAGATCGTGGTATAGAAATTCTCGTTCTCAAGGAAAAACCGCTTCGGCACGACGAACGCAAGGCTGCCGCTCCGCTGCCCGGCCGGAATGCTCTTCCTTTTGTAGCCGAGCTCGAGGGCCGTGCGGACGATCTCGCCGCGCAGCCTGCCGCTGATGCCCGGCTGGCCGTTCAGAGCCTTGGAGACGGAGACCTTCGTGACGCCGAGCCGGTCCGCAATGACCTGCATGGTGACCTTATCGTTTTTCATATTTTCGCCTGCTATTTTGTTAAGTTACAAAAATTATAGCATGCTCCGCGCCATCATTCAAGAACCCACTTGAAATTCCGCCTTAAATCTCAAGCAGAAGGATGATCCGAAATGATAACATCAGCCGTAAGGCCCCGCTCTTGCTGGGAGCTTTTAAAAGCCTACGAGAAGACGAAAAAAATCCTGCGCAGCGACCGGCTCGCGTTCGTTTACCGGGAAGGGTACGACGTTTACAACATCTCCGCGCCGTTCCGGGACGAAAACGGGACGTACATCGCCGCCCGGGTGGACCGGAGGCGCTCCGAACGCTCGAAGGTGGTGATCTTCGCCCAAAAGGACAACGCCTACGAGCCGGTTTCCCCGCGCATCGTGTTCCACGCGTTCCAGGACCCGTTCGTCACGCGGATCGGGGATGAGCTGGTGCTGGGCGGCGTGCAGGTCGAAACCGACCCGCTCCGGCCGAGGAGGATCGTCAACTGGCGGACCCTCTTCTACCGCGGAAAGGACGTGCGGCGGCTCACGCTGTTCGCCATGGGTCCGAACCGGATGAAGGACATCCGCCTCGTCAGCCTGCAGGACGGGCGGATCGGCGTCTTTACGCGCCCGCAGGGCGGAAAAGCGGGAATGGGAAAGATCGGGTACACGACGCTCGGAAGCCTCGACGAGCTCTGCGAGGAAAGCATCCTGCGGGCGAGGATCGTGAGCTCGCTTTTCCTCCGCGGCGAATGGGGCGGCGTCAACGACATCCATCCGCTCGGGAACGGCCTTCTCGGCATCGTGGGGCATATCGCGTGCATGAACGGGAAAAAAGAGAAGCACTATTTTTCCAGCGCGTTCGCCTTCCGGCCGGAGACCCGCGAGCACACGCCGCTGAAGATCATCGCGGCCCGGGCCGACCTGCCGGACGGCCCGGCGAAGGCCGGCCACCTCAGGGACATCCTGTTCCCCGGCGGATTGGTGACGCAGGGGAGCCGCGCCTGGCTCTACGCGGGCGTCTCCGACGCGGAGGCCCAGCGCGTCGAGATTGAGAACCCGTTCCTCGAGTACGAGGCCTGAACCCCGCGCTGCGGAGTATAGAATCCGCTCGAGATCCGGCGAGTATGTGGAAAAACCCGCGGGATAAAAGCGGGCCGGCGAACGCAAGGCAGCCGCCCGGGTCAAAAGGCCCGGGCGGCTGCCTTGCATCAGCGGAAAGCTATGGCCGGATCCACCCGCGGTCGATCCAGTACCGGTTGTCCGCAGAAGGGGTCCGCTCCCCCTTCAGCACGGCCTGATGGATCCGCCGGCACATTTCAAAATAGAGCCTGACGCGAATCCCCTGATGCCCGGGCCGGTACCAGACGTATTTTTGGGCAAGCCGGAGGGTTTTCCCCTCAATCTTCTTCCTGCGCTTTTCCGACAGTTTCCGCCAGTCCACGCCCTCCATCAGGCCGAAGCCCAGGCGCCGCACGTCCGAAACGCCGAGCCAGCGCAGGCTCGCGGCGACATCCTTCTGGGCCGGGCCGTTCGGGGCCCCGATGCTGTCCGTCAGGATCACCGCACGCTTGACGAACATCCGCGGGTCCGGGCGGTGGGGCATCCAGTGGACGCAAAGATGGTCGAGCAGCGTTTTGAGCTGCGCGGGGACGCGCAGCGCATAGACCGGGTAGGCGAACACCAGCAGGTCCGCCGCAAGGATCGCGTCCCACAGAGGCCCGGTATATCCGGCGTGGGGGCAAAGATTCTCGTCCTTGAAAAAACATGTTTTGCATCCGCGGCAGAAATGCGGAAGAGCCGTTGGGAAATAGAATTCCGTAACTTCATGTTTCTCGCGGAGAACGGATAAAAAAGTCTCTTTGATATGATAGGTGCAGCCTTGGACTTCCGTGCCGTTGAAAACGACTATCTTCATAACCGCCTCCTGTCCGTCTCATGGTTTCGGGTACGGCCTGAATAAAACGGCTCCCCCGGTCCTCCTCCGAACAGCTCGGGCCAGCCGCCGACGGTTTGATTATACCATACGGCATACGATCTTTGTCTATACAAAAATTAAAAATGTCCGGAGTTTTCTCCATGCGAAAGGAACCGCGGTGATATGGTGATATATAATATAAATAATACAATATACTCGAAATACCGAAACGCCGGGAACCCGGCGCGGAGGTAAAAATCAGAATCCTCCTCTTGGAATCCAATGATCAGAAGGGCGGAGCTTCTTTGGAAACTTTTATCAATTCTTCAGGCATCAAAATGTGCCGGATCGAACCGGGGACCTTTCGGATGGGCAGCGACGGCAGCGGCGAAAGGGACGAATCCCCCGCGCACAGGGTGGCTCTGACAAAACCGTTTGCCATGGGAGCCGTGCCCGTGACGAACGCCCAGTATGAGCTGTTCGACTGCGGTCACCACGATCTGCGCGGCAAGAGGGGCTTTTCCCGGCGGGACGACGAGCCCGCGCTTTTCGTCAGCTATGAGGACGCCTGCAATTTCTGCAAGTGGCTCTCCCGGAAAGAAAACAAGCCCTACCGGCTCCCGACGGAGGCGGAATGGGAATATTGCTGCCGCGCGGGCACGCGGACGGCATATTCGACGGGGGATACGCTACCCGAGTCGTATTTCCGGGAGCAGCGGGATCAGCGGGAGATTGTCCCCGTGGACCTCACAGTCGGGCGCTCGCCCGCCAACGCTTTCGGGCTCTGCGATATGCACGGCCTTGCGGAAGAGTGGTGCCTGGATTGGTACGGGCCCTACCCGCAGGGGGAGCAGGCGGACCCCGCCGGCCCCGGGGGCGGGACCTGCCGGGTCACCCGGGGAGGCAGCCACAACACGGACGCAAAGTTCCTGACGAGCTCCCAGCGCATGGCGGCCCTGCCGGAAGAACGCAGCTGCAGGATCGGCTTCCGGGTCGTTCAGGGGGAAGCGCCGGAGAATTTTCTGCCTGAAGCCCGCAGCGTGAAACAGTGGCAAAAAAATGTTTCACAGGAGAAATGTGTCTGGTCCGGAACCGCCGCCCCGTTTTTCGATGAGCCGATCCCCTATATCCTCACGCCCGGCCATCCGTCGGAAGTCCCTTTTTACCCCCACAACCACTGCCCCTCCATCACCTGGTGCGGCAACGGAGACCTGCTCGCCGTCTGGTTCTCCTGCAGGCGGGAAAGCGGGCGCGAGATGACCATCCTCGCGAGCCGGCTGCGCAGGGGCGGCAGCCGGTGGGACCCGCCGGCGGAATTCTATAAAATCCCCGACCGGAACATGAGCGGGTCCTCGCTG
>DAIUFE010000007.1:16956-52512 GCA_036844765.1 Caproicibacter sp. | reverse complement strand
CCCGCCGGCGGAATTCTATAAAATCCCCGACCGGAACATGAGCGGGTCCTCGCTGTTCAACGACGGCCGGGGCACGCTGTATCACCTGAACGGCGTCAGCTCCGGCTACGACTGGGCCCACCTGGCCCTGACGGTCCGCACCAGCCGCGACAACGGAGTGACGTGGTCCCGGCCGGCCTATGCGGACCCCGAGCACGGGTACGGGAACCAGGCGATCAGCGGCACGATCGAGACCCGGTCCGGCACCCTTCTTCAGCCGTGCGACGCCACGCCGCTGGGCGAAGGCGGCACGGTCCTGCACGAAAGCCGCGACGGGGGCAAAACGTGGCGGGTCCTTTCGGGCGGCGGAGCTTCCCCATATTTCGCGGCGGGGAGCCGGGGTTCGCGCATCGCGGGAATCCACGCGGGCGTCGCCGAGCTGGACGACGGCTCCCTTCTGGCCTTCGGGCGCGGCAACAGCCTGAAAGGGCGGATGCCGCAGAGCCTTTCTTCGGACGGCGGAGCCACGTGGAGATATTCGGCCTCCGAATTTCCGCCGATCGCGAACGGCCAGCGTCTGGTGCTGAAAAAGCTGATCGAGGGGCCTCTCCTTCTGATCTCTTTCAGCGACAACACCGCTTATAAATTCGAGGCTGGCGGCAAGCCGGAGTTCCAAGGAATCGAAGCCGTCAACGCCTTCGGCAAAAAGGCCCGCGTATTCGGCATGTTCGCCGCCCTTTCCTACGACGGCGGAAAGAGCTGGCCCGTCAAAAGGCTGCTGTCCTCCGGGGCGCGCCGGAAGGCCGACGGCGGCGCATGGACCGGAGCTTTCGAGTCCGACGAGAACCACGCGGAACCCATGGGCTACCTCGCGGCCGCCCAGACCCCCGACGGGACGATCCACCTGGTCAGCAGCAGGCTGTATTACCGGTTCAATCTCGCGTGGCTCGAAAACGCAATGGCCATCGGATAAAATTCGGACCAGAGAGGGATAAAATCATGGAAAATTCCATTTCGGCCGGCATCTGGCCGACCATGCTCACCCCGTTCACCGCAGGCGGCAAAATCGACGAAAAAGCGGTCGAACGGCTTGTAAACTGGTATATCGACTGCGGCGCGGCCGGGATATTCGCCGTCTGCCAATCCTCCGAAATGTTTCAGCTTTCGCTTGCGGAGCGGACCGCGCTCGCGGAAAAGACCGCGGAGCTTTCCGCGGGCAGGGTGCAGGTCGTCGCGTCCGGCCATATTTCGGACGATCTGCCCGATCAGATCCAAGAGCTGAAGGCCCTGTCGAAAACCGGCGTGGACGCCGTCGTGCTGGTCAGCAACCGCCTCGCCGCGCAGAACGAACCGGACGAAGTGTGGATCGAAAACTGCGGCAGGGTTCTGGAGGCGATTCCGGACGCGGAATTCGGCGTTTACGAATGCCCTTACCCCTACAAACGGCTGCTTTCCGAAAAAGTCATCCGCTGGTGCGCCCGAAGCGGCAGAATTTTCTTTATCAAAGACACCTGCTGCGACGCGAAGCGGATCGCCCAACGGCTGGAATGGATCAAGGGGACGAAGCTGAGGCTGTTCAACGCGAACGCCCCCACGCTCCTCCAGACGCTCCGGAACGGCGCAAGCGGCTTCTGCGGCATCCTGGCCAACATCTGCCCGAAGCTGCTGGTATGGCTTTTTGAAAATTACCGCACCTCTCCCGAAAAAGCGGAGCTGCTGCAGGCCTATCTGACCGTCCTGTCCTGGGTCGAGACCCAGCAGTATCCCTCCTGCGCCAAGTATTACCTCGATTCCATCGGGGTTCCGATGGAAAGCGTCTGCCGGGTGAACGGCCGCGCTCCCCTGCGCCCGTACTTCAGGGATGAGATCGACATGCTGCGCCTTCTGAA
Source organism: Caproicibacter sp. (assembly GCA_036844765.1). Taxonomy (GTDB): domain Bacteria; phylum Bacillota; class Clostridia; order Oscillospirales; family Acutalibacteraceae; genus Thermocaproicibacter. The sequence goes on along the minus strand of DAIUFE010000007.1, from coordinate 50,644 downwards.
CGAAAAGGCGGAAAATTTTTTCCTGAGAAACGAATCGTGAAGCCCGGCGGAGTTTTTCATCCTCCGCCTCCTTTTTGCCCCGCGAGCATCAAAAAAGCCCGGATTTCTCCGGACTTTTTTTATTTTTACCGGCGCGCCCGCCGGAAACGGCAGGGCCCGAAAAGAACGGCGGGCTTGCCTCCGCCCGCTTTTACGGCTATACTGGAATATGCGCTAAAATAAAACCAAGGCGATCCGATTTTTTATCATTTTAAGAAGGATGCGGAAAAACCCGCGGGCGCTGAAAAAAGCAGGGGGAACGATGGAATGAAACGGATTCCCGTGATGGAAGACGACGCGCTGCCGAATTTCGGCAGCCGTCCGGGCATTTTCTTCCGGAGCCGCGGCCAGTGCCGCCGGACTGCCGGTCTACCGGAAAATATCGGCCCGGATTCAAAAGACGCAGGCCCCGCCGGCACAAACCGCGGGCAGCCGGGAAATAGGAGAAAGCCGTGAAAAAGATTCGTGATTTCTCGTCGCGTTATCCCCATTTTTACCTTCTGCTTCTGCTGATCCCCATTCAAATCTGGTTTCAATATTCGGAGCTGACCCTCGCCCCCGTCTATTTCACTCAGACCGGGCTGGATGAAAAAATTCCTTTTCTGAAAGCGTTCGTCGTCCCCTATCTGCTCTGGTTCGCCTTCGTTCCCTACGGGGTGATCTATATCGGCCTTCATTCCAAAAAGGATTTTTACAAGCTGTTCCTGTTCCTTTTCGGGGGGATGGCCGTTTCCAATCTCGCGTTCACCGTTTTTCCGAACGCACAGAGCCTGAGGCCGCCTCTCTCTTCGGACGATCCGTTTTCCCTGCTGCTCAAGATGGTCTATTTCGTCGACACCCCGACCGACGTCTGCCCGAGCATGCACGTGATCAACTCCATCGCCGTCGACGCCGCGCTGCAGCACTCCCGGGCGTTTTCCGCAGGCAGGTTCCGAAAGGCGGCCGCCCACATTCTGACCGTGCTGATCTGCCTCTCCACCGTGTTCGTCAAGCAGCATGCCGTTCTGGACGTGATCTGCGGCGCGGTCGTCTCCGCTTTATTGTATATCCCGCTCTACCTGCTGCCAGCCCGCCGGATCGGGAGCAGACGGCGTTCCGGCCGCGTAGAAAACGCCGGTATCCAAGCGGGTGAAATCGGGGCGAAGCGTGAAACCGGTCATCCGTGAGTATTTTATCCCGGCCGCCGTTCCGGTGAATATTTTTTCGGAAGAAATATAGCGTAAAAGAATCATCCGCTGCTTCAATAATTGGGAATAGCGACGGTTTTATCATCCGTGCTTTAAGGCAAGCGATAGCTGCCCGCCGAAAATATTTTCAAATTCCCTTGACTTCCATTTTAGGCAATAGTAAAATATGTATATAGGCAAGCGCCTAAAAAGGAGATTCAAGCATACGATGAATCCGATGAAAAAGCTGCCGGATACGGAATTTGAGATCATGAAGGTGGTGTGGGCGAACGAGCCGCCCGTCACCACCGGCATGGTGATGGAACAGCTGGGCAGCCGGCGCGGGTGGAAGGCCCCGACCGTGATCTCCCTGATGCTGCGGCTGGTCAAAAAGGGCTTTCTGCGGACCGAGAAAAACGGCAAGGAGCGGACTTTTTTTCCGCTGGTCGCCAGGGAAGACTATCTGGAATTTGAAACGGGTAATTTTATGAAGCTTTATCATGAAAACTCGTTTCTCAGCCTGGTCAGCACCCTGTACGACGGAAAGCGGCTCAGCGACGGCGACATCGAGGACCTGCTGAAGTGGGTCCAAGAGCGGAGGGACTGAGATGCGGGACTTTTTAGCGGCGCTGGCCGAATGCTCCGTCTCGATGTCGGCGCTGGGGCTCGCCCTGGCGGCCCTGACCCCGCTGCTCTCAAAGCGGTACGCCGCGAAGTGGATTTACGACGCGTGGCTCGTCGTCGCGGCCGGCCTGATCGTCCCGTTCCGATTCCATTTCCGGACGGTCGTGATCCGTGCGGAGGCCGTTCCTTCCCCGCTCCGGCAGGCCCTTTCCGGGGGCGCGGGAAACGCCGCCGTCCCGGCGGCCGCGGGAAGCGGAGGCGCTCCGGCGGTCCCGTGGGTGCCGATTTTCTTCGCCCTGTGGCTGGCGGGCGCCGCCGCTTTCCTGATCTGCCACGGTGTGCGGCACGCCCGCTTTCTCCGGACGGTGAAGCGGTGGGGCGAGCGGGCGGACGATCCGCGGATGCTGGAAACGCTGGAAAGCATGAAAAGCGACATGAGGATCGCCGCGCCGGTGGAATTACGGATCTGCCCCTGCGTTTCCAGCCCGATGATGATCGGTTTCCGAAAGCCCGCGATCCTGCTGCCCCGGTCCGATTTTTCCGAAGACGAACTGCCGTATATTTTCCGACACGAGCTGGCGCATTTCAAGCGGAAAGATTTATGGTCCAAGGGGCTGATGATCCTGGCGGCCGCGATCCACTGGTTCAACCCCGCGGTCTGCTGGATGGCGAAGGCCGCCGCGCTGCAGTGTGAAATTGCCTGCGACGCGGAGGTCGTGAGCGGGATCGGTCCGGAAGGCAGGCGGCGGTACGGCGAAACCATCCTGAAAGCCATCCAACGGGGGCCGGGCCGGCGGACGGCGTTCTCGACCAACTTTTACGGAGGTAAGACGGGTATGAAGAAACGAATCTTTTCCATTCTGGATACGAGGAAGAAAAGGGCGGCGGTCCTTCTCCTCTGCCTGATTCTCTTGGGAACTCTGGGGACCGGAACGGCGCTTGCCGTAAGCAAAAGCGGGCAAAGCGGGCCGAGCGCATCCCGGACGGATACTTTGGAGCCGATCCGGACGATCGCCGGGAAATGGGCCGAAGCGGTCAAGAAGCGCGACGGCAGAGCGCAATATGATCTGCTGAGCCCGGAATGCCGGGCCGCCGTTTACGACGAATACAGCTCCAACCACTGGTCGACCGGCGTATCCAGCCCCTGGGTGGAAAGCTACGAGATCTCCGCGGGCAAAAACGGCGCCACGGTGACCTACCGGTATGCCACCTCGACCGGCTTCGCCGGCACATACGAGCAGATTCTATCCTTTGCCGAACGGGACGGAAAACTTTATATCGACAGCTTCTCCGACCCGAAAGAGATCTCTTGACCCGGTTTTCCAGTATTCCAGCCGAGTTGCGGAAGGCTTTTTGTTTCTCCCCCGTCTTCGGCGGGGGAGAAACCATTCTCATTACGATAGCGTCATGACAATCAGTTCGGGCCGGTTGTGGATGCGAACGGGCGCGAGGCTGTTTCCCAGGCCCCGGCTGACCGCCATCCTCGTCCGGCCTTTTTGATAGATTCCTTCGGAGTATTTCGGGAAAAAACCCTGGTTCGGCGCGAACAGCCCGCCGGCGAAGGGCAGGCGGATCTGCCCGCCGTGAGCGTGGCCGCACAGGGCCAGATCGACGCCGTTGGCCGCGTAAACGCCGAACTGCTCCGGCCTGTGCGAAAGCAGAACCGTATATTCTCCGCTTTCCTTGAGCATTTCCTTGAGCCTTGCGTCGAGAACGGCGGCATTTTCCGCATTGGTTCCGTCCGGATTCACGAACGCGGGGTCCTCCAGGCCGAGCAGGCGGATGGAATCCCCGCCGCGGCGGATCGTCACACCCTTGTTGTCCAGGACCGAGACTCCGGCTTCCTCCATCCTCTTTTTCAGAATCGGATACTGGTCGGTCCTCGCCTCATGGTTTCCGGTCACGGAACAGACCGGGGCGACGGCCGCGGCCCCGGCGATAAAGTCCATCGCTTTCTCCACATTCGTGCGGCGCGAATCGATCAGGTCGCCGGTGACGGCGATCAGGTCCGGCGACGCCTCTCTCACCGCGCCGAGCAGCTTTTCCTGCCCGGCGCCGAATTCCGCGTTGTGCAGATCGGAGACCTGGACGATCGTAAAGCCGCGGAAGGACGCCGGAATCCGCGCGCCGCCGATGCGGATCCGCGTCGTCTGGATCGCGGTATTGCCCCGGTAGAGCCAGAAAGAAAGGGCCGCGAGCAGGATCAGCAGAACCGCCGCCACTTTTTTGCGCCTCTTCCCATGACCTTTTTTCATATTCAAGTCCGCCTTGTTTCCGAATCCGGCATTTCCGAGATTTTTGATCTTTTATATTCTATCATACCTCCGGCCGGAATGACAAACGGGATCGTCCCGGCCGGCGGTTTGGATTTTCCGTCCCCCGGGAATTTTTCTTATTTTCCTCCAACATTCCGCGCCGCTGAAACGTTCTATGGACAGAAGGGGGACCGGGAATGGAAAATGAAAAAAGCGAATGGGACGATCTTGTCGTCCGAATGGCCGGGGACGACCGCTCCGCCTTCGCCGCTCTGTACGAGCGGTTCCAAAGCCCCGTTTACGGCCTCGCGCTCGCGATCCTCAAGAACCGGTGCGACGCGGAAGACGTGATGCAGAACGCTTTTCTGCAGGTGTGGGACAGGGCGGGGACTTACCGGCCGGGGACGGACGCGGGGGCGTGGATTCTGAAAATCACCCGCAATCTCTCGATGGATCTCCTCCGAAGCCGGAGAAACATGACCGACATCATGGAGGTGGAGGACACGCTCGCCGGCGGGGACGAGACCGTCCCGGAGCTGGACCGGCTGCTGCTCGGCCATCTGCTCGAAATACTGGGCTGCGACGAGCGGCAGATTGTGGTGCTGCACGCCTGGGGCTATACGCACCGCGAGATCGCGGCCATTCTCGGCCGGCCCGCCGCGACGGTCCGGTGGAAGTACGGCCGCGCGATCCAAAAATTGCAGACCCTTTCGGAACAGGAGGATTTCGATGAACAGAAAACGCAAGTCCCGGCAGGTTTTTGAAAGCCGCGTCCGTTCCGCGGTGGAACGGCAGACGCCGGATCTGGAGGGAAAAATTATGGCGGAGCTCAGGGATCATCCGAAAAACACGGCGGTTTCAAGGACCGCCCGCAGGCGCCCGGCGTGGAAATTCGCCGTCTCGGCCGCGGTGGTCGTGTTCGCGGTCGGCGGGGCGCTGATCCTGCCGAAAACCGCGCGCCCGGAAGAGCCGGCGCCGCTCAGCTCTTCCGCCCGGAGCGCGGCCCGGCAGGCGCAGCAGAACCCCTTCGTGCTGACGGCCTACGCCGCGGAAAAGGCCTCCGCATCCTCCGGGACCGGGAAAGCCCTCGGCCTGGCGCTCACGCGCCCGATCAGCGTCGCCGGGATCGACTGCTCCGGTTTCGCCAACGTTTCGGAGGGCAAGAGCCTCTATAACGAGCTGCAGCTTCTGAGGGAGGACGGGAAGAACCAGCTTTATGCCAAATACGTCGGCTTCAACTTGAAATGCGTCGGGGAACACATCCGGTCGGTCACGTTCACGGCGGACCGGGGCGGCTTCGCGCAGATCAAAAACCTGACGCCGGAGGAATACCGCAAGCTCCGGGACTCCATTCCCCATGTCGTGGAGGCGCAGAAAGAGCAGAAAGCGGATTACGAACGGCACCCGGAAAAATACAGGGGAAAACCCGTGAACCCCGCCGTGGACTTTCCCGTCGGGACGCCGAATCCCAATTACGGCGACGGCAAATCGCTGGAAGCGGGCGAATCCTGGGGGATCGGGAAGGAAACCCTGGAATACGACGCTTTTCTTCCGGTCGGGAGCTCCTATACCGTCTCGTATGCGGAGCAGGACGACTACCGGATCCAGTACGCGCTGCGCCTGACGCTGACCTATTCCAAAGCGGACGTGGAAAAATGGGATCAGACGGATATGAGAAAGCTGTTTCACCTGTCGTCCCAGGCGATCGAGGGGACCGTCGTCACGGTCACCGCGAACTACGAGGACGGCAGCAAAGCTTCCAAGCAGTGCGTCCTGAAGCTGGACCCCGACTCCTGGATTTTCACGGCCGTGGAAAAGAACTGATTACACGTTCCTGTTGGAAAAGCCTGCGGGCGGTTCCGCCGCAGACCCCGCAGACCATAGATTGCAGGCAAAGCGCCGCCCGGGCCGGACCCCCCGGACGGCGCTTTGCCTGCGCTCGAAACACAGAGGGCGGGTCCTTCGGCAGACCGGAGGCCTCCGGGCCGTCCCTTTCGCTTGCCCGGAACACCGAAACAAAAAGTTTCTATTGACTATTACACAATAGATGCTATACTGTATTTAGTGTTTCATACTCAATAGCATGTTCCAAACTCTCATGCGATCGATCGGGCGCGAAACCGCCGGAATCATCCGGTAAAAGGAGTGGATTTGATGGACAAAAGCACCTATCTGAAGCGGCTGGGGACGGCGCTCCGCGAAAAGTACGCGGAGCCGCAGGTCCGGGACATCCTTTCGGACTACGAGGATTTCTTCGTCACCGGCGCTTCGGAGGGGAAAAGCGAAGCGGAGCTCTGCGCCGAATTCGGGCCGCCGGAACAGGCGGCCTGCGAATTGAAAAGCGATAGCGGCGCGGAAAAGCCGCGGCGCGGAATCAACCGGGCCGTTCTTTCCCACGCGCTTCTCGCGGCCCTTTTTCTCGCAGTCTTATGGCCGTTTCTCGGCCCCGACTTTCAGGTTTCCTCCGGCTGGAGCATTCCGGAAGGACCGGTCAATTTCTGGCTCGCCCTGTTGCTCCCGCTGATGCTGGAAGGGATTCTCGCCCTGTGGGCTTCGCAGAGCGCCTCTTCCAAAAAGCCGCCGGACTGGATCGCGCGCGTCCATTTCATCTTTGCCGTGCCGGTCGCGGCGGTTCTGATCCTGCTCGTCTGCTTCACTTTCTCCGTCCCGTGGGAATCCGAACGATTCGGGAGCGAAGGCCCTTTCGGTCCCGTGCATATTCTGACGACCGGCGCCTATTACGGCACGGTCCTCAGCGAATTCCTACTCTTCGTTTCCGTCGTCCTGCTGATGCTGTACTCCATGGGCGGCCACCCCAGGGCCCATTGGTTTCTGTTCCTCGACACCGCGCTGCTGACGGTATTTTTGAACTTTACATCGCTTTTATCCCACGTCAACGCAAATACTTATAACGGCGCGACCGTCGTCGCGTCGTGCTTCCTGTGGGCGGCCCTGCCGAATCTTGCGGCGGCGGGCGCCGACTGGGCGATCCGGAAAATCGTCTCGGCCCGGAGGGCAAAAGCATGGACGGTCAGATGAAAAAAGGCGTGCTCGAGCTGTGCGTCCTGCACGAGGTGGCAAAGAAAGAAACCTACGGCTACGAGATTCTGAACACCATCGGCGGCGTTTTCCCCGGCATGGACCGCAGCACCGTCTACGGCGTCCTGCGGCGTCTCAACGCCGACGGCAGCACCCGGGCCCGCATGGGAAACAGCGGATCGGGCGGGCCGCGGCGGAAATATTACCGCATCACCGAAAGCGGGCGGGCCGCGCTGCGCGAGCTCACCGCGGAATGGAACGCCGTTCTCGGCGCGGTGCGGAAGCTCGGGGTCGGTTGATTTTCCGCTTTCCCCTGTCTTTCCGGTTATGATAGAATAGAAAGGGAAAGAATTCGGGCGATGGCGATTGAAAGTGTGGAGAGGAAACCCGCAATGGAAAAACCGGAAAAGGGAATTTCACCCGGCTGCGCGAAATGTGAAAGCCGCATCTGGTGCACGACGACCGTCCCGCTGTTCGGCACGCTCCCGAAGGACGTGCAGAAAAGCCTTACGGAGCATTCCGTCCAGACGACCCGGGCGAAGGGCAGCTTTCTGTTCCGGGTGGGTGAGGAAGTCGATTCCGTGCTGATCATCCGGAAGGGCAGAATCAAGCTCTGCAAATACGACGCCGATGGGAACGAATGCATCCTCGACATCATCCACGACGGGGACGCCATATGGGAAAATCTGTTCCTTGAAAACGCTGTGTTTCCATATGCCGCGGTGTGCCTCTCGAAGGTCGAGCTGTGCGCGATCCGAAAGAGCGACTTCATCCGGCTGCTCGCCGACCGCCCGGGCATCGCGATGAATCTCATCTCGCTGCTCTCCCTCCGGCTGAGGGACTCCAACGAAAAAGCGCTGCTGCTTTCCATCCGCAACCCCACGGTGCGGCTGGCGGGATTCCTGCTGGAAAGGGACATCCGGTGCGTCGGGCCGGAGATCCGGCTGAAGCTGGAGGACATCGCCGCCAGCATCGTGCTGCGCCCGGAGACCGTCAGCAGGATCCTGAGCCGGTTTGAAAAGGCCCGCCTCATCCAGAGGCTCGGCCAGGGAAAGATTCTGGTCACGGACCGCCCCGGGCTCAAAAAAATTTACGAGGCCAGCCGGACCGTGAGGCGGCCTCCCCAAAAGCCGGGTCCGTAACGGAACGGAGTTGCCGGGAAAACCCGCCGTCCGCGTTTTGCGGGCGGCGGGCTTTTTCGCTTCCGACGCCCGGTTCTCGTTCGGAAACTTGATCCGGATCAATGAAAAAGAATGCGGGCGGGCATAGGATGAGAGCGCCGGAAAGGAGGAGTTTTGATGATCAGAGGAGCAATCCATTCGACGGAATCCTTCGGTTCCGTGGACGGCCCGGGCATCCGGTTTCTGATCTTTCTGAAGGGGTGCCGAATGCGCTGCCGCTACTGCCACAACGTGGACACCTGGGACCCCCGTTCCAGCGACCTGCGCACGGCGGACGAACTGCTGGATCAGGCGGAGCGGTACCGCGGCTATTGGGGAAAGGAAGGCGGAATCACCGTCAGCGGCGGGGAACCCCTTCTGCAGATCGATTTTCTTCTCGACCTGTTCCGAAAGGCCAAGGCGCGCGGAATCCATACCGTGATCGACACGGCCGGCCAGCCCTTCACGCGGGAAGAGCCGTTCTTCTCGAAATTCCGGGAGCTGATGCGGTACACCGATCTCCTTTTAATGGATATCAAGCACATTGACCCCGCGGAGCACAAAAAGCTGACGGGCTGGCCCAACGACAATATCCTCGACCTGTTCCGCTATCTGTCCGATACCGGCAAGCCCGTCTGGGTCCGCCACGTGCTGGTTCCGGGAATCACGGACGACGACCGCTTCCTGCGCAGGACGCGGGAGTTCATCGCCACGCTCAAAAACGTGAGGAAGATCGAGGTGCTCCCCTACCATTCCATGGGCGAATACAAATGGAAGGAGCTCGGCATCCCCTATTCGCTGGAAGGCGTGAAGCCGCCGAGCGCGGAGCGCGTGAAAAACGCCGAGCGCATCCTCCGCGGCGAAGACGGCGCGGAACAATGACCCCGGCCGGCGGGAAAAGCCGATTTCTTGATTATAATCAAGGAATCTTCGGGCCCGATTCGTTAAACTATAGACAAAGTAAAAGCCACAGAAAAAGCGGCATGCTGTCTCAGGAAAGGAGCAGTGCGATGAAGCAGGAATGGAGAGGCTTCAAGGGTTCGCATTGGACGGACGACGTCAATGTGAGGGACTTTATCCAGCACAACTATACGCAGTATGAGGGCGACCAGAGCTTTCTGGAAGGCCCGACGGAGGCGACGAGCAAGCTCTGGGCCAAGGTGCAGGAGCTTCAGAAGCAGGAGAGGGCGAAGAACGGGGTGCTGGACATGGAGACGAAGGTCGTCTCTGGCATCACCGCCTACGGGCCGGCCTACATCGATGAAGAAAGCAAGAGTCTCGAGAAGGTCGTGGGCCTGCAGACGGATAAACCCTTGAAAAGGGCGTTCATGCCCTACGGCGGGATCAAGATGGCGGAGGAAGCCTGCACCACCTACGGCTATACTCCCGACCCCGAGCTGCACAAGATTTTCACGGAATACCACAAGACGCACAACCAGGCGGTTTTCGACGCCTACACGCCGGAGATGAAGAAGGCGCGCCACAACAAGATCGTCACCGGCCTGCCGGACACCTACGGGCGCGGGCGGATCGTCGGCGATTACCGCCGCATCGCCCTGTACGGCATCGATTATCTGATCGCAAAGAAAAAAGAGGATTTCTCCAACTGCGGATGCGGCATCATGACGGACGACATCATCCGTCAGAGGGAAGAGCTCGCCGATCAGATCAAGGCGCTGAAGCAGATGAAGGAAATGGCGTCGGGATACGGGTTCGATATCTCAAAACCGGCGGGCAGCGCGAAGGAAGCCGTCCAGTGGCTCTATTTCGGGTACCTGGCGGCGATCCGGAGCCAGAACGGCGCGGCGATGAGTGTCGGCCGCGTGTCCACATTCCTCGACATCTATATCACCCGCGACCTGAAGGAAGGGACGCTGACCGAAAAGGAAGCGCAGGAGCTGATCGACCATCTGGTGCTGAAGCTCCGGATGGTGAAGTTCGCCCGCATCCCCTCCTATAATCAGCTCTTCTCGGGAGACCCCGTCTGGGCCACGCTGGAAACGGCCGGCCTGGGGATGGACGGCCGTCACATGGTGACGAAGAACGACTACCGGTTCCTGCATACGCTCGAGAACATGGGACCCGCGCCGGAGCCGAACCTGACCGTCCTGTATTCCTCCAGGCTCCCGGAGAGCTATAAGAAGTACGCGGCCTCGATCTCGGTCAAAACAAGCTCGATCCAATACGAGAACGACGACGTGATGCGCCCGATCTGGGGGGACGACTACAGCATCTGCTGCTGCGTGTCCGCCACGCAGACCGGCAAGGAGATGCAGTTCTTCGGGGCCCGTGCGAACCTCGCCAAGTGCCTGCTGTACGCGATCAACGGCGGCGTGGACGAAAAGACCGGAGATCAGGTGGGGCCCGCCTACAAGCCCGTCACCTCCGACGTTCTGGACTACGACGACGTGATCGCGAAGTACGACGTGATGATGGATTGGCTCGCGGGGCTTTATGTGAACGTCCTGAACCTGATCCAGTATATGCACGACAAATATTACTACGAAGCGGCGGAGATGGCCCTGATCGACACCGACGTGAGAAGGACGTTCGCGACCGGCATCGCGGGTTTCTCCCACGTGGTCGATTCGCTGTCCGCCATCAAATACGCGAAGGTAACGCCCGTGCGCAACGAGAACGGCGTCGCCGTGGACTTCAGGATCGAGGGCGATTTCCCGCGCTACGGCAACGACGACGACCGCGCCGACGACATCGCCGTAAAGCTTCTGAAGACCTTTATGAAAAAGATCCGGAAGTATCACACCTACCGCAACTCGGAGCCCACGACGTCGATCCTCACGATCACGTCCAACGTCGTCTACGGCAAGAACACGGGCACGCTGCCGGACGGCAGGCAGGCGTGGACGCCGCTGTCGCCCGGGGCGAACCCCTCCTACGGCGCGGAGAAGAGCGGGCTTCTCGCCTCCCTCAATTCCGTCGCGAAGCTGCCCTACGAGTATGCGCTCGACGGCATCTCCAACACGCAGACCATCAGCCCGGGCACGCTCGGCCACACGGAGGAGGAGCGGAGCAAAACGCTCGCGCAGGTCCTCGACGGATATTTCGACCGCGGCGCCCATCACCTCAACGTCAACGTATTCGGCACCGAAAAGCTGAAGGATGCGATGGAGCACCCCGAAAAGCCGGAGTACGCAAACTTCACGATCCGCGTGTCGGGGTACGCGGTGAAATTCATCGACCTCACGAAAGAGCAGCAGCTCGACGTGATCGCAAGAACCTGCCACGACAGGATGTAATCCGGACCCAAGACCCGCCGGCTTTTCTTTGCGAAAAGAAAAGCCGGACCAAAGAAACGAATTCCCGGCGGAAGAAAAGAACCTTCCGCCGGGAATTTTTCTGCAAACTTCTTTTCATGCCGGAAAAAATCAAATACAGCACTTCCAGTTAAGCTGCGGAACAGTTTTTACTTCTCCCCCGCCTCCGGCGGGGGAGAAGTAATTTCAATCTCTCGCTCAAGGCTGGAATTGCTATAGTAGGGACCATAAGACTCGCAGCGCAAAGCTTGGCGGATACGGACCGCCGAAAGTCCGGCATTCAGCCGTTTCTGTCCTGTATTTTTCGCTTATTTCCTTGAGGTAAACAAGCCGTCCCCGCAAAGCCGCGGGGACGTTGCGCGCAGGTCCCGTCCTGCCGCCGAGAGAGATCGTCGTCCTATTTTCTGCATTATCACGTTATCACACTACTTGACTATCATGCTAAAGTGTGTTAGAATGGCAGCATCGAACAGGGCGGCGCGGCGAAGCGCAATTTGCGGCCGCTCCCCCCGGAAGGCCGTTTGACGCCCGAGGGCGCAGCGGAAAGGGACGGTGACGAGCATGAATTTTTCCGACGACGTCCTCAAAAACGACGAGAAAACGATCATGAGCCTGCGCACCCTGTACAGACGGTACGGTTACACGCCGTACAAAATGAGCAAATTCGAGGAATACGACTTGTACGTGAGGAACAAGAGCTTCCTTCCCGCCGGCAACATCATCGCCTTCACGGGCACGGGCGGCCGCCTTCTGGCCCTGAAGCCCGACGTGACGCTGTCCATCGTCAAAAACACGAAGGACACCGGCTGCCTGCAGAAATTCTGCTACAACGAAAATGTGTACAGGGTCTCGCGGGCAAGCCGCGAATTTGCGGAGATCATGCAGGTCGGGCTGGAGTGCATCGGCGGCATCGACGTCTATTCGACCGGCGAGGTGATCATGCTCGCCGACAGGAGCCTGGATGCCATCAGCGGCCGCAGCAGCCTCGACATCTCGCACATGGGTTTTCTCAGCGCGCTGCTGGACGGCATGGCGCTCTCCCCCGAGAAGGCGCGGCAGGTCCTGCGGCTCATAAGCGGCAAAAACGTGCCCGGACTCGAACGGCTGTGCAAAGATTCCGGCGTCCCGGACATCATGGCGGAAAAGCTCGCGGCCCTGGCCGGTCTTTACGGCCCCTTTGAGGACTCCATCCCCCTCTTGCGGGAAATCAGCGTGAACGACCGGACGGACAGGGCCGTGGACGAGCTGGAGAACGTCTATCGGACGGTGCGGCTTCTGGGTGCGGGCAAAAACCTCTATCTGGACTTTTCCATCGTGAACGACATGAACTATTATAACGGCATCATCTTTCAAGGTTTCGTGGAGGGCATCCCGACGGGCATCCTGTCCGGAGGCAGATACGACAACCTGATGCGAAGATTCGGCCGCAAATCCGGCGCCATCGGCTTCGCCGTCTGCCTCGATCTGCTGGAAAGGCTCGGCGGCCCCCCAAAGCCCTACGACGTGGACGTGCTTCTCCTGTACGACGAAAAGACCGACCCGGCGGCGCTGGCGCGGGCGGTGAGGGCTTTGGGCAGCGCCGGGAAAAGCGTAAGGGTGCAGGACGGCGGCGAAACACCGGTGAAATACAGGCAGCTTGCCCGCCTGAGAGACGAGGGGCTTGAGATCCTTGAGACAAATGATTAACGTGGCGCTGCCGAAGGGCAGGCTCGGCGAAAACGTGTACGGCATCTTCGAGGCGGCCGGCTACGGCTGCCCCTCCATCCGCGAGAGCAACCGCAGGCTCGTTTTCGAGAACGCGGAAGCCGGGGTGCGGTATTTCTGGGTAAAGCCTTCGGACGTGGCGATCTATGTGGAGCGCGGCGCCGCCGACGCCGGCGTCGCCGGCAGGGATATTCTGCTGGAGTACCGGCCAGACCTGTACGAGCTTCTGGACCTGGGCGTCGGGAAATGCAGGATGGTCGTCGCCGCCCGGCACGGTTTTCGCGAGGACCCTGACCGCACGCTCAGGGTCGCGACGAAATTCAGCACGATCGCGAGGGATTTCTACGCCGGGAAGTGCCGCGCGATCGACGTCATCAAGCTGAACGGCTCTGTCGAACTGGCTCCCCTGCTGGGCCTGTCCGACGTGATTGTGGACATCGTCGAAACGGGAACGACGCTGAGGGAAAACGGCCTTGAGCCGATCGAGACGATCGTCGACATCAGCGCGAGGCTTGTCGCGAATAAGGTCAGCTATAAATTCAAGAACGCGGAGATACGCTCCCTCTGCGCAAAGGTCGCGCAGAGCCTTGCGCCGGGAGGCGAAAAGCCATGATAAAAATATACCGCTATGACGGGGTTGAAAACCGGAACATCCTTTCCCGCGGCGCCCCCTCCCGCGGCGTCACCGGCGCCGTCCGGGACATCCTCGCGGGGGTGCGCGCCGGCGGGGACCGCGCCGTCAAGGAATATACCTTGAAATTCGACGGCGCCGACGTGCCTTCCCCGGAGATGACCGACGGCGAAATCGCCCGCGCCGTTTCGTCGGTCGAACCGAAATTCATCGGAATCATGAAAAAAGCGGCGAAAAACATCGAGGCCTTCCACCGCTGCCAGCTCCGCACGGGTTTTGTGACGGGCGGCGACGGCATTGTTCTCGGCCAGCGCGTGCTGCCGCTGGAGAGAGTGGGGATCTACGTGCCGGGCGGCACCGCCAGCTATCCGTCCACGGTGCTGATGGACTGCATTCCGGCGAAAATCGCCGGGGTGCGGGAGATCGTCATCGCGACTCCGCCCTCGAAGGACGGGAGCGTCGATCCTGGCATCCTGGCGGCGGCCAAGATCGCCGGCGCGGACCGGATCTTCCGGATCGGCGGGGCCCAGGCGATCGCCGCCATGGCTTACGGCACCGAAACGGTGCCCCGGGTGGACAAGATCGCAGGACCCGGGAACGCCTTCGTGGCCGAGGCCAAGAGACAGGTCTACGGGCAAGTGGCGATAGACATGATCGCCGGGCCCAGTGAAATTCTCGTCATCGCGGACGGGACGTGTTCCGCCCGCGTCGTCGCGGCCGACATGCTCTCGCAGGCGGAGCACGACAAAATGGCCTCCGCCGTTCTTGTCACGGACAGCCCGGAGCTCGCCCGCGAGGTCGCGGACGAGCTGGAACGGCAGCTCGCGTCGCTTCCGCGCCGCGAGATCGCCCGCGCTTCCCTCGACGGCAACGGGAAGATCATCGTGGTGGATTCCATCCTGAAAGCCATCGAGATTGCGAACGAGATCGCTCCCGAGCACCTTGAGATCTGCGTCGACAATCCCTTCGACTATCTGGACAGGGTCAGGAACGCCGGCTCCGTATTCCTGGGCAAAAGCTGCCCGGAAGCCCTGGGCGACTATTTCGCCGGCCCCAACCACACCCTTCCCACGATGGGCACGGCCCGTTTCTCCAGTCCCCTCGCCGTGGACGATTTCGTGAAGAGGACGTCCTTCACCTATTACTCCGGGAAGGCCTTGTCGGAGGTATCCGGCGACATCGCCTATTTTGCCGAAAAAGAGGGGCTTTCCGCCCACGCGAGGTCCGTCGAGGCCCGCGCCGGGAATACGAAAGCGGCCGGAGGCGGCTTATGAGCAGATTTTTGAACCAACGGCTGCGCGCGTTCGAGGCGTACGTCCCCGGCGAGCAGCCGTCCGGCGGGTACATCAAGCTCAATACGAACGAGGCGCCCTTTCCCCCGCCGCCCGGCGTGTCCGAGCGGCTGACCCCGGCGGAGATCCGCAGGCTGAACCTGTACCCCGACCCGGACGGGAAGGCGCTCACGGCCAAGCTGGCCGCTCTCTTCGGCGTGGGGCCGGGCAACGTCATGCTGTCCAACGGCTCGGACGAGATGCTCTCGTTCGCGTTCATGGCTTTCTGCGGAAGCGGCGTCGGGGCCGTGTTTCCCGACGTCACGTACGGCTTTTACCGCGTTCTGGCCGGCCTCTACGGAATACCGTACGAAGAGATGCCGCTGCGGGACGACTTCACGGTCGACGTTTCGGACTATCTGGGGGTCGGCGCCACCGTCGTCCTGGCAAACCCGAACGCGCCCACGGGGCTGGCGCTCCCGGTCCGTTCGATCGAAGCGATCCTGGCCGCCAACCCGCGGAACGTGGTCGTCGTGGACGAGGCGTACGTCGACTTCGGGGCGGAGTCCTGCGCGGGCCTTGTCGGCAGATACGACAACCTGCTCGTGGTGCGCACCTACTCGAAATCGCGTTTCATGGCCGGCGCGCGGCTGGGCTTCGCGCTCGGCTCGGAAGAACTGATCAAAGACCTCAAAAAGATCAAATACTCCGTGAACCCTTATAATATCAACCGGCTCACACTGGCCGCGGGCGAGGCTGCGGCGGACGACAACGCTTACTACGAGGAGAACTGGCGCCGCCTGGAGGCCGGGCGGCGGTCAGCGTCCGAAAGGCTGGAGCGGATGGGATTCGTCATGACCGATTCCAAGGCCAATTTTCTCTTCACGAGGCATCCGGACATTGCCGGACGGAAGCTTTACGCGAAGCTCCGGGAAGCCGGCATTCTCGTGCGCCGCTTCGACCAGCCCCGCATCGGCGATTACCTCCGCATCTCCGTCGGGAGCGGGGAGCAGATGGACGCGCTCTGCCTTGCGCTGAGCAAAATACTTGAAAGGAGTCCGGAAAAATGAGAAAAGCGACCGTCACGAGAAATACGGCGGAAACCCGGATCAGTCTCAGCCTCAACCTGGACGGGGGCGGCAAAAGCTCCGTCGACACGGGCGTGGGTTTTTTCAACCACATGCTGACGCTCTTTGCGAAGCACGGGAATTTTGACCTCGACACCGTCTGCAAGGGCGACGTCGAGGTGGACGGCCACCACACGGTGGAAGACGTGGGCATCTGCCTGGGGGACGCCTTTCTCGACGCTCTGGGCGACATGAGGGGCATCACAAGGTATGGGAGCGTCATCCTCCCCATGGACGAGGCGCTGATTCTCTGCGCCGTCGACATTTCGGGCAGGGGCGGCCTGTCGTACGGGCTGCAGATCCCGGCGCAGAAGGTCGGCAGCTTTGACACCGAGCTGACG
This sequence comes from Caproicibacter sp., assembly GCA_036844765.1. Classification (GTDB taxonomy): domain Bacteria; phylum Bacillota; class Clostridia; order Oscillospirales; family Acutalibacteraceae; genus Thermocaproicibacter. The sequence continues at coordinate 34,012 of DAIUFE010000007.1, read as the reverse complement.
GAGGAGTTCTTCCTCGCTTTTGCGCGCCGGTCGGGAATCACCGTGCATGTCAGGCAGCTTTCCGGCACGAACTCCCACCACATCATCGAGGGCAGCTTCAAGGCGTTTTCCCGCGCCCTCGCCGCCGCCGTGAAACTCGACGCGGCCCGCGCCGGCGAGGTGCCCTCCACCAAGGGGATCATCGACTGAGCCGGCGGCGGCAAGGGGGAACACGATATGATCGCAATCGTCGACTACGGCGTCGGAAATCTCTTCTCGCTTTCATGCTCGCTGCGGCGCATCGGGCAGGAAGCCGAAATCACCGGCGACATTTCAAGGATCAGGAACAGTGAGAAGATCATCCTGCCCGGCGTGGGGGCCTTCGGGGACGCGGCTGAAAAGCTCCGTTCCGGCGGGCTTTTCGACGTTCTGCGGGAGGAAGCGGGAAAGGGAAAGCCCCTTCTCGGCATCTGTCTGGGAATGCAGCTTCTTTTCGACAGGAGTTTCGAGTTCGGAGAGCACGAGGGCCTCGGCCTCATCCGGGGCGAGGTGGTGCCGATCCGGCCCGTCGTACCGGCGGGCTATAAGATCCCGCACATCGGCTGGAACGCCCTGCACTTCCCGAAAGACAAGCCGAAAAGCCCGCTGTTCCGCTACACCGGCGAGGGCGAACATGTCTATTTCGTCCACTCCTACTGCGCCGCCGGCTGCGGGGCGTCGGTGATCGCGACGACCGAGTACGGCGCGGAGCTGACGGCCGCGGCGGCCTGCGGGAACGTATACGGGACCCAGTTTCACCCGGAAAAAAGCGGTGAGGCGGGGCTTAAAATCCTCCGCGCTTTCTGCGGGCTCGGGGAGGGCGCGCGATGATTGTCATTCCGGCAATCGACCTCTACAAAGGCCGCGCCGTCCGCCTTCTGCGCGGCGACTACGGGAGGATGACCGTGTATCCGGACGACCCCGTCTCCCTGGCGCTGTCTTTCCGGGACGCGGGCGCCGAGTGGCTGCACGTCGTCGATCTGGAGGGCGCCAGGGACGGGACGACGGCGAATTTCGACACGATCCGGCGCATCCTGTCCGTCCGCGGCGTGAAGGCCGAGGTGGGCGGCGGCATCCGTTCGGCCGGCACCGTCGAAAAGTACGCCGCCGCCGGAGCCCGCCGCGTGATTCTCGGCACCGCCGCCGTGACAAGGCCCGGCTTTGCCGCCGGGATGGCCCGCCGGTACGGGGACCTGATCGCCGTGGGCGTCGACGTCAGGGATGGAAAGGCGGCCGTAAAGGGCTGGACGGAGGTCTCCCGCCGCGGGTGTCTGGATTTCTGCAGAGAGATGGCGGGGTGCGGCGTACGCACGATCATCTGTACGGACATCTCGAAGGACGGCGTCCTCGGCGGGACGAACCCGGGCCTTTACAGGGAACTGGCGGCCGCCGTGGATGCCCGCATCGTCGCTTCGGGGGGCGTCTCGTCCCTCGGGGACATCCAAGAGCTCTGCTCCATCGGGCTGTACGGCGCGGTCCTGGGCAAAGCGATCTATACGGGAGATATCAAACTTGCCGAGGCGGTCGCTTCGGCAAAAGAATGGAGCGTGCCCGATGATAGCAAAGCGGATTATCCCCTGCCTTGACGTCAGGGGCGGCAGAGTGGTGAAGGGCCGGAATTTTCTCGGGCTGCGCGACGTATCCTCCCCCGTGAAGCTGGCCGAATTCTACGGGGAAAGCGGCGCGGACGAGCTCGTCTTTTACGACATAACGGCCTCCGCGCAGGGCAGACGCATCTTCACCGACATTCTGAAGGAGACGGCCGCCCGTCTGTTCATCCCTCTCACGGTGGGCGGGGGGATCTCGTGCGCCGGCGACTTCGACCGCGTGCTTAAATGCGGCGCGGACAAGGTGAGCGTGAACACCGGTGCGATCAGGGACCCGGACCTCATCCGCGCCGCCGCCCTCCAATACGGCAGCCAGTGCGTCGTTCTGTCGGTCGACGTCAAGCGGGTGGACGGCGCGTTCCATGTTTTCGCCCGCGGCGGCAGGGACGACACGGGCATGGACGCCCTCGAATGGATCAAGCGGGGCGAGCAACTCGGCGCCGGGGAGCTCGTGGTCAACAGCATCGACACCGACGGCGTGAAAAGCGGCTTCGACCTCGAGCTGCTCGGCGCGGTCTGCTCCATCGTCTCCATTCCCGTCATCGCCTCGGGCGGGGCGGGACGCATCGGGGATTTCACAGCGCTTTTCAAAAAACTGCCCGGGGTGGACGCGGCGCTTGCCGCCTCAATCTTCCACTTCGGCGAAGTGGATATCGGGGAGCTGAAGCTCGCCCTCAGGCGGGAAAACATCAATGTCAGAATATAGGAGGAAAGCGCCATGGTCGGCACAGACAAGCTGAAATTCGACGAAAAGGGACTGATCCCCGCCGTCGTGGTGGACGCGGAGAGCAAAAAAGTGCTCACGCTCGCTTACATGAACAGGGAAAGCCTCGGAATCAGCATCGCGGAGGGCAGAACGTGCTTCTGGTCCCGCTCGCGCGGAGAGCTTTGGCGCAAGGGCGAGACGTCCGGCAACGTTCAGCACATTGTAAACATCAAGCCGGACTGCGACAGGGACGCCCTTCTCGTCTACGTGAAAAAGGACGGCCCGGCCTGCCATCTGGGGAACGACTCCTGCTTTTCGGACGACGTCTGGGGGGAGGAGCCGTTTTCCGCCGAAGGCCTCATGGCACTCCTGGCCGACAGGAAAACGAACGGGAAAGAGGGCTCTTACACGACCTACCTGTTCCAAAAGGGGATCGACAAGATCCTGAAGAAGGTCGGCGAGGAAGCAACCGAAGTGATCATCGCCGCCAAGGGCGGGGTCAAAGGCGAGGCGATCTATGAGATTGCCGACCTCGCCTACCACGTGCTCGTCCTGATGACGGAGATGGGCATCTCGCTCGGCGACGTGCAAAGCGAGCTTGCCTCCCGCCGCGTGGTGGATAAGAAAGTCAAGCAGGAGAAAATGAGCGTGTGACGCCGCTTTCCGACGTTCCCGACCTTTTGACCCGAGCCCCGGGAACCGAACCCGTAGCGAAGTCCGTTGCCATATGATAAAATGGAAGCGGAACGATTCGCAGAATTTCAAAAGGGCACGGAACCTACAGCCCTTGGAGAGGGGCTTTAAACACTACTACTATTTTACAATGGCGGGGGTATCCTGATGGCTTGTACAACGATTCTGGTCGGGAAAAAAGCATCCTACGACGGTTCCACCATGATCGCGCGGAACGACGATTCCGGTTCCGGTCATTTTACCGCTAAAAAATTCGTCACGATTCATCCGGGGGAGCAGCCCGCAGCCTATCGATCCGTGCTTTCCCACGTGGAAATCGAGCTGCCCAAAAATCCCATGCGGTTCACGGCGGTGCCGAACGCCGTAAAAGGCGAGGGCGTCTGGGCCGCCAGCGGCGTGAATGAGGCGAACGTCGGCATGACGGCCACCGAGACCATCACTTCCAACCCGAGAGTGCTGGGGGTGGACCCGCTGGTCCGGTACCGTCCGGCGCGGGAGGGGCAGCCTGAAACGGCCGGCGGCATCGGCGAGGAGGATCTCGTCGCTGTTGTGCTTCCCTATGTTCACAGCGCCCGCGAAGGGGTCGAGAGGCTGGGCGGCCTGCTGGAAAAGTACGGCACCTATGAGAGCAACGGCATCGCCTTTCAGGACGTCAATGAAATCTGGTGGCTGGAGACCGTCGGCGGCCATCACTGGATCGCCAGAAAGGTGCCGGACGACGTTTATGTCGTGATGCCGAATCAGCTGGGACTGGACCGGTTCGATCTGGCGGATGCGCTGACCGAACAGAAAAACTATCTGTGCTCGGCCGATCTGAAGGAGTTCATTGAGAAAAACCATTTGGATCTGTCGCTGAACGGAGGCTTTAACCCCAGAGACGCTTTCGGAAGCCACGACGATGCGGATCACGTTTACAATACGCCGCGCGCCTGGTTCATGCTGCGGTATTTGAACCCCCGCACCCGGGAATGGGACGGCCCGGATGCGGATTTCACGCCGCGTTCCGACGATCTGCCCTGGTGCATGGTGCCGGAGAAGAAGATCACGCCGGAGGATGTAAAATACGCGCTGTCCTCTCATTATCAGGGAACGCCGTACGACCCCTATGAAGGCCACGGCGACCCAGCTATGAAAGGCATCTTCCGCCCGATCGGCATCAACCGGAACGACTTTATGGCTTTGATCCAGATGCGCCCGGACGTCCCGGAGGAGTTCCGCACGGTGGAGTGGCTCGCCTTTGCTTCCAACGTCTTCAATGCGATGGCGCCTTTTTACGCCAATGTGCCCGCAACGCCGGACTATCTTGCCAATACCGCAAAGGAAGTTTCGACCGACAATTTCTACTGGTCCAGCCGCCTGCTTGCCGCTATGGCGGACGCATCGTACAGTCAATCCATATTCCATATCGAGCGGTATCAGCTCGCCGTACAGTCCGAAGGGCATGCGCTGATCGGCCAATATGACGGGAAACTCCGGCGGGAAGCGGATTCTGCAAAACGGGCTGCCCTTCGGGAACAGGCCAATCAGGAAATCGCGGACATGCTGAAAAAAGAAACCGCCGACACGTTAGATAAAGTCCTCTTCGAGCTGAGCAGCCGGATGAAGAACGCTTTTTCCAGATCGGACGCTTGACGGGACACGGTGCTCCGCCTTACGGCCCACGCCCCCCATCCCTCGTAAAACCCGGCGTAAACTTTACCGTGATCCGAAATACCGCTTTGCACTGATTGTCTGTCCTTCCTCTCAACCTTTCCATTCTGTTTCAAGATTTTCCCTCCTGTAATTTTTACCGCCTTGCGGATACTAACCGCGAGGTGATTTTCATGTATCAGGATCTTCACGAACTTCTCATGGGCAGCGACAGCACCCGTCGGTATTTCATGAGGCTCCCCGTTCGTGTTCAGATGACCGTGCACCGGCAGAATGACGAAATCAGAACGTCCGAAGAGCTGCACAGGTATGTCGACCACATGACAAAGGTGTGCGGATAGTCGGAGCGGGCCACTTTGCGCTCCTGTCCGGCCCTTCTCTCAAATTTTCCGCACGCTCCCGGACGTTTCGCAGAGCTCCGGCGAACTAACAGAAAAAGTTGCGCCAAAGAAGCGGCAAGCCGAAGCCGAGCGCCCGACCGTCAACGGAAAGGACTCTGCCACAAAATAAAGGCCGTGCGCGGGGACACCCAAGCCGCGGAAAAAATCCGCAGGACCGCCGACGGGATCGCACGGTCGGAGAAGCCCGGAAACCGGGGGCAGGAGCCGGAACGATAGAACCGCCGCGCAGGTTTCCCCATGCGGCTGCTTGCGGACAGGCGCTTACGGTTTGGTGTGGTTCCGGTTGTCGGGCGTGCGCGGCGGCGGCTCTCCCGGCAGCAGTTTCACGTGATCGCGCTTTCCGCGTAGAACGCGGATGATACCTTCAGGGCGCAAAAACAGGATCCAAGCGCTTGACATTGCGGCCGCTGTGGTGTAGAATGAGGGAAATTTAACAGAGTAAAGAAACCGACGAGTAAGAGGAGTAAGCATCGCCGCCGATTCACAGCGAGCCGCAGGCAGTGGGAGCGCGGCAGGCGGGGCCTTGCCGAATGGACTTACGAGGGCGGGGAGAAAGGCGGCGCGGCCGCCGAGTAATGCCCGACGGGTTTTCCTCCCGTTATCAGCGGAACCTATATGACGGTATAGGGAATAAGTGGGCGCGTTGCGCCAATCTGAGTGGCACCGCAGAAGAAAAGGCTTTTGTCTCAGGCTCTTTGCTGAGAGAAGGGCCCTTTTTTATTTTATTTTTCCGGAAAGGAGAAATGTTTATGTCGAGGAATATCCCGCACAAACTGTATCTCAAAGAAGACCAGGTACCAAAGCGGTGGCTCAACATCCGCGCGTTCATGAAAAAGAAGCCGGACGCCATGCTGAATCCCGCGACCGGCAAGCCCATCCGGGAAGAGGAACTGTACCCGATCTTCTGCAAAAAGCTCGCCGGACAGGAGATGGACGACAAGACACCGTACATCGACATTCCGGAGGGGATCCAGGAATTTTACAGAATGTACCGCCCGTCACCGCTGGTCCGCGCGTACAACCTCGAAAAAGCCCTGAAGACGCCCGCGAAGATTTACTACAAATTCGAGGGCAACAACACCTCGGGTAGCCACAAGCTCAACTCCGCAGCGGCTCAGGCCTATTATGCCAAGGAGCAGGGGCTGACGTCCCTTACCACGGAGACCGGGGCCGGCCAGTGGGGGACCGCCCTGGCGGAGGCGTGCGCCGTTCGGGGCGAACATCGTCGCAAGCCCCAGCAAGACCACGAAAGTCGGCCGGGAGATTCTGCAGAAGGACCCGGCGACCGGCGGCAGCCTGGGCTGCGCAATCTCAGAAGCGGTGGAAACGGCGGTCGGTACGAAGGGCTGCCGCTATGTGCTCGGCTCCGTGCTCAACCAGGTGCTGCTGCATCAATCCGTCATTGGACTGGAGTCGCAGCAGGCGATGGAGCTGCTGGGCGAGTACCCCGACGTGATCATCGGCTGCGCGGGGGGCGGCTCCAACTTGGGAGGGCTGATTGCGCCGTTCATCCGGGATAAGCTGCTGGGCAGCGCCTCGCCGCGGATCATCGCCGTGGAGCCAGCCTCCTGCCCGTCGTTCACGCGCGGTCGGTATGCCTACGACTTCTGCGATACGGGAAAAGTCACCCCGCTGGCCAAAATGTACACGCTCGGCAGCGGCTTCATTCCCTCCCCGGACCACGCCGGCGGCCTGAGGTATCACGGCATGTCGCCGATTCTTTCAAAGCTGCACCACGACGGCTACATCGAGGCGGTGTCCGTCAAACAGACCAAGGTCTTCGAGGCCGCCGTCTACTTTGCAAAGCACGAGACGATCCTGCCCGCGCCAGAATCCTCGCACGCCATCCGCGTGGCAATCGACGAAGCGCTTCGCTGCAGGGAATCCGGAAAAGCCGAAACCATCCTGTTCGGCCTGACGGGTACCGGATTCTTCGATATGGCCGCCTACGAGTCTTATTTGCAGGGCACCATGGTCGATTTCGTCCCAAGCGACGCGGACCTGCAGAAAGGGTTCGACGCCCTACCGAAGCTGCCTGGAATCCAGTAAAAGCGCCCGGCGCAAAATCCAAAGGAAGCCGCGTTCCCTTCCCCAAAAGGGAGGAGCGCGGCTTCCTGGTTCTTCAGCCAAAACCACACGTTATAGGGTATTGGCTTTATGAAATTGTTTACCGGACTGATTCCGGCCTAAAACGAGAAACACCCCGCTTTCTTGTTAAAAAGCGAGGTGCATCTATGAAAATCGGGAGTCTTGAATTTTCCATTCAAAACTCCCGAAGCCCGCATAAACACTGGCTTTATAGGCCATGCATCTATTTTGGGCAATTGACTTGGAGCGAACGACGAGACTTGAACTCGCTACCTCCACCTTGGCAAGGTGGCGCTCTGCCAGATGAGCTACGTTCGCGGAACGGACGAAAACCGGACGAAAAATATTATAGCCGGGAAAAGCGATCCTGTCAAGCTTTTCCGCCTGCCGGAAAAAACGGAATCAGGCGGAAAAGGCCCACAGATTGCGGATCTGCGGCTTCAGGGTCTCGTAGCTCCACGTTTTTCCGCTCCGGCCGCGGCTGTTGGGGTCCCGCACGTCAAACGCGCCGTCCCGGTATCCGCACAGCACGACGAAGTGGCCGACGGTCGTGAAATCCCCCGGCCTCAGGCTGCAGATGATCGGATGCCCCTCGGAAAGCTCGCGGGCCATCCGCGCCCGGTCCAGCGGCAGCTCGGCCGACTTCAGCCCCAGCTTTTCCGCCCCCTCGGACATCAGCGTCCAGAGCGTGCTGCCGGACTTCGCGTCGAGATAGCCGTTCCGCTCGCTGAAGGCGGCGACCGCCTCCGGGTTCCGCGAGATATCCCCCGTCAGGCCCACGGCCACCATCGAAAGGCACGTGGGCCCGCAGCCGTCCAGCGCGATGATCCCGCCGCCGTAGGGCGCGTAGCCCCACCGCTCGTCCCACTGCATCAGCAGGGGGATCCCGCCGCGCCGGGCCTCCCCCGAAAGGTCGATCTGATCGGCCAGGGTCCCCTTCTTTTCCGGATAATCCAGCGTGAAATCGAGGAGCTCCGGATTGCGCGCGAGCGACTCGAGGAGCCGCGCCGGATATTTTTCCGGATGCCGCAGAACCGGCCCGATCTCCGGAGCGGTTTTCGCCAGGGCTTCCAGCGCCTGCAGGGTGTCCGCGGAAACCGCGCCGTCGGAAGCCGCCGGTTCCTGCCCCGCGAGGCCGGAGCCGCCTCTCGGGACGGCATTCCCGAACCCCTTGAAATGGATCAGCAGCACGGCGGCCGCGATCAGCCCCAGCGCCAAAACGACGCGGCGTCCGCCCGCTCTTTTTCTGCTTCTCATCGTCTTCGTTCCTCTTCCCCCGAACCGCAGGCTGCCTTTGTCCAAGGCGGTGTCGTCTGTATTTACTGTTCTATTGCTATTAGTACTGATGCCTCCTGTACTCTATCACAGTTCCGGCAAAATGTCAACGCTGGCGAAGGCCGCATCCGACCGATTTCTCCCGGATTTTCCGTCGGTTCCGCGGCTCTTTTTCGCTTCCGGGCCGATTTTTGTTTTGCCACCCCCGCCGCCCTATGCTATAATAGGGCGTATCACAAGTGATAGCATTTTCAGCTCTATTGCGGACGATTTTATTTCTCAATCACGGCTGAAACCGCTATTTTAGGAAAGGCTGAGTTCTTTGAGTTATTCCCTCAATCTGGGGAGTTGGAATTCCGTTTTCGCGGTCCCGTGCTCCGTCGTCGACGACCACCTGAAGCTGGCGGGCACCCTCCCGCTCAAGGCCCTGCTGTGGGTCCTGCGCCACGCCGGGCAGCCGTTCGAACTTTCGCAGGTCGCGGACGCCCTCGGCATCGACCGGTCGGAGGCGGGCGACGCCCTGCGCTACTGGCAGGACAAAGGGCTGCTTTCGTCGTCCGGGGACGCGCTTTCCCCCGCCGCCGCGCCGCGGGAGGACCGGGAGGCCGCCCCCGCGCCGCAGCCCGCTCCCGCCGCGGCCGAAAAAGCGGAGAAGCCGAAGCGGATCCTTTCGCGCCCCCAGAAGCCGGACAGCGGATTCGTCGCCAAGCGCATGACGGAATCCACCGAGATCGCGTGCCTGATCCAGTCCGCAGAGGAGATCCTCGGCCGCACGGTCTCCGGCGGGGAAGCCGCGACGTTCGTGATGATCCACGACGATTTCGGCCTCCCGTCCGACGTGATCGTAATGCTGCTGCAATACGCCGCGAGCGTCGGCAGGGCGAACATGCGGTACATAGAAAAAGCCGCCATGAACTGGGCGGACGAAGAGATCAACACGCACGAAAAAGCGGAGGAGCGGCTGCGCCTGCTCTCCGAGCGCCAGAAAGCCTGGCGCGCCGTCGAGGAAGCCATCGGCATCCCCCGCCGGACGCCGTCCTCGCGCGAAGAGAGCTTCGCGCCGGTCTGGGTCGGCGAATGGAAATTCGGCCCGGACATGATCCGCGAGGCGTACGACCGGACCATCGACGGGGCCGGAAAGTACCGGCCGGGCTACATGAACCGCATCCTTGAACGCTGGCACAAGGAAGGAATCAAAACCCCCAGGCAGGCCGCCGAGGAGCGGATGGAACGCAGCCCGTCCCGGAAATCCGGCGGCGAAAAACCCTCCCCCACCTTCGACATCGGCGAGTATGAATCCACCAGCATCTACGACACCAAAGACACGAAGGGGTGAGATCTTTGGGATACGGCAGGGAAGTTTACCTTTCGGCAGAAAAGATCCTGCGGGAGCGCCGCAGGGCCGCGCGCGAAGAGGCCGAACGGCGCAAAGCCGCGTTCCGCGGGGAGTGCCCGCAGGCGGAGGAGCTGGAGCGCCGCCTCTCTTCGACGGCGGTCCGCGCCGCCAAAGCGGTCCTCGGCGGGGAAAGCGCCCGCGGGCGGCTCGAGAAGCTGAAGGAGGAAAACAAGGCCGTGCAGGCGGAATACGCGCGCCTGCTGGCCGCCCACGGCATGAAGCCGGACGATCTGGAGCCGCACTACGCCTGCCCGCGCTGCAAAGACACGGGCTATGTGGACGGGAAAATGTGCGCCTGCCTCAAGGGCCTGCTGCGCGCGGAATCCTTCCGGCGGCTCAACGCGCTGACGCCGCTGTCCCTTTCCACCTTCGAGAGTTTCTCGCTCGGCTGGTATTCCAACGAGCCGCGGGAGAGCCGGCCCTCCGACCGCGAGATCATGGGCGACACGTTCCGGTTCTGCGCCGCTTACGCGGAGCATTTTTCGACGGAATCCCCGAACCTGATTCTGACCGGCGGGACCGGCCTGGGAAAAACGCACCTGTCGCTGGCGATCGCGAACGCCGCGATCGAGAAGGGATTCGGCACGGTGTACTGCTCGGTCGGCGGCCTCGTGAAGAAACTGGAGGACGAGCATTTCGGGCGCGGAAACGGAGAAGATCCTTCCGGTCCGCTGCTCGCCTGCGATCTGCTGATCCTCGACGACCTCGGCACGGAGTTCCGCAGCTCCTTCTCCACCGCGGCGATCTACGCGATCGTGAACGGCCGCCTGCTCGCGCAGAAACCGACCCTCATCAGCACCAACCTCTCCGTGCGGGAAATGATGGAGTTTTACTCGGAACGTTTCGTCTCGCGCATCATCGGCAGCTACCGCAGGGTCGTGTTCGTGGGCAAGGATATCCGCCAGCAGAAGCGCCTGTGCCGCGCGCCGAAATGAGCCGTTTTTTCAGCCGCGGCGGGGAAACACAAAAAAAGCGCTCCCCAACGGAACGGGAACGCGGTATCATAGAGATAAGGGGGCCGATACGAATTGTATTCGGACTGGGATGAACTGGAGCGGGCCTGCCTGAGCTGCCGAAAATGCGGCCTGTGCGAAGGGCGCACGCACGTGGTCTTCGGCGCGGGATGCCGGCAGGCGCGCGTGCTGTTCGTCGGCGAAGGGCCGGGGGAACAGGAAGATCTGCAGGGAAAGCCGTTTGTGGGCCGCAGCGGGCAGCTTCTGGATAAGATGCTCGACGCCGTGGACCTGGACCGGAGCAAAAACATCTACATCGGAAATATCGTCAAGTGCAGGCCGCCCAAAAACCGCGACCCCTTGCCCGAAGAACAGCAGACGTGCATCGGCTGGCTGCGCAACCAGATCGCGCTGCTGCGCCCGGCCATTCTCGTCTGCCTGGGGCGCATCGCGGCCGCGCAGCTCATCCGCCCCGATTTCAAGATCACCCGGGAGCACGGCGAATTCTTTGAAAAGGACGGACTGCTGATGATGGCGACGCTCCACCCCGCCGCCCTGCTGCGCAACCCGAACAACAAGCCCTCCGCATTCGAGGACTTCATCCGCCTGCGGGAAAAGATGGACGAGCTGGAACTGAAATAGCAGCGCTATTCTCTTTCGAGATATTCTTCCGCCTCTTCGATCTCACGGTCCATGGCGGCGCGCCCCGGCGCGCCCGCCGTGGACCTTTTTTCGACGCAGGTCTTCAGGCGGAGGGCCTCGTAGATATCGTCCCCGAACGCGGGGCTGGCGGCCTTAAATTCCTCCAACGTGAAATCGTCCAGCGGCTTGCCCTCCCGAAGGCCGCGCAGCACCAGCCTGCCAACGATGCCGTGGGCGTCCCGGAACGGCACGCCCTTCCGCACCAGATAGTCCGCGGCGTCCGTCGCGTTGGAAAAGCCCTTTTTCGCGCTTTCCTCCATGCGCGCGCGGTTGAACTTCAGGGTCGAAAGCATGCCGGCAAAAAGCCGCAGGCACGCTTTCACGGTGTCGGCCGCGTCAAAGACCGGTTCCTTGTCCTCCTGCATGTCCTTGTCGTAGGCGAGCGGAAGGCCCTTCATCGTCGTCAGCAGGGAAAGCAGCGCGCCGTAGACGCGCCCGGTCTTGCCGCGCACCAGCTCCGCGATGTCCGGGTTCTTTTTCTGCGGCATGATGCTGCTGCCCGTGCTGTAGCCGTCGTCGATCTCGACGAAGCGGTACTCGTCCGAGTTCCACAGGATGATCTCCTCGGAAAAGCGGCTCAGGTGCATCATCACGAGGGCCAGCGCGGAAAGGAACTCGATCCCGTAATCGCGGTCGGAGACCGAGTCCATGCTGTTGCGCGTGGGGCCGTCGAAGCCGAGCAGGCGCGCGGTGAAGTCCCGGTCCAGCGGATAGGTGGTGCCCGCCAGCGCCCCCGCCCCGAGCGGGCAGAGGTTCAGCCGCCTGCGGGCGTCGGCCAGGCGCGAGCGGTCGCGGCGGAACATCTCGAAATAGGCGCCCAGATGGTGCGCGAGGGTCGTCGGCTGCGCCTTCTGCAGATGCGTGAAGCCCGGCATAAACGTTTCCCCGTGCTCCTTCATCAGGCGCAGAAGGACCCGCAGCAGCTCTTTGAGCTCGGAATCGACGGCGCCGATCTCGCCGCGCACGTACAGCTTCATGTCGAGCGCCACCTGGTCGTTGCGGCTGCGGCCGGTGTGCAGTTTTTTGCCCGCCTCCCCTGCGCGCTCCGTCAGGTTCGCCTCCACAAAGCTGTGGACGTCCTCATATTGATCCGTGATCTTCAGCTTTCCGCTTTTCACGTCGGCCAGGATGCCGTCCAGCCCGGCCAGAAGGGCGTCCCTCTCCCCCTCCGTCAAAATCTTCTGCTTCGCCAGCATCCGGACGTGCGCCCGGCTCCCCGCGATATCCTGCTCCAGCAGGCGGCGGTCGAACCGGATCGACGCGTTGAACTCCCGCGCCAGGCCGTCCGTCGCCTTCGTGAACCTTCCGCCCCACAGCTGCGCCATATCAAAACCCGCTTTCCTTTTTCTTCTGCCCAGTGTAGCATACTTTCGGGAGCATTTCAAACCGCGCGGGCCGCTCTTTCCCGGCAGGTTGTTTTCACTCACGCTTCAGGCTTCAGGTAAAGGGCGAACCCGCCGTTGACGCTCTCCGGGATCGTAAGGATCTCTCCCTTTCGGACGGTGCGTTTCTCGACCTGCACCCGATGGAGGTCGTGCTGATGCTGGCACGGGCGGGCCGGCAGGGACTCCAGCCGCGCGACGATCCCGGGGGTCATGGGACCCAGGGCGTCTTTCGCCGCGTCCGTGGGGCGCAGATCGGACAGATCGTCGCGGTACAGCTCCATCTCATAAGTATCCGCCGTGAGAAAATCCAGGCGGACCGTGGAATTGCGGGGGCGGCGGGCGCAGATTCCGCCGACGAACCATTCTTCGCCGCTGCGGCGCGCCATGGTGACGTAGCTCGCGGGATACCCCTCCAGCAATTTGGTCTCGTCCCACGAGGTATGAAGCTTTTTTAAGAAAGGCGCGCAGGGATTGGATTCGACGTTTTCCTTCTTTTCGCCGATATGCAGAATATAGCTGGTGAAAATGAGGGGGAGCGCCGTCTGGTGGGCGTCGGTCGTACCCGTCACATAGCTGCGGTAGCAGACCGGCGTATAATCCATCGGTCCCATCGCGTTCCTGGTAAACGGCAGGGTGCAGTTATGGGCCGCGTCGGGCCCGCCGGGGGTAAAGCTGGAAAAATGGTCCAGATATTCGCCGCCCTGCACCGCTTCGTAGGAAAGGATGTGGGGCCACACCCTGCTGTAGCCGGAAGGCCGCAGGCAGCCGTGGAAGTTCAGCATCAGGCGGTATTCGGCCGCCAAGCGGGCCAGCAGTTCAAACTGCGACACCCGCTCCTGGGAATCGGACTCAAAGAAATCGATTTTCAGGCCCACCACGCCCCAGCCGCTCCAGAGCTTCATCTTTTCTTCGGCGACCGCGGGGTCGCGCAGCTCCCTGCTGTGCTCCCAAATCCAGATCTTCACGCCTTTCGGCGCGGCGTACCGGACCAGCTCCGGAATATCCACATGACCCGGCCAGCCTCCGTCGACCAGGGAATACGGCCACCCCATCTCCTGGGCGAAGTCCACATAATCGCGCATCCGTTTGGGGTCCGAGGCGGAATCGTGTTCGCTCATCCAGCTCCACGCACAGACGCCGGGCCTGATGAACGACGGGTCTTTCACGATGCTTTCCGGATTGAGATTTTCGAGCAGGTTGGAAGTGACGAGATCGTTCAGGCTGCCGGTGATCACGACGCGCCAAGGGGTCTTCATCGGGAGCTCGGATGTGATGCCCGTCAGCTTGTCGACTGCCTTCATGACATGAAGCACGGCGGGATCTTCCGGGTCGGACTGCAGGTTGCCGCCTCCGTAATCGCCGAAGACCGACGCTTCCGCATACAGGGCCCAAAGGTTCCCGCCGGCGTGGACCAGCAGCGGGAACGCGTAAATGTTCTGGTATAAATCTTCTCTGGGAATCGGGTGATACTGATCCTCGTAGGAACACAGCCATTTCATGCCGTAAACAGGGTCGGCCCCTTGCGGTACGGCAAAGGCCGTCGCCTCGTGGTCGACGACGCCGGTCCCCTCGCCGGGCAGGATCATGCGGACCGCGGCTCCGTCGTCATAGGCGCGCCCCTCCACCGCCATCGTATGCCCGGCCTTTTCGAACGTCAGCGCGATCGTGTTGGCATGATTCGCGCAGACCGATTTTTTGTACGCCGGAATCGAATAGGTCTCATCGATCACACTGCGGGATTCGTCTTTCAGGCAAAGGCCGTCGGAAAGGTCGCAGTCCGGCAGCACCAGGCCCAGCGGCGCCCTGTCCGCGGCCAGGAATCCGTCCCGGCTCACCTCGTAGAACAATCTGCCTTTCGCCACCGTGAAAAGCAGTTCAACGTGTCCATCCGGAGACTGCACGGCATGTTTCGACATTTGACAAACCTCCTCAAAAAACGATCCGTTTCGCCGTTCTATGAAAGTCAGGGACTCGGCAGCTGCGGCACTTCCAGCTGAGTTGCGGCAGGCTTTTTTGCTTTTCGCCTCTCCATCGCGGCTGGGATTGCTATGAAGATGGAACCGCGGTTTTTTACCGCCATTTCAAATACAGCCTCCCGGTGAAATCATATCAAATCAGGATCCGGAATGCAACGGCGGTAACCGTTTCAGCGCTTCCGAAAAGATAAAAAGGGAATCGGCGATCCCTTTTCCAATAAGAGTGCCTATTGATGACGGACGTCCGCGCCGCCTGATTTCCATTTTACCCCCGGAGCGGGTCTTCCTCCCCCATCAGCCGCAGAATTTCCCCGCGCGACGGCATGGAGCGCAGCGCGCCCTTTTTGGCCGTGACCAGCGCTGCGGCGGCGTTGGCAAATTTCAGCATCTCGGTCAGCTGCTCCTCCGTCAGGCGGTCCGGATCGTGATCCAGCAGGTAAGCGAGGCAGGCGCCGCAGAAGGTGTCGCCGGCGCCCGTCGTGTCGATCGTCCGGACCTCCCGGTACGCGGGGACGGAAACATGGACTCCGCCGTAAAAAGCTTCCGCCCCGTCTTTCCCCTTCGTCACGAGGAACAGGGCAATGCCGGGAAAGCGGCCGCGCAGCGAGGCGATCCCCGGACCGACGGCATCCTCCCCGGCCAGAAACGCCAGCTCCTCCGCCGCGATCTTCAGAACCGCGCACCGGCCGCAGCCCCACGCCATCTGCTTTTTCGCCTCCTCCAGAGAAGGCCAGAGGGGCGGGCGGAGGTTCGGGTCGAAAGAGATCAGGGCGCCCGCCCGGGCGGCGGTTTCCACCGCCGCCTGCGTCGCGCTGCGGGCCGGCTCGTCCGTCAGCGAAAGCGTGCCGAAATGGAACATTCCGGATTGCCGGATCAGGTCCGTCCGGACTTCGGCGGGGGTGATCCTCTGGTCCGCGCCCGGGTTCCGGTAAAACGAAAAATCCCGGTCCCCGTCCGGCGTGTTCCGGACGAACGAGAGCGTCGTCCGGACCGACGGGTCAAAAACGAGCCCGCCGGCGTCGATGCCGGCCTCGGCGATCACGCGGAAAAGCAGCCGGCCGAAGAGGTCGTCGCCCACCTTGCCGATAAACGCGGCCTTTTTCCCCAGCTTGGCCAGCATGGCGAGCACGTTGCAGGGCGCGCCGCCGGGATTCGCCTCGAACAGGCCGTTCCCCTGCTCCGTGATCCCGTTCTGCGTGAAATCGATCAGCAGTTCCCCCATCGCCGTTACGTCGTATTTCATCGTATCAGCCCCCAGACGAAACTCTTTTCTAAAATGTATCACACGGGCTCCGGATTTTCAACCGGTTTTGGAACGGCGGACAGGCGGGGCGGTTTCCCCGCGCTCTCTCGGATCTTCCTGCCGTTATTCCGCGTTCAGGAAATCTGTGAAAGGATAAAACCGCAGGTTGTTTCCCGCGCGATTTCGGGGCGCTTGACAAATCCGGACGGCGCGATTATAACTGAAATCAGCATCTGCACCGCAAAAATTCGGGCGGCCGAAAAATTATGCCGGGAAACGGGAGGAGATCAAATGGCAAAGCTGCTTTATCAGGGACATTCCAGCCTGCGGATCGTGACGGACGGCGGCACCGTCGTCTACATCGACCCTTATGCGGGGAAAGGCTACGACCGGCCCGCGGACCTCGTGCTGGTCACGCACGAACACTATGACCACAACCAGGTCCGCCTGGTCACCCTCAAAAAGGGCGGCAGAGTCCTGCGGCACGGCGATTTCCTCGCAGGCGGGAAATACGGGACCGTCGTCTTCCGCGATCTTACGGTCGAGGGCACGCCCGCCTGCAACAAAAACCATCCGGCGGACCGGTGCGTCGGCCTCCTGATCTCGGTCGACGGCGTGAAGCTCTACGACGCCGGGGATACTTCGTCCACCGGCTACATGAAGCAAAGGCTTGCCCGGGAAAAGCTGGACTACGCCCTTCTGCCCACGGACGGGGTGTTCAACATGGACGCGCGGGAAGCGTCGGAATGCGCCGCCGTGATCGGGGCCAGACACAGCATCCCCATCCACATGAGCCCGAGCGCCCCGTTCGACGAAAAAAAGGCGAACGCTTTTCATTCGGAGGGGAAAATTGTGCTGCGGCCGGGCGACGAAATCACCCTGTGACGCATGCGCGGGAAAATCCCCTGCCGAGAAAAAACGGGCGGCCGCCGGACGAAGCGAACTTCGTTCCGGCGGCCGCCC
>DAIUFE010000007.1:0-16946 GCA_036844765.1 Caproicibacter sp. | reverse complement strand
GGAGGAGAAATTTTTTTGGCGGCCGCCCGCTTTTCTGTTTCATGCAGCCGTCAAAAAAATTTCTCCTCCAGCATGGCGCACAGGGTATGGTAAACGGGGAGATGGCGCTCCTGGATATCGGCGGTGCAGCTTCCGGGCACGCATACGGCGACGTCGCAGCAATCCCGGAGCTTTCCGCCGCCGGGTCCCGTCAGGGCAACGGTACGCAATCCCTTCGCCCGCGCGACGCGGGCCGCGTGGACGACGTTGGCGGAATTCCCGGAGGTGCTGATTCCCAGAAAGGCGTCACCCTTTTCGCCGTATCCGTACACCTGCTGCGCAAACACCATATACGGGTCGACGTCGTTCAGGAAGGCGGTCGACAGCGCCGTATGCTGCGTCAGGGCGACCGCCGGGAGCGTCCCCTGCAGCAGGCCGGTTTCCTCCGCATCGAGGGCAGGCGCGCCGTCCTCCCGCGCGAACTGCTCCCCGGCAAGAGGGCGTTTTTTGAAGAAGCCTTTCATCAGCTCGCCGACGATGTGATCGGCGTCCGCCGCGCTCCCGCCGTTGCCGCAGACGAGCAGCTTGCCGCCCCGGCGGTAAGTCCCGGCAAAAATCAGATAAGCCTGCATCACGGCGTCCCGGGCGGAAATCAGGTCGGGATAGCGTTCGAACAATCTTTCGTAGATCGCCAGGACCTCGGGGTCTTCTTCGTCGCCGACGGCGCACGGGTCGATATCCAGCGCGTAGCAGGCCGCCATCACGCTCGCGAAATCGCCGAGGGAGTCCCCGGTCTGCGCCGGAACGATCCGGCACGCCTTTCTCGAATGGATCAAAGCCTCTTGCTCGATCACGGCCTCCATCGCGGGCCGCAGGACGCTCTCGCTGCGCACGAAGATGCTGCCGATCACGACGACCTCCGGATTCAGCGCGTCGATGAGGATGCTGACGCCTTTCCCGAGCTTGCCGCCGACAAAGCGGTAGATTTCCAGGGCCTGCGCGTCTCCGCGGTCCGCATATTGGCCGATCACCTTCGCGTTCACCTCTTCCGGTCCGACGCCGTCGCGGATCCACGCGGGGGTCTTCCCCTCTTCCATCCAGCGCCTCGTCATCTCCCGGGCCTGCCGCCCGATGCCCCCGCCGCTGCAGAAGCCCTCGAAGGAACCGGCTTTTCCGAAGCCCACCGGCCCTTCGTCCTCCAGCCGGATATGGCCGACCTCCCCGGCCATATCGCTGGGGCCGCGCAAAAGCCGCCCTTCCGCGATGATGCCGGCGCCCATGCCGGTCCCCATGGTAAGGAAGATCATATTCTGCGCTCCCCGGCCCGCGCCGAGCTTCCACTCCACCAAAGCGCAGGCGTTCGCGTCGTTCTGCAGAAAGGCCGGAACCCCGAACTCCTCCGTCAGCATCTTCGCAAACGGGACGCTGTCCCAGCCCGGAAGATTGGGCGGGGACAGGATCAGCCCCCTGCGGCTGTCGAGCGGGCCGCCGCAGCTGACGCCGATGGCGCGCACGTCCGAAACGCCCAGATCATTTTGGGCCAGAATGTCGCGGATGGTACGGAACAGCTTGTCTTTCGTGTAAGCGAAGCCGCGCTCGGCCCCCGTCGGGAACGCGATCCGGCTCCGGACGCGGATGCCGTGGTCCAGCGTCGCGAGCACCACCGCGCATTTGGTCCCTCCGATATCAAGCCCGATCCAATATTTCAAAGCGAGCCCTCCTTTTTGTTTTCATGCCGGCGGCCTTGGGTCGAAGCCGCATCCGGCCGGAAAATCGTGAACTGCATGGAATTCCGTTTTTCTTATGTTTCCGTCAGGTCGACCTCGGCCGCCGGCAGGCCGGCGTCGGCCGGAATGCGGAAGGTTTTGATCTCTCCCGGGCCGAATCCGCACGAGATCGTCCTGCCGAGAACCGGCAGCGTGATGACGGCCTTCGCAGCCGTCCGGGCGCTCTCGTAGGCCCTCAAAATAAGATCGCCGCTGCCGTCCTCCGCAAGCTTGAGCGCGGTAAGGATCACATGGGGACAGTCGATTTGAAGAAAGGAGAGAGCCTGCGGCAGCGGGCCTTGATGGAAAGTCTCGAACAGGCCGAACGGCTTCTGGTTGAGCAGCATCGCCCGGCGCACGGTTCCGGCAGTTTCCCAGCCGCCGCAGTGCGGGTACAGGGCGTACGTAAAGCGCTGCACT
The DNA here is from genome assembly GCA_036844765.1 of Caproicibacter sp. Classification (GTDB taxonomy): domain Bacteria; phylum Bacillota; class Clostridia; order Oscillospirales; family Acutalibacteraceae; genus Thermocaproicibacter. The sequence continues at coordinate 14,781 of DAIUFE010000007.1, read as the reverse complement.
CCCTGGTCCATATAGGCGACGGGTTTGTGCGGGTCCAGCTTCAGCGGAATGTGGTGCGCATAGGCCGGGCTGCGCAGGACTGTGACCGAGACCGTATCGCCCTCGGCGTCGTAGCTGTATTTGCCGTCGTTGAGGATGGACAGCCCCACGGCGGCGGCATCGTTCCCCGGGACGGCCCCGGTGGCGTCGACCCACTGCTGCATGGGGTATTCGTCCGCGTCGGCCGCCCGGTCCGCATAGCCGAAGGGGATTTCCGCGTTGATTTTGCAGTAATTGAGCCGAAGCGGAAAACGCAGCTTGAGCATCCGGTGGCGTTCATGCCAATCCACCGCGGCGCGAACTTCGATCTGCGGGAGGGACGGGTAAAAAATGAAATCCTGGGCGAGGCTCGAAGCCTGATAGCCGCTTTCGACCCGGATGACGGTCCGGACCGGCCCGTCTTCGACCTTGCGGATGGACCGGAGGGCGAAGGAGCCCTCCTCCCGGTCGAAGCGCCGGACGCCGTGGGACCAGGTGTCGCTCTCGTCGGCGATCACGGCGGGCCGGGCGGCGGGGGCCCGCAGCAGCTCGCCGCCGCTTTTCTTTTCCACCAGGGAACGGAGCAGGCCGCTCGTCTCGTCGAAAGAGGCGCGGTAAAAAGCGTTCTCAAAGCCGAGCCCACGGCCGCGCACCGGCAGGGGCGCCGCGGCGGCGTCCGTTTTTCTCAGCCGGTAGGTGCGGTAGCCCAGGGAGGGCAGGTCCGCCACGAACACGATCTTCTCCCGGCCGGACACGGAGGCTTCCGAATCCACGCGCTGGAACGGCACCGGATTCCCCGCGTCGTCCTCCAGCACGGTCCCCTCCGGAACCGCCTCGGTCTCCAGCCCGATCTCGGCCCGGCAGGCAAAGCCGTGCGGGTTGAAGACCACCAGCGGCCTCGCGCCCGCTTCCGGCTCGATGCCGATCTTCCACGAAACGGCCTGCGCGGCGAGGTTCATGCCCTCGGCCGCAAGATGCAGCGCCTCCCCGTAGCTTTCCCGCACGTCCTCATACGCCGATTCGATGCAGGTGCCGGCCAGGATATCGTGGAACTGGTTGAACAGCACATCCTTCCAGGCTTTGCGGTACTCTTCCGCCGGATATGCCTGCCCCGTCAGGAACCGGGACGCCGCGGAAAGCTTCTCGGCGGCAAGCAGGCGGTTTTCCGCCCGCCGGTTCCACCGCTTGACACCGGAATGGGCGCTGTAGCAGCCGCTCGAATGGTGGAGCAGGTCCCCCTCCACCACGGGCAGCACGCGGCGGCTCGACCGCACGGCGTCGAAATAATCCTCCGGCGACGCCATCACCAGCTCCGGATAACCGTCGGAGTCGTTCAGCGCGCGGATGTTCCGGATGTTTTCGACGGTGGGGCCGCCCCCGTGGTCGCCCACCCCGTAAAAGATCATCAGCTCCTTTTCCGGCTCCTTGAGGTCGCCGGCGCACCGCCGGATATGCGGCCCGAGCTCTTTTCCCCACGTGCAGTATTCATAGGGGATGCGGTAAGCCGTCACGGCCGAGCCGTCCGCCGATTTCCAGGTAAAAAGGCCGGCAGGCAGGCCTTTCTCGTTGCGCCCGGGACGCATGAAAACGTAGCGGGCCATGCCGCTCTTCCGCAGGATCTGGGGCAGCGAGCCGTTGTGGCCGAAGCTGTCCACATTGTAGCCCGTGCGGGCGGTCACGCCGAACTTTTCCCGGAGATATCGCTGGCCGAGGAGGCCCTGGCGCGCGAAGGACTCGCCGCCCGGGATGTTGCAGTCCGGCTCGATCCACCAGCCGCCGCAGATCACCCACCGGCCTTCCCGGACCCGCGCCCGGATCTCCTCGAACATCTCCGCGTTGTTTTGCTCGATCCATTCGTAATAGCAGACCGAACTGCCGGTGAAAACGAAATCCGGAAATTCCTTCATCCGGTCGAGCACCGACCGGAAGGTGGCCTTCGCCGCCTGAAAACCGTCCTGCCAGCGCCAGAGCCACACGGGGTCCAGATGGGCGTTGCCGATCATATAGGCTTTCACTTTTTTTTGCTCCATTCCCTTCGCCTCCGGTAATTTTCCGCCGGCGAACCCGGCCCCGCCGGCAGCGGTTCCAGCCAGCCTGCGGAGGGCTTTTGCTTCTCTCAATCACCGCCGGAACCGCCGCAAAAGGCGGGGGCGTCCTCCGGGGCGCTGCTTGTGATTTTGAACTTGAACGTCTTCAGGTCGGCGCGCAGAACGGCCTCGTACGGGCCGCTGCGGCGGCGGATCGCCAGCAGGCGGTCCTCAGTGTCCAGCACCTCGAAGCTCCCGCCGAAAGCCGGATGGCGGTTGCGGAACTCCATCAGCTTCACGAGCTTTTGCACGACGGGGGCCCGAAGGCGGTCCTCCACTTCGTCCGCCGTATAATTATGGCGGTTGATATTCCGCCCGAACTTGGTCTTCTCCATCAGGGCGACGTCGTTCTCGCCGGCCAGCATCCCGACATAATAGACCTGCGGAATGCCGGGCGCGAAAAACTGGATCGCCCGCGCAAGCAGATAGGCGTCGTCGTCGTTCCCCAGCGCGGAGTAAAAGGTGCAGTTGATCTGATAAATATCCAGGTTGTGGTATTCCGCAGAGCTGTAGACCCGCTTGACATTGGCGCCTTTTTGGTAGAGCAGATCCACCGTCTCTTCGATTTCCCGGTCCGACATCAGGCCCTTGACGTCGACGACCCCGATCCCGTCGTGCGTATCGAGCGTTGTGAATTGTTTGCGGGGACATACGGCGAACCATTCCTTCAGGCGGCGGGCGTTCCCCGTATAAAGGCTGTGCAGGGTCAGCATGGGCAGGGCGAAGTCGTAGACCCAGTATCCCTTCCCGGCCAGCTTCATCTGGATCGAATAGTGCTCGTGCATCTCAAGCAGCGGTTCCACGGAGCAGGGCTTCAGTATTTTCTCGATCGACCCGAGAAAATCCCATATTTCCGGCTCCACAAAGAAACAGCTGGTCCCGCGTTTCTTGACCGCATAGGCGAAAGCGTCCAGCCGGATCATCGCGGCCCCGCGCCGGGCCATGCCGGTGAGCGTCCGCCGGTAGAACTCCCACACCTTCTCACTGCGGACGTTCAGATCCAGCTGTTCCTCGCTGAACGTGCACCAAAGCTTTTCGACTGCGCCGTCGCCGAACCTCACCTCGGTGTAAGGGGCCCGCGGCTTCCGCTTGTAGATCCGGCCGAGGTCCCCGCGGGTGGGTTCCCCTCCCGGCCAAAAGTCCTTGTACCGGATAAAAAAGTCGCGGTAAGGGGATTCGTCGCGGCGCTTCTGAAAGTCCCTGAAATATTCAGACTGCCGGGAAATGTGGTTGACCATAAAGTCGAACATCAGGTAATATTTCTCACCGAGCCGTTTCACGGTGTCCCAGTCCCCGAACGCCGGATCCACGCGGTCGTAGGTGATCGGCGCGAACCCCCGGTCCGCCGAGGAAGGGAAAAAAGGGAGCAGATGGATCCCGCCGACGGCACGGCGGAAATGCCTGTCGAGAAGGCTCTCGAGCTTCGGCAGATTTCCGCCCATACTGTCGGGATAGGTGATCAGCATAATCTTATTGCAAACCCGCATGGTCCTTTGGCTCCTTTGAATTTTTCATGATCGAAAGCAGCGATCGTTTTCCCGTCTTTCATTTTCACGAAGCGGTCGTTTGCCTCAGCTTCAGCTCAAAGGGGATGAATCGCTCCCGGGGCGTGTCTTTTTCCTGGATCATATCCACCAGAAGGGAGACGCAGGTTTGCCCCAGCAGCTGCTTGTCCAGTGAAATCGTGGACAGCGGCTGCCTGATGTAGGAGCTGATGGCGATATCGTCAAAGCCGATCACATCGACGGCTTCTCCGACCCGGACGCGGTGCTCGTTCAAAGACGTGATCGCGCCGATGGCCATCATATCGTTCGCGGCGAAAATCCCGTCGATTGGGAGATGCTGCTCGATCAGCGAATCGATGATTTCCGCGCTCAGCGTTTCGCGGTATTCGCCGTAATACACGTTGTTCGGGTCGAAATCGGCTCCCATGGCGTCCCGGTAGCCGTTCAGCCGCTGGCTGCACGCATAGGAGCGGTGCTTGCCGTTGAGGAAAACGATGTGCCGGCGCCTGTTGTTTTCGTACATATGGCGGACCGCCGCATAGGCGGCCGCGTAGTTGTCCACCGACACCTTGCCCAGATATTCCCCCGTGAGCCGGCCGTCGATGCAGACGATCGGGATTTTGGCCTCGGCCAGCTTTTCCCGCTTATCCTCGTCCAGCTCGTACCCCATCATGATCAGCCCGGCGAGGTCGTGCTGGACGATCAGGGATTCGATCATCTTCGCGTCGAGCTCTTCGGTGATATGGATATTGCCGATCAGAAACGCAAGCTCGTACCCCAGCTCCACGCATTTGCGCTGCATGCCGCGCAGGGTCTCGTAGAAGAAATTGTCTTCGCCGGCCGCCTTGCCGAATTCATAGATCAGATATCCGATCCGGTTGGATCTCCGCGTCACAAGCCGCCTGGCGCTGCGGTTCGGCGTATAGTTGCGCTCTTTCGCGATCTGCTGGATCCTCTTTTTCGTGCTTTCACTGACATCATATTCGTTGTTCAGGGCGCGGGAAACCGTCGTGACCGAAAAGCCGGATAGCTTGGCGATATCCCTGATGGTCAGCATCTCCCCCTCCCCTCCTTTCCCGCGGAACGGCGTTTTCCGAAGGGTATGCCGTTTCCCCGTCCGCCTTTCGGTTCCGGGAATTCCGAAACCCTTTTGATTATATTGCGAAAAAGGGCCGGAGGCAATGCCCGTCCGCAGAATTCCTTCATCCCTTGATGCCCGTCGTCGCCACGGATTCCATAAACTGCTTCTGGAAGATAAAGAACACCGCCATGATGGGGATCGTCATGATCAGCGCGAAGGCGAAAATATCGCCCCAATCTCTGGGGAGCGCCTGATAAAGCTGGGTGAGCCCGATGGAAAGCGGGCGAACCTCCCTGCCGCGGGTCACCATGTTGGGCCAGAACACATCGCCCCATTTTCCCATCGAGCAAAGGATCAGCACGCTGATGACCGTGGGCTTGGAAAGCGGCATCGCGATGCTGCGGTAAATTTTAGGATAGCTGCATCCGTCGATCAGCGCCGCCTCCTCCATCTCGACCGGCAGCTTCAGGAAGCCCTGATAGAAAAAGAAAATCGTAAACGGATCGATCAGGAACGGCAGGATCTGGACGGTGAGCGTGTTGATCAGACTCATCTTGAAGCAGATCAGCAGCAGGGGCATGGCGATCGCTTCCATGGGGATGATCATCAGCGAGATGATCGTTTTCAAGATCGCCCGGCGCCCGCGGAACGTGAACCGCGCCAGCACATAGCCGAGCATGCTGTTCAGTACAATGCCGAAAAAGGCGCTGCACGCCGTGATGATCACGCTGTTCTTCAGATAATTCAGCACGTCGATGCGGCCGAACACATCGCTGAAATTTTCCGTTCCGAGCTCCCCCACCGGGAGGAACGCACGGAAGGAGCTCATATCCATCAGAAGCTGGTTTTCGTCGGTCTTGAAAGAGCCGAATACCAGCGTCATGATCGGCAGGATAAAGATCAGGGCCACAAAAACAAGCAGCGCATAATTCAAGAATCTCGCAATACCTTTTTTTGCCTTTCCGGCGCGGCTGCGTGTCACGCGATTACCTCCTTAAGACTTGGACATTTTCGTCGCCGACTGCTGAACTAAAGAAAGCGAAAGGATGATCAGGAAGAACACCACGGAAAGGGCCGAGGAATATCCCAGCCGCTGATCGACATAGCCGCTGGAGTAGATCATATAGACGATGGTGGTCGTCGAATAGCGCGGGCCTCCGCCGGTCAGGGCGAAAACCTGCGTAAAAAGCTTAAAGCTCATAATGGTAGAGGACAGAAAAACGAAAACGGTCACGTTGGAAAGCTCCGGCAGCGTGACGTGGCAGAACTGCTGCCAGCCGTTCGCGCCGTCTATGCTCGCCGCTTCGTACAGCCCCTTGGGGATGGACTGCAGGCCGCCCAGAAAAATGATCATCTGGTAGCCGACGCCCGACCACACGCACATGATGATGATCGACAGCATGGCGGTGCGCTGGTCGTACAGCCAGTTGAGCGGCCGGATATGCCCGCCCGAAAGAAAGGACAGCAGCGTGTTGATCATGCCGGTCTTGTCCGGGTCCAGCATCAGGGCCCACATGATGGAGGTGATGATGGCGGGGATCACGACCGGGGAATAATAGATCGCGCGGAAAATGCCGATGCCCCTGACGGCGCGGTTGACCAGGATGGCAAGGAAAAGGGCAAGCGTGCACTGGACCGGCACGGCGATCGCCGTGAAGAACAGGTTGTTGCCCAGCGCCTTGTAAAAGACGGGGTCGCGGACCAATTCCCTGTAGTTGTCCAGCCCGATAAACCGCATCGGGTTCAGCTGGGTCGGAAGGATCGACCGGTTGGTGAAGGAATAGAACAGCGCGAACACGAAAGGAAGGACCAAAAAAACGATCAGCAAAAGGATCGCCGGCCCGCCCATCACAAGCGCCATCCATTTCTGGTTGTACAGGATATCTCTGGGTCTGGAGATCTTCTGTTTCATAAACAGCCTCCTAAAAAACTGGCTGCTGGCATACGTGCTCCAGCAGCCATGACCATGTTCGCTTCCGGCGATTCCGTCCAGGGCTGAAATAACGGGTTTGTTTCTCCCCCCGCCCTTCTGCGGGGGAGAAACAAAAGGCCTCCCAAAACTCAACCGGAAACGCCGGGGGTACAAACCGTACGCAGGGCGCCCGGAATCACTGATTGTAATGGTTGTCCGCAATGACCTTGTCGATCTTCTGCGCGGCGGAGCTCAATTCCGTCTTGGTGTCGGCGCCCGCAAGGGCGTTCTGGACCGCCGTCCCGACCTCCTGCTGAAAAGTCGGGAACGCGGGGCTCGGCGGCCTTACCCCGAAGCGTCCTCCGGCAAGCTGCTGGGCATAGAGGTGCAGGTCGCCGCCTTCCTTAAAAACGGCGAGCGAGGAAAGGATGGATTTATTGACGGGCAGGGAACCGTTTGCATCGTTCAGCGCAGACTGATAGGAATCGCCCAAAGCAAATTTGATGAAATCGGCGCAGTTCTGCATGGTGCCTTTCTGCTTCGCCACGGACGTGACCGTGAAGGGCAGTCCGCCGACCGCCGTCTGGCTGCCGTTCCCGAAATCCGGCAGCGGAACCAGAATCAGGTCGCCGCCAAGCGCTTTTTTGTAGCTCGGGTAATTCCAGTGGCCGGTCAGATCCAGGGCCGCCTGTTTTTTGATGAAGGAATCCGTAGCGGTTTCCTTGGCGTTCCAATACCCCTTTTGGGCCAGATCCTTCAGGAAATTCACCGCGCCGACCGTAGCGTCGCTGTCCAAAGCACCCGCGGCCGTCACCGTGTCTTTCTTATACCAGTCTCCGCCGAAGCTCACGATAAACGGCTGCCACGCGTAGATGATATAGCCGCCGCCGTTCGCCGCTTCCATGTCGAGCGGATAGTCGACCCCGTCGACCTTTTTGAGGGCCTCCAAAGCGGAAACAAACTCGTCCTTGGTCCAAGGCTTCTCATAGGTGGGGATCCGGACCTTGGCCGAATCCAGCATCGACTTGTTTGCCCAGAAAGCAAGTCCGCCGTCCTGCTGGGCTACCCCGTACAGCTCCTTTTTATAGTACGAAAAGGCGGAAGCGGCAAACTTGGATTTGAAGCTCTCGTCAAAATACTGGGTGATCGGGACGATCGTCCCGCTGAAAGCGTTGTTGGCTACTTCCGTGCCGTCCATATAGAGCATTTCCGGCAGCGAGTTGGTGGCCGCGGCCGAACGGATCGTCGTGCCGAAATCATTGTACGGAAAAGTTTCGTATTTCACCGTGGTGTTTTTCGATTGCGCGTTGAAGTCCGAAATTTCCTGGTTATAAAGCTTTTCTTCCCCTTCGGTGCCGACACCGCGCCAAATCGTCACCGTCTTTTTCTCAGCCGCCTGCGGGTTCTGCTGAGACGAGGAACCGGAATTCGAGCCGCAGGAAGCGACAGAAGCTACCATCACAACAGACAGAAGCACTGCAAGAAACCTCTTCATTTTTTACCTCCATGATCGTTATTTTACCCAAAAGACCGTGAAATTATAAAAATTGGCAACCTGATTATGGAAACGTTTCGGATTGTCAGGGCCGGGCGGACTCCCCCTCATGGAATTTTCGGGAACGGGCGCGCCCAACGGCCGTCGGGCAACCGTGGAACAGGGGTCCTAAGAAAGCGGACAAGTTCCTGGAAACTATGCGATCGGAAACTTTTTTTAGAGAGGCCCGCAAGTCGGATCGAGGCGCTCCTCCTTCTTTATTTTCGGCTTGAAAGGCTCCATCTATTCACTCCGCCGGCAGCCGCACGGTCTCCAAAAAGATCGGCTCGAAAAAGCCGAACGGCCGCCCTCACAGAAAAGCGAACGGTGTGTGCGCACAATATACAAAATTGAATTTCTCCAAAACGTTTCCGATATTCACAGTATAGATTCGCTTCTCAGAAAAGTCAATAGGGGATTCAAAATTTCTATCTATTTTTATTTTTTTCGGGATGCTCTCTTATTTTTCCTGTTTTTTCTCCCCCACCGCGGGGAAGAAACAGACCTGTTCTTCATCAATAGAAGACAATAAAAATCCCCGAGAGCCGCTTGGTACGCTTCGCTCTCGGGAATAAAATTTGGGAGGAATAACTTGATTCGAACCGGGGGACAAGCGCCTCGCAGATCATTCCAGTTCCAGCGCGCCCGTATAGAGCTGATAATACTGGCCTTTTTGCGCAATCAGCTGCTCGTGGCTGCCCCGCTCGATGATCACGCCGTGGTCCAGCACCATGATCACGTCGGAATTCCGCACGGTGGAAAGGCGGTGGGCGATCACAAAGACGGTCCTGCCTTCCATCAGCGCGTCCATCCCTTTCTGCACGATGGCCTCCGTCCGGGTATCAATCGAGGAGGTGGCTTCGTCGAGGATCATGACGGGCGGGTCCGCCACCGCCGCGCGGGCGATGGAGATCAGCTGCCGCTGCCCCTGCGAAAGCCCGCTGCCGTCGCCCTGCAGCACGGTATCGTACCCCTGCGGAAGCATGCGGATAAAGCCGTCTGCGTTCGCCAGCCTGGCGGCGGCGACGCACTCCTCGTCCGTCGCGTCCAGCTTGCCGTAGCGGATATTCTCCATCACCGTGCCCGTGAACAGGTTCACGTCCTGCAGGACGATTCCGAGCGACCGCCGAAGATCGGCCTTTTTGATCTTATTGATGTTGATGCCGTCGTACCGGATCTTCCCGTCGGCAATGTCGTAGAAACGGTTGAGAAGGTTGGTGATCGTCGTCTTCCCCGCGCCGGTCGCGCCGACGAGCGCCACCTTCTGGCCGGGCTCGGCGTAGAGCGTGATGCCGTGCAGGACGGTCTTATCTTTCTCATAGCCGAAATCCACGTCGTAGAAGCGGATGTCGCCCCGCAGCGGCGTATAAGTAACCGTGCCGTCGCCGTGCGGGTGCTTCCACGCCCACAGGTCCGTGCGCTCCCGGCACTCTTGGATCCCGCCGTTTTCCATTCTGGCGTTGACAAGGGTGACGTACCCGTCGTCCCGCTCGCTCTCTTCATCCATCAGGTCGAAGATTCTGGACGCGCCGGCCAGCGCCATCACCACCATGTTGAACTGCAGGGAAATCTGCCCGATGGGGTTGATGAAGCTGCGGGACAGGGTGAGGAACGACACGATCGCGCCGATGGTCAGGGTCTGGACGCCGGCGAAACCCAGGTTTGGGAGCCCCGCGATGCCCGCCGCGCCCCCAACAACGGCGAGCAGCACGTAGAGCAGATACCCCATGTTGCCGACGACCGGCATCGTGATGTTGCCGTATTTGTTCGCTTCGGTCATGCAGTAGCAGAGCTCGTCGTTCTTCTTATCGAACTCTTCCTCGGCCTTTTTCTCATGACAGAAGACTTTCACGACCTTCTGCCCGTTGATCATCTCTTCGATATAGCCGTCCACGTCGCCCAGGGACCGCTGCTGCCGGACAAAGAAGCTGCCGCTTCTGCCCACCAGGACCCGCATCACCTTCAGCAGGAGCAGCGTGAACAAAGCGACGAAGGCGGCCAGGCCGACGCTGAGGTAAAGCATGGCGAGGAACGAGGCCAGCACGGTGACGAGCGAAGCGAACATCTGCGGCAGGCTCTGGGAAATCGCCTGGCGCAGCGTATCGGTATCGTTGGTATAGCGGCTCATCACGTCCCCGTGGGAGTGCGTGTCAAAATACCGGATCGGCAGGGTCTGCATGTGCGTGAACATTTCGTCGCGGATCTTTTTGAGCGTGCCCTGCTCGACGACGACCATGACCCTGTTGTAAAACAGTGTGGCAAGGATCCCGACGAGATAGACGGCCCCCATCAGGAGAATGGCTTTGAGCAACCCCGTGAACGCGGGGTGCGCCTGCCCCAGCAGCGGGACGACGTACCGGTCGATCAGAACCTGGAGAAACAGGGCGGACGCCGCGCTTGCGGCCGCGCTGACCAGGATGCAGACGACGACGAAAATCAGCTGGACCCGATAGGCGGCCATATAGGAAAACAGCCTTTTGATCGTGCCCGGCTTGAAACGCCGCGCCGGCGGCTTCCCGACCGAAGGCGCCCCGCCGAACGCCTTTTTTTCTCTTTCCGGCGGCATTTTATTCATGGAGGGCGCCCCCTTTGTTCTGCGATTCATAAACTTCCCTGTAAATGGCGCAGGTCTTGAGCAACTCGCCGTGCGTGCCCGCCGCGTCGATTCTTCCGTCGTCGAGCACCACGATCTTGTCGGCGTCCTGGACGGAGGCGACGCGCTGGGCGATGATGATCTTCGTCGTGTCCGGAATATCCCGTTGGAACGCCCGGCGGATCAGGCTGTCGGTCTTGGTGTCCACCGCGCTGGTGGAGTCGTCGAGGATCAGAATCTTCGGCTTTTTCAGCAGCGCCCGCGCGATGCAGAGCCGCTGCTTCTGGCCGCCGGAAACGTTGGCGCCGCCCTGCTCGATATGGGTGTCGTACCCGTCCGGAAACTCGCGGATAAACCCGTCGGCCTGGGCCAGCCTGCAGGCACGGACCATTTCCTCCTCCGTCGCGTTTTCATTGCCCCAGCGCAGGTTTTCTTTGATCGTGCCGGAGAAGAGCACGTTTTTCTGCAGCACCATCGCCACCTGATCGCGGAGCGACGAAAGGTCGTACTCCCGCACGTCGACGCCGCCGACCGTCACCCTTCCGCTCACGACGTCGTACAGGCGGGGAATCAGCTGGACCAGGCTCGACTTCGAGGAGCCGGTCCCGCCGAGGATGCCGACCGTTTCGCCGGACTGGATGGAAAGGTTGATCCCGTCGAGAACCGGCTTGCCGGCCTTTCTGGCATAGGAAAAAGTGACGTTTTCAAAAGTGATCGAGCCGTCTTTGACCTCGGTGACCGGATGCTCCCCGTTCCTGATGTCGCTCTCCTCGTCCAGGACTTCCGCGATGCGCTCGGCCGACGCCCGGGAGATCAGGATCATCACGAATACCATCGAAAGCATCATCAGGCTCATCAGGATCTGCATCGCGTAGGTGATCAGGCCCGTCAGGTCCCCGGTCGTCAGGCCGTAGGCCGGGTTGTTGCCGCTGGCGACGATCTCCTTTGCGCCGAACCAGGAAAGCAGGACCATGCTGGCGTACAGGCAGAACTGCATCAGCGGCATGTTGAACGCCAGCCGTTTTTCCGCCTTCGTGAAATCCTGAAAGATCGACTGCGAAACGCCCGCGAACTTCCGCTCCTCAAAATCCTCCTGGGTATAGGACTTCACCACCCGGATGCCGCGCAGGTTCTCCTGGACGATATTGTTCAGCCTGTCGTAAGTATCGAACACCCGCACAAAGATCGGGTGGACATGCGACATGATCAGAAAAAGTCCGCCGCCGAGCACCGGGACGCACGCGAGAAAGATCAGCGACAGGCGGGCGCTGATCCGGGACGAAAAAATCAACGCGAACACGATCATGACAGGGCCGCGTATCCCCAGACGGATCAGCATCTGGTACGCCATCTGCACGTTGGTGACGTCGGTGGTCAGGCGCGTGATGATGCTTCCGGTCGAGAACTTATCGATATTGGAAAAGGAAAATTTCTGCACGCGGTAGAACATATCGCGGCGCAGATTCCGGGCAAAGCCGGAAGAGGCGACCGCCGCGCTGCGGCCCGCGAGAGTGCCGACCCACAGCGAAATCATCGCCGTGACCGCCAGGGCGAGCCCCAGCCACAGGACATTGGACATGTTTTTCCCGCCGATGCCGTAATCGATCAGATAGGCCATCAGCGTGGGGATCACGATCTCGCATAAGGCCTCGAAGATCACATAGACCGGCGTGAGGATGGTGTCCTTCCGGTATTCCCGCACGCTGGACAAAAGTTTTTTAATCATAAAAAGCCCCCTGCGGTCCGTCCGATTCTGCCGCATTTTCAGTTGAGTTGCGGAAGACTTTTCGCCTCTCAACTGCAACTGGAATTGCTGTCATCAAGGGGCGGACCGGATATCGGTTATGTTTTTTTTCATTCTTTGAATATAGGAATAGAGCGTCTTTACCTCTTCCTGCGTAAAGCCGCGGATCAGGGTCTGCTCCATTTTCTCCGCATCGCTTCGCAAAAGTCCCTCGATCTTCCTCGCCTTTTCAGTGAGGACGATTTTCTTCAGACGCGCGTCGCGGGCGACCGGCTGCCGCTGGATCAGACCCTTTTGCTCCATCAGCCGGAGCACCTTGGAAACGGTGGAGCGGGCGATGGTAAAATGGCCCTCGATATCTCTCTGATAGACGTCCCGCCCCTCATCCGCATTTTTGGCGAGGTAGCCGATGATCCATCCGTTGTTGCCGGTGACGGTCTCCACTTCTTTCTTGTGAGAGGAAAATTCAAAATAGCGGTGGATCAGGTTGTGAAGCGAATGAATCTCCCGCCCGATCCAAATCTCATCCATACTGCACCTCCCCGCAGCCATTCTCCTATAAAATATGTTTTACGGCTTACAGTATCCTATCAAACTGTTGTATGTAGAACATTATAGGTCCATCCCTTCCTCTCTGTCAACCCGCAGTTCCGCTTATTTTCAGAGGGTTTTCATCGAACGAGCCGGTATTGTTGGACTCTGTAAAAATATTTTTTCGTGCCGATCACAAAAAAAGATCGGCCGATCTCTCCCATTATGTCCTGTTCCTGCCTGTTCCGCCGTGCGGTGCCGATTCAGGCGATTCATAGACGGGAATTTCATGAATCTTCCGCAAGTAAAACTAACCTCCGCCTATTGCAGAAGGCTGTTCCCGGTGTATAATAACGTTCGGAATCTTCACGGGCGTATCCGCCGTTACAGCAATTCCATTTCAATTTGCGAAAGATGATGTGTTTTCCCCCCGCCTTCGGCGGGGGGAAAACAAAAAACCACTTGCATAATCAACTGGAAATGCTGTAGGGTCGCTGCGGCCGGACGGGATTTTGCCGAGTCCCGGCAGGACGATCACGAAAGCACTGCAAAACGGCTGCGAGGCACCCGCCGAAAGGCGACGCCCGCAAAAACAACCATTCACGGGAGAGGATAAAATGCTCATCAACAACAACAGCAAGCTGGTCATGATCGGCGATTCCATCTCGGATTTTGAACGGGCCCGCCCCGTGGGGGAAGGCCTGGCCGGCGCGCTCGGAAAAAGTTACATCGCTCTGATCGACGCCCTTTTGAGGACGGCCTACCCGGAATCCAGAATCCGCGTGGTCAATATGGGCACGAGCGGCGACAAGATCGCGGACGTCAGGAATCGGTGGCAGTCCGACGTGGTGGAGCTGAAGCCGGATTGGGTCAGCATCCTGATCGGCACCAACGACGTGTGGCGTCAGTTTGATTCTCCGCTGGCCGCGGAATCGACCAGCAGCCCGGACGAATACGAGCATATCCTGAACGGCCTTCTGGAAGAGACCCTTCCCAAGCTGTCGGGCTGCGTGCTGATGACGCCGTTTTTTATGGAACCCAACCGCAAAGATCCCATGCGCGCCAGAATGGACGAGTACGGTGCCCGCATAAAAAAGATCGCTCAAAAGAATCATGTGCCCTGCGTCGATCTTCAGTCGGCGTTCGACTCTTACCTTCAGTATTATTACTCCGCTTCCATGACCTGGGACCGGGTGCACCCGGATACGGTGGGACATATGATCATCGCAAAAGCGTTCCTGAACGCGATCGGATTCGACTGGGACCGTATGAAAGGCCTGTCTTAAGAACCCATCTCTTGCCCTGCCTATTCCTGAACCGCCCCGGCCGGCACCGCTTTTCGCGCGGGGCCGGCCGGTGTTTTTTCGAACGGCAGGCGCCTGGAACTGAAAGAGCGGACGCCGTATCCGCCGCCGGCCGAAAGACGAATTTTCAGAGTGAAAGAATCCTTCCCCGGCCGCGCCGGGCCGGAAGGATATTCTGTCTTCGCCAGACACCGCCGAGATAAAAAGGATCCTTTCGGGCAACCGCGGGCGGAGACTTACGACGCGCGCTTCCGCATCGGCCAAAGAAAGTGCAGTGAAAGCAGTAATTCCGCAGTCAATCAATCGCTGGGGGCTGTAAAAACGGCCTTATAGCTCTTTATCAGGATTATTATAAACAGCCGTAACCATAGAAAAAAGTCTTAGAAGCTTCTGGTTCCTTCGCTTCTAAGACTACAAATTGGAGGCGTCACCCAGATTCGGACTGGGGATGAGGGTTTTGCAGACCCTTGCC
>DAIUFE010000006.1:42373-69474 GCA_036844765.1 Caproicibacter sp. | reverse complement strand
ATTCCGCCGGTCACCCATCCGCCTCCGTGAAAAAACAGGAGCAGAGGGAAGGGCCCGCCACCGCACGGCTGAAAGATCCGCACGGGGACATGATGGTCCCCGCAGGTGATTTTTCGGTCCCACATCTGGTAATCCGCGGGTTTTCCCCGCAGCCTCGCCATGAGGAGCTCGACCTTGCGTTCGGCCTTATAGCTTTTTGCCACATCCGGATTCAAAGCCGTGATCGCCTTCAAGGCCGCGCGCATCGCCCTGTTGATCGCCAATCCAGCACCCCCTGCATCAAGATACGCCAACCGCCCCGTTTCCCGGGAGGGCACCGGCCGGTTCTCCGAAAGAAATAAAATCGATTTGCGACCCATAAATGTGCTGTGCACTTATGAAGACCGCGTTTTGTGATATTCTAAATATTATAATAAGTGAGGCAAGTCACGGGAAAATGAGGAATAAGAAATATGACGTTCAGCGAAATGAATTTGCTGCCTGAAATTCTGCGGGCGGTGGAAGAAGTCGGCTATACCGAGGCGACGGATATCCAGGCGGGGGCGATCCCCCTGATCCTTCAGGGGAAAGACCTGATCGGGCGTTCCAATACCGGCACCGGAAAAACCGCCGCATTCGGCATCCCCGCCGTGCAGATGGTCGCCCAGAGCGGCCGGGAGCGGGGGCAGGTCCTGATCCTGAGCCCCACGCGGGAGCTCGCCATGCAGACCGGCGAAGAAATCCGCAAATTTTCAAAATACCTGCAAAGCGTCAAGGCCGCCGTCGTCTGCGGCGGAGAGTCCATGTCGCTGCAGATCCGGCAGCTCCGCACGGCGCAGATCATCATCGGGACTCCGGGCCGCGTGATGGATCACATGCGGCGCAGGACCCTGTCACTGGAGAATCTGAAAACGGTCGTCCTGGACGAGGCGGACGAGATGCTGGACATGGGCTTTCTGGACGATATCCAGACGATCCTGAAAGAAGCGCCCGAAAGCAGGCAAACCGTCTTGTTCAGCGCGACCATGCCGCCCGCCATCATGAAGGTCACGAAAGAATTTCAGGCCGACCCGCAGCTCGTCGCCGTGGACAAAGGGCAGAAAACCGTGGACGGCATTTCCCAGTTCTATTACAGCGTTCCCCGCGAGGACAAAACGAACGCGCTCAAACTTCTGCTGGAATATCACAGGCCCAGGCGGGCGCTGGTTTTCTGCAATACGAAAAAGACGGTGGACCAGCTCTGCGAGCGGCTGAACGGCGACGGCTTCCCGGCGGCCGGCCTGCACGGAGATTTGAAGCAGAGCCAGCGGAACCAGGTGATGGGCGAATTCAAAGGCGGCCGCGTCGGCATCCTTGTGGCGACTGACGTGGCGGCGCGCGGCATCGACGTCGACGACATCGACGCCGTGTTCAATTACGATATTCCGGACGAAGACGAATATTATATCCACCGCATCGGCCGCACGGGCCGGGCGGGCAAAACCGGGACGTCGTACACGCTGGCGGCGAGCCGCGGCCAGATGCAGAGGGTCCGTTCCCTGGAACGGTTCATGGATCTGAAAATCGAAGAGGCTCCCGTTCCGGACGTCGAGGACATCCGGGCTCGCCGCCTTAAAAGATTCAAGGGGACCATCGAGGAACGGATCGAAGAAAAAGCCGCCCCCGAGTGGGGCGCGTTTGTCGAAGAGCTGAAAAGCGACGGGTATGAAGCGGAAAAAATCGCGGCGGCTGTGTGCAAAATCCTCTTCGATAAAAACGGGCGGATCGGCACCTTGAAAAACGTCCGGAAGGTCGAACCGTTCTCGGCTGAAAACGGGAAGGCGCATCTGAGAATCGACATCGGCGCGGACAGCGGAATCAACCCGGATTATATCGTCGGAACGATTGTGGAGACGACGGGGCTGCCTGTCGGAGCGGTCGGGAAAATCGAGATTTTCAGGGACCATTCCATCGTCGAGATGAAACCCGCCGACGCGGCGCTGACCTTAAAAAAGATGAACGGATACCGGATGAAAAAACGCGCGGTGCGCCTTACGATCGCAAAGGCGGATCAGGGCGGCCGCGGCGCGGCGGGCGGGACCGGAACGCATCCGTTCGGCCCGAAGCGGTACGGCGGCGGAAAAAGGCGAGGGTACCGGCCGGATTTCAGGCCAAAACGCCGCTATGGAAGCAAGAACTCCTAATGGAAACGACGGGGTCCGCGTCCCGGATTCTCCTTTACGGCGGTGCTTCCGTATGTTATACTGAATTCCATTGGATTGAGATTTTTAACAGGAGGGTCTGCAATGAGCAGCGAGAATGTGAAAACGGCGGAAGAAGAATACGATCCGGAAAAGGCGCACGCGAAAAAGTGGTCGGCGTTCGTCGAATCCGACGTCGTCAATTTCTTCAACGCCAATCAGATCGAAAAGATGACGATTGAGGACGGCGACGGAAACAAGGCGAAGCTCTCGAGGACGAAAGACGACGGGATCAAGGTCGATTCCACATCCACGGTGATTCTCTGATTTGCGCGTCCTGCGGAATGCGGACAGCAAGAAGCAGCCCCGGTGCCGGCCGTTGGCACCGGGGCCGCTTCTTGTTTTGGTATGGAAAACAATCTTTTTGTCCGGATCCGAAAGCGGCCTTCTTTGCCGAAGCCGTTCCGTGCTTTTGGAGACACCAAAAAGAGACTTGACAAATCAAGCGCCTCGAACTAAGATTATAAATACAAATAGTTCGCATTTGCATTTATTCCAGAATCCCTTGGGAAACCAAGACGCTTGAAGGAGGGGGACGTTTATGATCCGGCCGATACCGGTTACGGTTTTGACGGGATATCTCGGTTCCGGGAAGACCACGGTGCTCAACCACGTGCTGGCGAACCGGCAGGGCCTGAAGGTAGCCGTGATCGTCAACGATATGGGGGAAGTGAATATCGACGCTTCCCTGATTGAGAAAGGCGGCGATGTTTCGCAAAGCGACGACAGCCTGGTCCCGCTTTCCAACGGATGCATCTGCTGCACCCTGCGGACGGACCTGATCCGGCAGGTCGCCCGGCTGGTGAAGGCGGGCCGCTATGATTATATCCTGATCGAGGCCAGCGGGATCTGCGAGCCGCTTCCGATTGCGCAGACCCTCACGCTGATGGACGGGAGCGTCGGAAACGGCAGGCTGCCGAAGCTCTGCCGCCTCGACACCGTCGCGACGGTCGTCGACGCCTGCCGGCTGGAGAGCGAATTTTTGGAAGGCGCGTCGCTGCTGCAGGCCGGCGATTTCGGCGAAGACGACATCGGCCGGCTTCTGGTCGAACAGATCGAGTTCTGCAACGTGATCGTCCTGAATAAGATCGATCTGGTCAGCAGGCCCCAGCGCGACCGGATCCAAGCGATCCTGCGGAAATTGCAGCCTTCCGCGAACATCATCTGCGCGGAGCGCGGGCGGATCGACCCGAGGGATATTCTCGACACGCAGCTTTTCAATTTCCAGGAGGCGTGCCTGGCGCCGGGATGGATTCAGGAGCTTGAAAAAGCAAAAAACGGGGAGAAAGAAGGAGAGCAGGAGGAATACGGCATCAATTCCTTCGTCTACGACAGGAGGCGCCCCTTCGATTCCGCAAAGCTTTCGGAATGGATCGATTCCTGGCCGAAAAACGTCGTCCGGTGCAAGGGGATCGCGTGGGTTTCCAATCACAACGACACGATCTACCTTTTCGAGCAGGCGGGTCCGTCGATCGATATGACGCCGTTCGGCCGCTGGCTCGCCTCCGGCACGAAGTACGAGCAGCAGAAAGCCCTTGCGAAGAATCCGGACGCGAGGAAAGACTGGGACCCGGCAGTCGGCGACCGCATGATCCGCCTGGTCTTTATCGGCATCCATCTGGAGAGGGAAAAGCTGTGCGCCTCTCTGGACCGGTGCCTTGCCGGGGGACGGGAACCGTAGGGGACAGGGAAGAAACGATTCTATCAACAGTGAAAACCGCCGTCCGGGCGCCTGGCCCGGACGGCGGTTTTCTGTGGATCACGCCAAGATTTCGGAAAAGGTCAGCCGGCCGAAGGATCGGCGACCGCGCCGAGGAACACGGGCAACAGGGTCTTCGTGTCGACCACCGCGATCAGGAACGGGCGGTCGAACACCAGGCTGCGCAGCGGGGCGCTCGCGGCCTCTATCGCGACTTCCGTCGCCGCGCCGGCTTTGATCCCCAGTTCGTCGACCTCGATGAACGTCTTGTGCAGCACCTCGCTGACGAAGAGATTCCCGAGAGAGGAGGTGCCCATCGCGGAAAAATCGGCTTTTCCCGGGTCGAACGCGTCGGAGAGGCCGAGCGAGACCAGCGCGTCTTTCAGGGGCAGATCGCAGTCGAACTTGAATTTCGGCAGGGTGGCGATCGCCTTTTCGTTTCTGGCGGAGCGCATCAGGTTCAGAAATTTTTCGCCCGAAAAACCGGCGACAAAATCCTCGAGAGAGGTCCCTTCTTTGGGGAGGACCGCTGCGAACGCGAGGCGCGAATCCTTGAGCGGCTTCAGGATGCCCTGCGCCCCTTCGCCGTGCAGATACGTTTCGGAGGAATTCATCATCGGGACGTTCCGGTCGCCGCCCGGCGCGTGGAACGCGGCCTTGGTGCTCCCGCTGTAGGGGACCTTCCAGTCCTGCTCGAGATACAGCGTGTTGATCAGGTACATCATGTCCTCGGGGTCGATTTGTTCGACCATCCTGTCGATTTTTCCGTCCGTGTTTTTACGGACCCACGCGTTGATCTTCCCGGGGGTCTGCGGGTCCGAAAAATCGAGCTGGAACGCGCCCGCGCCGAAGAAATCGGCGTTGGCCTGCAAAAAGGGCTTTTCGACCGTCAGGTTTTTGTTCCGGTACCAGATCGAGTTCGCGAGCAGGAATTTTCCGCCCGCCGCGGACCGGAGGGCCTTCTGCTCCGAAGCGAAGTTTTGGTTGAGCGCCGGCAGGTCCATCCCGCCGCCGAGCAGCGCCTCGAACTGGGCGAGCGTCTCTCCCTTCGCGCCGTTGGCCGTCATGCCGAGCGCCAGCGCGACCGAGGCGGGGGAGATCAGCGCGTTTTTGTTCTTCACGGCCGTTTTCTGCAGCAGCTGTATCCCAAAATCGGCCTGGGCGGAAACAAAGTCCGCGCCGGGCTCCTCGGGAATCTCCCGTTTCTGCGCGGAGACGCCCTCCATCAGATTTTCCTTCGCCTGGACGGCCGTGGGGTTCAGGAGCGGGGGCAGGAGCAGGGCCGCCGCGAGCAGTACGGCGGCCGCGGGCGCCCAGGCCCATTTCGGCGGATGCGGGCGCTTCCGCGGCCGCGCGGCCGCCTGCTCCATCCGGGCGGCGGTCTTTCGCTTCCAGTCCTCCGGCGCGCGGATTCGGCCGCACGCCGCGCGGTATTTTTCCACGTTACTCATTGTCGAAGCCTCCCGTCAGCGAGGCCCGCAGCGCCTCGCGCGCCCGGTGCAGCCGGGAGGAAACCGTGCTCTCCCGGCGGCGCAGGATCCGCGCGATCTCGGCGATGCCGAAGCCCTCGTAGTAGTGAAGATAGATCACGTTTTTCAAGTCGGCGGGCAGGCGGAGGACCGCGTCGAGCACCTCGGTGTCCGGTTCTTCGCTGGGGATGTTCTCGTCCAGCGCGACGGTTTTCCGGTGCGACGCCTTCAGAAAATCGCGGCACTGGTTCAGGGTGACGCGGATCATCCACGCCTTCTCATGCTCGGGCGAATCGAACGCGCGCCGCGCGGCGATCCGCTTCAGAAACACCTCCTGCGCCACGTCCTCGGCGTCCGGAACGGAGCCGACGTTGTGCACCGCGATGCGCAGGACCATATCGGAATAACGGTCCAGAAGGGCCTCCGCCCCGCCGCGGTTCTCATCCAAAGACATTCCTCCGCTTCCCCCTCTCGCTTTCAATACGATTCAGACCGCCGGTTTCTTGCATACGCTGTAAAATTATTTTGAGCGCGCGCCTTTTATTCCCGCATCTGCCGCTCGATCCACGCCATCAGCAGGTTCACGATTTTTTCCTGCTGCCGCTCGCTCAGCTCGACGCCCTTCGGCACCCGGTACCACTTGTTCAGGCAGCCGCGGCAGCAGCAGGCGCAGGCGTGCTGCGCGAGGAACACCGGGTGGCCGCGCAGGGGCGTCTGCCGGCCGTCGTTGGGGATCTCGGCCGGCGCCAGCCGCCGGCGGACGAAATCCCGGGCGTGGCTGCGGATGGTCTCCATTCCCTTTTCCCGGACGTAGGCTTTGTCTTTCTCTTTCAGGGCGAAGCCGGCCCGGAATTTGGAGGTCCGCAGCCTGGCCAGCGCCTGATCGATCGTCTGCACGGAAAATCGCCTCTGCTTTTTGCCTTCTGCTTTCAAAGAATACGGTGCCCGGGCGTCTCCGGAAGCCGCCGCCCGGCTCAAGTGGAGTATAACATGAACCCGCCCGCCGATCAAGCACGCCGCGGACAAGGGAGACAGTGTGGATATTGCATAAATATTGCGCATCGATTATAATTTGTTTAGATTCTTCAATCACAGCGGTATTTCGACGGACGAAACAGGGGGAAGGACATGTTTCAGATACTGGTCGTGGACGACGAAAAGGAGATCCGGGACGGCCTTCGCGTGTGGCCGTGGGAAAAGCTCAGGGTCCGCGCGGCGGGGAGCTGCTCCAACGGATTCGAGGCGCTCCAGTTCCTGTCGTCCCATCCGGTCGATATCGTGATGACGGACATCCGCATGCCGTTCCTGGACGGGCTCGGCCTGATGAAGGTCCTCAGCGAGCAGTACCCCTATATCTCCGTGGTGGTCCTTTCCGGCTACAACGATTTTGATTATGCCCGCAAGGCCATGCAGTTCGGCGCGGTGGACTATCTGCTGAAACCGATCGATTTCGCCGAGATGGAGCGGTGCGTCCGCAGGCAGGTCGCGCGCCTGGAGCAGCGGGAAAGCGAGGAGCAGCGCCTGGTCGCGCTGAAGCTGAAGACGCAGAAGCTCGGCCGCACGCTGCGGGCGATCTTTCTGAGCAACCTGTTCCGCGGGGCGCTTCCGGACGATCTGGAACAGTCCGCGGCCGAGGCCGAGGTGATCCTCGGGAAAGGCGATTATACCGCGGCCTGTCTGAGAATGGACCGCTTTCGCGCGGGGCGGGGCGGCCTTTCCAAGGAGGAGGCGGATTTTTTGGCCTTCACGCTGGATTCCGTCCTGACCGCAAAGTGGGACGAGGCCGGCGGCGCATACCATCTTGTGGACCGAACGGTGCCGGGCGCCGATCTGCTGGCGAAGGGACGCCCCGATGCGGAAAAATGCGAGGCGATCCGCCGGGAGCTTCTTGCGTACCGCGGCCTGTTCCGCTCCACCTTCACCGTGACGGCCGGGCCCGCGGTGCCCGGCGCGGAGCTGCTGTGCCGGTCCCTGCAAAAGGCGAAGGAGAAAACGGAAAACCAGCCGCCGAACAGCCTGTTCCTTTTTCCGCCGGACGACGCCCTGCCCGGCGAAGCCGGGGCGCGGCGGATCGGCGCGGCCGCGGAGGAGGAGAGCCCGCCGCCCGAAGCGGGGAACTCCGCCCTCGCGCAGGCCAAGCTCTATATCCAGAAAAACTACGGCCTCAGCCTCAGCCTCAGGGACGTGGCGGAGAAAGTGTATATTTCACCCGGGTATCTGTCCGCGCTCTTCAAGCGCAGCGGCGAGACCTTCCTCAGATATCTGACCGACGTGCGCATGAAGCGCGCGCAGGAGCTGATGCCGGACCGCCGCTATTATATCTATGAGGTGATGGAAAAGGTCGGATATACCGATCCCGCCTATTTTTCGGAGCTGTTCAAGCGGCAGACCGGCATGACGCCCAACGAATACCGGAACCGGAAGGCGGGCGAGGGCGGGTGAAGCGGAACGCCGGGTCCGGGAAGGCAAAGAGAAACGGGATCTCGCTCGGGCGCATCCTCGCGACGGTGATGCTGCTGGTTACGGCGGCTCAGGCCGCCATGTTCTGCATCGGCTTTTATTATTCCGATTCCATCAACCGGACCATCCACGAGCAGCGCATGGAGCTGATCTCGGAGCAGTTCGCGCAGAACGTCACGGTCCGGCTCAACGGCGTCAGCAGACTGCTCTCGTTTCTGAGCTCTTCTGAGGTCCGGAATTATTTTGAGGACTATATGAACCTGCGGGACGCCTCCGTCGCGCAGGAGGGCCGCAACCGGCTGCAGGAGCAGCTGAGCGCGCTGCGGCTTTCCCCCGACCTGGTGCGGACGGTCTATCTTCTCGGCGAGAACGTCAACCAGAAGGCTTACCGCGAAACCGTGGGCGGCGCGGCGCTGGAGCCCCTTTCCCTGCTGCGGATGGATACGTTCCAAAAGGCGGAGAAGGACAGCCCCCTCTACCTCAACCAGTACCGGCTGATGCGTTACGACGAGGAAAACATCCGCGCGCTGTGCAGCGTGAATCCCGTCCGCTCCGCCGAGGCGGGCGCCGAGCTGGCGCAGTTTTCGCGGGATATCGACGGAAAGCTGGCGATCAGCAACGTCTCCGGCAGGCACTACGTGCTGGTGATGCTGGTCCTGGACGACCGGCTTTTCCAGTCCGCGGCGTGGAACGCGGATTCGCAGGGCGTCTTCACCGTGCTTGGGACGAAGGGGGAAGTGCTGTGGTCCACGTCGGCCCGCGCCGACCTGCTGCGGGGCGTCGCCGCGGGAAAGGCCGCCGTCTCCTCGGGGGGCGGCGAGTGGGTGAACAACGGGACCGATATCCGGCCGTTCAATCTGCGGGTCGTTTACAGCGAGCGGCAGGCGGCCCGCTTTCTGCCGGTGGATCTGCTGCTTCTTTCCCTCGTCATGCTGCTGGTCGCCTTCCTGTTCAGCTTCGTCTATCTGAAAACGATCCTGCGCCCGTTCCGCTCCATCGCCGGCCAGATCGCCGGCCAGCCGGAAAACGCAGGGGGCCGCATCGTTTTCCGTCCCCTCAGCCTCCGGCTGCGCCGCCGCTTTCCCATCCTTTCCATGCGCGGCAAGATCACCGTGCTGTTCTGCGTGATCCTCAGCATTTTCGTGGTCGGCAATTCCTTCCTGTATCTGCGCCTGATGGAGCGCGACGTGGATTCCTGGATGGACGATTCCTCGGAGCGCCTCGGCGGGCTCGCCTCGGTCGGGATCGACGACCAGGTGCGGAATTTTGAGGACCTGTCGAACCAGTTTTCGGTCAGCCGCCAGCTGCAGGATTATCTTATCAAGAACAGCAACACCTTTACGGAGACGGAGAATCCGCTCGAAACTCTCCAAAGCCTGAGCGACGTCTCCTATCTGGTCCTGCTCGATTCCCACGGGACCGCCCTTTATTCCTCCATCTATTCCCACAACCTGGATATTTTCAATATTTCCTCCGCCTATCTCAAAGATCAGGATACTCCTTACTGGGTCGTCGGCACCGGCGGTTCGGTCAACGGCATCCCCGCTTTTCTGCTGCGGAAAATCGAGGAGCCGGCGGAATCGCTGAGCTCCGCAAGCTATCTGCTGCTCGCGCCCAAGGAATCCAACCTGAGCGTGGCGGAAACCGAGCAGATGATCGCGGATTTTACCATCGCCGACGCGCAGGGCAGGACTCTTTTCCACCGGGGTTCCCTGACCACGCTGAACCACGAGTCGCCGCATCTGCATTACCAGAAGCCGGTGGCGCACACCGGCTGGACCTTTTCCGTGGATTACGAGATCCCGGACGTGACGGCGATGGAACGTTCCTACCGGCAGCAGTTCTTTTCCGTGATCGCGCTGATCTTCCTGCTCGCGGTGGCGGCCGCCGTGCGCATCTCCGCCGTCATGACCCGGAACCTGCACCGGGTGTGCGGCGAGCTGCAGGCCGCCCGGACCGCGGGGTCCCTCCGCAGGCTGGAATATTCCGGGCACGACGAGATCGGCGACATCATCGGCAGCTATAACCGCATGATCCAGCGTCTGCAGGAAAGCGTGCGGCAGAACATGCAGATCATGGAGGAAAACGCGCGGAACAAGATCCGCCAAAACGAGCTGCTGGCCCTCAAAGCCCGCACGGAAATCCACATGCTTCAGATGCAGATCAACCCGCATTTCCTCTACAATACCCTGAACACCATCAACGTGCTCAGCGGCAGCGGGAACAGGAACGTCAACCGCATCGTGAACGCCCTTTCCGCCATGCTGCGGTACAGCATGGTCATCAGCCCGGACACCGTGCCGCTGAGGGACGAGATCGCTCACGCCTGCAATTACATCACCATCCAGCAGATCCGCTTCGGCGGGAATTTCACCGCCCGCTTCGATATTCCGGAGGAGGTCTGCCGCTGCCGCGTTCCTCGCATCATCCTGCAGCCCCTGATCGAGAACGCCATCCAGCACGGCTTCGAGGGGTGGAAGTCGGGCGGTGAAATCGAGGTCGGGGCCCGGCTGGAGGCCGGGATGATCCGCATCCGGGTGCGCGACAACGGCGTCGGCATGGACCCGGAGACGCTCCGCGCGCTGCGGCGCGGGATTTCGGCGGAACCGTCTGAGGACGGCGGCCCGGGCGGGATCGGGCTGCGCAACGTCTGCCAGCGCATCCGGCTGCGCTACGGGGAGCGGGGAAAAATTGAGCTTCGCAGCGCACTGATGGAGGGGACGGAGGTCTGCCTGCAGTTTCCCGCGGAGGACGAAGGCGCCGGCCCGGAGGGCGGGACCCATCTTCCGCTTTAGGAAAAGCGAATCGTCCCGGGCCTTTCCCCAGGCGCCCGGCGGACCGGAAGCTTGCGGCCCGCCGGGCGCTTTTGCGGTCTTGGAAGGATCCCGCGGGAGAAATTTTTCATAGATGCCATAGAAATCTTCAATATGCCCTATGGAATTTTGTGATCCGGCACGTTACAATACAAAGATGAGAACGTTGCAATAGCAATATAAAAAATCAAGAAAGAGGAGGCGCTCCTGCGATGGATTATTCGTGGAGCAACCAAGAGCTTTGGCAGATTCGGATCGGAGAGCGGGATCTCGGCCGGTTCGAGCAGCCGTATATCGGGAACGGAATCCTCGGTACCCGCTTTGGCAAGCTGGTGGTCGGGACCGGGAAAGAGCCCCTGTGCACCCTTTCCCGCGACGTTTACGACCGGGGAAGGCAGATGCGGCTGCCCGCATGGAACCATGTGTTCCTGAAAGTGGGGGAGACGGCCTATACGCCGGAAAGCGGGACGCACCGGCTTGAGCAGGTCCTGGACCTGCGCAGCGGCGCGGTGACCCTGACGGACCTCTGGCAGTACCGCCCGGGGAAGAGCGTTTCCGTCTCGGCCGAGATGTTCATCCCGCGCACGTTCGGGCACGCGTCGTACCTTTCCTTCCGGGTGAGCGGCCTCGAGGAGCCGGCCACGGTGCGCTTCGGGCTGCTCGCGGCGGATTTCGGCTACGGCCGGATGGAATTCGGGGCGCCGGAAAACGGCGTGCTGACGGGGGCCTACCGGACGGCGAAGCTGGACCGGCCCGTCGCCCAGTCCATTTTATGGAAGGGCGAAGGCTTAAAAACCGTTTCGCAGACCCCTTCCGCCGATTCCGCCGAGGCGACCGCCGCCGCGGAGGGCCGGGAGTTCTCGCTGGAGCTGTTCCACGCCGTGCAGAGCCCCGGCGAAGGCGGCCGGCCGGAGGACGCCGTGCGGAAGGCGCGGCAGCTCTGCGGGCTGGGGCGCGACGCGCTGCTCAGGACGAGCGCCGCGGAGTGGAAAAGGCTCTGGCGGGACGGGCTCGCGTTCGAGACGGACGATCTCTCCGCGGCGAAGCGGCTGCTGGCCCATCAGTTCTACCTCCTCTGCAGCCTCGAAACCATAGACAGCCCGCTGGGCCCGCTGGGACTTTCCAAGGACGGATGGAACGGGACGCAGTTCTGGGACGCCGACTTTTACGTTTTCCGCGCCGTCCTTCCGCTGTGGCCGGATTTCGCGCGCTCCATTGTGGACTACCGCGCGAAGACGCTCGGCAAGGCGCGGGAACTGGCCCGCGTCACGGGCCACGAAGGGGCGTGGTACCCCTGGATGACGGACGAGGACGGGTCGGACAGCACGCCCGCGCGCTACAGCGACGAGCTGCACGTGAATATCTGGATCGCCCTCGCCGCGTGGGAATACTGCTGCGCTTCCGGCGACCGGGCCTACCTGCGGGAAAAGGCGTGGCCGATCCTGAGCGGGATCGCGGACTTTTTCGCCTCGCGCCTCGAGGAGGGGCGCGACGGGCGCCTGCACCTGCACTGCGTCGTAAGCCCGGACGAATCGGAATGCGAAAGCGGCGACGGGCGGTACCGCGTGGGAGACAGCTTCCTGACGAACTTCGGCGTCCGCCGCGTGATGGAGATCGCCGGCGACGCCGCGCGGGCGCTCGGGATCGCGCCCTCCGCGCGCTGGAAAGACGTGCGGGAGCGCATCTTTCTCCTTCCGCCGGACTCGGACGGGGTGTACCCGGAATACCTCGGGTACGACGGGCACCGCATCAAGCAGGCGGACGTGATCCTCGTTTTCTATCCGCTGGGGCTCCGGGCGGACCCCGCGGCGGTGCGCGCCAACCTGCGCTATTATCACGGCAAAACGGACGAGGGCGGCCCGCTGATGACCTCCCAGATTGAAAGCTGCCTGCTCATGCGCCTCGGCGACCGGCAGGAGGGCCTGCGCCGTCTGTTCGACGACATGGAAACCCACTGCCGCGGCTGCCATTTCATGCCGTTTGAATGCATCGGCAACGACAACAGCATCATGCTCACCGCCATCGGCGGGGAGCTGCAGGCGCTGGAGTACGGCTGGTACGGGGCCGAGATCGGCCGCTTTGAAAATCTGCCGAGAATCGGCCGGTTTTTCGGCCCTTCCGGGGCGGAACCCTGAAATCCACGGTAATTTTATTCAGATATCTTAAACAAATCGGTCCTCCTATGTGAAAGCTGCTGAAGAATACCATAGAAATCATAATTTTGCCCCATAGGATTCTTGCGGGGGGAATGCTACACTTTATACAGTAAAGCGGTTATGAAAACGTGACGGATTGTCGGCATTGCCAGTTTTTTTACACCGCGCCCGCTGATCGTTCGGAGAGGATCGGGCAGTCTGTCACGCGGGCCCCGCTTTGCTTCGGGTATTCCATACAGAATCAAGGAGGAAACAGTTTTATGAAAAGGAATCGGAAGCTCCTCGCGCTTGCTCTGGCCGCGCTGACGGCCGCCGCGTCGCTGACAGCCTGCGCGGGGGATCAATCCGGTGAAAGCTCCGCCGCCCCGTCCGGGGAAGAGACGTCCGCCGTCTCCTCGGAAGAGTCGCACGACCCGGTCACCGTCACGACGAACCTGTCCGACGGGGAGCTGAGCAAGGACCAGATCGCCCAGTTCAAGGAGAAATATCCGTGGATCACCGTCGAACTCCAGAAGCTGGACGACGCGAAAATGGCCGCCGCGCTGGCGACCGGGACCGCGCCGGACTGCATTCGGGGAACCGGCGTGTTTGAGCTGCCTTCCTACGCCATCAAAGGGATCGCGGCCGACATCACCGACAGGATCGAGAAGAGCGAGGTCATCAGGAAGGACGACCTTCTGCCGGTCACGAACGTCTGCCGCTTCGACGGCACGACGATCGGCAAAGGGCCGTATTACGGTCTGCCGAAGGACTGGTCCAACGACACCGCGCTGTTCTATAACAAGAAGTGCTTCGACGCCGCCGGCGTCCCGGTCCCGGATTCCAAAACCGCTCTGACCTGGCCCCAGGTGTTCGAGCTCGCGAAGAAGCTCACCGTCGTCAAGGATAAAAAAGTGGTGCAGTACGGCCTTTCCGCCACGGAATGGGGCAAGACGGACGCCAACTTCAACCAGATGCTCCAGTATGTGGCGAGCGCGGGCGCCGCGATCAGCTCGGCGGACAACAAGACCATGAACTTCGACATTCCGGCTGTGCGGGATTACCTGACCCTGTGGGCGGACGCGGCCAAGAACAACGTGGGCCCCAACGCCGTGAACAACGACCAGACCCCGGGCGGGGACCTGTTCCTCGCCAACAAGTCGGCGCTGCTGATCGACGGCTACTGGTACGGCGGAGTGATCCGCGGCAACGATAACGCCAAGACCCATCTCGACGATTTCGGCATGCTGCCCACGCCGACCGCCCCCAATGGAAAGCGCGTCGCAGCCCCCTCTTCTGCGGTGAGTTTGATGCTTTACAAACAGAGCAAGAATCCGGACGATGCCTGGAAGTTCCTGGAGTGGTACATCGGCGGTTCCCCCGCGGACGAGCGCGCCAAAGCCGGATGGGGCCTGCCGATCTTCAAGAGCAAGATGGCGGAGATCCCGCAGGAGACCGATTTCGACAAAGAACTCCTCGCCGTGGTGAACGACGAATCGGCCGCAATGGAAAGCTTCCTTCCGGTCAATCCGTATCTGGCCAACGGCGGCTGGAACATCTTCGATAAATACTATCAGCCGCTCGTCTTCGGCAAGACCACCGTTGACAACATGGTCAAGAACATGACCAAGGACGCCAACGATACGGTGACCGAAGCGGTCAATTCGATCTCGAAATAATTCCCGCCCGGGCGCGCGGAAAAGA
The DNA here is from genome assembly GCA_036844765.1 of Caproicibacter sp. Taxonomy (GTDB): domain Bacteria; phylum Bacillota; class Clostridia; order Oscillospirales; family Acutalibacteraceae; genus Thermocaproicibacter. The sequence goes on along the minus strand of DAIUFE010000006.1, from coordinate 54,975 downwards.
AACTGGAGGGGATTTGTCCTGAATTCCCTTCAGTCTCTTTTGCTCCCGGACAAGGCGTGAAAGGGTCGGTTCATGGTTATGAAAGTTATGAAAGAAAAAACACGAAAAGCGGTCACGTTTTACTCTCTGGTGGGGCCGTGGTTCCTGGTGTTCCTCGCGCTGAGCCTGCTCCCGCTCTGCTTTGGATTTTACCTCAGCTTCACAAACTACTACGGCTTCAACATGGACAATCTCCGGCTGGTGGGGCTCCACAATTACCAGCTGGTGTTCACCGACACCGAGGCCATGTACGCCATGTACCGCACTTTCGTCTATGCGATCGTCAGCGTGCCGCTCACCACGGCGATCTCGCTCCTGCTGGCGCTGCTCCTGAACGGCGCGATCCGCGGCCTCGGCTTTTTCCGCACCTCGTTCTACCTGCCCTCCATCATGCCCGCCATCACGACCATTTTCATCTTCAAGCAGCTGCTTTATTCCAGCAACGGCGGCTTTCTGAATATGGTCCTCGGGTGGTTCGGCCTGCCGGAGGTGAACTGGCTGGGGTACGATTTCTGCACGGCGTCGCTGATCCTGATGTCCGCCTGGGGCGCGGGGGGAGGCCTCCTCATCTTCATGGCCGGCCTCAAGGGAATCCCCGCCGCCCTGTACGAGGCGGCCAGCATCGACGGGGCCGGCTCCGCCCAGCGGTTCTTCCGCATCACGGTGCCGCTGATCACCCCCGTCATCTTTTTCAATCTGGTCATGGGCCTGATCAGCGCGTTCCAAGTCTACATGCAGCCGATCCTGCTGAACGGCACGCAGCTGCTTTCCCATCCCCTCAAGCCGAACTATCTGTACGCCGTGCACGCTTTCCAGCAGATTTTCGGCAGCCAGCGTTTCGCCTACGGCATGGCTTTGCTCTGGGTCCTCTTCGTCATCATTCTGCTGTTCTCGTGCGCCGTGTTTTTCACCAGCAAATATTGGGTCTATTCCGAATCGGATTAAAGGAGGTGACAAGATGAGAACTCATACTGCCGCGGGGCGCTGGGTGCATTACGCGCTCCTGGCGTTCTGCACCCTGATTTTCCTGATGCCGCTCTATCTTGCGATCGTCAACGCGCTGAACAGCTGGTACTCTCCGCCGGTGCTTCTGCCGGTGAAGCAGGAGTGGATCAATTTTTACTATGCGACCACCCTGATCGATTTCTGGAAATACACCGGGAACTCCGTCATCCTCGCGGCGATCACCGTCGGCCTTTCCACCTTCAGCAGCGGCATGGCGGGCTATGCCTTCGCGCGGCTGAAGGCGCCGGGCAGCCAGGGTCTGTTCATGATCGTCCTCGCCACGATGATGATCCCCGGCATCGTGACGCAGATCCCGACCTACATTCTTTTCTATCAGATGAAGCTGATCGACACCTTCTGGCCGTGGGTGTTCTGGGGAATCGGCGGCAGCGCCTTTTACATCTTCATGTACCGCCAGTTTTTCCTGAGCATCCCGGTCGAGCTGGAGGAAGCGGCGCGCATCGACGGCTGCTCGTTCTTCCGCATCTATTGGGACATCATCCTGCCCATCTCCAAGCCGGTGGTGGCCACGGTCGCCATCCTCACGTTCCAGGGGAGCTGGAACGACGTGACGGGGCCCTTCATGTTCCTCACGGAGAAAAAATATCCGCTGGCCACGGCGATGAGCATGATCGGCTACCTCGCTTCCGGCAGCACGCAGGTCATCACGCAGGTCTCCCTTGCGGCGGGCATCCTGCTGGCCATCCCGATCATCGTCACTTTCTTCATCGGCCAGCGCAACATTGTGGAAGGGATCGTGACAACCGGCCTCAAGGCCTGAAAAACGGTCCTTCTGAGGAAAATTTATCTTGTAAACGAATTGTGAAAATGGTACGCTATTGCCGAAAGACCGCGGCCCGATAAGAGATTTTCAGGCGCGGCAAACGAATCCGGACGGATCGGAAAGAGAGACGGGAGAATCGGCGATGTTTCATTACCAGTACCATGTGATCGACACGTCCCTGCCGAAGGGCCTTTACGGCCAGACTGCGCTGGCGGACATCGACCGGGACGGCAGGCCGGAGTATATCGTCGGCCTTCAGTACGGCGACATCTATTACTATAAGTACCGCTCGCCCGAAAAGTGGGACCGATACCTTCTCGGCAAGGATTCCCCCTCCGACGTGGGCGCCGCCGTGCTGGACGTGGACGGGGACGGCTGGCCCGATTTCGTCGCCGGAGGAGCCTGGTACAAGAATCCCGGGCGGGAGGGCGCGCCCTTTGAAAAGATCGTGTTCGACCCCGGGCTGAGAGGCGTCCACGACCTTTTTGCGGCCGACGTCGACGGAGACGGGAAACAGGAAATCGTGACCATGTCGGACCAGAACGATCTGCGCTGGTACAAGATCCCCGGGGACGCGCGCGGGCGCTGGAAGCCCACGCGCATCGGCCCGGCCGTCCATGCCGGCGCGGCGGCGGGGGACCTCACCGGCAGCGGCAGCATGGATATCGTCCGGACCAACGTCTGGTTTGAAAACGCGGCCGGCGACGGGACGAAATGGGTGGAGCACCCCCTGCCGTTCCCGGCGCAGAATCAGGAGCTTCTGACGCAGCCGTTCATGGTCGACGCGACGATCGCCTCCGTGTGCGATATGGACGGCGACGGCCGCAACGATATCGTGATGGCGGAGAGTGAAATGACCGGCGGCAAGCTGTTCTGGCTGCAAAACGTGCGGGGCGACGGCTCCGAATGGGCCCGCCGCGACATCGCGGTTCCCCGCAGGCCGTTCCGGGGCGCCTACCATTCCCTCTGGGTCGGCGATATGGACCGGGACGGCGATCTCGACGTCGTGAGCTGCGAGATGGAGGACATCCGGGGAGAAAACCCGCCGAGATATTACGTGTGGGAAAACCTGGACGGAAAAGGAATGCGGTGGAAAGAGCATGTGATCCTCGACGTCAACCTCGGGGGACACGCCGCCGTGGTCGGGGATGTGACGGGCAGCGGCTGGCCCGACCTGATCTCCAAGCCCTGGGCCCCTTATGCCGGAAACGCGCTGGGCGGGAAACCGTTCGTGCTGTTTCTCGAAAATCTCGGCGGGACGGAATAAGAACTTGATTTCAAGCGTTTCTGCGGCGGCCCGTAAAAATAGAAGAGACTTTCTTTCAGACAGCAAGACGAGCCGAGTCTGAGGGAAAGCCCCTTTTTTATGTGTATGAATCCGAACTTTTGCCGGATCGCTTGATGCAGCCGGAACACGTCGGTATCTCTCACCGCGCGGGACAGCGCGCCGAAGATCACGCCGGTTCATGCGCTGACACGGATGCCTGAACCCTCCTGCCCGGGACCGAGCGGAAAAAGCTTGACATCGCGGCGAAAAAGGGGTAACATGTTGATTGGAAAATACATATATGATTAGTATGAAATGAAAGGGGACCGGTGCCTGATGGAACGTTTCTTTGCCTGCGAGAACGGCTGTTCGGCTGCGGCGCAATGCGGCGGCTGGTTCTGCTGTTGTCTCAAAGCGGGGAAAGGGCGTTTTCTGCACCGTCGTCTTCCGTAACTCGGGGTCAAACCGTGTCGGAGGCCGGGCAGCAAATCGCCGCCCGGCCTCCGATTTTTATGCTTCGGAAAGGATGGAACGGATGAAAAATCAAGCGCAGAGCTTCGGCACCAGGCTGATCCACGGCGGCATCGACGGCGACGCGGCCACGGGGGCCGTCAGCGTGCCGATCTACCAGACCTCCACGTACCGCCAGAGCGGATTGGGGGAGAACAGCGGCTACGAATATTCGCGTACCGGGAACCCGACCCGCGAGGCGCTGGAAAAGCTGATTGCCCAGCTGGAGGGGGGAATCGCCGGCTTTGCGTTCGGATCCGGCATGGCGGCCATCACGGCGGTGCTTTCGCTTTTCCGGAGCGGCGACCGGGTGCTGATCTCCAGCAACGTGTACGGCGGAACGTTCCGCGTGCTCGACAAGGTCTTCCGGAATTTCGGGATCGCCTACGGGATCGTCGATACCTCCGACCTGAAGAATCTGGAGGACAGCATCACGGAGGATGTGAAGGCCGTGCTGATCGAAAGCCCCGCCAACCCGCTGCTGACGGTCACGGATATTGCGGCGGCGGCGGAGATCGCCCACCGGCACGGACTGACGGCGATCGTCGACAACACGTTCATGACCCCGTACCTGCAGCGGCCGCTGGAGCTGGGGGCGGATATTGTGGTCCACAGCGCGACCAAATACCTCGGCGGGCACAGCGACCTCGTCGCGGGGCTTGCCGTGACGAACGACGCGCGGATCGCCGAGCGCCTCGCGTTCGTGCAGAATTCCACGGGCGGCGTGCTCGGCCCGTTTGATTCCTGGCTCCTGATCCGCGGCATCAAGACCCTTTCCGTCCGGATGGACCGGCATGAGGAAAACGCGGCCTATCTGGCGAATTTCCTGCGGGGCCGCGAGGGGATCGAAAAGGTCTATTATCCCGGCTTCCCGGATTTTCCGGGCTACCGGATCCAGAAGAAGCAGGCTTCCGGCGCGGGGGCGATGATCTCGTTCGTCCTGTCGGACCGGTACGATATCCGCCGCTTTTTCCGGAACGTGCAGCTGATCGCGCTGGCCGAGAGCCTCGGCGGCGTGGAGTCGCTCGTGTGCCATCCGGCGAGCATGACGCACGCCTCCGTGCCGCGCGAGGTCCGGCAGAAAGTCGGCATCGTCGACAATCTGGTCCGGCTTTCGGTCGGCATCGAGGATAAAAAGGATTTGGCCGACGATCTGTCCCAGGCTTTGGAACAGTCGGCCGCGGAGGCAGACAAATGAACTATTACAACGACGTTCGCGAGCTGATCGGGCACACCCCCCTGGTCAAGCTGAACCGCATGGGCTTTGCCGAGGGGCGGAACGTCTTTGCTAAGCTGGAGCTGATGAACCCGGGCGGCAGCGTCAAGGACCGCATGGGGACCGCCCTGGTGCGGGACGCGGAGGAGCGCGGGGCCCTAAAGCCGGGGTACACGATTCTGGAGGCGACGGCCGGCAACGCCGGCATCGGCATTGCCCTGGCGGCGCTGGGGAAGGGCTACCGGGTCATTTTCGCGGTGCCGGAGAAATTCTCCGAGGAAAAGCAGACCATTATGCGGGCTTACGGCGCGGAGATCGTCCACACGCCGCTGGAGCAGGGGATGCAGGGCGCCATCGCCAAGGTGGAGGAGCTGAAGAAGACCGTCCCGCACCCCGTGACGCTCAGCCAGTTTACCAATCCGGCCAACCCGCGCGCCCACTACGAGACCACGGGCCCGGAAATCTACGACGACCTCGACGGGCGGGTGGATGCTCTGGTGGCCGGCGCAGGCAGCGGCGGCACGCTCACCGGCGTCGCGAAATATCTGAAAGAGCGGAAGAAGGACGTCCGGATCGTGATGGCCGATCCTTACGGCTCCACGATGGGCGGCGGGCAGCCGGGCTGCTATGCGATTGAGGGGATCGGCAACACCTTCATGCCGGAGACGATGGATATGTCCCTCGTCGACCGGGTGTTCAAGATCACGGACGCCGAGGCGGTGGAAGAGCTTCGCCGCCTTGCCGCGCAGGAGGGGATCCTCGCGGGCACGTCTTCCGGCGCGGCGCTTTCCGCAGCGCGGAAGGCGGCCGCCTTGGCACCGGCGGGCAGCAATCTGGCGGTGATCCTTCCGGACCGCGGCGACCGGTATTTCAGCAAACACATTTACGGATAATGAAGTGAAGTTATAGAAAGGCGGATTTTTATGATGATGCTCAGAAACGGCGGCCGAATGTGCGGCGGCATGCTTTCGGAAGGGGCGCGGTGACCCCATGGAAGGCGCAAAGATAAAGGTCGATCTCAGCAACGTGCACGAGACGCTGCTGCTGCCGCTTTGGGGGAGGGCCGAGGCGGCCAAAATGAAGAATCCGGTCCTGACGGACCGCAAGGCGGAAGAGCTTGTGGACCGCCTCGACTATGATTTCTCCAAATTCCGTCCGCAGTTCCGCAGGCTCCAGATTTTGATCTTCGCGCTGCGCGCCCGGGAGTTCGATTCCATCCTCCGGAGTTTTATCCGGGAACATCCCCGCGCCACCCTTGTGAATATCGGCGCCGGACTGGACACCACGTTCTACCGCGTGAACAACGGCAGCATCCGCTGGTACGACCTCGACGTCCCGCAGGTGATCCGCCTGCGCGGCGAGCTCCTTCCGGAGCCGGGGGCGGGCGCGATCCCGAAATCTATGTTCGACGAGAGCTTTCTCGACGACATCGCCGCCCCGCGGGACGGCATCCTCTTCCTGGCCGGCGGCGTGCTGATGTATTTCGACGAGGCGAAGGTCCGGGAGTTCCTCTCGATGCTGGCCCGCCGCTTCCCGGGCGGCGAGATCGTTTTCGACTCCATCGCGCCGGCCGTCCTGCCGACCGTCAGCCGCATGGTCCGGAAATCCGGCATCGGCGGCGCCGGGATGAAGTGGGGGATCCGCGACACTGCAAAGATGGAAAGCTGGGGGATCGGCCTGCGGCTTCTGGAGCGGTATCCGATCTGCTTCAAGACGCGCGCCGATCCTTCGTGGGGGCTCCCGATCTGCCTCGCCATGAAGCTGAACAATGCCCTGTCGCTCGTCAACGTCAACCATATGGCCTTCGCCGGCGGCAGAGATTCCCGGTTCTGACCGCGGGGCGCGCGGAAAATTTCTCGGATTTTCTGAATTGATTTTCAAATGGGCCTTGACATTTTGCAAAACTGTGGTATCATTTATTCAAGTTCCAGCATATATAAATCATATATAAATAATATGTATTCAATTCACCGGCCCGGGTTTCCGCTGCAAAACGATTCCCGGCCGGCGCGGAAAGGAGAGAAACGGAATGCCGAAGATGGAAGCGTGCATGATGTGTAGAAACGCGATGCGAATGTCCATGTGCGGCGATTCGCTTCTTTTTGCTGCGCCTAAGGGTGAATTGATGGTGGACTGCGGTGTTTTGTAACTAATTATAAAACATCACACGGCTCACGGGTCAATTGGCCCGTGAGCTTTTTTATTTACTGCTATGAAAAAAACTTCGCCGGCCGCCGCATCTCGGGTGCCGGCATGGATGAAAAGGGGGATTTCCCGCATGGCTCGAATGTGTGAAAAATTCGTTTCAGGCATCGCGTCCGCGCGATGTCGCGCGCGTTCTCCGATTCGGTAAGACCATCCATCCCATGAAACATAAAGAAGAGGGGTATTCATAATGAAAAAAACCGTTTCCGCTTTGCTGACGGCCGTGCTTACGGTCGGAACGGCGCTGCTGACCTCCTGCGGCACGGCGTCTTCGGCGTCCTCGCAGGCGCCCGCGTCGTCCGCAGCGTCCCAGACCGAGGTCTCTTCCGCAGCCAGCGCGACCGGTCCGAAGGTCCTGAACTGGGTGGCGGATGGCGAGGTCACCACGATGGATGCCGGCAAGAGCTACGACGTGATCAGCGGCTCGCAGATCGACTTTCAGGTCGATACTCTGTACAGCATCAACGAGAAGAACGAAGCGGTCCCAAGCCTGGCCACGGCGCTGCCGCAGGTCAGCAAGGACGGCCTGACCGTCACGGTGGATATCCGTGACGACGCCCGGTATTCCAACGGCGACAAGATCACGGCCGCGGACGTGGTGTACGCCGCGCAGCGCGTGGTGGACCCGAAAACAGGCTCTCAGAACGCGAGCCAGTTGAACTACCTCAAGAACGCGGAACAGATCATCGCCGGAAAGCTGAAGCCGGAGGAGCTGGGCATCAAGGCCCTTTCCGATACGAAGCTGCAGTTCTCGCTGGTCGCGCCGAGCAGCTATATCAACACGACGCTCTCCAGCGGTCTTCTGTCGCCCATCAGCAAAAAATTTGTGGAGGCGCAGGGCAAAAATTACGGCCTGTCCGCCGACAGCCTGCTCTCGAGCGGACCGTACGTGCTGAAGGACTGGAACGGCACGGACATTTCCTGGAAATTCGTGAAAAACCCATATTACTGGGACGCGAAGAACATCTATTTCGACCAGATCAATGTCCAGGTCGTCAAGGAAGTCGCCACGGGCGTCAACCTCTATGAGGCGGGCAAGCTGGACGGCACCAAAGTCACGGGCGATTACCTCACGCTTTACAAGGGCAAGCCCGATCTCAAGACCGTTCAGACCCTCCGCCTGACCAACCTGGAGATGGGCATCAGCTCCAATAAGGATCTGCAGAACGAGAACCTGCGCAAGGCGCTGTTCTATGCGGTGGACCGTCAGGAGCTGGTCAGTTCCATCCTGAACGGCGAAGGCGTCCCGGCCGTGGGCGTGATTCCGGACGGCATTGCCGTCAACCCGGACAACGGCAAGAGCGTCAAGGAAGATTTCGACCCGCTGGTGAAGACCGACGATGCGAAGGCGGCGGGGTATTTCCAGAAGGCGCTGAGCGAGCTCGGGAAAAAGAGCGTTTCCCTGAAGCTGATCACCAGCGACGAGGATCAAAGCATCAAGATCGGCCAGTATCTTCAGAGCGTCTATGAGAAGAAGCTTCCCGGCCTGAAGATCGAGCTTTCCAACGTTCCGGCCACCGTCCGCTTCAAGCAGATGATGAGCTACAAATTCGACCTCGCCCTGGGCGGCTGGACCGGCGATTTCGACCCCACCTCCTATATCCAGCAGCACGAGACCAGCTACGAGCACAACCACAGCCAGTGGAAGTCGCAGGAGCTGACGGACCTGCTCAAAAAGCTGAACACCACCGACGGCAGCGATTTCACGCTGCGCTGGCAGCATCTGAAGGAAGGCAATAACTACCTGCTCGACCACGTGGTCGTGATCCCGCTGTATCAGGGTGCCCAGAGCTTCTTGGTCAATCCGAAGCTGAAAGGCATCGTGACTCACGTGCTTGGAACGCCTATCGATATTACGCACGCCTATTTTGAATAACACCGAATCCTGACATGACCCGCGGCAGGGGCGCGGGGCTCGCCCTGCGGGACGGCCCCGCTTTCCTGCGCCTTCTCCGGAAAGGAACGATTCCATGAAAAACAGATGGCTTCGGTTTATCGGCCGGCGGCTGGCCTATATGGCGCTGACCCTGTGGATCATCGTGACGATCACCTTCCTGCTGATGAGTTTTCTGCCCGGCACGCCCTACAACAATCAGGACCGGCTCACGGCCGCCCAGCTTCAGATGCTTAACCAGAAGTACGGGCTGGACCAGCCGCTCTGGCAGCGGTATTTCACCTATCTGGGCAACATTCTGCGCGGGGATTTCGGCATTTCGCTGCAGTTCTCGGACCAGAAGGTGACCACGCTGCTGGGGAGCCGGATCGGGGTCTCGATGCAGCTGGGGCTTCAGGCGGTCGTTTTCGGCACGGTGGTGGGGGTCGCTCTGGGCACCGTCGCCGCGGTAAAGCATAACACCTGGATTGATACCTTCTGCTCGCTGTTCGCCATTCTGGGCCGCTCGGCGCCGAATTTCGTGGTGGCCGTGCTGCTGCAGTTCGTGTTCGCGGTCTCGCTGAGCCTTTTTCCCATCGGGCTCTGGAACGAGGGGTTCCGGTCCAGCATCCTGCCCACGCTGGCCCTGTCCATCTCGCCGATGGCGGATTCCGCCCGATTTATCCGCACCGAGATGCTGGAGGTGCTCAACAGCGACTATATTGAGTTCGCCCGCGCCAAGGGCATGAGCGAGCTGCACCTGGTCGTTTTTCACGGCCTGCGCAACGCGCTGATCCCGCTGATCACCATCCTCGGCCCGATCACGGTCAGCCTGATGACCGGGTCGCTGGTCGTCGAAAACATTTTCGCCGTCCCGGGCATCGGCGAGCAGTTCACAAAATCCGTCCTCACCAACGACTATTACACCATCATGGCCATGACGATCCTCTTTTCGGCCCTGCTGGTCGTGGTCCTGTTCCTGACGGACGTCCTGTACCAGATCATCGACCCGCGGGTCCGGATCGGAGGCGAGCGGTCGTGAGAATAATCGATTCGGAGGCGATCCCGCTGCCGCTTTTCCGCTTTCGGCCCGCGAAGGCGGCGGAGCAGGAAGCGGGCGCCGCGGCCCCGTCGTTCTGGCGGGACGCGTGGCGCAGGCTGTGCAGGAACAAAGCCGCCGTCATCTCGATGGCGCTGCTGGCGCTGATCGTCGCCGTCGCGTTCCTCGCTCCCGTCCTGGCCCCTACGACCCCAACGCGCAGAACGTTCCGCGCGCGAACCTGCCGCCGCGCATCCCGGGCGTGAACATCCCGGGGCTGAACGGATATTCCACCTTGGCCGGCAGAACGGTCGACCGCTACGCGCTGGCCCGCGTGCCGGCGGACGTCAACTATTATTTCGGCACGGATGAGTTCGGGCGCGACCTGTTTTCCCGCACGCTGCACGGGACGCGCATTTCTCTGATCATCGCTTTCATCGCCGCCGTGCTGGATCTGACCATCGGCGTGCTGTACGGCCTGACCAGCGCGATGAAGGGCGGCAGGACCGACACCGTGATGCAGCGCGTGCTGGAGATTCTCTCCGGCATCCCGAGCCTGGTGCTGGTGGTGCTGATGCTGCTGATCTTCAGCCCCGGCCTGTTTTCGATCATCTTCGCGCTGGCCATCTCTTCGTGGATTCCCATGGCGAGGATGGTGCGCGCGGAGACGCTGCGGATCAAGAACATGGAATACGTGCTGGCCGCAAGGGCGCTGGGGACTTCCGAGGCGCGCATCGCGCTGTCCCACGTGCTGCCCAACATCGCGGGGATCGTCGTGGTCCGGACGATGTTTTCCATCCCGGCCGCCATCTTTTTCGAGACTTTTCTAAGCTTCATCGGGGTCGGGATGAAGATCCCGAACGCGTCGCTCGGCACGCTGCTGAACGGCGGCTATAAGGTGTTCCGCATTTATCCTTCCCAGATGTGGATCCCCGCCGTCGTGCTGTGCGTGATCATGCTGGTGTTCAACCTGTTCGCGGACGGTCTGCGCGACGCGCTCGACCCCCGGATGAAAGAGTGACGGCACGTTGTTTCAGTCCGCTCCCGCATCGGTCGGAGCGCGGATAAGGAAAGGTTGTGATTCGATGTCCGAGGTACGGCTCGAAGTAAAGAATCTGTCCGTGTCCTTTTCCACTTTTGCGGGAAAAGTCCATGCGGTGCGGGGAGTGAGCTTTTCGCTCCACGACGGCGAGACGCTCGCCATCGTGGGGGAATCCGGCAGCGGGAAAACGGTCACCTGCCGTTCGGTGATGCGCCTGCTGGCCAAAAACGCGACGATCGATTCCGGCGAGATCCTGCTGGACGGCGCCGACCTCCTCAAGCTGAGCGAGCGCGAGATGCGCCGGGTGCGCGGCAACGACGTCGCCATGGTGTTCCAGGACCCCATGACCTCGCTCGACCCTACCATGAAGATCGGCCGCCAGATCGAAGAGGCCGTCACCCTGCACCGGAAGGTCCGGCGCGGGGAGGCCCGGGGCAGGATGCTGGAGCTGCTGCGCCTGGTCGACATCGAGGACCCGGAGCGGCGCAGCCGGCAGTATCCCCACGAATTTTCGGGCGGGCAGCGCCAGCGGATCGTGATCGCCGTCGCGCTGGCCTGCGACCCCCGGGTCCTGATCGCCGACGAGCCGACCACGGCGCTGGACGTCACGATGCAGGCGCAGATCATCGATCTGCTCAAAGACCTGCAGAGGAAGGTTCACACCTCCGTGATCTTCATCACGCACGACCTGGGCGTGGTGGCGAACGTGGCCGACCGCGTGGCGGTGATGTACGCGGGCAAGATCGTCGAGATCGGCCTTGCGGACGAGATTTTCTACGACCCGCGCCACCCCTACACCTGGGGCCTGCTCCACGCGATGCCGACCCTTGACACGAACATGCCCACCCTCTACACCATCCCGGGCTCCCCGCCGACCCTGGTGGAGCCGGTCCCGGAAGGCGACGCGTTCGCCCCGCGCAACGCGTACGCCCTGGCGGTGGACGAAAAATACGAACCGCCGCTGTTCAAGGTGAGCGACACGCACTATGCGGCCACGTGGCTGCTGGACCCCAGGGCGCCCAAGGCCGTGCCGCCGGAGATCCTTTCGAGGCGCAGGCGGGAGTATCTGGAAAGGAGAAAGCGCGATGCCGGATGAGAAGATCCTCGAGGTGGAGAACCTGGTCCACGAGTACCGCGTCGGCGGCCGGCCGGTGCGCGCGGTGGACGGGGTGAGCTTCTCGGTCCGCAGGGGAGAGACCTTCGGCCTCGTCGGCGAATCCGGGTGCGGAAAAACGACGACGGGCCGCATGATCGTCAAGCTGCTGGACATCACCTCGGGGACCGTCCGCTACGGCGGGCGTGATATCACGCGCATCCGCAGGAAGAAAGAGCTTATGAACTTCCGGCGCGAGGTGCAGATGATTTTCCAGGACCCGTACGCTTCGCTCGACCCGCGCAAGAAGGTGCGGGATATCGTCGCCGAAGGGATTGACGCGCACCGCCTGGCGGCCTCCCGGCGGGAGCGGGACGAACGCGTGGAGGAGCTGCTGGAGACGGTGGGCCTGAACCGGAGCTTCGCCTCCCGGTATCCCCACGAATTTTCCGGCGGGCAGCGCCAGCGGATCGGGATCGCCCGCGCGCTGGCGCTGAGGCCCGAGTTCGTCGTGTGCGACGAGCCGATC
>DAIUFE010000006.1:0-42363 GCA_036844765.1 Caproicibacter sp. | reverse complement strand
GGAAAAGAAAAACCTCACCTACCTTTTTATCGCCCACGATCTGTCAATGGTGAAGTACATCTCCGACCGCATCGGGGTCATGTACCGTGGCAGGTTGGTGGAGGTCGGGCCGGCGGACGAGGTCTACGGCCGCCCGGTCCATCCGTACACGAAAAGCCTGATTTCCGCGGTCCCGCGCCCCGACCCCGTTTCCGAACGGGTGAGGCGCCGCATCCCCTATGTTCCGGGGCCGGACCGCGGGGCGGAATGCCGCCTTCGGGAGCTCGCGCCGGGCCATTATGTCCGCTGCGACGAGGCGGGAAATTTTTAAGGGGGAATTCCTTTGAGCAGACGGGAAAAGATCGTACGGTTCGTGGACGCCGAAGGCGACATCTATAAAAAGATCGCGCTCGAAATCCACGAGCATCCGGAAGTGAGCAACCACGAGTTTTTCGCGTGCAAGACGCTTTCGGAGCAGCTGGCGCGGGAGGGCTTTCAGATCAAGGTGGACGTGGCGGGGCACCGCACGGGCTTCACCGCCTCCTACCGCGCGGAAAAGCCGGGCCCCGTGCTCGTCTTCCTGGCGGAATACGACGCGCTGGCGGGCCTGGGTCACGGGTGCGGGCACAATATTTTCGGTGCGACCTCTTCGCTGGCGGCCTCGGCGTTGAAGCAGGTCGTCGACGAGACGGGCGGCGAAGTGCGGGTCTACGGCACGCCCGGCGAAGAGGGCGGAGAGAACGGCAGCGCGAAGGGCAGCTTCGTCCGGGAGGGCTTTTTCAAGGACGTGGACGCCGCGCTGTGCGTGCATCCCGGCGCGGATCAGCACCATCTGTCGGGGAAATCGCTCGCCTGCGCACCCGTGGACATCGAGTTCTGGGGCAAGGCCGCGCACGCCTCCGGCGCGCCGGAAAAGGGGATCAACGCGCTGAACGCGGTGATCGAAGTGTTCAATTCGATCAATGCGCTGCGGCAGCATCTGCCCGGCGACGTCAAGATCCACGGGATCATCACGGATGGCGGCTCCGCACCCAACACCGTTCCGGATTACGCGAAGGCGAAGTTCTATCTTCGCTCGGCCACGGCGCCCGGCCTCGACGACGTCTATCAAAAGGTGGAGAATATCGTGCGGGGCGCGGCGCTGGCCACGGGCGCGAAAGGGCGCATGCAGCCGTATCAGAACCGCGTGGAAAACATGGTCCCGACGCCCTCGTTCGACGCCGTGTACGCGAAGAACCTCGCCCTGTTCGGGGAGACCGTGACGCCGGTGAAGGATACGGTCCCCAAGGGTTCCAGCGACGTCGGCAACGTGTCGCAGGTGGTTCCCGTGATCCAGCCCAGCATCAGCATCACCGACAAGCCGGTCACGGGCCACAGCGAGGAGATGAAGGCGGCCGCCCGCTCGGAAAAAGGGCTCGCCGCCATCCTGCTGGGCGCGAAGGTGCTGGCTTACACGGCCCTCGACCTTTTGGAGGACCCGGCGCTGCTCAAATCCATCCAAGCCGAACACAGCCGCCTGGTGGAGGCGCAGTAAAGTCGCCCGCGCACCGCGGTTTCAGAAGAAAGTTTCAATAAAAAATAGAAATATCCAAATCGACTTTCGCGGCGGCTTTCCGGGCCGGACCGGCCGCCCGATGGACAAAATTGCCGCCGCATAGTCCGGGCCGATCGGGGGACAATAGAGCACGGAGATGAAAAAAGAAAGGCCCTGTCGGCGTCTGGTACGCCGAGGGTCCGAAAACATCTCCTGAGAAGGATAACGCCGCTGAAGCGTATCGCGCGATTGTCACTGGATGACGAGGACGAAATGCTCTGAAAGGCGGCGTGCCGCGGTATCGGGTTCGTTCGCGGATCCGGTACGAAGGAAAAGCTTCTCATAATAAGGCTTGAGATAGGTCCGAAAAAGGCGTGTCTGTGCTATTGGCGCAGGCACGCTGCCTTTTTATTTTCTGAAAAATTTTCTGTCGATGTGGCAGTATCCTCCCGGATTCTTCTCCAGGTATTTTTGATGATACTCTTCCGCCGGATAAAAAGCTTTCAGCGGCCGGACTTCGACCGCGAGCGGATTTCCGATTTTCCGCGCGACCTTTTTTACAAAGGCGTCGATTTCCGGCAGCATCGCCGGGTCGTCGAAATAAATCCCCGTGCGGTACTGGGTCCCGATATCGTTCCCCTGCTTGTTGACCGAAAGCGGATCGATGATCCGGAAATACCGCTCCAGCAGTTCCGAGAGAGAGATCTTATTTTCGTCATACGTGATTTTTACGGTTTCGGCGTGGCCGGTATCCTTCAGCTGTTCGTAGGACGGGTTCTCGGTATTCCCGTTGGCGTATCCGACGGCGGTGCTTTCCACGCCGCCGAACTGATCGAAATACTTTTGGACGCCCCAGAAACAGCCGCCCGCGAAATAAACGGTTTTCATTGGGATTTCCATCTCCTCTGCGATTCTATGGCGGCGGGAAACGCCGCTCCGGGCCCGAAACGGCCGGCAGGGCTTATCGTGATAAGAAAAGGGCTGCATTCCAGCAACCCTTTTCCTTATTTGCCGTTGCCTTTGCCCGCGGCCGTGTCCCCTTCTTCGGAAACGTCGGCTCCAGCGGCTTTCAGGATTTCGCCGATCGATTTCCCGCTTTTTTCGATCGCTTCGTTAAGCTCCTCGATCTGCAGGTCTTTCTTTTTCTTCAAAAGCTCTTTCTTTTGTTCTCTGAGCTTCTGAATCTTATCCTGGGCTTTTATGATCTCGTCGTCCACCGCTTTAAGACTGTCGATCGTGATTTCAAGCGCGGTCCTTTTCGGCCTTCTCGCCATGATCGTCACCTCACATTTCATTATTGCCATTATAGCATACCGGTTAATCATAAAAAACAGATTTTCAAGATATTTATCAAAAAATATTCTTTCGGAATCGGCGCTATAGGGATTCGCTGGTAATTTCCCGCCTCCTCGGTCACAGCGATTCCGGCCGTAACCGGAAAACAGAAATTGCTTTTCCCCGGCCGGAGGCGGGGGAGAGGCAATAAGGATTTCTCAGCTTGGCCGGAATTGCCTTACAGCATTTCCAGCTGATTATGCAAGTGGGTTTGTGTTTCCCCCGCCGAAGGCGGGGGAAACACATCATCTTTCGCAAATTGAAATGGAATTGCTGTAGGCTGGAATGACCGGACGTCCGGCTTTGAAATCGGGATCCCGCTTTGTCCGATTCATCGATGCGGTAAAACAGCCGGCCGTTCCAAAACCCGATTGACCCGGCGAAAAAAATGTAGTATTTTGAAAGGGCAGGCTATTTACTTATTTTTATCAAGAAGATATAATATCCTTAACCAAAAAATAGGAGGTATCATATGGCGGATTATATTATTTCGGCGGCTTCCACCGCGGATCTTCCAAGAGAATTTTTTGAAGAGCATGATGTGCCGCTGATCAGCTATTCCTATCTGATGGGCGACAAGATGTGCGAAGACGACTGCCGGGAAGAATCCCGTGCGGAAACGTACCGGCAGATGCGAAAAGGAGTCGCCCTCACCACGTCGATGATCAACGTCTACACCTACTATGAGTTTTTCAAAAAGCTCATGGAGACCGGCAAAGACGTTATTTTCCTCGATATGTCGCGCGAGCTTTCGCATTCTTTCGTTACCGCGGGGGAAGCGGCCGAAAAGATCCGGAGGGAATATCCGAACCGGCGCTTTTACCAGATGGATACGCGCTGCGTGTCCGGCGGCCTGGGGATGCTGGTCGCCAGCCTGGTCCGCCTGCGCGACGAGGGCAAAAGCTTCGACGAGGTGGTCGCGTGGGGCGAGGCGAACAAGCTGAAGATCATCCACCGCTTCACGGTGGACGACCTGAATTACCTCAAGCGGGGAGGCCGCGTTTCCAACTCCGCCGCGCTGGTCGGTTCGCTGCTTTCCATCAAACCGGTCCTCTATGTGTCGGACGAGGGGAAGCTGGTCGTGGCCTCCAAGGTGCGCGGCCGCAGAAACGCCCTGCTTACCATCCTGAACCGGATGAAGGAAGACCTCGTTTTCCCCGACGGGCAGGAAATCCATATCCTTCACGCGGACTGCCTTGCGGATGCGGAATTTATGCGCGACAAAGTCCTGGAGACGTTCCCCACGGTCGGGAAGGTCGTCATTTCCAGCCTCGGCGTCGTGATCGGCGCCCACTGCGGGCCGGGCCTTTTCACGATCTTCTATTTCGGGGACAAGCGCCGGCCGTGACCGGCTCCGTTCTGCGGACGCTCCCCGCTCCCGCGTCCCGAAGCATGGCTTGAGGGCCGTGCTTTTTTTATCCGATCTTTTGCGGAAGCTGAGCCGGGACTGCGCCGCGGGGGACGCGTTGCAACGGCTGCGCCGACATGATAAAATAACGTCGGCGGCCGGCGCCCGCGGGCGGGAACGGCCTGCGGCGCACGGAAATAAAGGGGGGGACGGGGATGCGGACGGAGCGGGGCGGCTCTTTGAAAAAAACATACCTGAGGAATTTTCTCGGCCTGGTCGTGATCCCTATTCTGCTGATTTTAGGCGTCGCTTTGAGCGCGATCAGCCTGATGGTCCACCGGACGGCCATTGAGGGCATGGAAAGCGACCAGAGCCAGATCGTCTCCACGCTGAAAACGGAGACGCAGAATCTTTCCATCCAGCTCTCGCATTTTGTCTCCGCCAACAACGATACCGCCATGGGGATCGCGGCCGGTCTGGATACCGACGACTTCAGCGCCCGGTATGCCGCGGAATCGAAGCTCAGCGAGGCGTTTCAGGCGTTTATCAGCCCGGATTCCCGGCTCCTCTCCGCCATGTTCTGCCTGAAAAGCGGCCGCAGCGCCTATCTGAAGGACACGATCCTGATCCCGATGAAAGATCTGCGCGGCTCCGGCTGGTACCGGGCGGCGCTGGCCCATCCGGGCTCCGTGCAGCTGGGCGGATACAATACGGCGCTCTTTTCCCTGACGTATTCTTCGGGCAGCCGCGGCGAGCTCGTCCTGGTCGCCGCCCTGTCGCCGGACGCCTTCATCGACCGCTCCGGAAAGGTCGAGACGGTCGCGCTGTTCGTCACTTCCGGCGCGGGAGCCGTGATCCGAAACGCGCAGGCGCGCAGCGGGGCCGCATGCACGGCGATCCTCGACCCGGGCTCGAAGGTCCTGTTCGGGTATCCCCAGAAGCCGGACGTTTCGTCCGTCCTTTCCCAGATCGGGGATCTCCGGCCGGGCGTCTTTGAAAAAAGCCTGCGGATCGGCGGGGTCCGAAAAAAATACACCTACCTGATTTCGGAGGAGCCCTACACGAAGTGGAAGGTCTTCACCGCGGTGCCGACCGGCGAGCTGACCGGGAATCTCTGGCGCATCATGGCCCCGGCCCTTCTGGTCATCGTCGGGGTTCTGGCGCTGTTCTTCCTGTTTTCAAACTACTTTCTGAAAAACATCATCGATCCCGTCCATTCCATGGTGGACGGCCTGCGGCGTCTGGAAGAGGGCGATCTGGACACCCGTGTGGAGCCCGCCGGCCACCGGGAGATCCGCGACATGATCCACACGTTCAACCACATGGTCCAGCATCTGAAAACTTCCATCCAGGCCGAAGAGGCGGAGCGGCAGGAGAAGCACGAGGCGGAAATGCGCGCGCTGCAGTCGCAGATCAACCCGCATTTTCTGGTGAATTCACTCAACTCCATCCGGTTCATGGCACAGGTCTCCAAGTACGATTCGATCCGCAGAATGGCGGAGGCCATCATCAAGATCCTGACGTGCTCTTTCCGGAGCAGTTCCAGCCTCTACACCGTGCGGGAAGAGCTGGACGTGCTGGACAGCTTTATCTATCTGATGAAGATCCGGTATTCCAACGGGTTCGATGTCGCCTACCATGTGGACAAAGCGTGCCTGGACCTGCGGATGCCCCGCCTGGTCCTTCAGCCGATCGTCGAAAATTCGATCGTCCACGGTTTTCGGGACACCGGGGAAGATATCGGCCATCTGCAGATCTCGGTGCATCGGGACGAGAAGTTTTTATATCTTGAAGTAGAGGACGACGGCTCCGGAATGACGGAGGAGGAGATCCGCCGCGTCCTGTCCTCAGGGGAAAACGAAGAGAAAAGCGGCGGCCACATCGGCATTTCCAACGTATCGACCCGCCTCAGGCTGCGTTACGGCGGCCTGTTCTCCATGAAGATGGAAAGCCGGCCGGGCGAATATACGAAGACGATCCTCCGGATCCCTGCCCGGAGCGGCGGAGGTGAAGCGAATGAACAGAGTCCTGATCGTGGACGATGAGACCATCAGCCGGGTCACGCTCCGGTCGCTGGTGGACTGGGAAAAGCACGGCTTCGCGGTGGTCGGCGATTTTTCCAGCGGCCTGCCGGCCCTGCGGTATCTGCGGAGCCATCCGGTGGACCTGATGTTCGTGGATATGAAGATGCCGGAGATGGACGGCCTGCAGCTTCTGGAGCATCTGCAGCAGGAAGGGCATTTCCCCGTCTGCATCGCGCTGTCCGGGTACAACGAGTTCGATCTGGTGCGGGAAGCCTTCCGCCTGGGGGCGCACGACTATCTTTTGAAATCCGACCTGACGCGGGGGCAGATGGACGCTTTCCTGCAGCATCTGAACGATACGGTGTTCAAGAGGGTCGCGCAGCGGAGCGGGCTCGGCGAGGCGGAGCGGACGTTTGCCGGCGCGGAGCTTCGGCCCGGCAGCTACAGCGTGGCGATTTTCCAGATCGACCGTTTCCGGAAGGAATTCCCGCGCTTCCCGCACAGGGAAGAGCTGCAGAGGTCGGTGCTGGAAACGGCCGGGCAGATCGCCCGCCTCGCTTCCCGCGCGCAGTTCCGCGCCGTGTCGGCTTCGGTTTACCACATGTATTACCGCGTCGACGGCCTCAAAAACTCCTGCTGCGACAGCGTCCTGCCGGCCGTCGGGCAGCTCCAGGCGGTCTGGCACGATTACCTCAACCTGAGCTTTTCCGCCGTCGTGAGCTGCGCCGCGGAAAAAGCGCGGCTGCCGGAGGCGCTGAAACAGGCGAGGCCGTATTTCAAGCTGGTCCCCCTGTTCGGCGGAGGCGGCGTGTGCCCCGTGTGGCGGTACGAAAGGCAGATGCGCGTCCTGCAAAGGGCGGAGGGCCGGTATGCGCCTCTGCTGGCCGCGCTGTATGCCGGCGAACCGGCCGTCTTTGAAGCGGAAAAAAAGAGGCTTTTCGCCAGGATCGCCGGGATGCCGTTCGAGGATGCGTCGGACGAGGCCTGCGCGATGCTGGCGATGCTCGCCGAGAAGTTTGAAGCCTGCGGGGCCGATTTTTACGACCTTTTCCCGGAGAGCGTCAACTATTTTGAAAAGATTTCGCGGCTCGGCGGCGTCCGGGAGCTTTCCCTTTGGCTGGACAATTATTTCAGCTGGGTGCTGGATTTTCTCGGGACACGACGGGACGACAGCGCGGCGAACACGATCCTCCGGGCGCAGCGCTTCATCATGAAGAACTATGAGAATCCGGAGCTGACGCTCAAGAGCGTCGCGGATTACGTCTGCCTGAACGAAAAGTACTTCACCACGCGCTTTACCAGGGAATCCGGCGTCACCTTCAGCCGGTACCTCACTTCCGTCCGGCTGGAAAAGGCCAAGGAGCTGCTGCGGACCACCGGCCTGAAAATCTATGAGATCAGCGAGCGCGTCGGCTATAATCATGTGGAGCATTTCATGCGGACCTTCAAAAAGACAGTGGGGATGAACCCGGGCGATTACCGGAGGCGGTCCGGCCGAATCTGACGATTGATCAATAAAATAAAACTCCTCTTCATTGTGGGCGAATATTTTTAGTGATAGGATAAAAGCTATAAAAATGTTCTACATTGAAGGGGGATTGTTTATGAAAAGACGAATTCTGAGCCTGCTTCTCTGCACGCTGGTGGTTGCGGGCGCGCTCGCGGGGTGCTCGGACCAGAACGAAGCCGGATCCGAGGGGAGCGCGGCCCAAAGCTCCGCGGCCGGCGGGGAAAACAAAAAGCTCGGCGGGGATTTGGTGTTCACCATCTGGGACAACAACCTGATGACCTATATCGACGACAACGATATGGTCGGCAAATTCCAGGAAAAGTACCCGGACGCCAAGATCGACGTGGAAAAGATCAAGGACGACTCCGAGTACTGGAACACCATGAAGATGCGCACGTCCGCCAATCAGCTCCCGGACGTGATGTTCAACAAGACCTTTACGCTTTCCCGCTTCAAGAATTATCTTCTGGACCTTTCGGACACCGAGGCGGCCAAGAACAACGAGCTGGCCGACGGCTATAAGGTGGATGGTAAAATCCTCGGGATCCCCATGACCAGCGGCTATGAGTACGTCTACTACTGGAAGGACCTGTTCAAGGAAGCCGGCGTCACCGTGCCCACCACCTGGAGCGAGTTTGAGCAGACCGCGAAAAAACTCCAGGACTACTTCGGCAAGAAGGACCCGGACTTTATGGCGATCGCGCTGGGCGCCAAGGACGAATGGCCCGATTACCCGTATATGGAGTTCATGCCCGCGCTGGAGAGCGGCAACGGGCAGAACTGGAACGATATGGCGAAGACGGACCATCCGTTCGCGGAGGGGACCGACATCAACAAGGCTTACCACAAAGTCTTCGCCCTGTTCTCGTCCGGCGTCTGCGGCAAGGACCCGCTCGGACTCGGCAACGATCAGGTCACCTCTCTGTTTGCCCAGAAAAAGGCCGCCATCATCGCGCTGGGCGACTGGGGCCTGCAGAATATCCAGAGCGGCGCCAGCGACACCTCCCAGCTGGGCACCTTCTATCTCCCGGTCCGCGACAGCAAGAGCGATCCGTTCCGCGTGATCGTGCAGGGCGATTCCTTTATGGGCGTGACCACGCACAGCAAGAACCCGGAGCTGGCCAAAGCCTTTGTGGAGTGGTTCTTCAGCGACGCCTGGTATCCCGGGTATATCAAGTATGTGACGAGCGCCTCTTCCATGAAAAACTTCCCGAAGGAGAAGGATAAAATCCTGCAGGAAGCCGACCAGGCGCAGCCGGAGAAGGCCCTCGTGATGTACGACGGCGGCGGGGACAATTTCCAGGCCATCCAGAACGAGATCACCTTCGATTACAAAAAGCTGGGTTCGCAGATGTTTACGGAAGGATTCAACTTGGACGGCACGCTGAAAGATCTGGACGATAAGTGGGCCGCCGCGAGGAAAAAGCTAAAAATCCAGTAAATTCCGAACCTCAAAAGGCCGCTGCAAGGAGAAACGCCTTCCGGCGGCTTTTTTGGAGTCCCGCGGCAGCCCGTCCTCATTTCTCATAAGGGGTAGAAATTATGCATTCACTGGCGCAAAAAAGAAGGCAGTTCATTTTTCTGGCTCTGATGATCCCCACCGCCCTGCTGGTGGCGTTCGTCGCGGTGCCGGGCGCGGACCTGATCCGCATGAGCTTTACAAACTGGGACGGCCAGTCCGCCGCCAGCCGTTTTATCGGTCTGGACAATTATGTCAGTATGTTCCGCAACAAGGATCTGTGGCTTTCCCTGAAGAACAATGCGATTTACTTTTTGGTGCACCTGTGCATGATCCCGGTGGAGCTTGCGTTCGCGGTGCTGCTCAATTCCAAGCTGCGGGCCGCGAAGTTTTACAAGACGATGGTCTTCATGCCCTATATCATCAACGGGGTGGCGATCTCCTATGCCTTTTCTTATTTCTTTTCCCCGGTCAACGGCGCGTTCGACGCCATTTTGAAGGCGCTCCACCTCAGCCCGCTGATCCGCAACTGGCTGTCGGACCCCGCCATCGCGAACTACGTGCTGGCCTCCGTCTCGCTGTGGCGGTTCTCCGGCTACCACGTCGTTCTGTTCCTGGCGGCGCTGCAGTCGGTACCGCAGGATATCCAGGAGGCCGCGGAGATCGACGGCGCGAACACCCTGCAGATTTTCCGGCACATCCAGGTGCCGCAGATCATGCTGATGGTCGATTTCGTCCTGTTCGACAACGTCCGCGGCGCGCTGCAGGTCTTCGATATCCCGTTTGTGATGACCCAGGGCGGCCCCGGCTTTGCCACCTCCACCTTCACGCTGTACACGATCAACACGGCCTTCAAGTATTCCAATTTCGGGCTGGCGTCCACCATGGCGGTCGCCATCATGGTGATGATCATCCTCGTCTACGTCGTGCAGAACGAGATCATTCACGGGCTGA
Source organism: Caproicibacter sp. (assembly GCA_036844765.1). Lineage (GTDB taxonomy): Bacteria > Bacillota > Clostridia > Oscillospirales > Acutalibacteraceae > Thermocaproicibacter. The sequence goes on along the minus strand of DAIUFE010000006.1, from coordinate 32,220 downwards.
TTCTGAAAGATAAGAGATAAAAGCCGAAATTTATTCGTTTAAGAGGAGAGTGACGCGGCGTGAAAAAAGCGGCGGTTACCCAGATCTTCAAGCAGGCGGTCTGCATCGCCATGGTCCTGGTCGTGCTTGCGCCGATCCTGCTGACGCTGTTCGCCGCCCTGAAAACCCGGGCGGACATGGTGAACACCTCACCGCTTCTGCTGCCGGCCCACGTTACCTTTGCCAACTTCAGAAAAGTGCTGGGCAACAAGTACCTTTGGATCGGTTTCCGCAATACGATCGCCATCCTCGCGGTCAGCGTGTTTTTCAACGTGCTTCTCGGAGCCGTGACGGCCTATATCATCGAGCGGTTCCAGTTCCGCTTCCGGTCGGTCGTCGTGGCGCTGTTCTTCGCGGGAATGCTGATCCCCTCCTTCGTGACGGAGATCGCGCGCTTCAAGATCATCAAGGGGATCCATCTGTACAATACGCTCGGGGCGCCGATCATCATCTATATCGCGGCGGACCTGATGCAGCTGTATATCTACCGGCAGTTTATCTCCGCCCTGCCGGTGTCGCTGGACGAAAGCGCGCTGCTGGACGGCTGCAGCTACTGGGGTCTGTTCGCGAGGATCATCTTCCCGCTCCTCGCGCCGGCGACCGCGACCGTCGTGATCATCAAATCCATCACGATCATCAACGACATGTATATTCCCTATCTCTATATGCCGGCGAACCGCCTGCGCACCCTGACCACCTTCCTGATGGACTACGCCAACGCGCAGCAGGGGTCCTGGCAGAACCTGGCGGCGGGCATCATCATCATCATGCTGCCGACGATCCTTCTGTATGTGCTTTTCCAAAGGTATATTCTGGCCGGCATTACCGCCGGCGCCGTCAAAGGATGAGCCGCCGAATGCCGGCTGAGCGGGATGCGAACATCCTGCGGCACATGGTTTCTTATTGCGATGAGATTTTATCGGCGACGGATCGTTTTGGAGCCGATACTTCCACATAAAAAAGCCCTCTTCGCATGGCCTTTATGCGAAGAGGGCTTCCGAATGTATTCAATATAAAAACCGGATTTTATTCTTCTTCAGGGTTCTCCCAGTTGTGCCAGATGTTTTGTACGTCGTCGTTGTCCTCCAGCGCGTCGAGCAGGTGCTGCATCCGGGACGCCGCCCCTTCGTCCGTGAGGGAGACGTAGGAGTTCGGCACCATCTCGATCTCCGCCGTGACGAAGCGGTACCCTTTCCGCTCCAGGTCGGACAGCACGCCGCTGAAATCGTCCGGCTCCGTGTAGATCTCGAAGACGTCGTCGTCCGCCTGAAAATCGGACGCGCCCGCCTCCAGGCAGTCCTCCATCACCTTGTCCTCCCCGAGGCCCTCGCGCTCGATGACGAGGACGCCCCTGCGCTGGAACAGGAAGGACACGCACCCGTTCGTCCCCAGGTTCCCGCCGAACTTGTCGAAATAGTGGCGCAGATCGCCCGCGGTGCGGTTGCGGTTGTCGGTCAGCGTCTCCACGATCACGGCGATGCCGTTCGGGCCGTACCCTTCGTAGGTGATGTTCTCGTATTTGTTGTCGTTGCCTTCGCCGGCGGCTTTTTTGATGATGCGCTCGATATTCTCATTCGGCACGTTGGCCGCTTTGGCCTTGGCGATGCAGTCCTTCAGGCGCGAGTTGGCGTTCGGGTCGGGGCCGCCGCCCTCCTTGACCGCGACTGAAAGCTCACGCCCGATCTTCGTGAAGACCTTCGCGCGCGCGCCGTCGGTTTTTTCCTTTTTCCGCTTGATATTGTTCCACTTGGAATGGCCTGACATAAATCCGTCCTCCCGGTTTATCCGCCCTCGAAGAGATTTTCCCGCTTTTTGATCGTGATATTTTGAATTATACCACGCCTTCCGCCGATTATCAAGGCCGGCTTGACAGCCGCGCGGGTTCATGGGATAATAAAGTAATCCATCGAAGGTGGTTGTCTTATGAGAGTCATAACCGGAACGGCGCGGGGCAAGCGGCTGATCACCCGCGCGGGCGAAAGCGTCCGCCCCACCCCGGAGCGGGTCAAGGAAGCGCTTTTCAGCGCCCTCCAGTTCGAGATCGAGGGGCGGCGCGTGCTGGACCTGTTCGCCGGCTCCGGCCAGCTGGGCATCGAGGCTCTCAGCCGCGGCGCGCGGGAGGCCGTGTTCGTGGACGCGAGCCGCGATTCCGCCGAGGTCGTCCGGGCCAATCTCGAAAGCTGCGGCCTTCTGTCCGGCGCGAGGATCGAAGTCATGGAGTTCGCCTCTTTCCTGGCGCGCGGCGGCGAGCCGTTCGACATCGCTTTTCTGGACCCGCCTTACCGCACGGGGATTCTGCAGCGCGCCCTGCCCATGACGGCGGGGCGGATGAACCCCGGCGGCGTGATCGTCTGCGAGAACCCCTCCGACGAAGAGATGCCAGAAGAGGCGGGCGGCTTCGGCCGCGTCTGGTTCCACCGGTACGGCCGCGTCGTGCTGAGCATGTACCGCCGGAAGGATGTGACCGCCCGGTGAGGATCGCGATCTGCCCCGGCAGCTTCGACCCGGTGACGCTGGGCCATATGGATATCATCAACCGCGCCCGCAAGCTGTTCGACCACCTGATCGTCGCCGTTCTGGTGAACCCGGCCAAGCACACCGCGTTTACGCTGGAAGAGCGCATCGACCTTCTGAAACGCTGCACCGAGGGCATGCGGGACGTCGAGGTGGTCGGTTTCGACGGCCTGCTCGCCGATTACGCGAAAGCCCGGGGCGCCATCGCCATTGTGAAGGGCCTGCGCGCCATGTCGGACTTTGAATACGAGTTCCAGATGTCGCTGGTCAACAAAAAGCTGAACCCGCAGCTGGAGACGGTCTTCCTCAACACGACGGCGGAAAACATGTTCCTCAGCTCGAGCGGCGTCAAACAGGTGGCGAGCTTCGGAGGGGACATCTCCAACTTTGTGCCGGAGTGCATCCTGGGCGACATCGAGCGCCGCCTGTGCACGGGAGGGAAACAGAATGAACGTGGATGAGCTGATCGACGAGCTGTACGATATGGTGGAGAAGGCGTGGAGCCTTCCGCTGAGCCGCGGCCGCGCGGTGCTGGACGGCGAGCAGGTCAAGGAGATCCTCGACGAGATCCGCGAGACCCTCCCGAAGGAGATCCATCAGGCGAAGGCGATCGTCGCGGACCGCTCGCAGATTCTGGCCGACGCCAAGCGCGAGGCGGAAACGGTTGTCCGCGTGGCGCAGGAGCGCGCCAAGGCCCTGGTCGCCCAGGACGAGATCACCCGCCAGGCCCAGCAGAAGGCCAACGACCTGCTCAGCCAGACGCAGGCGAAATCCCGCGAGATGCGCCGCGCCACCAACAACTATGTCGACGACCTCATGAAGCGCGCGGACGACGACCTGACCCAGCTTCTGGCGGAAGCGCGCAAGGTGCGCCAGAATATCCGCGCTTCCCAGCGGGGCGGGCAGGGCTGAACCAAAAATTTACATTAAATTTTGCGCCACAAGATATTGTGGCGTATTTTTTTTATCCCTTTTATCACCGCCAAAATATGGTGGTGCGCGCGCCGCCCGCGTCCGGCCGCGCGCAGCCGGAACACGGGAAAACGGTTGCTTTTTTTGAAGCGGTACGCTATAATCGGTAGCATGAAGTGGGGAAAGGTGGGGGAAAGTTCCACACAGTGGGACAGCCCCCCAGCAGGTACGGATTATGTTGATCGGGGAATACCAGCATAATATCGACCAGAAGGGCCGGGTGATCGTCCCTTCCAGGTTCCGGGAGGACCTGGGGGAGAGGTTCTATGTCACCAAAGGTCTGGACGGATGCCTGTTCGTCCTTTCGCCGCAGGGATGGGCAAACCTGCAGGAAAAAGTGAGCGCCATGCCGATCTCCAAGGCGCGCGGCCTGCAGCGGTTCTTCTTTTCCGGCGCCGTCGAGGCGGAGCCGGACCGGCAGGGCCGCATCCTGATTCCCCAGGTCCTGCGGGACTACGCCGGCCTGACCAAAGACGTCACGTTCATCGGCGCCTCCAGCCGGGCGGAGATCTGGGATTCCGCGAGCTGGAAGGCGTTCAACGCCTCTCTGACGGAACAGAGCATCGCCGAGGCGATGGATTCGCTGGAACTGTAAGGAAGGCGGGGCGCGATGGAATTCAGCCACAGGCCGGTGCTGCTGCGGGAGACGATCGAAAGCCTCGGGATCCGCCCGGAGGGCCGGTATATCGACGGGACGGCCGGGGGCGGAGGCCATTCGCAGGCGATCGCCGAAAGGTTGACGACGGGCAGGCTGCTGGCGATCGATCAGGACCCGGACGCCGTCCGGGCGGCGTCCGGGAGGCTGAAGCCCTTTCCGTGCGCGACGGTCCGGCGGGGCAATTTCGCGGACCTCGCCGCCGCGGCCGAAGAGTTCGGAATGATTCCGGCGGACGGCGTGCTGTTTGACCTCGGCGTTTCCTCCTATCAGTTCGACAACCCGGCGCGCGGTTTTTCGTACCGCGCGGACGCCCCTCTCGACATGCGCATGAGCCGGGAGGGCGTCTCGGCGCGGGACGTGGTCAACACCTTCTCCGAGCGGGAGCTTGCGGACATCCTGTTCCGCTACGGCGAGGAAAAGCACGCGCGCGCCATCGCCCGCGGAATCGTGCGGGCGCGGGAGAGGGCCCCCGTCGAAACGACGCTGCAGCTCGCGGAGATCGTGAAGGACTCCGTTCCCGCGGCGGCCCGGCGGGGACCCGGGCACCCGGCGCGCAGGACGTTCCAGGCGCTGCGGATCCAGGTCAACGGCGAGCTGGACAGGCTCTCGCAGGGGCTGGACGCCGCGTTCTCCGTCCTGAGGCCCGGCGGGCGGCTGGCGGTCATCACCTTCCAGTCGCTGGAGGACCGGATCGTGAAGCGCCGCATGGCCGAGTGGTCCTCCGGTCTGATCCCGACGCCGCAGGACCCCAGAAGGGCCTTCCGCCGGGAGCCGAAGGCGAAGCTCCTTTCCAAGAGGGGCGTGGCCCCCACCGGGGACGAAATACGGGACAACCCCCGCTGCCGCAGCTCGCGGCTCCGGGTCTGCATAAAACTCTGATTGCCGGAACGGGAGTGGTATCATGGCAAACCGCAGCGAAGCATACGATTTCGAGCTGTTTGAACCGAAGCGGCGCGCCGCGGAAGCGCCGCGGAAAAGGAACAATGTCATCGAGCTTCCGCCCGAACGGCTGGCGGAGAACAGGCGCCCGAAGCCGCACCGGGTCCGCATGTTCCTCTCGTTTCTCGCCTTCACCGCGGTCGCGGGCATCCTGGGGACGTTCGTCTGGGGCCAGGTCCAGCTCACCGAGCTGACGGAATCGCTGGACGCGGCGCAGAAGACGCTGACCGAGCAGGAGGGGATCTACACCCAGATGAAGCTCAAATCCGACGCCGGCTTTTCGCTGGAGGCGGTCGAAACCTACGCCGCGAGCCGGCTCGGGATGCAGAAAGCCGGCCTGGACCAGACGACGGCGGTCGAGCTTTCCAAAGGGGACCGCACGCAGGTCCTGCGGAAGGACGGCGGGGCCGGCTGGCTCGACCGCCTGCTGCAGGCGGCGGAGCGGCTGCTCTGGTAATGGCATAAAAGCGGGATGCTTCCAATAAGTATAGAATGAGGGGAAGGCGGCCGGCCGTCCCGGGGGAGAGTTGAGAGGACATCTTGACTCTCGCTTTGTTGTCCGAAAGTTTCCGGATTTTTTGGAGGGCGTATGGCGAAGGGCACAACAATCCGCATGTGGCACAGAACGATCCTGCTTCTGGCGGCGCTGACCGTCGGCGGGTTCGGCGCGATCGTCGCCAGTCTCGTGAAGCTGCAGATCATCCAGGGCCCGGAGCTGCAGATGCGCGCGACCGACCAATACCTGAAGGACACCACCCTCTCCGCGAAGCGCGGGACCATCTACGACCGCAACCGGAAGGAGCTGGCCAAAAGCGCCACGGTCTGGGACGTGATCCTCGAGCCGGCGTTCATCACCGACGAAAACCGCGATCAGATCGCCGACGGCCTTTCCAAGATCCTCGGAATGAAAAAAGAGGACATCGTCGAGCGCAGCAAAAAAAAGACCTATTACGACCGGATTAAATCGAAGGTGGAGTCGGACGTCCGCGACAAGATTCTGGCGTTCATGGAAAAGAACGACATTAAGGACGGCATCCGGCTGGTGGAAAACTATAAAAGGTATTATCCGTTCGGGGCCTTCGCCGCCACGATCCTCGGCTTTACCGGAACGGACAGCCAGGGCCTCTCCGGAATTGAGGCCGAGTACGACAGCGAGCTGACGGGCGTCGCGGGCCGCCTGGTCACGGCCCGGAACGCCGTGGGGACCAACATGCCCTTCCAGTACGAGCAGGAGGTCCCCGCCCAGGAGGGGAACAGCCTGGTTCTTACGATCGACGAGGTCGTGCAGCATTATCTGGAAAAGAACCTCGCGCAGGGCCTTCTCGACAACAACGTGCAGAACCGCGGCTGCGCCATCGTGATGAACGTCAAGACCGGCGCCATCCTCGGCATGGCGGTCAAGGGCGATTTCGACCCGAACGACCCGTTCACCATCGCCGATAAGACCGCGGCCGCGGCCATCGCGAAGATCACCGACGCGAAGCAGAAAAAGGAGGCGCTTCAGAAGGCGCGGCAGGAGCAGTGGCGCAACAAGTGCGTGAGCGACACCTATTACCCCGGCTCGGTCTTCAAGATGGTGCCGGCCTCCGCGGCGCTGGAGGAGAACCTCGTCAACGAGAACACCCCGTTCAACTGCCCGGGGTCCCTGCATATCGGCGGGTACGATATCCACGACTGGAAACGGGGCGGGTTCGGCCGGCTGACCTTCGCGCAGGGGATCTGCAATTCCAGCAACGTGGTGTTTATGCAGGTCGGCCAGATGCTGGGGATCGACCGGTTCTTCAAGTATTTCGAGGGCTTCGGCTTCGCGGACAAAACCGGGATCGACCTGCCCGGCGAATCCCGCAGCCTGTACGTGCCCCAGAATAAGATGACCCCGCTGGACCTCGCCGTCGCCTCGTTCGGCCAGACCAACCACATCACGCCCATCCAGATGATCACCGCCTGCGCGGCCGTCGCGAACGGCGGCTATCTGGTCCGGCCCCACGTCGTCGAGGAGATCGTCGACGACGGCGGCAACATCGTCAAGGCGGCGGACACCTCTCCGAAGCGCCAGGTGATCTCCGCCAAAACGTCGCAGCGCATGAGCGCCATCCTCCAGCAGGACGCGACCACCGGCACGGCCAAGAGCGGCTATATCGCGGGCTACCGCATCGCGGGCAAGACGGGGACCTCGGAGAAAACGGAGATCAAGGACCGGCAGGAGTATATCGCATCCTACTGCGGCTTCGCCCCCGCGGACGACCCGCAGTACGCGATGCTGGTCTTTTACGACGAGCCGCACGGCCCGAACGGCTATTACGGCAGCGGCGTCGCCGGCCCGACCTTCCGCAAGACGATGCAGGAGATTCTCCCGTACCTCGGCGTCGAGCCGAACTATACGGACGAGGAGCTCGCGAAGCTGGACGGCAAGGCGCCGGACGTCGTCGGCAAAACGGTCGCGGAGGCCAAGAACGCGGTCGCCAAGGAAGAGCTGACCGCCAAGGTGTACGGCGAAGGGGACAAAGTGCTCTCGCAGGTGCCGGAGGCGGGCAAGACGGTGCCGAAGAACGGGACGGTCGTCCTGTTCGCGGGGCAGCAGAATCCTTCCGACAAAGTCTCGGTCCCGAAGCTGACGGGCCTTTCGCTGGCCGAGGCCAACCGAAAGGCCGCCGAGGCCGGCGTGAACATCAGTATCGCCGGCGCTGCGCTCACCGGCTCGAACGCGGTCTCCAGTTCGCAGAGCGTCGCCGAGGGGACCAAAGTTCTTCCCGGCACGGTGGTGACGGTGGAGTTTATTGAGCCGAATCATGTGGAATGATAACGGGGGAAAGCGGAACCTCCGGAAAAGGGGGAGCTGAAATGGAAAACCTGCGCGCGGGCGCAAAGCTGATCGCCGTCGCCGGAGGGGACGGGCGCGAAACGGCGGTGCTGGAGCGCGTCCTGCGCGGCTGCGGGCGGAACAACTATTTCGCCGCGGACGCGCGGGACGCGCTTCCCGCCGGGGCGCAGCCCGCGGTGCTGCTGGCTGCGGGCCCGGATGCAGCCTTGAAACCGGGCGATTTTCCCGTCTGCGTGGCGGAGTACGGCCTTGCCCGGCGGCCGGAATTCGCCGGGCACCCGCGCCTGATCACCTATTCGGCGGAGCGGGACGCGGCCGATTTCACGGCGCGGAACATCCGGACGCTGCCGGACGGGTCCGCCGCGTTCGAGATCGTGGGTGTCGGCATCATCGGGCGCGTCCGCCTGAGAAGCGGCGGCGTCGGAGCCGCCGGCCCGGCGATGGCGGCGGCCGCTGCCGCCATCGCCGCGGGGATCCCGTTCGCGGAGGTGCTGAAAGCCCTCAACGGCATGGAAGGTCCGGGCTGAAAAGCGGCGCGGGCTCCGGGACCGGGCGGAGCGCCTTTGGAATCGAAAGCCCGCCCGAAGGAAGGTGGAAAAGAAATGGATACGGTGTGGACTGCAGCGGCCGCGGCGATGGCTTTCGGCGTCACCGCGCTTCTCGGGATCTGGCTGATCCCTTTCCTGCATAAGCTCAATTTCGGCCAGACCATCCGGGAATCCGGCCCGACCTGGCACCGGAAGAAGAACGGGACCCCCACCATGGGCGGGTTCCTGTTCATCGCCGGCATCCTCGCGGCGTCGGCCGTCTGCCTGCCGCTTTATTACCGCTCGACGGGGGCGGACCCCTTTGTGATGGCGATGCATGCCAAGCTGTTCGGCGGCCTCCTGATGGCCTGCGGCTTCGGGGTGATCGGCTTTCTCGACGACTACATCAAGGTCGTCAAGAAGCGCAACCTGGGGCTGACCGTGCGGCAGAAGCTGCTCCTGCAGTTCCTGGTCGCGGGCTGCTATCTCTATTCCCTGTACCGCGCCGGCAGCGGCGGCAAGACGCTGGTTCCGTTTGCGGGCGGGGTGGACCTCGGCGTGTGGTACTGGGTGATTTCCCTGCTCGGAATCGTCGGCATGGTCAACGCCGTGAATTTCACGGACGGCATCGACGGGCTGAACGCCTCCGTCACGTTTTTCGCGTCTCTGGCGTTCCTCGCCGTGGCCGGCGTCCTGCGGATCGAACCGGTCGGCATCCTCGCGGCCGCCGCGGCCGGGGGATGCCTCGGCTTTTTGGTCTGGAACTTCAACCCGGCGAAGGTCTTCATGGGCGACACCGGTTCGCTGTTCCTCGGCGGGCTGGTCTGCGCACTCGGCTTCGCGCTGAACCTGCCGATCCTGCTCCTGCCGGTCGGCGTCGTTTATCTCTGCGAGATCCTGTCCGTCGTGCTGCAGGTCGTTTATTTCAAGGCGACGCATGGCAAGCGGCTGTTCAAGATGAGCCCGATCCACCACCATTTCGAGCTCTGCGGCTGGAGCGAGGTCAAGATCTGCGCCGTGTTCAGCCTCGTGACGCTGCTGTTCGGCGGCGGGGCCGTGCTGCTGGCAGCTTTTGGACTTTAGAAACGGACGCAATCCGACAGAATCGGCGGCCCGCCCGTGGTTCAATGGCAAATGACGTGGGAGAAAAGAGGGGATGGATATGACGAACGCGCCGGCCCGCCGCTACGCGCCCGACGAAAGGGCGCGGCGCCGGCCGCCGCAGGAGCGGCCGGCCGGAAAAGGAAGGGTGCGCAAAAAATTCCGCATCTTCTCCGTCCGCTCCGGCATGGACCTGCCGTTTTTTTTCCTGGTCCTGGTCCTCGTGGTCATCGGCCTGGTGATGATGTTTTCGGCCAGCTACGCCAACGCCTACTACCGTTTCGGCAACAGCTATTACTTCATCATCCGGCAGGCTGCGTTCGCGGTGATCGGCGTGGCGGCCATGATTTTCATCTCCTATTTCGACTACCACCACCTGCACAAGTTTGCCGTGCCGCTTCTGCTGTTCTCGTTCGCGCTTCTGGTGGTCGTCAAGTTCATGCCGCAGCCGACCGGCGCCGGCGGGGTCCACCGCTGGATCACCCTCGGCCCGCTCGGGCAGTTCCAGCCGTCCGAGATTGCCAAGTTCGCCGTGATCCTGGTCTTCGCGCACCTGATCTCCCTCAATTTCTCGCGCATGGGCACGTTCCGGTACGGGGTGCTGCCCTATCTGCTGATCCTCGGCATGACGGACGCCCTGCTGCTGTGGGAGCCGCACGTCTCCGCCACGGTGATCCTGACGCTGCTGGCGGGCGTGATGCTGTTCATCGGCGGCATCAAGCTGCGCTGGTTCGGCGTGGCATTCGGCGCCATCGGCGCCGGCGTCGTGTATCTGGTGCTCTTTACCAAGGAATTCAGCTACGCCAACGACCGGATCGCCGGATGGCTGGATCCGTTTTCCGTTTACCAGACGAAGCAGTCTCTCTTTGCCATCGGCTCCGGCGGACTGCTCGGCCTCGGCCTCGGCCAGTCCCGGCAGAAATACCTTTACCTGCCGGAGCCGCAGAACGATTTCATCTTCGCCATCGTCTGCGAGGAGCTGGGCTTCATCGGCGCGCTGATCATCATCATCCTGTTCGCCATGCTGGTCTGGCGCGGCATCAGCATCGCCCTGCACGCCACGGACAAATTCGGGATGCTGCTCGGCATCGGGATCGTCCTTCAGGTCGGCTTCCAGGTGATCCTGAATATCGCCGTGGTGACGAACACCATCCCGAACACCGGCATCAGCCTGCCGTTTTTCAGCTACGGCGGCACCTCGCTGGACGTGCTGCTGGCGGAGATGGGCGTCGTTCTGTCCATCTCGCGCACGTCGTCGATCGAAAAAACTTAGAGCGGTTTCAGCCGTGTGGCGGAAGAGCGAAAGCGCCTTCCGCAGCCCGGCCGGAAATGCCGCGGACGGGAGTCCTGAGAACATGAAAGTGCTGTTTGCGGGCGGCGGGACCGCCGGGCACATCAACCCGGCCCTCGCCGTCGCGGGCTACCTGCGCGAGACGCAGCCCGGCGTGCAGATCCTGTACGTCGGCGCGAAGGGCGGCATGGAGGAGACCCTCGTCCCCGCCGCTGGATTCGAGTTCCGCGGCATCGCCGTTTCCGGCTTCCAGCGGAAGGTGAGCCTGCGGAACGTGGGGAAGAACGCGGCGGCGCTGGCGCGCCTGCTCACCGCGAGCGCGGGGGCGCGCCGGATCCTCCGGGAGTTCGGCCCGGATCTCTGCATGGGGACGGGCGGCTACGTGGCCGGTCCCGTCCTGCGGGAGGCGGCCCGGCTCGGCATCCCGACCGTGATCCACGAGCAGAACGCGTACCCCGGCGTCACCAACCGCCTGCTCTCGAAGCGCGCGGACCGCACCCTGCTCGCCGTGGCCGACGCGCAGAAATACCTTCCCCCTTCCGCGCGCTGCGTGCTGACCGGGAACCCCGTCCGCCAGGAAGTGCTTCGGGCGAAGCGGGACGAGTCCAGGGCAAAGCTGAAGCTGGACAGGCGTCCCCTGATCCTCTCGTTCGGCGGGAGCCTCGGCGCGCGCCGGATCAACGAGGCCGCGGCGGACCTTCTGGCCGAGAGCGCGAAAAGCGGTCGGTTCCAGCACATCCACGGCTACGGCCGGTGGGGGAAGTGGTTCCCGGACCTGCTGAAGCAGAAGGGCGTCGACCCGGCCCTCCACCCGGAGCTCGACCTGCGCGAGTACATCGCCGACATGCCGGAGTGCCTCGCCGCCGCCGACCTCGTGATCTGCCGCGCCGGGGCCATCACCCTCAGCGAGCTGCAGGCGCAGGGCAAGCCGGCCATCCTGATCCCTTCCCCCAACGTGGCCGAGAACCACCAGTACCACAACGCCATGGCCATGGTGCGGCGCGGCGCCGCGGCGATCCTGGAGGAAAAGGACCTGACCGGCCCCGCCCTCTGCCGCATGGTGCGGGATCTGTTCGCCCGGCCGGAGACGCTGCGCAGCCTGGGGGAAAACGCCCGGAAGATGGCGATCACGGACGCCAGCGAGCGGATCTGCAAGGTGATGCGCGAGGTCCTGGCCGACGCGGGCCATCCCCGTCCGTAACCGCCGTGCCCCCCGCAGCATAATATGGTAGCAGATTCTGTGGGGGTGTTAACATGTCGAAGCTGCTGATTTGTGGTGGGAAAAGGCTGTGCGGCGAGGTCCGTATCCATGGCGCGAAAAACAGTACCCTGCCGCTGATGGCGGCATCCCTGGTCTGCGGCGGGAAATGCGTGCTACATAACTGCCCGTCGCTCTCCGATGTGGACACGGCCGTCAGCATCCTCCGGCATCTCGGCTGCGCGGTGGAGCGCAGCGGGGGGACCGTCTGCATCGACCCTCTTCCCGCGGATCAGTCCGACATTCCGGACAGCCTGATGCGGGAGATGCGCTCCTCGATCATTTTTCTGGGCGCGATCGTCAGCCGCATGGGCCGCGCGGTTCTCTCTTTTCCGGGCGGATGCGAGCTCGGCCCCCGGCCGATCGATCTCCACCTGGCCGCCCTGCGGAAGATGGGCGTCGTGATCGACGAGGATCACGGCTGCCTGCGCTGCTCCGTCCCGGACGGCATCCGGGGCGCCGGCATCAGCCTTTCGTTCCCGAGCGTCGGCGCGACCGAGAATATCATCATCGCCGCCGTTCTGGCGAAAGGTGTCACGACCATCGGCAACGCGGCCCGGGAACCGGAAATCTGTGACCTCGCGGATTTCCTCAATTCCTGCGGCGCGCGCATCCGCGGCGCGGGGGAGAGCACCATCGTGATCGAGGGCGTCCGGAAGCTTTCCGGCTGCGAGCACCGCGTGATCCCCGACCGCATCGCGGCCGCGACCTATCTGGCGGCGGCCGCCGCTACGGGGAGCACGCTCACGGTCTCCAGCATCGTCCCGGAGCACCTGCAGCCCGTGTTCCCCGCGCTGGAAGAGAGCGGCTGCGCGCTGCGGATCGGCGCCGACAGCGTGCGGATCGCCGCGCCGGAGCGCCTTTCGCGCATCAAGAACGTGCGGACCATGCCGTACCCCGGTTTCCCGACCGACGCGCAGGCGCCGATGATGGCGATGGCCTCCGTGGCGGACGGGACCAGCATCTTCGTCGAGAATATCTTTGAGAGCCGCTATAAGCATGTGGACGAACTGCTCCGCCTCGGAGCGAACATCAAGGTGGAGGGCCGCGTGGCGGTGGTGGAGGGCGTGAAAAGGCTCTCCGGCGCGGCGGTCGAGGCGACCGACCTGCGCGGCGGCGCCGCGCTGGTCGTGGCGGGCCTCGCGGCGCAGGGGGAGACCCAGGTGGGCGGCCTGCACCATCTGGACCGCGGGTACGAGAACATCGAAAAGAACCTTTCCAGCCTCGGCGCGGACATCGAGAGAGTCTGACCGGACGGATCGGAGGAAATCATGAAGGAGAGGAAACCGGCGCGGCGCAGGGAGCCGCCGCGCCGATACGACAGGGCTTCGGGCGGCTTTCCGCGCGCCGCGCGGGGGCCGGGGGACTACGACCTTTCCGCCCGCCTTCGCGCTCAGGCGCGGCGGAAGCACCGGCGCCGTCTTCTGGCTTTCTTTTACGTCACCCTCTTCCTCATCGTCCTGGCGGCGGCCGCCGCCCTCTCCCTGACGGTGCTGTTCCGCATTTCGTCCGTGCGGGTGGCGGGGACGTCCCGCTATTCGGCGGAGCAGATCGGCGGGGCGAGCGGCATCCGCGAAGGGGACAACCTGTTCCTGATCCGCCCGCGGCAGGCCGCGGAGAACATCCGCCGGCAGCTCCCCTATCTGGGCGAGATCACCGTCTCCCGCCGGTTCCCCGCGGAGGTGGAAATCCACGTGGCGGAAGAGCCGGTCTGCGGCGTCCTCCCCTACGAGAAAAGCTATCTCGTGATGGGGGAGGACGGCCGCGCCCTCGAGATCGCGGCGAAGGCGCCGCAGGGCAGCACGCTGCTGAAGGGGCTGAACGTCCGGAAGGCGCAGACCGGCTACCCGGTGGAATTCGACCAGGACAGCGCGGCGGAGCTGGTCGGGACCGTGACGCAGGCGTTCCGGAAAAACGGCCTCGGGAAGATCGACTTGATCGATTTTTCAAAGTCCACGCGGATCCTGGCCGTCTACGACGGGCGCGTGACCATCGACCTCGGCCTGCCCTCGGATCTCGACTATAAGATCCGCTTCGCGCAGAGCCTGCTGAAGAACAACATCAAGCCTTCCGAGCGGGGCACGCTGGACATGAGCGTCGCGCCGGACAACGACAAGGCGTATTTCGACCCGTCGGGCGCGCTCTCTTCCGGCGCTTCCTCCGCGAAATAGCCGGGCGCGGACGCCGTTCCGTCGAAACATACGATTCCGCTCCCGAAACATATGGATTGAATTTACCTATGAAAAGTGTATAATAAATTTTATGGAATATCCGGCGGACTTTATCCTGTCAGTGGACAAACATAAAGGGGATGCGATACATGCCTTTTGAGATCGATAACGATTTTGATAATATCGTCCAGATCAAGGTGGTCGGCGTGGGGGGCGGCGGCGGAAACGCGATCGACCGGATGGTGACGGCGGGGGTGCAGGGGGTCGAGTTCATCAGCGTCAACACCGACCGCCAGGCGCTTTACCGCTCGAAAGCCACGCAGAAGATCCAGATCGGCGAAAAGGTGACCCACGGCAAGGGCGCGGGCTCCAAGCCGGAGATGGGGCAGAAGGCCGCCGACGAGAGCCGCGAGGCCATCGCCGCCGCCATCCGCGGGAGCGACATGGTCTTCATCACGGCGGGCATGGGCGGCGGTACCGGCACGGGCGCCGCCCCCATCGTGGCGGAGATCGCCCACGACATGGGCATCCTGACCGTCGGGATCGTCACCAAGCCGTTCGATTTCGAGGGCCGCCGCCGGATGGAGCAGGCCGAAAGCGGCATCACCGCCCTCAAGGACCATGTGGATTCCCTCGTCGTGATCCCGAACGAGCGGCTCAAGCTGGTCAGCGAGCAGCGCATCACGCTGCTGAACGCGTTTTCCATCGCGGACGACGTGCTGCGCCAGGGCGTGCAGAGCATTTCGGACCTCATCAAGCTGCCGGGCCTGGTCAACCTCGATTTTGCGGACGTGACCGCCGTGATGAAGGACGCGGGCTACGCCCACATGGGCGTCGGCCGCGCGTCCGGCAAGGACAAGGCGGAGACGGCCGCGAACATGGCCATTTCAAGCCCCCTTCTTGAAACGGCCATCAACGGCGCGAAAGGCGTGATCATCAACATCACCTCTTCGCCGGATATCGGCCTCGATGAGATCGAGACCGCCTCCTCGATGATCTCCTCCCAGGCGCACGAGGATGCGAACATCATCTGGGGCGCCGCGTTCGACGAGAACATGGATGACGAGATGAGCGTCACCGTGATCGCCACCGGATTTCCCACCAGCGGCAACGAACCCGCTTTTCCCCCGAAAGAGGAGAAAAAGCCCGCGGAGGCGGGCCAGGCGCAGGGCGCGAAGCCCCAGCAGGCCGAGCAGCCCCCGGAGGACGACGACTTCACCGACATCATGCAGATTTTCAGCAGGAAGAACTGAGGGCAGAGAACGGTATCAGGCCGTCGAAAATCACGCCGGTGATTCCCCTGACAGGGAAAATGCCGCGAAGCGGCAAAAGAATGTTTGGCGGCAGGCACCGCAAAGGGTGGAGCATGCTTTTTTGTATAGAACCGAAACCTGCCAGCGCAGCCGACGGCCTGAAGCGCCCCGCGAGGGGCGCTTTTTTGTTACCGGGAAAAGCCCGGGTTGTCCCGCTTTTTCCCCGATTTCAGCCAAAACGGGCAGTGTCGGACCGCTGAAAATACGCCGGTGCGGAATAGGGCCCAAAATATCTTCCGCACTCTTGCAATCTCGGCGTTGTGTGCTATAATATCACCTGTGAAGAAAGAAGAAACGGAACGGGGGTGGCATTGTGAAACCTGACCCATGGGGGCGCGCTGAAAAAAACCGCATAATAAGGAGATGGGCACAATGCTGTCCTATTACAAAACGACGGACGGGCGCATCGCGAAGATTCCCGCCTGCGAGCCGGGGTGCTGGATCAACTGCGTTTCTCCGAACGACCGTGAGGTCAGCAGTCTGATTTCCGACTTCGGGATCGAGCCGGACTTCTTCCGCGCCGCGATGGACGAGGAGGAGTCCTCCCACATTGATTCCGAAGACGGCAACACGCTGGTGGTGATCGATATCCCGGTCGTGGAAAAGGAAGGCAAAAGCATCACCTATTCCACCATGCCGATCGGGCTGATCCTCACGGCGCAGAACTTTATCACGGTTTCGATCCGCGACAATCCCGTCGTGAGCGAGTTTGCGCAGGGCCTCGTCCGCGGCGTGCAGACCAATCTGAAAACGCGCTTTCTGCTGCAGGTGATGCTCCGCGTCGCGACGCGGTACCTGCAGTACCTCAAGCAGATCGACAAGATCAGCAATTATCTCGAAATCGAGCTGCGGCGCTCCATGCACAACGCGGAGCTGCTTCAGCTGCTGGACATAGAAAAATCCCTGGTCTATTTCTCCGCCTCGCTCAAGGGCAATCAGGTCACGCTGGAGAAGATCATGCGCGGCCGGGTCATCAAGCTCTACGAGGAGGACCAGGACCTTCTCGAGGACGTCCTGATCGAGGTCAAGCAGGCGATCGACATGTCGAGCATCTACCTCAACATCCTTTCCGGAACGATGGACGCGTTCGCCTCGCTGATCTCCAACAACCTGAACATCGTGATGAAGGCGCTGGCTTCCCTGACGCTGCTGATCTCCATCCCGACGGTGATCTCCGGCATCTACGGGATGAACGTCGGGAACCTGCCGTTCAACACGTTCTGGTTCCCGGTCGCGCTTTCCGCCGTCTGCATGACGGCCGCTTTCTGGGTCCTCCGCAAAAAGAAAATGCTTTGAAGGAACACGCCGTTTGAAAGCGGAAGAAACTGCGCGCGGTTTCTTCCGCTTTCAAACGGTTTTTCTGCCGGCGCCGAAGAGATGAGCGGCGCGGCTGCTTCCGCTTTGTCCGAAGGGGGTACTACGATGGCGATTCTCAAACTGGGCGCGGCCGACATGGCGCGCGCCGCCGCCGGGCTGAAGGCCGGCGACGAGGTCCTGCTGAGCGGGACGGTCTATACGGCGCGCGACGCGGCGCACCGGCGCATCTGCGCCCTGCTCGACCGCGGGGAGGAGCCGCCGTTCCCGCTTGCCGGCGCGACGGTCTATTACGCGGGCCCCACGCCGGCCCCGCCGGGGATGCCGATCGGCTCCTGCGGGCCGACCACGTCCGCGCGGATGGACGCCTTCACCCCGCGCCTGCTGGATCTCGGCCTGAAAGGCATGATCGGGAAGGGCGGCCGGTCGCAGGCCGTCGCGGAGGCCATCCGGCGCAACGGCGCGGTCTATTTCTGCGCGATCGGCGGGGCCGGCGCGCTCGCGGCAAGATGCGTGCGCTCGGCGGAGACCGTCGCGTTCGGGGAGCTGGGTTGCGAAGCCGTGAGAAAGCTGACGGTAAAGGACTTCCCGCTGTTCGTGGCGATGGACTGCCGCGGCGGAAGCCTTTTCGGGGCGCCGAAATGACCGGCCTTCTGATCCGCCTTTTCGTGCGGGATTACCGGGATACCTCCAGCGCCGCTGCACGGGAGCGGTACGGCAAATTCGCCGGGGTCGTCGGCATCGTTACCAACCTGCTGCTGTTTGCGGCCAAGATCGCCGTGGGCACGCTTTCCCACAGCATCGCCGTCACGGCGGACGCCGTCAACAACCTGAGCGACTCCGCGGCCTCCGTCGTGACGCTGGCGGGGTTCCGCATGTCCGCCAAACCCGCCGACCGCGAGCACCCCTACGGGCACGCGCGGATCGAATATATCAGCGGGCTGATTGTCTCCATCGTGATCTTTGTGGTCGGCTTCCAGTTCGCGCGCGATTCCCTGCAGAAGATTTTCAGCCCGGAGCGGGCGGATTTCAGCCTCGTTTCCGCCGCCGTACTCGCCGTTTCCATCGCGGCGAAGATCTGGCAGGGGGTGTTCTACAAAAAGGTGGGCGGGATCATCCGCTCCGAGACGCTGCTCGCCTCCGCCGCGGACAGCCGCAGCGACGTGCTTTCCACCTCGGTCGTGCTGATCGGCGCGCTGGTCGACCGCTTCACCGGCTACAATCTGGACGGATATCTCGGCGCTGCGGTCGCCGTCCTCATCATGGTCACGGGCTATCGCCTCATCCGCAAGACGAGCGATCCGCTTCTGGGGCTTGCGCCCTCGAAGGAGCTGGTGGACGACATCTACCGCACCATCCGGGGCTACGACGGCATCCTCGGCATCCACGACCTCAACGTGCATATGTACGGGCCGGGGCGCCTGTTCGCCTCCGTCCACTGCGAGGTTCCCGCCGAGCAGGATATCCTGCTCAGCCACGACATCATCGACAATATCGAGCGCGACTTCCTGTACCGGAAGGGCATCCACCTCGTGATCCACATGGACCCCATCGTGACGGACGACCCGCGCACCAACCAGCTCCTCGCCCAGGTGCGGGAGATCCTGCGCGCCCTTTCGCCGGAGATCAGCATGCATGATTTCCGCGTGGTCTGGGGGCCGACGCACGCCAACCTGGTCTTCGACGTCTGCGTGCCGTTCGGCTTTCCCCAAAACGACCGGCAGCTCGCTTCGGCCGTGGCCGGCGGGATCCGCAAGCTGAACCCGCATTACTACGCCGTGATCACCGTCGACCACGATTATGTCCCCGAAGAGGAACGGGAGGACGGCGCGCCGCCAAAAAATTAACGGCTTTGCCCTTGAAATTTTCGGGACGAGGGCTTAAAATAAGGATTAGCACTTAAAAGATAAGAGTGCTAATTCTTTTTGCAGAGGAGACAAAACCATGGCGCTCAAGCAGTTCAAAGCGGAATCCAAACGGCTTCTGGATCTGATGATCAATTCCATCTACACGCATAAGGAGATTTTCCTGCGCGAGCTGATTTCAAACGCGAGCGACGCGATCGACAAGCTGTATTATAAGGCCCTGACGGACGGCAGCACCGGCCTGAACCGCGACGATTTCGTGATCCGTATTCTTCCGGATAAGGAAAAGCACACCCTCATCGTCACCGACAACGGCTGCGGCATGACGAAGGAGGAGCTGGAAAACAACCTCGGCACCATCGCGCAGAGCGGTTCCCTCAATTTCAAGCAGGCCATGGAACAGAAGGAGAAGGAAAAACCGGACGTCGAGATCATCGGGCAGTTCGGCGTCGGGTTTTACTCCGCGTTCATGGTCAGCAAGCGCGTCACGGTACGCAGCCGCGCGGCCGGGAGCGGCGAGGCCTGGCAGTGGGAGTCCTCCGGCGCGGACGGCTACAGCGTTTCGCCGTGCGACAAGCAGGACCGCGGCACCGAGGTGATCCTCGAGCTGAAGCCGGATACCGACGACGAGAAATACAGCCGGTTCGAGGATACCTATACGCTCAAGATGCTGGTCAAGAAATATTCCGATTACATCCGCTACCCGATCAGGATGGACGTGGAGAAGAGCCGCCTGAAAGAGGGCACGAAGGACCAGTACGAGACCTACACCGAGAACGAGACCCTCAACAGCATGGTCCCGCTGTGGCGGAAAAACAGGAACGAGATCACGCAGGAGCAGTACAACCAGTTCTACAAAGATAAATTCTCCGACTACGAGGACCCGGCCGTGACCATCCATATGTACGCGGAGGGCGCCGCCACCTTCCACGCGCTGATGTATATCCCCGCGCGCGCGCCGTTCAATTTCTATACCCGCGACTATGAGAAGGGCCTTCAGCTTTACTCGAACGGCGTGCTGATCATGGAAAAATGCGCCGACCTGCTGCCGGATTATTTCAGCTTCGTCCGCGGGCTGGTGGATTCGCAGGACCTGTCGCTCAACATTTCGCGCGAGATGCTGCAGCACGACCGCCAGCTCAAGCTGATCGCCGAGCGCGTGGAGAAGAAGATCCGCTCCGAGCTTGAGACCATGCTCAAGAACAAGCGGGAGGAGTACGAGAAGTTCTATAAAAACTTCGGCCTCCAGCTCAAATACGGGGTCTACGAGGACTACGGCATGCATAAGGACGTGCTGCAGGACCTGCTGCTGTTCTATTCTTCCAGCGAAAAAAAGCTCGTGACGCTGAAGGAATACGCTGGCCGCATGAAGAAGGACCAGAAATATATCTACTACGCCTGCGGCGATTCCGTCGGCCGGGTCGAAAAGCTGCCGCAAACCGAGACGGTCAAAGACCGCGGCTACGAGATCCTCTATATGACCGACCCCGTCGACGAATTCGCCGTCAGGATGCTGATGAAGTACGACGATAAGGAGTTCCGCTCCGTCTCCGCCGACGACCTCGGTCTGGAGACCGAGGAGGAGAAAAAGGAAGCCGCGAAAAAGGTCGAGGAAAACAAGGACATGCTCGCGTTTCTCAAGGACTCTCTGAAGGACAAGGTCAGCGACGTGATCCTTTCGCAGAAGCTGAAATCGCACCCCGTCTGCCTTTCGACGAACGGCGCGATCTCGCTGGAGATGGAGAAGGTCCTCAATTCCATGCCCAACGTCGACAAGGAGAAGGTCAAGAGCCAGCGTGTGCTGGAGATCAACGCGAACCATCCGATCTTCCAAAAGCTCTGCGACCTCTACCGGAGCGACAAGGACAAGCTGAAGGAGTACGCTTCGCTGCTCTACACGCAGGCGCTGCTGATCGAGGGCGTCGCGATTGACGACCCGGTGGAGTTCTCCAACCAGATCTGCGGCCTGATGATCCAGTAAAAAGCTTCCGCCGCTTTCACGCGGAGCCGCCGCCCGGGTTCGTCCGGGCGGCTTTTTTGCACCCGGGAAAGAAAAGGACGTCCGGATTTCCGGAATATGCAAAAAACGGGGAAAAAAGTCTGGAAAAACCGAAGAAAATATTGTATAATAAAGTGCCTGAGATATTCCGGAAATGGGTCCGGCCGGTTTCCGATCTCTTTACGGCAATTCCAGTTGCGTTGGAAAGACGAAAAGCGTTTCTTTCCCGCCTCCGGCGGGGAAGAAGCGGAAAGCCTTCCGCAGCCCAATGGAAAAGGCCGCGGGGAGGGTCCGGATCCAGAAATTTGGAGGCGTGAGTGGATGGACGCTGCAGGAGGCAGTCAGGATAGTCGGTTCGCCCATATGGTCAGGAGAATCTGGAACGGACCGGAAGAAGCGGAGGAAAAATCCCGTATGGAGCCTGAAAGGATCGGCGAGACCGTGCACGGCCGCCCGGCGGCCTATCAGCCCCGGCGCGACGAGCCGTATCAGAACGGACGGGACGGGGGACGCGCGGCCCCGCCGGCGGCGTATCCGCCCGCGGAACGTCCCGCCGCCCCGGATTTCGACGCGGGGAAGGACGCGACGGTGATCTCGAAGGGCACGACCGTCGTCGGGGACATCAAGTCCGACGGCGACGTCGAGATTTCCGGCGCCGTCACGGGGAGCATCAGCACCACCGGCAACGTGCGCATCGCCGGCAGACAGACCGGCGACGTGCAGGGCGCGGCCATCAGCCTGACGGCCTGCACGGTCCGCGGAAACGTGAATGCCGCCGAGGACGTCAGCGTCGACAGCGAGTCGGTGGTGGTGGGCGACATCAAGTGCGGCAACCTGAGCATGGACGGGAAGCTCAAGGGCAACATCCACGTGATGGGAAACGTCAGCTGCCAGGGCAACGCGATCGTGATCGGCGACATCACCTCCACAACCCTCACGGTGGACAGCGGCGCAAAGATCCAGGGCAAGCTGCAGGTCTCCGACGGAAGCGTCGAACCGATCACTCTGCCGGAGGACGGCCCGGACAAGCCGTCGCCCGCGCCCTCCGCTCCCTCTAAGCCGGAGACGAAATAAAAAACGGATATAATAGGCCCGCGGTAAGATAAAAAGCCGCGGGCTTTTTTGCGTTCAGCCCGCTTTTTCCTTCCTTTGCAGGGCCAGCAGCAGGTCGACCATCCGCCCGTAGCTTTTCACCCCGTCGCTCTGCCGGTTGGCCTTGAGGTACCGGTCGTTCACGGAATTGGAGGCCTCCGCGACCGGGCCCTCGAACTGTTTCCAGTAGGCGGAGCTGTAGGCGAGGTCGCGGCGCACGCCGCCGCTCAGCTTGGAGAAAACGGCGTTTGCCGCGTCCGAGTCCGCCCCGTACAGCGCGTTGGAGGCGTAGGCGAAGGCCAGCATGGTGCCGGAATAACGGAACTCTTGGCTTTCGCTTTGCCGGCAGGCGAGATAGCTGACGAAATTGGCCTCCTCTTCCCGCATGTACCCGCGCAGATGGGTCAGCTCGTGGCACATGGTCGCCGGGATCGTGTAGTCCGGCGCGTCGGCGTTCACGTTCGCCTCGAAGGTGAAGGGGAAAAACATGCCGGTGATGTTGCAGCGCGACATCACCCGGGAAAAGAAAACCGGCTTCGGCGCGCCGTATCCGGAGCGCAGGAGAGGGATCTCCCGTCCAAGGGCGTCGAAGGTTTTCTGCGCTTCTTTTGCCGTTTCCGGAAAATCTCCCTCCAGATCCACGACCCCCTGCCCGTCGGTTTTCAGGCCGGCCCTGAAGCGGTTGGCGTCGCCGGTCAGCCCTTCGCAGAGGGCGACGAGCTCGGCTTTGGAGGAGGGCTTCAGATCCAGGCCGGCCGTCCGGGCAAAGGTATAGCGGGAATAGTTGATCCCGCAGGAGACGGTGTACCAGAAGAGCAGGACGCCCCCGAGGCAGGCGGCGTTCAGCAGGAACCGGACGGCCGTGGCGGCGCGCTCTTTCCGGAAGATCATCCGCGCCGCGAAGCGGAGCAGCAGGAAGGCCGCCGCGGCCGCCGACGCGCAGACGAGGACCTCCGCGGCGGAAAACGGGGCGAGGGACGTCAGGTGGTTCACGGCGCGCGAGAACGCGGTGTAGACGCCGCCGGCGGCGTACCACTCCGCAAATTCCGGGCGGGCCCCCGCCGCCGCCAGCAGCGCGAATGCCGCCGGATACAACGCGAGCAGCCAGAGCCGTTTCCGAATTTTCAACCGACCCAAGAAAGCGTCCCCCTTTTTTTCGCGATTATTTTTATTATAGCACACCCGGCTCGGGAGCGGCCGGTTTTTTCCTCCGGAATCTTGCCGCACGGGCCGAAAGATGGTATGATGGATACATTCTGAAAAGCGGGAGCCGGCTGCGGAGCTGCGCGGAACGGGAGGCGGTTGGATTGCAGTTTTACCTGAAACCGGAATCCGGCGCCGAGACCCTTTTTTCCGTCTGGGACGAGTGCGGCCGGCTGGCCTACGAGGTGGCGGGGGAATTCAATTCCTTTGGCTGCCGCTGCGTCCTGCGCACGCCGGAAGGGGAGAGCGCCGCCCGCATGACGGGCGTCTGCCTGCCCGCCTCCCTGCACTGCTCCGCATCCGCGGGCGGGCGCCGGATGCGAATATCAATCGACCTTTCCGCGTCCCGCCGGCAGGTGCAGGTTCGGGGCGTCGGCTGGCGGTTCCGCGGCAGCGCCCTCACGCGCTCGTTCGACCTTGTGGAGGAACGGGCGCGCAAGCCGCGCGCGCCGCAGGTCGTGATGACCCACGGCCGCTGCTGGAACGACCGCGGCGACTGCTACGCGCTGGAGATTTTCCATGAGGCGGACGTCCCGCTGGCGGTCTGCGCGGCCGTCGCGGTCGACAGCACCGTCCTCGGCGGCCGCGCGGCGCCGGTTCCCGCGGGCTGAGCCGTTTGACAAAACCGCGCCCCGATGGCATAATAAAAAAGTTACCGAATTTTCCGGCGGCGGCCCGCGGGACCGCCGCGATTAAGCTGAAGGAAGTCTGAAGGATGAACAGGGAGCTTGCCAAGGCCTACGACCCCAGGGAAGTGGAGGACAGGACCTACCGGTTCTGGCAGGAAAAAGGATATTTCCACGCGGTGCGTGACCCGCGGAAGAAGCCGTATACCATCGTGATCCCGCCGCCCAACATCACGGGGCAGCTCCACATGGGGCACGCCCTCGATGAGACGCTGCAGGATATCCTGATCCGCTGGCGCCGGATGGAAGGGTACTGCGCCCTCTGGGTGCCGGGCACCGACCACGCCTCCATCGCCACGGAGGCGAAGATCGTCGAGCAGATGCGTCAGGAGGGCCTGACGAAGGAGCAGATCGGCCGCGACGCGTTCCTGAAGCGCGCGTGGGCGTGGCGGGAGAAGTACGGCGGGCGCATCGTGGAGCAGCTCAAGAAGCTCGGCTCCTCCTGCGACTGGCAGCGCGAGCGTTTCACGCTGGACGAGGGCTGCTCGAAGGCCGTGCGCGAGGTGTTCGTCCGCCTGTATGAAAAGGGCCTGATCTACCGCGGTGAGCGCATCATCAACTGGTGCCCCCACTGCAGGACCTCCATCTCCGACGCGGAGGTGGAGTTTTCGGAGCGCGACGGCTTTTTCTGGCATATCCGCTACCCCTTCGAGGACGGGAGCGGATTTCTTGAGATCGCCACGACCCGGCCAGAGACCCTGCTGGGCGACACCGCCGTCGCCGTGCACCCCGGGGACGAGCGGTATCAAGCCTTCGTCGGAAAAACGCTGATCCTGCCGCTCGTGGGGCGCAGAATCCCCGTGATCGCGGACGATTACGTGCAGCGGGATTTCGGCACCGGCGCGGTCAAGATCACGCCCGCGCACGACCCGAACGACTTCGAGGTCGGCCTCCGGCATCATCTCCCGGTCGTCAATATCATGAATGACGACGGCAGCATCAATGAAAACGGCGGAGCCTACGCCGGCATGGCCGGCATGGACGCCCGCCGCAAGATTGTCGAAGACCTGAAGGAGCAGGGCTTCCTCGTCCGGACGGAGCCGATCAAGCACAACGTGGGCGCCTGCTACCGCTGCAAGACCCCCGTGGAGCCCCGTGTTTCCAAGCAGTGGTTCGTGCGGATGCAGCCCCTCGCTGGGCCGGCCGTCCGGGCTGTGAAAGACGGGGAGATCCGGTTCATCCCGGACCGCTTCGAGAAGGTCTATTTCCACTGGATGGAGAACATCCGCGACTGGTGCATCTCCCGCCAGCTCTGGTGGGGGCACCGCATCCCCGCCTGGTACTGCCGGGACTGCGGCGAGACCGTCGTCGCGCGCGAGGCGCCGCGCGTCTGCCCCAAATGCGGCAGCACGCACCTCGAGCAGGACCCGGACACGCTGGACACGTGGTTTTCCTCCGCGCTGTGGCCGTTCTCCACGCTCGGTTGGCCGGAGAAGACCCCGGATTTCGATTATTTCTACCCCACGGACACGCTGGTCACGGGCTACGACATCATCTTCTTCTGGGTCGCCCGCATGATCTTTTCCGGGGTGGAATACACCGGCAAAGCGCCTTTCAAAACGGTGTTCTTCCACGGCCTCGTCCGGGACGAGCAGGGCCGAAAGATGAGCAAATCGCTCGGCAACGGCATCGATCCGCTCCGGATCATCGACGAATACGGGGCCGACGCCCTGCGGTTCACGCTGGTGACAGGCAACAGCCCGGGCAACGACATGCGCTTTTCGGCGGAGAAAGTGGAGGCCAGCCGCAACTTCGCCAACAAGATCTGGAACGCGGCCCGCTTCATCCGTATGAACCTCGAGGGCCGCGAGGTCCCGGACAGCCTGCCCGATTCCCTCGCGCGGGAGGACGAATGGATCGTCGATTCGTTCAACCGCGTCGCGCGGGAGGTCACCGAGAACCTCGAGCATTTCGAATTCGGCGTCGCGGCGCAGAAGCTCTACGATTTCCTCTGGGACGAGTTCTGCGACTGGTATATCGAGATCTCGAAGATCCGGCTGTATTCCGGCGACGAAGAGGCCGCGCAGCGCGCGCGCCGCGTCCTGGTCTGGGTGATGTCCTCGACCATGTGCCTGCTGCACCCGTTCATGCCGTTCCTGACCGAGGAGATCTGGCAGGCCCTTCCGCACGAGGGGGAGTCGGTCATGGTTGCTCCGTGGCCGCGGTACGAGGAGGGTCACCGCTTCCCGCAGGCGGCGGAGGAGATGCGCAAAATAATGGACGCCGTCCGCGCCGTGCGCAACCGCCGCAGCGAGATGAACGTCCCGCCCTCCCGCCGCACGCATCTGTATGTCGCCGCCCCCGCGCAGGAGACGTTCCGGGCCGGGATCCCGATCCTGCAGCGCCTCGCCTGGGCCAGCGACGTGGAGGTGGGGGAGCGTTTCGATCTTTCCGGCGCCGTGACGATCGTGACGCCGGACGCACAGGTGTTCATCCCGACGGACGAGCTGGTCGACCGCAAAGCGGAGCTCGCCCGCCTCGGAAAAGAGCTGGAAGGCGCGCAAAAACAGCTCCGGACGGCGCAGGCGAAGCTTCAAAACCAGAATTTTCTGTCGAAAGCCCCCGAAAACGTGGTGGAGGGCGTGCGGCAGAACGCCGCGAAGCTTTCGGAGCATATCGCGCGGATCGAATCCGGCATCCGGGACCTGAAGCAATAGGATTTTTCGAGATATTTAGATTGATTAAAGAAGCGGGAGACGGAGCGATCCGCCTCCCGCTTTTGGGAGATATGCGATTTGAATTACGAAGAAGCGCTTGAGAAGATCGGCTCGTTTCACCGCTTCGGCCCGAAGCCGGGCCTCGGCCGTGTCCGCGCCCTGCTCGCCGCCCTCGGTGACCCGCAGGACGGGCTGAACGTCGTCCACGCGGCGGGGACGAACGGCAAGGGGACGGCCTGCACGCTGATCGCCTCCGCCCTGTCGCAGGCCGGATACCGGACCGGGCTGTACCTTTCGCCCCACGTCGTCGATTTCCGCGAGCGGATCCAGGTCGACGGCGAGCCGATCCCGAAGGACGCGCTGGCGGCGCTCGCGGAGCGCGTGTGCGCCGCGGCGGAGCGCATGCGGGCGGCGGGGGAGCCCCTCGCGGAGTTCGAGGTGGTCACCGCGGTCGCTTTTTTGTGGTTCTCCCGGCGCCGGTGCGACGCCGCGGTGCTGGAAACCGGGATGGGCGGCCGGCTCGACGCGACCAACGTCGTGCGCAGCCCGCTCGTCTCCGTGATCCTTTCGATCTCGCTCGACCACACGCGCATCCTCGGCGCTACGCTGGAGAAGATCGCCTATGAAAAATGCGGCATTCTCAAGGAGGGTTGCCCCTGCGTCTGCAGCCCCGGCGAGCCGCCGGAGGCGCTCGCGGTGATCCGCAGAACCGCCGCGCAGCGCCGCTGCCCGCTGACGGAGGCGTCCCCCGCGGATCTGACGGTCCTTTCGTCCTCCCTTGCCGGGACGGAGCTGGAATACCGCGGCGCGCGCCTGCATCTGCCGTTCCCGGGGGAGCATCAGGTCCGCAACGCCGCCGCCGCGCTCGCGGCGCTGGACGTTCTCCGTCGCCGGGGCTGGGACCTGCCGGCGGAAGCCGTCGCGCGCGGCTTTGCGCGCGCCCGCCTTCCCGCGCGGTTCGAGGTGCTGTCGCAGTCCCCGGCCGTCGTGGTCGACGGCGCGCACAATCCGGGCGGGGCCGCCGCTCTGGCCGCCGCGCTGCGCCGCTATCTGCCCGGGAAGAAGATCACGGCGGTCATGGGGATGATGGCGGATAAGGACGCCTCCGCCGCCGTGGGCAATCTTGCGGGGGCGTTTTCGCGCGTGGTCGCCGCGGCGCCGCCCTCGCCCCGCGCCATGCCCGCCGAAGAGTTCGCGGACATTTGGCGGAGGGCGGGCGTGCCCGCCGAACCCGCGGCGGACGCCGAGGCGGCCCTGAAAACGGAACTTGCGCGGCTCGGGCCGGATTCCGCGCTGGTGATCTGCGGCTCGCTGTACCTTGCGGGCCAGCTGCGGGGCCCGGCGCTCGCATGGCTGAAAAAGTAGGAAAAAAGACGGCCTGTCCGCATATTTCGAGCAATATTTCAGCCGGAATCCCTTATCGTATGAGAAGGGACTTTTTTGTCTCCGGCTGTATATTCCATGCGCAGACGGGGAATCCTATAGCGTTTCCAGCGGAGTTGCGGAATGCTTCTGCTTCTCGATCGCGCGGCTGGAATCGCCGTAATTTATGATTCATGGATGTGGAGGTGCCGGCATGGGGGTCAGGCTGATTTTCAGGGAAGGAGTCCTGACGGCCGTTTTAAGCGGGGAGATCGACCATCATTCCGCGCGGGAGATCCGCGCGGAGATCGACGAAACGGCTTCCAAGGTCAAGCCGAAAAAGCTGATTTTCGATTTTTCGGCAGTGCAGTTCATGGACAGTTCCGGCGTCGGGCTGGTCATGGGCCGGTGCAAGCTGATGCAGATCTGGGGCGGCACGGTGGAGATCGCAAATCTGCCGCCGAAGATCGAGCGGATCGTTTCGCTTGCCGGACTGAACCAGCTTTGCACCATCAGAAAGGGGAATCGCCATGAAACCGAGCAATGAGATGTCGCTGTCGTTCCCGAGCTGCTCCGCCAACGAGTCGTTCGGGCGCGCGGCGGTCGCGGCGTTCGTCGCCCAGCTCGATCCGACCGTCGACGAGCTCTGCGACATCAAGACGTCCGTTTCCGAAGCGGTCACGAACTGCATCGTCCACGCCTACCGCGACACGATCGGCACGATCTACATAAACTGCCGCATCTACGAAAACGGGCGGGTCGTCGTCAAGATCAGGGACCGCGGCTGCGGCATCGCGGATATCAAGCAGGCCATGCAGCCCGCCTTCACGACCGCCGAAGGGGAGCGCGCGGGTCTCGGCTTCGCTGTGATGGAGAGCTTCATGGACCGGCTGCACGTCGCTTCCAAGCCGGGGAAGGGGACTTCCGTGATCATGGAGAAGACCATCGAGCGCCGCGCCGCGGAAAATGGACAGCGATAAGACCGTCCGCGAAAATATCGGGCTGGTGCATGCCTGCGCGCGCCGATTCATGGGACGCGGCATCGAATACGACGATCTGTTCCAGGCCGGCTGCCTCGGTCTGGTCAAGGCCGCCGGCGGATTCGACGAGACCCGCGGCGTGCGTTTTTCCACCTACGCCGTGCCGGTGATCCTGGGGGAGATGAAGCGGCTGTTCCGCGACGGCGGCACGGTCACGGTCGGCCGCAGCCTGAAGGAGCTTTCGCTGCGCGCCACGCGGGCGTCGGCCCGGTTCGCGCAGGAAAAGGGCTGCCCCCCCACCGTCGGCGAGCTGGCCGCGCTGCTCGGCGTCGAGCCGGAGCAGGCGGCGGAGGCGCTCTGCGCGGCGCAGACGCCCGTTTCGCTGACGGCGGACGAGGAGGAGGGCGAGGGCCAGATCGATATCGGCGTGGAGTCGGAGGACGGCCGCATCGCGGAGCTGCTTTCCCTGCGGCAGGTCGTCACGGAGCTGGAGCCGAGGGACCGGAAGATCATCTTTTTCCGCTACTTCAAAAGCCGCACCCAGACTGAGACGGCCAGCGTCCTCGGCATGACGCAGGTACAGGTT
This sequence comes from Caproicibacter sp., assembly GCA_036844765.1. GTDB lineage: Bacteria > Bacillota > Clostridia > Oscillospirales > Acutalibacteraceae > Thermocaproicibacter. Next base: position 2,872 of record DAIUFE010000006.1, on the reverse strand, counting down.
TCCCGTCGGGAGAAGAAGATCCTGAGCGAGCTGCGGCGCAAACTCTCATAGCGCGGGCTTCACACGCCGGACGGGATCTTGTCCTCCATCAAAGCGCGCAGGTTCAGGGTTTCCCCGTCCGCGGAGAAAGTGCCGTCGCCGTGCGCGTGGAAGGTCCGGCGCTCCTGCCGATCGGGGTCCATCCAGGCCTGCACCCCCTGCAGGATGAAAATCCCCTGCGGCTCCAGGTAGTCGGCGACCCGGCACTCCAGGCACGCGAGGCATTCCGCGATCCGCGGCGCTCCGACCGCTTTGCCCGGCAGCGGCGTCAGCCCGAATTTCCGGAACTTGTCCACGTCCGCGCCGGAGCAGTCCCCGATGCGGACGGCCGTTTCCGCAAGGTCGACCGCCGGGACGTTCAGCACGCATTCGCGGCTGGACATCAGCGCATGGAACGAATAGTTCCATGGCCCGGTCGTCAGCGCGACCTGTGCGGAAAAATCCATGGCCATGTGCCACGAGATGGTCATGATGTTGTTCTTGTCCCCCTCGCGGGTCGTGACCAGCAGGACCGGTCCGGGCTCGATCAGCGTGAACGCCTTTTCGATCGGGAATTCTTTCAGCGGCATGGCAATGCGCCTCCTTTTTCTCTATTTTATAACGAATTTGCGGATTTCAAGCGGTTTTGAAGCAAAATTCCAAAAAAATCGGGAATCCCGCCGGCGCCATGCGCTGAAACGGCGATTCCCGCGCTTTTTTCCGCTTTTCCGACCGGATTCCGCTACGCTTTTTTGTTTCTCCGGTCCGCGAGCTCTTTCGCTTCCTTACCGGTCAGGTGCTCGATTTCGATCCGCACGACGCAGAGGGCGTCCCACTCCTGCCGGATCGCACGCTCGCCCGCTTCGTCCAAGCCGGGGGCGTATTTGCGGTTCAGCAGCCGCACGGCGCGCAGCTTCTCCGCCTGGCCTTCAACCTCCGAGGCTTTTCCGAAGGCGATGGCGCTCCGGAAAAGCGTCGTGAACTTTTCGGGGACGACCTGCTCTTGGGCTACGACGCAGAACGACACCTTCTCGTGCTTTCGGACGGCGTCCAGCTTATGGCCCGCTTTGGCGCAGTGAAAATAGATTTTTCCGTCTTCGTAGACGTAGTTGACGGGGACGGCGTAAGGGTAGTCCCCGTCGCCCAGAACGGCCAGGACGCCCGCCGTCCCATCCTTCAATACTTTTTCCGCGGCTTCCCTCGGCAAAAGCTGCTTTTTCCTTCTCATCTCGCGGAACATCAAAAGACTTCCTTTCCAAAACAGGCCCTGCCGGTCGCCGGATATCGCAGTGCCTTTCTCTTTATTGTAATCGGAGTCCGCTTCCCGGTCAACGGCCCCCCGCGCTTTTTTCGCGATCTTTTTCGTAAAAAATCGCTTGCAAACCGGAATAAAATATGCTATAATACACTCTGCAATTTCCGCGGGAGTAGTTCAGTGGTAGAGCGTCAGCTTCCCAAGCTGAATGTCGCGGGTTCGAGTCCCGTTTCCCGCTCCAGTCGAGAGCCTCGACACGCAATTCGCGTATTGAGGCTTTTTTATTGGCGCTCGCGTCGCAACCTACATCTAAATTGAGCAAATAACACCAGTCTAAGTTCCCGAGAACCGCTTGTGCGTTGGTTCTATTAAATTCTTTTTGAGAGAATATATTATTTTGGGGTTTATTTTTCGCAACGGGAGTTCAGAAGTTCTCTGCAGTAGATATTAACAAATGTTGACATATTTTCCCTGCGTGCTACAATACTTGCGGAGGGGATAGCATGAAGTGTCCGGAATGCGGCACGGAATTCGTCGGGAACTTTTGCCCCAACTGCGGTGCACCTGCAAACGCAACGAGAAACTCGCCGGGCAGTCCAAAAGCTAATTGGGAGAACTGGAAACCGTTGCCCGAGCATTTCAACCGGGGCAACCAAGGGCGAAGGTCTATTTTTGACAGAACGACCCCTTGCAAAACGTGCGGAAGGCCGATAGCAAAAACAGCAAGGCGTTGCCCATATTGTGGTGCTCAACAACACCGAGCGACGCTCACCGTTGCTTACACGCTTATAGGTCTGATTGTCCTGTTTGCCTTTATCGGTATAGTAAACTCAATCACGGACAACGGCGAACAGAGCGCGGCCGCAAACGGGTCGGCCTCCGAAGCGCCCATGCTTGAATCAGAGGGCGCAACATCCAGCGCGATAGAAGTGGACTACAAAGCACTTTATAAGGATTATGAGGCCAATCCCATTAAGGCGGATGCAAAGTACCGTGACAAAAAATTAAAATTAACTGGAACGATTGCAGATATAGATCGAGACATCGCGCAAAGCCCATATATTACATTCAACGTCGATGAATACGGAGCGAAGAGCATCAAAATGGCCTTCGACAATGACGAAACAGTCGCCGCCTTGAAAAAAGGCCAAAAGGTAACCGTAGAAGGAATCTGCGGCGGAACCTTTGCCAGTACGGTCGTTACGATCAATAATTGCGAAACAGTAAAATAAATAGCAGACGGTTCCTCGCCGCCTGCTATTTTTGCAGCTGCTAAAGCAAATGGAATGCGGCGCCCGCGTTCGGGGCGCCGCGTCTCGGTCAGCAGCACTTACGGCAGCAGCGCCGGCAGTTACGCCGGCGGCCGCATCCTGCGAAAACAACAAGAGGTATTACCCAGCAGCACATGTGCGCTCCCCCTTTCCGTCAGGAGATGCCCCATACTATGATTTCGGGATCCTGCTTGTCAATCTGGCGCGGGGGAATTCGTTTCGGCGCCGTTTGGCGGAAATTTTTCCTTTTTTGGAGACGATCGCTCTCTTCTATGCGGCTGTGTCAAGAGAAGTTCGCAATTTCAGGGCTCCGGAATATGAATCAGGC
>DAIUFE010000005.1:9359-73091 GCA_036844765.1 Caproicibacter sp. | reverse complement strand
AAGGGGCTGTTGCAAAACGAATTTGCAATAGCAAATTGCACAACAAAAGCAGTCCGATAATAAATAGAAAATGCGCTTTGAAATGGCTTTTAAGGGCCAAATCAAGGCGCATTTTTGTGCGTTATCTTTCAGCGGGGCCGTTTTGCAACAGCCCCTTTTCCGCCTCTACGCGCCGGTAAGATCGTCGGCCGGCTCCAGGCCGCGCTCGGTCAGCCGCAGGACCCGGCCGCAGACCTCCGAGATATATTTCCGGTCGTGCGAGACGCTGACGATCGCGCCGCCGAACGACCGCAGCACGCTCCGGATCACGGGGTTCGAGAGCGGGGAGAAGTTCCGCGTCGGCTCGTCGAGCACCAGCACGTTGCAGCCCCCGAAGATCATTTTGAGGAACAGCAGCTTGGCCTTCTGCCCGCCGGAAAGCTCCGAGACGCCGTGCTCCATCTCGTCCGCGGTGTATTTCATGCCGCCGAGGAAGGTCCGCACCCGGGTCCGCTCCTCCTTGTCGCCGGAGGCGCAGAGGAACTCCACCGGGGTCTCGCCGCCGCCCAGCAGTTCTTCGTAGTTCTGCGGCATGTAGGCGGCCCGCAGGTCGCTTCGGGCCAGCAGATCCCGCGCGATCCGCCGCAGGAGCGTGGTCTTGCCCGCGCCGTTTCTGCCGACGATGCAGAGCTTTTCCGGCCCTTCCACGTGCAGGCGGATCCCCCGCGCCAGCACGCGCGGCCCGGCTTTCAGCTCGTCCAGGCTCAGGTCCAGCACGGTTTTCCCGTTCGGGATGGAAACGCCCTCCCCGAACCGGACCAGGATCGCGTCCTCCGTGTCCGGGAGCTGCGGGCCCTCCGCGTGTTCGCGCTCCAGGCGGCGGCCCATGGACTGCACCGCCTTCATCTTCTTTTTCAGCAGGCGGCCGCCGTGCGGGTCGCCGCGGGAGATCGTGGCCTGCGCGCGCTCGACCTTCGAGCGGATGCGGCGGAATTTCTCCTGCTGCTTCTCGTATTCGCTCCGCTCTTCGCGCGCCACCTGCTCCTGATGCGCGAAATCCGTCAGCCGCTTCTCCACGTATTGCCGGTAGGGCATCCGGGCGACGGTCCAGCGCGGCAGCGTCTTGCGCCGCACCTGCTCCAGGTGGATCACGGCGTTGGCGGTGCGCTCGATCAGCGTCTCGTCGTGGGAGACGTAGAGCGCGGGCAGCCCGCAGGTGTTCAGGAAGGTCTCGAGCCACCCGAGCGTCTCGAGGTCGAGGTCGTTCGACGGCTCGTCCAGCAGCAGCGCGTCGGGGCGCTCCGTCAGGATCGCCGCGAGCTGCAGCTTCACTTTCTCGCCGCCCGAGAGCGTTCCCACACGCCGGTCGGACCAGAACAGGTCCGCCGGAAGGCCGAGCCGCCGCGCGCAGCCGGAAAGCTCCGCCGGCGTCCGGTCGGAGAAGGACGGCAGCGCGCAGAAGAACTCGTACACGCTCCCCTCCTGTGCCGGCCCCGCCAGCTCCTGCGCCAGATACCCGAACCGCAGCCCGGATTTCACAATCTCCCCGGTGTATTCGGCGTACCCCGCCACCAGCGATTCGTCGTAGATCAGCTTGAGCAGGGTGGACTTGCCGTCCCCCTCCTCGCCGATCAGCACGGCCCGGTCCCCCGGGTTCAGCGTGAATGAAAAATCCTTCAAAAGAACGCGGCCGTCCTTGCGGTGCGTGACGGTCAGATGTTTGATCTGCAGCATCGGCGATCCCCCATAAAAAATCTGCTTTCCGGAGGAGCCGGAAAGCAGATTTCACCGGGGAGGGCGCCGGAGAAAGCCCGGCGCGCCGCGCGGCGATCCACTTTCCGGCGCCCGGACAAAAGCCTGCGCGGCAGGCTCTGCGGGACGCGGAAAATGAATCACTTGCGCATTTTTTCACCCGTTTCACAGAATTTTCAAAGCCATTATAGCACGCAAAGGGCGCGCTGTCGAGCGGAAAATCCGCCCTTACGCTCCGCCCGGCTCCGTCGACGGGCGGTAGATGACCTGGGGCTGGATATAGATGATCTCCCGCGGCATGTCGGGGATCGCAAGGTGGAGCAGGATCTGCCGGACCAGCCGGCGGCCCAGGATCTCGGTGTCGACGTGCACGGTTGTCACGCGCGATTCGGCGGTGATCTTTTCGCGGATATCGTCGTAGCCGGAGACCGCGACGTCCTGCGGCACGCGGTACCCGCGCTCCGTCAGGTAATCGATCAGCATGAACGCGATGAAATCGTTGCCGCAGACGAAGGCCCGTGGGAACGCGGAGAGCTTTTTCAGCCGGCCGACCACTTCCTCCCGGCTGTAGAAATGGCCGCCCGGGCTGCTCGTGAAGCAGTATTGGGGGTTCAGCGGGATTTTATGCGCTTCCAGCGCGGCCTGGAAGCCGGCCCACCGGTCCCGGATGGTCTGGGCGTAGGTGATGTCGCCCAAAAAGCCGAACTCCGTGATGCCGAGGTCGATCAGGTGGCTGGTGATCTCGAAGACGCTCCGCGAGCCGTCCAGCAGCACCAGGTCCCCCTCGCGGCTGTTTTGGAACATGGAGGGGGTCGTGTCCAGGAAGACGGACGGGATGCCGAGGCCCAGAATGGCGCGGATCACGTCGTCGTCGTACACGTTGATCACGATGACCCCGTTCACGTGCTCCCGGTTGATCGTCTTCGGCAGCTCGTAGCGGTTGTTCGCTCCCTTGACCAGGATGCTGTAGATGAAATTGTACCCCGCCCGGTTCAGGGTGCGGGAGACGGAGTTGATGATCTTCAGCCAGAACTCCGAAAAATCGGGCGCAATGGTGACGACCGCCACGTTTTTGACCGTGTTGTCCCGCGGGGTTTCCGCGAGCCGAATCTGTTCGTCGCTCAGCTTGTCGTACCCGTTTTCCAGCAGGGCCCGGATCACCCGTTTCTGCGTTTCGAGCGAAACGCCGGGCCTGCCGTGGATCACCTTCGACACGGTGATCCGCGAAAGCTCCAGCTGGCTTGCGACCTCTTTCAGTGTGACGCGATGCATAACAGGCCCCTCAGACCGCCGGGTAAACCGGCGGAATAATTTTCGGGAAGAACCGGAATTACTATAGCATACTTTATTTTCGCAATCAATATAAAAACGCAGCCTTTGTAAATATTTTATCCTTAAATGTAAACGTAAAGCTTATATCAGTCCGGCAGGCAGCGTCGAATTTGCGATAAGTAAAAGCAATGTGATAAAAAATTTAACAAATCTCGTTTTTTTATCTTTTATTATCATAAAAAGAACTAAGATATTGAAATTCTGCTTATAATGTTAATCCAGTGCGAAAAATGTAAGCAACTTTCCGATCGGCGACAAAATGGATGAAAAAAAAATCACAGCTAAAATCCGTATATTTTCAAAACATATGTTGACTTTTCATAAAGATTGATGTACCATAAAATTCAAAGAAGCGCATATATGTTAACGGCAGTAAACATCATTGGCGCAACCTCCGCGTTAACATATCTGGCGCGGCCCGCGGCCCGCTTTTGAGAGGGCGGGGGATCCCGCCCGCATGGAAAGGAAACGCGGAGCCCGCGGGTGAGGTTATCAACAGGAAGGAAGAGGCCGTATGCAAAAACAAAATGCCGGGGGGCGCCCCGCGCACCGGAAAAAGTTCTGGTCGAGGGACGACAGTGAGCTGACCCTGCTGTCACTGCCGACCTTTATATGGTACCTGTTGTTTGCGTACCTTCCCATGTTCGGCGTGATCATCGCCTTCAAGGATTTCCGGATCAAAGGGAATTTTATCCAAAGCGTTTTCAAGAGCCGGTGGGTGGGGCTGAGCAACTTCAAATACCTGTTCGCCAGCAAAGATACCGCGACCATGCTGCGCAACACGCTGGGGTACAACATTGTCTTTATTTTTCTCGGCATCGCGATTTCCGTGGCGCTGGCGGTGATGGTCAACCAGCTGCACAGCAAGCGGATGGGGAAAGTTTACCAGACGGCCATGTTTATGCCGTACTTCCTTTCCTGGATCGTGGTGTCGGTGTGCGTCTGGGCGTTTCTGTCCTACGACAAGGGGATCATCAACAGCTATCTCACCGGCGCGGGCGGGCAGCCCGTCAACTGGTATATGGAAGCGAAATACTGGCCGGGCCTGCTCATCTTCATCAATATCTGGAAGGGCCTCGGCTACGGCATGGTGGTCTATCTGGCGACCATCACGGGGATCGACCCCTCCTATTACGAGGCGGCCGTGATGGACGGGGCGACCAAATGGCAGCAGACGAGGTACATCACGCTGCCGATGATGAAGACCGTGATCGTGATCATGTTCATTTTAAGCGTGGGCGGGATATTCTACTCCAATTTCGGTCTGTTCTACCAGGTGCCGCACGATTCCAACTCGCTGTTCAACGTGACCTATACCATCGACGTGATGGTTTATAAGTCGCTGAAAAGCTCGACGGTGGGGATGGCCTCGGCTTCCGCGCTCTTCCAATCCGCGATGGGGTGCCTGACCATACTGGCGGCCAACGCCGTTGTTCGGCGTGTGGACCCTGACAATGCGATGATTTGAGGAGGCAGCGATGAAAAAGACGGTTTATCAGACGGGGCTTGAGAAATTCAATCGGGTCCGCTCTTCGACCAATATTCTTTATAATCTGTTTTTTATCCTGCTTTCGCTGATCTGCGTGATCCCGATACTCCTGGTGCTGGCGATTTCCCTGACGCCTGAGGAAACGATTAGCACGGTGGGATATCAGCTTTTTCCGCAGGCCGTTTCGTTCAACTCCTACCTCTTTTTGTGGAGGCAGCACACGGTCCTGTTCCGGGCGCTGGGGGTGTCGCTTTTCGTCACGATCGTCGGCACGGCGCTCGGGGTCCTGCTGACCACCTCGATGGGATACGTGCTCTCCAGGCCGCAGTACCGGCTGAAAAATTTTCTGACCTGGGTCGTTTTCATCCCGATGGTCTTCAACGGCGGCATGGTCTCCAGCTACTTTGTCAACACGGCCCTTCTCGGCCTGAAGAACAGCATCTGGGCCCTGATCCTGCCGCTCCTGGTCTCTTCCTTCAACGTGATCGTCTGCAAAACGTTCTTCCGGTCCACCATTCCGGATGAGATCGTGGAATCCGCGAAGATCGACGGGGCCTCGCAGCTGACGATCTATTTCCGGATCGTGCTGCCGATCTCGCTGCCGGTCCTCGCGACGATCGCCCTGTTCCTGTGCTTCGGCTACTGGAACGACTGGTTCCAGTCCATGCTGTATATCGACAACGCTCAGCTGAATTCCTTGCAGGCGCTGCTCACGCAGATCATGAACAACGTGGACTATCTGTCGAAGAACGCGTCCACCTTGGGCATCAGCGCGGTGCAGATCGCCAGGGACCTGCCGATGGAAGGGTCCCGCATGGCGATCGCGGTGATCATCGTGCTGCCGATCGCCTGCGCCTATCCGTTTTTCCAGAAATATTTCATCTCCGGCCTGACCATCGGGGCCGTGAAGGGATGACCGGCGGGCGCGCCGGCTTGAAACGGGCCATTCTGCGGACCGGAACCGGGAATCCGGTCCGCTGGCAAAATAAACAGGAGGTAGTGTTATGAAAAAGCGCAGATTCCTTTCCATCCTTTGCGCGGCGGCGATGATCGCGGCCGCCGCGGTTCTGCCGGGATGCCAGCAAAACGGCGGGGAAAGCAGCTCGCCGGCTTCGGCCGCGGGGTCGGCTTCGGCCGCGCCGAAGGAGGCCCCGACCCTGACCTGGTGGGTCATCGGCGGCGGCGAATCGCCGAACCATCAGGAAGCCGTGGATAAGATGAACGAGTACACGGCGGAGAAGATCAATGTGAAGATCGACCTCAAGATGGGGACCTGGGACAACTGGAACGACAAAATGGATCAGATCGTAAATTCGGGCGAGAAGTTCGACATCATGTTCACCAACAACACCAAGTACGTCAAGCAGGTTGATCTCGGCGCTTTCGCCGACATCACCGACCAGGTTCAGCAGGAATCCCCGGACCTTTACAAATTCATTCCGGAGAAGCTCTGGGAAGCGGTGAAGATCGACGGGAAGATCTATTCTGTTCCGACCTACAAGGATTCTTCCATCACCCAGTACTGGGTCTTCGACGACAAGTACGTCCAGAAATACAAGATCGACGTCGCCAACACCAAAACGTTCGAGGCCCTGGACCCGGTCTTTACGAAGATCAAGCAGGGCGAAGGCAAAAACGTTTATCCGCTGAGCCTGACGCAGGGCGACGCCTTTGCGGGGATGCTCAACGACTATGACGACCTCACCGTCGGCTTTAAGCCGATCGGCGTCCGCATCGACGACACGAACCACAAAGTGGTTTACACGCTCGAGCAGCCGGATGTTATGTCGATGCTCAAATACCTGCACAAATGGTATCAGGCGGGCATCATCAACCCGGACGCCCCCACCAAGGGGACCCCGAGCAAAGGCCGAATCTTTTTCTCCGCGCAGGGCTTCCCGGGCGCCGAGGCCGGTTGGCAGGTCAACGAAAACGTCGCGAAATATGACACGGTTCAGGTTGCCAAGCCGCTTTATACCAACAGCACGATTCAAGGCTCCCTGAACGCGATCTCGGCAAATTCGGATCATAAGGCCGAGGCTCTGAAATATCTGCAGCTGGTCAACACCGACCAGAAGCTCCGCGATATGCTTCAGTACGGCGAAGAGGGCAAGGACTTTGAATATGTGAGCCCGAAGGTCGTGAAGCGCCTGACGAACACGTGGGGCCCTGCGGGCTATTCGGAAGGGACGTTTTTCGACATGGCGACACTGAGCGACGCCCCGGCCGACCAGTGGGAGCAGGTCAAGAAGCTGAACGAGCAGGCGATCTCTTCCACCAGCCTGGGCTTTACCCCGGACATTTCCAACCTGTCCACCGAGATCACGAACTGCACAACCACCTTTGCAAAATATTCTTATGAGCTGTTGACCGGCGCTTCCGATCCCGAGAAGATGGTTCCTCAGATTAAGAAAGAGCTGGAAAGCGCCGGTATGGACAAGATCATTTCCGAACTGCAGACCCAGCTCGACGCCCAGTTCAAGAAATAAGGGCCTTCCTTTCAGCCGCCGAACGGAGCACGCAGCCCGAACGCGAATAGAACCGCGGCGTTCGGGCTGTTCCCGTCAGGAACCAACGCAGAAACAAAAAATTTTCCGCGGCCGGAAGATCGCGTGACCGCACCGCGGAGCTCGACATCAAATCACAAACTGGAGGCATTTTCTTTGAGCAGACTGGCAGGAGCTCCGCTGCGGAACCTTCCGTGGCAGCCGAAACCGGAAGCGTGCGCGGAACCGGTCTGGCGCTACGGCGCGAACCCGATCATCCGAAACGACGCCACGCCGATTTCCAACAGCGTGTTCAATTCCGCCGTGGTGCCTTTCGGCGGCGGGTTCGCCGGGGTGTTCCGGTGCGACAGCAGGGCCGTGAGCATGGATATCTACACCGGCTTCAGCAAAGACGGCATCCGCTGGAACATCAGCCCGGACCCCATCCGCTTCGAGGGCGACCCGGACGTCACCCGGCGCGAATACCGGTACGATCCGCGCGTCTGCTTCCTGGAGGACCGGTACTATATCACGTGGTGCAACGGATACCACGGCCCGACCATCGGGCTGGGGTACACCTTCGATTTCAAAACTTTCCATCAGACGGAGAACGCCTTTCTTCCCTATAACCGGAACGGCGTGCTGTTCCCGCGCAAAATACACGGCAGCTACGCCATGCTCAGCCGGCCGAGCGACACGGGCCACACCCTGTTCGGCGACGTGTTTTACAGCGTCAGCCCGGACCTCACGTTCTGGGGGAAGCACCGCTTCGTGATGGGACCCGTGCCCGGCGACCGGTCCGCCTGGCAGTCCAAAAAGATCGGCCCGGGGCCGGTGCCGATCGAGACGGACGAGGGCTGGCTGCTGATCTACCACGGCGTGATCAACACCTGCGACGGCTTTGTGTACCGCATGGGCTGCGCGCTGCTTGACCTCGACGAGCCGTGGAAGGTGAAGCTGCGCTCCCGCTTCTATATCCTGGGGCCCAAAGAGGACTACGAGCGCACGGGGGACGTGCCGAACGTGACGTTCCCCTGCGCGGCCCTCGCCGATTCCGCCACGGGGCGCATCGCCATCTATTACGGCTGCGCGGACACGGTGACCGGCCTGGCCTTCACCACCGTGGACGAGCTGATGAACTATATGAAAAAATATCCCCTTTAAGTTCCATTGCGTCCGGCCGGCGCTCTCGGCGCGCCGGCCGGACGTCTGCCTGCCCGGGCCGCAATTCGCCCCGACTTTTCGCGCTATCAGTCTCCGGGGGAAATATGAATCGGCGGGAGCAGGCTATGATATAGAAAATGTCGCCGGGGTTCAGAAGGGGAAAACGGCATGCTGCATCCGAGCGAAAACCAGCTTCGGTATCAGAATTGGGAAATGGGCGCGTTCTTCCATTTCGGCATCCGCACTTTTTACGAAGGGCACGAGGATTGGGACGGCCGGGAGATGCCCGCCGCCGCGTTTAATCCGAAGGCTCTGGACTGCCGCCAGTGGATCCGCACCGTCCGGCAGGCGGGCATGCGCTATGCGGTGCTGGTCTGCAAGCACCACGACGGGTTCGCCAACTGGCCGTCGCGCTCTACGGATTATTCGGTGGCGGCTTCGCCGTGGAAGAACGGGGCCGGCGACGTCGTGCGGGAGTTCACCGACGCCTGCCGGGAATACGGAATGGGCGTCGGCCTGTACTATTCGCCGGCCGACGCGGCCGGGCGGCGCTCCCGCAGGAGCGGGAAAGAATACGACGATTATTTTATCCGCCAGATCACCGAGCTGCTGACCGGCTACGGGAAGATCGACATCCTGTGGTTCGACGGCTGCGGCTCGGAGGGCCATGCCTACGACTGGGACCGGATCGTCGGCGAGATCAGGCGCCTGCAGCCGGGCGTCCTGATCTTCAACATGGGCAGGCCGGATTTCCGCTGGGTCGGGAACGAGGCGGGCCTTTCCCCCGCGCAGTGCGTCAACGTCGCGGACGCGGCGCCGTTCTCGATGCGGGACGCGCGGGAAAAGCGCCTGCCGGAGCCGAAATGGCTGCCGGTCGAATGCGACGTGCGCATGCGCGACCTCCACTGGTTTTACAGCGACGCGGACGCCGATACGGTCAAGAACGTGGACGAACTGCTCGGCATCTACGATTATTCCGTGGGGCGGGGCGGCAACCTGCTCGTCAATTTCGGGCCGGACCGGAACGGCCTGCTGCCGGAAAAGGACGCCTCGCGCATCCTCGAGTTCGGGCGGGAGCTGCGGCGCCGGTTCTCGCACCCGCTCGCCCGGACGGAGGATTTCCGCAGGGAGGGCGGCGACCTTGTTTTCCGACCGGGGAAAAAGATCCTGCTGGACCGCGCCGTCCTCGCCGAAGACATCGCGCGGGGGGAGCGGGTGAGGTCGTTCCGCATCCTGGTGAAGCCGTATCCCTACGGGGACGGCGTGACGGTCTGGGAGGGGAAAAACGTGGGGCACAAGGCGATCTGCACGTTCCCGACCGTCGCGACCGAGGAGGTCCGCGTCCGCGTCGAGCGGTCGGAAGGGGAGCCGGCGTTTTCCGGGATCGGCCTGTTCTATACAAAAGCGGCGGAGGACGGGCCGGCTTCCGGATGCTGAAGTGCAATATATATTTGCAAAGGGAGGCTTTTTGAAATGATGCTGATGCCGCAGCCGTCGGAACGGACCGAGAGCGGCGAAAAATTTTCATTGGGTCCCGGTTTCAGGATTGTGCTGGACCCGCGCTGCGGATTTCCGGAATTCCGGGCGGCGAAGCTGCTGCGGGAGGAAGTCCGCCGGGCCTTCTGCGCCGAGTGCCCGATCGGGAAATCCGACGTCCCGCCGGAGGGCGGCGTGTTTCTCCGAAGAACGGAGGAGGGCGGGGGCTACCGCCTGAGGATCGGCGCGCGCGGCGCGGAGCTGGAAGGCGGCGGGGCCGGACTGTTCTACGGCGTCCAGACGCTGCGGCAGATCGTGCGGCAGTGCGGCGCCGTCTGGCCGGGGATGACCGTGCGGGACGCCCCGGCGTTCCCGGTGCGCGGCTTTTTCCACGACGTGACGCGCGGCAAGGTCCCGACCCTCGCGACGCTGAAGGAGCTGGCCGACCGGCTGGCATTCTATAAGCTCAACCAGCTTCAGCTTTACGTGGAGCACACCTTCGCGTTCGAGGGGTTCAGCGAGGCGTGGACCGGCAAGGACCCGCTGACGGCCGAGGAGATCCTCGAGCTCGACGCGTACTGCGCGGAGCGCCGTATCGAACTGGTGCCGGCCTTCGCGACCTTCGGCCATCTCTACGAGATCCTCGCCACGCGGTCCTGGCGCAAGCACTGCGAGCTGGAGATCGACGGCTCCCGGCCGTTCTCGTGGTACGAGCGCATGGCGCACCACACGCTGGACGCGGCGGACGAAGGCAGTCTCGGCATGGTCCGGAAGATGCTCGACCAGGTTCTGCCGCTGTTCTCGTCCGGCCGCTTCAACATCTGCTGCGACGAGACCTTCGACATCGGGGCGGGCAAGAGCGCCGCGCTGGTGAAGCGGGAGGGCAGGGGCAGGGTCTATGTGGACTTCCTGAAGAAGATCATCGCCTATGTGCGGGGCAAGGGGAAAAAGGTCCTGTTCTGGAGCGACATCATTTTGCAGACGCCGGAGTATCTCCGCGAGATCCCCGAGGGGGTCCAGTGCCTGTACTGGAATTACGGGAAAGACGTCCCGGAGGCGGAAATCCGGACCCTCGCGGGTTCGGGCGTCGAGTTCCTGGTCTGCCCGGGCGTCTGCGGCTGGAACACGATGATGAACCTGTTCGAGAATTCCTACGCGAACATTTCCCGCATGGTGCGCTTCGGCCGGAAATACGGGGCCAAAGGCGTGCTCAACACCGACTGGGGCGATTTCGGGCACGTCAACCTGTTCGCGAACTCGATGCCCGGCATGGCCGTGGGCGCGGCGCTTTCGTGGAATCCGGCCGATGCCCGCGGCTGGCGGGAGCTCTCCGAAGCGTACGAGCGCCTGGAATTCGGGGCCGGTTCCGCCGGGCTGATGGACGCCCTGACGGGGCTTTCGCGCCTGCAGGCCGGCACCTGGTCGGACGTCGTGTGCTGGCGGGAGGCGCGGCTGCTCGGGGTCCGGGAAGCGGAGCGCGACGGCAGGCGCCTCCTCGCGATGGATGACGAAGCGGCCCTGCACGGATACCGCCGCGCGCTGGAGATCGAGCGGCGGCTCGCCGCGTTCCCGTGCCCGGAGCCGCGCCGGGCCGATCTGGAGGAATACGTCGGCTCGGCGCGCGGCGTGGCGCTGATGAACGCCGCCTGCCTGGCGCTGAAAAAATACGCGTACGGCGCGGAGCAGACGCCGCTCGCCGCCGGGTGCGGCGGGCTGGCCGAGGCCTTCGAGCTTTGGTTCCGGCAGTACGAGGCCCTGTGGCGCCGCCGCAACAGGGAAAGCGAACTGTACCGCATCCGGGATACGATCCGGGATCTGTGCGGCTTTCTGCGCGGATGCGGGCCGGCGGAGTAAACTAAAAGCTCTCCGGCGGATTCCCGTCCGCCGGCGAGAATATTTTCAGGAGGAAATGCGATGTTATTTGCGGAAGAGCGCGCGCAGGTGATCTGCAACCAGCTCAAAAAGCTGCAAAGGGTGCAGAAGAGCGAGATCGCGCAATGGAAGGTCAAGGACGGCCTGTTTCTGCGGCCGCAGGAGGCGGACGACTCCGAGACGCCGTGGCGGGATTTCGACAGCCTGAGGGACCACTGGTACGGCCCGGACCGGCATTACTGGTTCCGCACGGAGTTCACGGTGCCGGAAAGCTTTGACGGAAAGCCCCTGTGGCTGGTGTTCCGCACCCAGATCGAGGAAGCCGACGACGGCAGGAACCCGCAGTTCCTGCTGTTCGTGAACGGAAAGGCCGCGCAGGGGCTCGACATGAACCACCGCGAGGTGTCCCTCGCCTCTCCCGCCCGCGCGGGGGACCGCTACCGCCTGGATCTGCAGGCCTACACGGGCACCCTGCACGCGGAGTTCCGGCTGATCGCCGAGATGGCGGAGGTGGACCCCGAGATCCGGAACCTCTATTACGACATGCAGGTGCCGCTGTGGTCGTTCGCCCGCATGGAGAAGGGCAGCAAGACCCGCATCGACACGGCGGCCGTCCTGAACCGCGCGGTCAACCTGCTGGACCTGCGGGACGAATACTCCGGGGATTTCTACCGCTCCGTGCGCGCCGCGGACGACTATCTGCAGAAGGCGCTGTACAGCGGCGGGGCCGGGCGCGGCGACGTGATCGCCACCTGCATCGGCCACACGCACATCGACGTCGCGTGGTGGTGGACCGTGGCCCAGACGCGGGAAAAGGCCGCGCGCAGCTTCACGACGGTGCTGAAGCTGATGGACGAGTACCCGAACTATAAATTCATGTCCAGCCAGCCGCAGCTCTACGAGTTCCTCAAGGAACGCTACCCCGACGTGTACGCCGAGCTGAAGAAGCGCGTGCGGGAGCGCCGCTGGGAGCCGGAGGGCGCCATGTGGCTGGAGGCCGACTGCAACCTCACCTCCGGCGAGTCGCTGGTGCGGCAGATCCTGTTCGGCAAACGCTTTTTCCGCGAGGAGTTCGGCGTGGAGAGCAAGGTTCTCTGGCTGCCGGACGCGTTCGGCTTCAACGGCGCGCTGCCCCAGATCATGAAGAAAAGCGGCATCCGCTATTTCATGACGACCAAGCTTTCGTGGAACCAGTTCGACGAGATGCCGAACGACACCTTCCTCTGGCGCGGCATCGACGGCAGCGAGATCCTCACGCATTTCATCACGACGCTGGGCGTGGGGCAGAGCGCGGACCGGTACTTCACGACCTATAACGGCATGCTGCACCCGGACGCGATCATGGGCGCGTGGGAGCGGTACCTGAACAAGGACATCAACAACGACGTGCTGGTCGCCTACGGCTACGGGGACGGCGGCGGCGGACCGACGCGCGAGATGCTGGAGACCTCGAAGCGCATGGAAAAAGGCCTGCCCGGCGTGCCGAAGGTCCGCCAGGAATTCGCCGGCACCTATTTCGAGGAGTTGGAGCGCCGCGTGAAGGACAATCCGCAGCTCCACACCTGGGAGGGCGAGTTCTACTTCGAGTACCACCGCGGCACCTATACCTCGATCGCGCGGAACAAGCGCGCCAACCGCAAGAGCGAGCTGATGCTGATGGACCTCGAGCTGCTCTCGGTCCTCGCGGGGCGCAGCCTGCCGTATCCGCGCAAAGAGCTGGACGCGATGTGGCAGAACGTCCTGCTCAACCAGTTCCACGACATCCTGCCCGGCTCGTCGATCCACGAGGTCTACGAAGTTACCAAGAGGGAATATGCGAAGATCGCCGCCGCGGGCGCGGGGCTGATCGAAAAGCGCCTGCGCGCGCTGGCGGGTTCCGGCAAAGCGGTCGCGGCGTTCAACACGCTCGGCTTCGGCCGCGGCGGTCTGCTGCGGCTCGGGGAACTGAAGGCCGGCGCCCTCGTCCGCAATGGCAGAAAATACCCGGTGCAGCAGACGGCGGACGGCGCCGTCGCCTATGTCGCCGATCTGCCGCCGAAGGGGTACTGCAGCTTCGCCGCCGATCCCGGGCCGGCAGAGGCCGGGAACCCGTTCCGCATTTCCGAGCAGGGGATCGAGACGCCGTTCTACCGGATCGCGCTGGACGGGAGCGGCCTGTTCACCTCCGTCTACGACAAGCAGAACGGCCGCGAGGTCCTGCAGAAGGGCCGCCGCGGGAACCTGATGCGTGTCTACGAAGACAAGCCCATGAACTTCGACGACTGGGACATCGACATCTATTACAAAGAAAAATTCTGGGATGCCGACGCCCTCACGAAGATGGAGTGGATCGAAAAAGGCCCGGTGCGCGCCGCCCTGCTGCTTGAGCGGAGCTTCTCGAAGTCCGCCATCCGGCAGATCGTGTATTTCTACGCCGACGACCGCAGGATCGACTTCAAGACCACGGTGGACTGGCACGAGCACCAGCATCTGCTCAAGGTGCATTTCCCGGTCGAGGTCCATTCCGACGAGGCGACCTTCGAGATCCAGTTCGGCAACGTCAAGCGCAAGACGCATCAAAATACGAGCTGGGACGTCGCCCGCTTCGAGAGCTGCGGCCACCGGTGGGTCGACGTCTCGGAGGGCGGCTACGGCGTCAGCCTGCTCAACGACTGCAAGTACGGCCACTCCGTCCACGACGGCGACATGGCCCTCACGCTGATCAAGAGCGGCGTCGAGCCGAACAAGACCGCCGACCAGGAGCGCCACTTCTTTACCTATTCGCTCTACCCGCATGCGGGCACCTGGGCCGAGGCGGGCACGGCCCGCGAGGCCGCCTGCCTGAACCAGCCCGTCTATGCGGTGCCGGACGCGGCGGAGGGGCTGGAATATTCGATGTTCCGCGTCGGCGCGGAGAACCTGATGGCCGACACCGTCAAGCAGGCCGAGGACGGCGACGGCGTGATCCTGCGCCTGTACGAATACCAGAACAGGCGGGGCAAGACCGCCGCGAGCTTCGCCGGCCGGATCGCGCGGGTCGCGGAGTGCGACCTGATGGAGAACGACCTCGCCGAGCTTGCCCACGGCGAGCGGGAGTTCTCGTTCGAGTACAAACCCTACGAGATCAAGACGTTCCGGGTGGTCTTTGAAAAATGAGCTATCGTGACACGGAACTTTCGGCGGAAGAGCGCGCCCGCGACCTGCTTCCCCGTCTGACCGTGCGGGAAAAAGCCGGGCAGCTGAACCAGAGGCTGTTCGGCTTTTCCTGTTACCGGCGGGAAGGCGGCGGCGTCGCCCTCACGGAAGAATTTCAAAAAGAAGTGCGGTATTGGGGCGGCCTCGGCGTGCTGTACGGCCTTTACCGGGCCGACCCCTGGTCGAAGCGCGGCTATGAGGACGGCATCGACCGCGGCCGGGTGGCGCCGGCCTACAACGCCGTGCAGAGCTGGGTGGTCTCCCATTCCCGCTTCGGCATCCCCGCGCTGATGAGCAGCGAGTGCCCTCACGGCCATCAGGCGCTGGACGGCTACCTGCTGCCGGTCGCGCTCGCCATGGGCGCCACGTTTGACCCGGAGCGGGTGCGGGCCGCGTTTTCCGTCTGCGGCGCGCAGCTGAAGGCGATGGGGGTGGACCTCGCCCTCGTCTCGGTGCTCGACGTGCTGCGCGACCCCCGCTGGGGCCGCAGCGAGGAGTGCTTCGGCGAGGACCCGGTCCTCTGCTCCCGCATGGCGGAGGCGGCCGTCGGGGGCATCCGGAGCCAGGGCGTGACCGCGGTGGCCAAGCATTTCTGCGCGCAGGGCGAGGGGACCGGCGGCGTCAACGCCAGCGCCGCGCGCATCGGGGAGCGGGAGCTGCGCGAAATCCATCTGCCCGCGGCCGCGGCGGTCTGCCGGGCGGGCGCCGGCGGGGTGATGGCCGCCTACAACGAGATCGACGGCCTGCCCTGCCACGCCAACCCGCATCTGCTGCGGGATATCCTCCGCGGAGAATTCCGCTTCGACGGCATCGTGATGGCGGACGGCGGCGCGGTCGACCGGCTGGACCTGCTGACCGGCGACCCGGAGGATTCCGGCGCGCTCGCGCTGCGGTCCGGCGTCGATGTCGGCCTGTGGGACAGGGGCTTTTCCCTGCTGGACCAAGCCCTCGGGGACGGGAAGATCACCATGGAGGAGCTGGACGCCTCGGTCCTGCGCGTGCTGAAGCTCAAATTCGCGCGCGGCCTGTTCGAGAAGCCGTATCTGGAGGAGCCGCTGGACCTCGACCGCTTCTCCTACGAAAAGCACGGCGAATCCCTCGGCCTTGCGCGCGAGTCGCCCGTCCTGCTCAAAAACAGGGGAGCCCTGCTCCCGCTCGACCGGGGAAGCCTCCGCTCCGTCGCCGTGATCGGCCCGAACGCGGACGACCTGTACCGCCAGTGCGGGGACTATACCCCGCCGATCCGCCCGGGGAGCGGCGTGACCGTCCTCGAGGGGATCCGGAAAGCCGCCGGGCCGGGCGTCCGCGTCGAAACGGCCCCCGGCTGCGGGAAGGAAGCCGTGGCGGCCGCGGCCCGCGGCGACGCGGTCGTTCTGGTTCTGGGCGGCTCCAGCAGCCGGTTCGAAGGCGCCGAGTTCGCCGCGAACGGCGCGGCGGCCCATGCGGAGCGCCTGCCGATGGACTGCGGCGAGGGCGTCGACAGCTCCGCGCTCGCGCTGAGCGCGGAGCAGACGCGGCTCGCCCGGGCCGTTTTCGCCCTCGGCAAGCCGGTGGCGACGATCGTGGTCGCCGGGCGGCCCTATGCGATCCCGGAGATCGCGGAGAAGACGGACGCCCTGCTGTATGCGTTCTATCCCGGCCCGATGGGCGGCCGCGCGCTGGCGGAGATCCTGTTCGGGGACGTCTGCCCCTCCGGCCGCCTTCCGGTCTCGATCCCGCGCAGCGCGGGCCAGCTTCCGGTATATTACAACTACAAGGCCTCCTACGACGCCATGAGCTACTGCGATGAAGCGCACGCGCCGCTTTTCCCGTTCGGGTTCGGCCTTTCCACCACGGATTTTTCTTTTTCAGGGTTTCAGCCCTCGGAATCTTCCGTTCCCATGGAAAAGCTGGACGCCGAGGGCTTCCGGCTGTCGTTCCGGGTTCAAAACGCGGGCGGGCGCGGCGGTTTCGCCGTGCCGATGCTGTTCGTGCGCGACCTGCACGCCAGCGTCGTGCCGCGGGTGCGGGCGTTGAAAGCCTTTCGCAGAATCTTTCTCCGGGCCGGCGAAAAAGCGGCCGTGGAATTTCGTCTGCGCCGGGAGGACTTCGCTATTTGGGGCGCGGACATGCGGTTCCGCGTCGAGCCGGGTGAGTTCCGGCTGGAGCTGCGGGAATCCGGCCGCGCGCTTTGGGAGGGGACCTTCAGCGTGAGCGCGTAGCTTCTCCGGATTTTCCCCGATCCGTCAGCGGATCATAACAAGCGACCTGCCGTTCGCCCGGAATTCCCTGTAATTCCGGGCGTCCTTTTTTTTGCACCGGTCCGTTGCGTAAGGGCAGCGGGGCGCGTATTTGCAATAAGAAATAGCGTATTCGTTTTCCTTCAGATCGGGCGGGACCCTATTTTTATCCCTTCTCCGCACGGATTTGATATCCGGCCTTGCGCCCGGTATCGGTTTCCCGGTAGGAATGCCGGCGACCTTCTCCCCACCGCCGGTTCCGATCGATGGCAACGGTAAGGATATGATATAGTACATAGTATTATTAAGATTAAAATTATATGTTTGGACAATATGTTCCATTCCCGATCCTCTTCGCCCGGGAATATGCCGCAAGAAAAAGGTTCCGATTAAAAATCAAAGCCCCGAATTTTTGCAATGAATTTTTTATATGCTTCCTTTCATGATAAAAATAATATGCTGGAAGAACTAATTTTGGAAGAAAGCCTATGATAATTTACTGATTTATTTTCAAATAGTATAGCCAATTTGCTCAAAAATTGATAAATAATGAGAAATAGTAAAGTTATCATTGACTTTTTTAGGCTCCGATGATAAAATCTAACGTAATAAGAGCGGCGGCGGTTTGGCAAAGGCGTCAAATTGGATTTTCACAATTTTGCAGCATTTGCTAAATTATTATTCATTATTATCGAAAGCCGCTTTTCCCGGGACGCTGCCCGGCCCGTGCCGGCCGTTTTGCGGCGGAAACCGGAGCGAACGATCCTCCGCTCGGCATTTGCTTGTATGAGGTGGTAAATTATGAAAAAGCGAACTGCGGCGATCCTTACCCTTGCCCTTCTTTTCTCGGCACTGACCGGCTGCAACTCTTTCACCGGCCCGTCGGGCGGCGGCGCCGGCCAGGCGAGTTCGGGAGCCGCGAAAGCGACGTCCGTCAGCCTGTATCTGGAAAACGAGATTCCCACGCTGAATCAGTTTGCCGCATCCGACAATATTGCGTTCAATATTCTGAACAATATTTCGGAGGGCCTTTACCGCCTGGACATGAACAACGAGCCGCAGCCGGCGCTGGCGAAGGACTGCAAGATTTCCGACGACAAGCTGACCTACACCTTCACCCTGCGCGACGGGCTGAAATTCAGCAACGGCGACCCGATCACCTCGAAGACGTTCCAGGAGACCTGGCTGCAGCAGATGAGCGCCGACGCCAAGAACAACTATGCGTTTATTCTCACCGACTATATCGTCAACGGCCAGGAATATTCGGAGAAGAAAGCGGCGGCGGATCAGGTCGGGATCGAGACGCCGGACGATAAGACCCTTGTGGTGAAGCTGAAGGCCCCCACGCCCTATTTCCTTTCCCTGACGACCTTCGTGCCGTACTATGCGCTGGACATGGACTTTTATAAGAAGCAGGGCTCCGGCTACGCCCTCGGGAAAGACAATCTGGTTTATTCCGGACCTTACATGATTTCCCAGTACGATGCCGCTTCCGGAGTGACGCTGGTCAAAAACCCGAATTACTGGGATCGGGACAGCGTGAAGGTCGATACCGTCAGCGTGAAGATCATCAAGGAGCAGAGCACCGCCATGAACCTTTACAAAGCGGGCCAGCTCAGCCGCGTGAAGCTTTCCGCGACGGACGTCCCCGCCTATAAGGACAGCGAGGAGTTTATCACGCATACGATCTTCCGCACCAATTTCATCCAGTTCAACACGACGGCGGAAGGCACGAAGAACCTGAACATCCGCAGGGCGCTGAGCCTGGCGGTCGACAACGACACCCTGGTGTCCACCATCCTGAACAACGGTTCCGAGGCTGCGAACGGCGTCGTGCCGAAGGCGATGAGCAGCGGGATCGAGGGGAAGACGTTCGGCTCCCTGCAGGGCCGGCTGATGGCCTTCGATGCCGCGAAAGCCAAGGAATACTGGCAGAAGGGCGTGGAAGAGCTCGGCGGGACAGTGCCGCAGCTCACCCTCGTGCTGGATGACGACTCCGAGAACAAGGATGTCGGCACCTACCTCCAGAGCCAGTTCAAATCCGTGCTCGGCATCGACGTGAAGCTCGATTCCAAGACCAAAGAGGCCCGGCGCGAGCTGATGAAAACAAGCAAGTACCAGATGGGCCTGAACGCCTGGGGCGCCGACTATGACGACCCGATGACCTTCCTGCAGATCTGGACCGAAAATTCAAACGGATTCCGCGGCAATTTCAAAGACACCGAGGCCGCGGACGGCTACGCCAAGCTGATCGGGGAGGCGCATGCCGAAAGGGACACCGCCAAGCGCGCGGACCTGCTCGTCCGGGCGGAAAAGAGCCTGATCGCGGACAACGCGGTCGTCGCCCCGCTCTACTACATGGGCTCCGCCTACCTGGTGAAGCCGGGCGTCAAAAACCTGGTGGAACCCGACAGCGGCATCCTGGAGCTGAAATATACCGCCGTGGAATAGATCGGCGCGGTCGACCGGAGGGATAGGCTGTTGCGCCGCAACAGCCTATCCTTCTGCAAGGCGGCGCGCCGGGCTCCGAAGGAGGGGGCAAATTGAAAAAATACATTCTGAAGCGGATCGTCTACCTGCTGGTGACCCTTCTGGTCATTATGACCGCGACCTTTTTCCTGATGCACAGCCTTCCGGGGACGCCGTTCGACGAGGATAAGATCAGCAGACTGAGCGCGGAGCAGCAGCGGCAGATTTACGCCGCCTACGGGCTGGATCAGCCGGTTTACATCCAGTATTTCAAATATCTGGCCAATGTGTTCCGGGGGGATTTCGGCACCTCCACGCTGTATTCCGGCCAGCCGGTCGCCGGCATCCTCGCGGCCCGGATCGTCCCTTCCGCGCTGGTGGGCATCCAGGCCGTGCTGGCGGGTCTGGCCGTCGGCCTGATCCTCGGTGTCGTGGCCGCCTACCGCCACAACACCCCGCTGGATTACCTGACGATGGTGATCTCCGTGCTGGGCATTTCCGTGCCGAACTTCGTCGTCGCGGCGCTGCTGCAGTATTTCTTCGGGCTGAAATGGCGCCTTCTGCCGGTCGCCTACTGGGAAAGCTACGCCTCCTCCATCCTGCCGTCCCTCGCCCTTTCGTTCGGCGTGATCGCGCAGATCGCGCGGTTCGTGCGCACGGAGATGCTGACGGTCCTGCAGCAGGATTACATTCTGACGGCGAAAGCAAAGGGCCTGAGCCCGGCGAAGATCCTCGTGCGCCACGCGCTGCGCAATTCCCTGCTGCCGGTGATCACCATTCTCGGCGCCATCACGGTCAACGTTCTGACGGGCTCCCTCGCCGTGGAAAGCATTTACGGCGTCCCCGGCATCGGCAGCCTGTTCGTGGACACCATCAAGGCGAACGACTATTCCACGATTCTGGGGCTGACGGTTTTTTACAGCGCGTTTTACGTCGTGGTAATCCTGATCATCGATATCCTCTACTGCGTCATCGACCCGAGAATCCGGCTCGCGCCGGCAAAGGAGTGATTGCGATTGCAGGGCATGGAGCTGACGGAAGATCTGTTCGTCCCCGCCGAAGCGGGCGCCGGCGAGAGGGAAAAGATCGCGCGGCCGACGCGGTCCGGCTTTCAGGACGCGTGGATCCGGCTCAAGCGGAATAAAGGGGCGGTCGTCGCCCTGGTCCTTCTCCTCGCGCTCGTCGTCCTCGCGTTTCTGGGCCCGTCGTTCACCCGGTTCGACTATTACACGACGGATTACGGGGCGATTTTTCAGCCGCCGAACGCGGTGCACTGGTTCGGCACGGACAAATTCGGCCGCGACGAGTGGTCGCGGGTGTGGTACGGCACGCGGATTTCCCTGCTGATCGCCGTAGTCGCCGCCGCGCTGGACCTGCTGGTCGGCGTGACGTACGGGTCCGTTTCCGCCCTGCTCGGCGGAATGGCGGACGCCGTCATGCAGCGCGTGATCGAAGTGCTGATCGGCATTCCGAACCTCATCATCGTAATCCTGCTGATGATGGTGATGCCCGCCGGCATCGGGACGCTGATCATTGCGATGTCCATTTCCGGCTGGGCCAATATGGCAAGGCTGGTCCGCGCGGAGATCCTGAAGCTGAAAAATCAGGAATTCGTTCTGGCCGCCCGCCTGCTCGGCACGCCGGACCGGCGGATCATCCTCCGGCATCTGATCCCGAACACTATGGGCGTCATCGTGATCAACACGATGTTCACCATCCCGTCCGCCATTTTCACGGAGGCCTTTCTCAGCTTCATCGGCATCGGCCTGCAGGAGCCGAAGGCTTCGCTGGGCGTGCTGATCAACAGCGGCTTCCAGGTGATCAACAGCCATGTGTTCCTGCTGTTCGTGCCCGCCGCCGTCATCGTTCTGATCATGGTGTGCTTCAGCATCCTGGGCGACGGTCTCCGCGACGCGTTCGACCCGCAGATGCGCACGTAAAGCGGTTTCAGCCGCGATTGAAAAAATGGAAAGCTTCTTCTCCGCCTCCGAACGGGGGAGAAACAATAAAGAATTCCGAAACTTCACCGGAAACGCTGCCGTTCAGAAATGGGGCCAGAAAATGAGCTTGTTGGAAGTCAGCGACCTGCGGATCAGCCTGCGGACGCACGACGATGCGGTCAGGGCCGTGCGCGGGGTCAGCTTTTCGCTGGAGCCGAAGGAGACGCTGGCGATCGTCGGGGAATCCGGCTCCGGGAAAAGCATGACGGTCAAGGGAATCATGAAACTGCTGCCGAAAACCGGCCGCATCGAGTCCGGAAAGATCGTGCTGGACGGCAGGGACATCACGCGCTGCAGCGAGCGCCGGATGCGCAGGCTGAACGGCTCGGAAATCTCGATGATCTTCCAGGACCCGATGACTTCGCTGAACCCGACCATGACCGTCGGCAAGCAGATCATGGAGGTCCTCCGGGAGCACGAAAAGATGAGCCGGCCGGCCATGAAGGCGAGGACGCTGGAGCTTTTGGGGCTGGTGGGGATCTCTTACCCCGAAAAGCGGTTCAGCCAGTACCCGCACCAGCTTTCGGGCGGCATGCGCCAGCGCGTGGTGATCGCCATGGCGCTCGCCTGCAACCCGAAGGTCCTTGTGGCCGACGAGCCGACCACGGCCCTGGACGTCACGATCCAGGCGCAGATCCTCGATCTCATGAAATCCCTTCAGAGCCGGATCAGCACCTCGATCATCCTGATCACCCACAATCTCGGCGTGGTCGCCAACATTGCCGACAAGGTCGCCGTGATGTACGGCGGAAAGATCGTGGAAAGCGGCACGGTCGAGGAAATCTTCTACGGGGCGCAGCATCCCTACACGCTGGGCCTGATCGCCTCCATCCCGAAAATCCACGGCGGTTCCGCCGAGCTGAAGGCCATCCCCGGCACGCCGCCGGACCTGACCGATCCGCCGAAGGGCTGCCCCTTCGCGCCGCGCTGCGAAAAAGCGATGAAGGTCTGCCGCCTGATCCCGCCGGAAGATACGCGGATCACCGCCACGCACCGCTCGGCGTGCTGGCTGCAGCACCCGCTGGCACGGCGGGCGGCCGGAAAGGAGGGAAACCATGAGTGAGGTCCTGCTGGAAGTCAAAGATCTGAAAAAGTATTTTGCGGTCGGCAAAAAGCAGACCCTGAAGGCGGTGGACGGCGTCTCCTTTCAAATCTACAAAGGGGAGACGCTGGGCCTCGTCGGGGAATCCGGCTGCGGAAAATCGACGCTCGGGAGGACCATCGTCCGGCTGTACCAGCCCACGGGCGGAGAAATCTTCTACGGCGGCAAAAAAATCAGCGGGCCGCTCTCCCGCGAGGAGACGAGGGAATGCTGCCGCAGGATGCAGATGATCTTTCAGGACCCCTATATGTCGCTGGACCCGCGCATGAAGGTGGTGGACATCGTCGCGGAGGGGATGGACGCCCAGAATCCCTCCCTGAGCCGGGGGGAACGGGAGGACGCGGTCGTGAAGCTGCTGGAGATGGTCGGCCTGCAGAAGGAGCATGCCGGCCGCTTCCCGCACGAATTTTCGGGCGGCCAGCGGCAGAGGATCGGCATCGCGCGGGCCCTCGCCACGCATCCGGAATTCATCGTGGCGGACGAGCCGATCTCCGCGCTGGACGTTTCGATCCAGGCGCAGGTGGTCAACCTGCTCCGGCGCCTGCAGGACCGGCTGGGGCTGACGTACCTTTTTATCGCGCACGACATCTCTATGGTCCAATATATCAGCAGCCGCATCGGCGTGATGTACCTGGGCAGCCTGGTGGAGCTCGCTTCGAGCCGGGCCGTGTTCGACAGGCCCCTTCACCCCTACACGCAGGCGCTCCTTTCCGCGATTCCGCTTCCGGACCCGAGGGCGGAAAAGAAGCGGAGCCGCATCGTCCTGGAAGGCGCGGTCCCCAACCCGGTCGATATCCCGCCCGGCTGCAAGTTCTGCTCGCGCTGCCGGTATGCGACGGACCGGTGCAGACGGTCTGCCCCCGCGTTCCGACAGGCGGAGGAAGGGCACTGGGTGGCCTGCCACCGGTACGGCGGGCCGTAGCGGCGGACGCTCACGGAGCGGCTTTTTCGGAAGGCGGCGGATTCCCGCCGGCGTCCGATTCGTTGATGAAGTGGATCACCTCGTGGGCGGACGACACCAGGCGGTCGTAGTCCTTCCCCATTTCCAGCACCACGCCGGAGGCGATCAGGTTGACCAGCTCGATCGGGAGGGAATACGAGTTGTAAAACACTTTGGTCGCCGTGTTGCACAGGTAGTTGGTGCTGTTCGGGGTGACAACGGGGGATTCCGGGCTGTCGGTGATGGCGGTGACGCCCGCGCCCTTGTATTCCGCAAATTGAACGATGTTCCGCATCGCGGTGTAATAGCGCGGGAACGAGATGGCGATCACGTGGTCGCCGGGGCGCAGCTTGACGAGGCTCGCCTGGACGCTGTCCATATCCTCGGGGCGCACCGGTACGGCGTTCGGGACCAGCGGCGACAGCCGCCGGTAAAAGTAATCGGCTGCCAGGGCCGAGACGCCCTGGCCGCAGATCAGCACTGTCCCGGCCTGCAGGATCTGCCGGGCCGTCTTTAGGATTTTCCGCGGCTGCAGCGCGTCGAAAAACTCCGCGCTCTGCGCGCGGGCGCTCTCCAGAATCTGTTGCAGGACGGTCTCTTTGTCGCCGCGCTCCGCGGGGGGAAGGTCCAGCGAAAAATAGGTGGTTTCCATAAAGTTTTTCACCAGGCGCTCGGTGTGCGCGCGGAAGGCCCGCCTGAGCTCCACGTAATTTTCAAACCCGAGCCGCTTGCACATCCGCAGAATCGTCACTTCCGATACATGGGTACGTTTGCTCAGCTCGTTGAGCGACGTATAGCATACCCCTTCGGGATTGGACAGCAGCAGATTCAGGATTTCCCTCTGCTTTCTCGTGAGGTTCTGGTAGTTCCTGTTGATGTTTTGAAAAGGATTCTCCTCCATGGTGCGCCCGCTTTCTTTCGTGCTGTCGTGAGATAATTATACCTTAAATCCCTTCGGAATGGAAGAAACCGGCGCCCGGATCCCGGTGAAATCACGCGCCGCGCCGGCGCGCTATTTGAATCAAGCCGCGCTTCACCGGCGCGGCGGTTTGGAGCAGGAATGTTACTGATCAAAAACGTACGGATCGATCCGGAAAAGACGAAGGAGGTTTCGGACGTCTTCATCGCGGGCGGAAAAATACAGGCGGTCGGTCGCCGGCTGGAGCCCGCGCTTCCCGGCCTGAAAATTCTGGAAGGGGACGGAAGGACGGCGGTGCCCGGCTATATCGACCAGCACGTCCACGTCCTCGGGGGAGGAGGGGAGAACGGGTTCGCCAGCCGCGTTCCGGAAATTCAGCTTTCGGACTGCATCCGCGGCGGCGTGACCACGGTGGTGGGCCTGCTCGGGACGGATTCCGTCACCCGCAGCGTGGAGAATCTGGTGGCGAAGACGAAAGCCCTGAAAAGCGAGGGGCTCACGGCTTACTGCCTGACGGGGGCGTACGAGTATCCTTCCCCGACGCTCACGGGCTCCGTCAAAAAGGACATCGTGTTCGTCGGCGAGATCATCGGGGTCAAGATCGCGATCGCGGATCACCGCTCCTCCAACATGTCCGAACGGGACCTGATCCGGCTGGCGTCGGAGGCGAGGCTCGGCGGCATCCTCTCCGGCAAGCCGGGGATCGTCCACCTGCACGTGGGCAGCGGAAAACGCGGGCTCGGCCTGCTGTTCGACATCCTGAAAACGGAGGACATCCCGATCGCCACGTTCCGCCCCACCCATGTGGGCAGGGTTTTCGACGACGCCGTCCGCTTTGCGAAGCTGGGCGGGTACATCGATTTTACCGCCGAGGAGGACGGGACGGAATCCGCCCGGATGCTGAAGGAAGCGTTCGACCGTGCGCCCGCCGGCCGCGTCACGCTCAGCACGGATTCCAACGGGAGCATCCCGAAGTGGAACGAAGCCGGCGAGCTGACCGGCATGGGCGTCGGGCAGATCGCGTCGATGCACCGGACGATCCGGTCGCTCGTCCTGGAATACGGCGTGCCGCTTTCGCAGGCGATCCGCCCCGTCACGGCAACGGTTGCGGCGGCGCTCGGCCTCGCGCGCCGAAAAGGGCGCCTCGCCCCGGGGTACGACGCCGACCTGAACCTTCTCGACGACCGGCTGGACCTCAGCGCCGTGGTCGCCGGCGGAACGGTGATGATGGACCGCGGCCGCATTCTGAAAAAGGGCATGTTTGAACAATACAGCATTTCCAGTTGATTATGCAAGTGGGTTTGTGTTTTCCCCCCGCCGAAGGCGGGGGGAAAACACCTCATTTTTCGCAAATTGAAATGGAATTGCTGTAGCTTCCGCAAAATAGAAGATAAAATGGGGGAACCGGTTTTGAAAAAAGAAAATGCGATCCGGCTGATCCGGGAAATCTCCGATGCGAACGGGGCTTCCGGCTTTGAGGACGAGGTTCTGGCGGTGATCCGGAAATACGGGGAGGGCCTGGGGGAGTTCTCGGAGGATTCCCTGCGCGACCTGTACCTCCGGCGCGCCGGGAACCGCGGCGGCCGCCCGGTCGTGCAGCTGGACGCCCACACGGACGAGGTCTCGTTCATGGTCCAGGCGGTCAAGCCGAACGGGACGCTGGCGTTCATCACGCTGGGCGGATGGGTCGCCAACAATATCCCGGCCCACAGGGTGCGCGTGCGCAATGCGGAGGGGGAGTACGTCCCGGGCGTGATCGCGACCAAGCCGCCGCATTTTATGAGCGAAGCGGAGCGCAGCGCACCCGCCGACGTCTCGTCCATGGTGATCGACGTGGGGGCTTCCTCCCGGGAAGAGGCGGTCCGGGATTTCAGGATCCGGATCGGCGAGCCGGCGGTGCCGGACACGGCGTTTGAATATCTGGAAAAACGGGACCTGATGATCGGCAAGGCGTTCGACTGCCGCCTCGGCTGCGCGGCTATTCTGGAAACCCTGAAAGCCCTGCGGGGAAAGGAGCTGGGCGTGGACGTCGTCGCCGCCTTCGCCGCGCAGGAGGAGGTCGGCACGCGCGGCGCGCAGGTCACCAGCCGCGCCGTTCGCCCGGACATCGCGATCGTCTTTGAAGGCTGCCCCGCGGACGATACGTTCACCGAACCGTACCTGACGCAGACGGCGATCAAAAAAGGCCCCATGCTCCGCCATATCGACGCCCGCATGATCACCAATCCCCGCTATCAGAGATATGTCCTGAACCTGGGGGAGAAGCTCGGGATTCCCGTGCAGGAATCCGTGCGGAAGGGCGGAGCCACCGACGGCGCCCCCATCCATCTTTCCAACGCCGGCGTCCCGGCGGTCGTCGTCGGCCTGCCGGTCCGCTATATCCACACCCATTACGGGATCGCGTCGTTTTCCGACGTCGAAAACGCCGTGAAGCTGGCGTGCGCGGTGATCGAATCCCTGAACGCCGGCGTGATCCGTTCATTCTGACCCACCGTGCGAAGGAGCCTTGAAATGATCGGTCAAAAGCAAATTATCGCATATTTTGAAGCGCACAGGAACGAGATGCTGCGCGATATCGGGACGCTGATCCGCATTCCCAGCGAAAAGGGCGAGCCCGCGCCCGGCATGCCGTTCGGCAGGTTCCCGGCGGAGGCGCTGGCGGCCGCCGGCCGCATCGCGCAGGGCATGGGCTTTCCGGTGCGGGGCTACGGCGGCTTCGCCGTTGCGGTCGATCTGAACGGCCTGCCCCGGCAGCTGGATATCCTCGCGCACCTCGACGTCGTTCCGGGGGGCGGCGGATGGTCGGTCACGCGGCCGTTCGAGCCGGCGGTCCGAGACGGCAGGCTGTACGGCAGGGGAGCCGCCGACGACAAGGGACCGGCGGTCGCCGCGCTGTACGCCCTGAGGGCGGCCCGCGATCTGCATTTTCCGCTCAAAAAAAGCGTCCGGCTGGTCCTCGGCAGCGACGAGGAATCCGGCAGCGCCGATCTGAAGCACTATTACGAGCGGGA
Organism: Caproicibacter sp.; assembly: GCA_036844765.1. Lineage (GTDB taxonomy): Bacteria > Bacillota > Clostridia > Oscillospirales > Acutalibacteraceae > Thermocaproicibacter. The sequence goes on along the minus strand of DAIUFE010000005.1, from coordinate 45,707 downwards.
GCGGGAAGCGCCGATGACGTTCTCGCCGGACGCGGAGTTCCCCGTGGTCAATATCGAAAAAGGGCGCTACAGCACCTGGTTCCGGGCTTCCTGGAAAGAGAGCGCGCGGCTGCCGCGGATCCTCTCCGTCCGCGGCGGCGTCAGGGGCAATATGGTTCCGGATACCGCCGAGGCCGTGGCGGAAGGGCTTTCCGTCCCGGACCTCTCCGGCCTTCTGAAAGCGGCCGAAGCAAGAACGGGGATCCGCTTCTCCGCCGGGGCGGAGGACGGAAAAATCGTCCTGAAAGCCCTCGGCACCTGCGCGCACGCTTCCACCCCCGGCGAAGGCAACAATGCCGTGACGGGGCTGATCGATCTGCTGGCCGGGCTTCCGTTTGCGGATTCCGAAGGGTTCCGCCGGCTCCGCGCCGTCCGCCGGCTTTTCCCGCACGGCGACTGGCGGGGGAAAGCCGCCGGCGTGGCGATGAAAGACGACGTTTCCGGCGAGCTGACCATGAGCCTGAATCTGTTCGAGTACGGGCCTTCCGGCCTGAAAGGATACTTCGACGGGCGGACGCCGGTCTGCGCCGGCGACGGCAACCTGAAGAACGTGTTCTGCGCAAAGGCGGAGTCGCTCGGCCTTACGCCGGACGGCACGGGGGTCTCCCCCGCCCATCATGTCCCGGAAGACACGCCGTTCGTCCGGACCCTGCTGAAATGCTACGAGCAGTATTCGGGCCGCAAAGGGCGCTGCCTTGCGGTCGGAGGGGGCACCTACGTGCACCGGCTGAAAAACGGCGTCGCGTTCGGATGCGCGATGCCCGGGACGGACAACCGCATGCACGGCGCGGACGAATACGCGGTGATCGGCGAGCTCCTGACGGGCGCGGAGATTTTCACCCAGGCGATCCTCGACCTCTGCTCCTGACGCGGTGCGGGGATGGCCGCTGCCGCGGAAAGAACGGGGAAGATCAGCCTTCCTCCCGGTCGCTCAACAGCTCGATCGCGGTGAGCAGCAGCGCCGCGCTCCGCGCGCTTTTCAAGTTTCCGCTGACCTGCCCGTATCCGTTGTTGTCGAATTTGACTTTTACAGCAATTTCATTTCAATTTGCGAAAGATGATGTATTTTTCCCCCGCCGAAGGCGGGGGAAGGGGGAAAAAATACAAACCCACTTGCATAATCAACTGGAAATGCTGTAGGAACGCGCTTTCCGGCAGCTTCCGAAAGGCCTCTTCAAATTCCGAAATAGAGCCGTTGGGAATCTGGAACGAGGCGGTTCCGCTCTGCATGGGCCCATAATCCACAATGTTGTTTTCGTCGGGCGCTTTTACGGATTTCGCGGGGATGATGACCTCGTCCCGGCCTGTTTCCGACGAGTTGGAATACACAGCCTGGGTGCCTGCAAAACGGTAAATCCCTACGATTTGATACTTTACTTTCCAAAAAGGCTGATACGGCTGGTTGGCGCACAAACGGCGCAAACCTGTTTTCAATCATTTTAATGCAATAAAAATCCCGCGTTGGATACCGGAAAAATCCAGTACCGACGCGGGCCTTCACGTGGTGGACGTTATAGGACTCGAACCTATGACCTTTCGCACGTCAAGCGAACGCTCTAGCCAGCTGAGCTAAACGTCCGAATTCAGAACACTTTGATATTATACCGCCTTGCCTGCCGAAAAGCAAGGAAAAATTGCAGAAAATCTTGCGGCGTCACCTCTCCCGGATGCGAAGCGCCGGGGAGGGGAGACGCGCCCCCCCTGAAAAACCTTGCGCGGCCTTTTTCTCCCGATATGACGGATTCTTGACAAACCGACACCAAAACTTTACGCAAAATAGGTTTGTCCTTTTACACGGCGCGGATAAACTTGAAGTTGACGGAAAACGAACAAATCGGTCCGAGCGATGGTTTTCCGCCAAAGAGCGGAGCGCCGTCCGGTTACCGTTCCGCTTGAAAGGGGGAAACCGCAGCGCCTTGAACGACGAAAAGCTGTCTACGGAAGAAAAATATCTGACCGCGGAGTCCTTCCAGGAAAGGATCCGCTCCCTCTACGACCAGCTCACTCCGGCCCAGCAGAAGGTCGTCCTTCTTTTCCGGAAAAAATGGGAGCAGATCTGCATGATGACGGCCAAGGAAGTGGGCCAGAAGGCGGGGGTCAGCGAGGCCACCGTCCAGCGCATCGCGGTGTGCCTCGGCTTCAAGAGCTTCCGGAGCATGAAGATGCAGATGCGCGGCAGCCTGCTGAAGAACCGGGCCGTCGTGAATTTCAAGCTGAAAGACGAGCAGGGGGCCGACAAGGCGAGCTGGCTGGACGAGCATGTGGGCATGGAGGTCGCCAACCTCATGCAGACCTTCCGCCTGAACGGCGACGAGGCTTTCCGGCGGGGAGCCGGCCTGCTGATCCGCGCCGGGCGCATCTGGGTGCTCGGCAGCAAAATGGGGTCGGGGGTTTCCGCGTATCTTTCCTTCGCCCTGAATTACCTGATCGGGAAGACGGTCCTGCTGAATCTCTCCGACTGCGCGGAATACCTTTCCTCGATGGACGAAAAAGACGCGCTGGTCGTCGTCGGCTTTCAGCGTTACAGCCGCAGCACCCTGAAGGCGGCCGAAATCGCAAAGGGCAGGGGCGCGAAGCTGCTGGTTTTTACGGACTGCGACCTTTCCCCGTTCGCCAAAATCTCGGACGCGGCCCTCTACGCGCTGACGGATTCCGCCATCTTTCTGGATTCCTACAGCGCAGCCCTGTCGGTCGCCCACGCGCTGATCGCCATGGTCGTCCGCCTCGACCGTCAGAACATCCGAATCCGCATCGAGAACACCGAAGAGGTCTACCGCAATCTGAACCAATAGGCGCTTGAAAAGCGGCGGCCGGTGTGGTAAACTGAATTAAAACTGATTGTTTAATATTTAACAAGGAAAGATGGAATCCGTTTCAAGATGAAATTGACGGTAATCGGCTGTTACGGCGCCTATCCGCCGGCAGGGGAGGCCACCTCGGGCTATCTGGTGGAAGAGGGGGACACCAAGGTTTTACTGGACTGCGGCAGCGGCGTGCTGACCAGGCTGCAGGAATACATCCCACTGGGCGAACTGGACGCGGTGGTCGTCTCGCACGATCATCCGGACCACGTCGCGGACCTTGGCTGCCTGCAGTATGCCGCGATGATCGAAAAACAGATCGGGAGGCGGAAAAAGCCGTTTTCCGCCTGGGGGCCGGGCGATGCGGGAAAGCTGGCCTATGAGCAATACTGCGAGGGCCGCAGCTATGAGAAAGAGCATCCCTTTCGGATCGGTTCCCTGCGCTTTGAAGTGATCCGGACGCTTCATGAAGTCCCCTGCTATGCCGTTCGGGTCGGGGCTCCGGGGGGAGCGGAGCTGGTCTATTCCGGCGACACGGCTTATTTCGGGGAGCTTGCAAATTTCGCGCGGGACGCCGGCTGCTTTTTGTGCGAGGCCTCGTTTTACGGCGACGGGCGCGAACCCCGGACGGCGCAGCACCTCACCGCGGTCGAAGCGGGGCGGCTCGCCGCGGCGGCCCGGGCGAAGAGCCTGGTGCTTACGCACCTTCCGCACTTCGGCAGGCCCCAGCGCCTGGCGGAAGAGGCCCGGTCCGTCTACGCCGGCAAGGTGCTTCTGGCGCGGCGGGGACTGACCCTCTCCCTTTAATCCTTTTGCAGTTCGTCTTTTATTTTCATACAGCTTCTCATGAGGAAACAACGCAACCACGGCATTGCTGAAAGGAGCAAAAAAATGACTCGGTTCAAAAGATGGACGGCATTCCTGCTGGCGGCGGCCACGATCGCTCTCGCGGGGTGCTCCGGGCAGCCGGCGGCTTCCGGCAGCGCGCCGGCCGGCAGCTCTTCCGCCGGTGTAACCAGCGCGGCCGCGCCGAAAGAGACCACCGTCAAAATTGCTCTGGGATCGGAGCCGGACAGCCTCGACCCGATGCTTTCGGCGGCCACCGACACGTCGTCCGTGATGGACAACGTGTTCGAGGGGCTGCTCGGGTTCAACCAGAAGGGCGAGTTCATCCCGGCGATCGCGGAATCCTACACCCTCTCGGACGACGGGCTCACCTACACATTTAAGCTCAAAAAGGGCATCCGCTTCCACGACGGAAAGGACTGCACCGCCAAGGACGTGAAATACACCTACGACAAGCTGGCGGGCCTGAGCGGGGCCAAGGCGCTGAGCTCCACCCTGAGCGCGGAGCTGGCCAAGGTGGAGTGCCCGGACGACTACACGGTCGTGTTCACGCTGAAGAACAAGGACGCCGGATTTTTGAGCAAGGCGATCTTTTCGATCGTGGAAAAGGACTACGAGAAAAACGCCACGCAGCCGATCGGCACGGGCCCGTATAAGTTTGTGCAGTACGTGAAAGGCCAGAAGGTCGTGCTCGAGAAAAACGACGGCTACACCACCATCGCCGACCGCAAGCCGAAGGTGGACCGCGTCGAATTCTCGATCATGACGGATGAAAACGCGAAGCTGATGGCGCTCAAATCGGGGGACCTGGACATCGCGGGCATCAACTCCAGCGATATCCAGGCGCTCGGCAGCGATTTCGACATTATCCAGGGTCCGCAGAACATGGTGCAGATCTTCGCGCTGAACAACAAGGTTAAGCCGCTCGACAACCTGAAGGTCCGCCAGGCCATCTGCTACGCGATCGACAAGGACGAGATCATCAGCACCGTCGCAAACGGCGCGGGAACCAAGGTCGAGTCCTTCCTGAGCCCCAGCATGGCAGTTTATTACAACGACAAGATCAACGCCTACCATCCCGACGCCGCCAAGGCCAAGGAGCTTCTGAAGGAAGCGGGATACGCGGACGGCTTCACCCTGACCGTGAAGGTCCCCTCCAACTACCAGTTCCACGTGGATACCGCGCAGGTCATCAAGAACCAGCTTGCGAAGGTCGGCATCACGCTGAACATCCAGCTGATCGAATGGGCGCAGTGGCTGGACGGCGTCTACACGAAGCGCGATTACCAGACGACCATCATCGGCCACAGCGGCAAGCTGGACCCGCAGGACTTCCTGAACCGCTTTTCCACTACCTACGCCAAGAATTATTTCAACTTCTCCAATAAGGACTACGACGCCCTGGTCGCGAAAGGCGCCCTCACGGCCGACCAGACCGAGCGCGCGCAGATTTACAAGGACGCCCAGCAGATGCTGGTCGATCAGGCGGCGACGGTGTTCATCCAGGACCCGCACCTCGTTTTCGCGGTCTCCAAAAAAGTCAAGGGCCTGGCCATTTACCCCGTCACCTTCTTCAACCTGGGCGAGCTCTCGGTCGAGCCGTAACCCGTCATGAGAGCGGCGTTCTATCTCCTCAAAAAGCTTTCCTCGGCGGCGGTCACGCTGTTCGCGATTTCCCTCCTGACCTTCTTCGCGTTTCAGATCCTTCCCGGTGACCCGGCCGCCATCATCCTCGGCGTGGACGCGGACCCGCTCCAGGTGCAGGCCCTGTCGAAGCAGATGGGCCTCGACCTGCCGATCCAGCAGCGGTATTTCAACTGGGTGGGCGGGCTGTTCAGCGGAAACCTCGGCGTCTCGCTGCGGTACCAGGTCCCCGTGATGGAGCTGATCCGCGACGCCCTGCCCGTCACGGCCGGCCTCACGGTGCTGTCGCTGCTGATCACGGTCGTTCTGGTCGTGCCGGTCTCGGTCTACCTGGCGAAAAACAACAATAAAAAGCTCGCGACCGCGCTGTCCGCGGTGATGCAGGTCGGCATCGCCGTGCCGTCCTTCTGGCTCTCCATCCTGCTGATCCTGGTGTTTTCCGTCGCGCTGCGCTGGCTGCCCTCCGGCGATTTCATCCCGTTTTCCCAAAGCTTCTGGGGCGCGGTCCGCTCGCTCGTGCTGCCCGCCCTGTCCATTTCCATCGGAACGACGGCCGTGGTGATCCGCTACCTGAAAAACACGCTGCTGGACCAGATGAACATGGACTACGTGAGGACCGCGCGCAGCAAGGGCCTGACGAGGAACGCCGTGCTGTACCGCCATGTTCTGAAAAATGCTCTGCTGCCGACCGTCACGATCCTCGGCATGATTGCCGTGGAGGTGCTGGGCGGCAGCATCATTATCGAAAACGTGTTCAACCTTCCGGGGATCGGCCGGCTGCTGATCTCGGGCGTGGGCAACCGGGATTTTCCGCTCGTGCAGGGGCTGGTGTTCTACCTGGCGCTGACCGTGGTGGCCATCAATTTTCTCGTCGACCTCCTGTACGCGGCCATCGACCCGCGCATCCGCATCGACCGGTGACCCGCCGGGCGAACGAGGTATCTGATGCTCAAAAAATGCGTTCAAAATAAAAATTTCATGATCGGGGCCGTGCTGCTCGGCATTTTGGTCCTGATCCTGGCCGTCAGCTTTTTCTATCTTCCCTACGACCCGAACGGGATGAACACCCAGCAGAAGTTCCAGCTTCCCACCCCGGCCCATCCGCTCGGGACGGACAACTTCGGGCGCGATATCCTGAGCCGCGTGATGAAGGGCTCGCAGAGCGTGTTCCTGGTCGGCTTTTCCTCGGTCGGCATCGGTTTTCTGTTCGGGCTGCTGTTCGGGGCGGCCGCCGGGTATCTCGGCGGGGCCGTGGACGAGGTCCTCATGCGGATAACCGATGCGCTGATGGCGTTCCCCGGCGTGATCCTGGCGCTGGTGATCATCACGGTGTCCGGCTCAAGCACGCTGCACACCGCGGCGGCCCTGGGCGTCACGGCGATCCCGCGCTTCTGCCGGATCGCCCGGGCGGGCTTTCTGCAGATCAAAGAGATGGACTACGTCAAGGCCGCGCGCTCCCGGGGGGCCTCCCCGCTGCGCCTGATGGCGCTGCATATCCTGCCGAACATGGTTTCGCCGCTTCTGGTGACGGCGTCCGTCGGCTTCGCCGGCGCCGTCCTCTCCGAGGCGGGCCTGAGCTACCTCGGCCTCGGCATCCAGCCGCCCGAGCCGAGCTGGGGCATGATGCTTTTCGAGGCGCAGGCCTATCTTCTTTCCAGCCCGTGGTACGCGTTCATCCCGGGCTGCCTGATCACGATGATGGTGCTGGGCTTCAACCTGCTGGGGGACGGCCTGCGCGACGTGACGGACGCCAGAACGGCTTAAAGGGGGGACGGGGCATGGAGCATCTGTTGGACGTCGAAGGGCTGACCGTGGAGATCCGGATCCGCGGCCACGCCTACCGCGCGCTGGATTCCGTCGGCTTCCGCCTGGACCGGGGGGAGATCGTCGGCCTCGTCGGGGAATCCGGGTGCGGCAAAAGCCTCACGGCTCTTTCCGTCATCGGCCTGCTGCCGGAGGCGGCCCGCGTCGGCGCGGGGGAGATCCGGTTCCGCGGCGCGGACCTCGTTGAGTGGACGGAAGCCCGGATGTGCGGCCTGCGCGGCAAAGATATCTCGATCGTGTTTCAGGAGCCGATGACCGCGCTGAATCCCCTGATGCCCGTCGGGCGCCAGATCGCGGAGGCGTTCCTGCAGCACGGGGGAAGCAAAAGCGAGGCCCGGGCGGCCGCCCTCCGCGTGATGAAACAGGTCGGGCTTTCCCGGCCGGATTCCCTGTACTGGGAGTTTCCGCATCAGCTTTCGGGCGGGATGAAGCAGCGCGTCGTGATCGCGATGGCGCTGATCAACCGCCCGGCGCTTCTCATTGCCGACGAGCCGACCACCGCGCTCGACGTGACGATCCAGTACCAGATTCTGGAGCTGATCAAACAGCTGAACCGGTCGCTTTCGACCGCCGTGCTGCTGATCTCGCACGACCTGGGCGTCGTCCGAGAGGTCTGCTCCCGGGTCATCGTGATGTACGCCGGCTTCATCGTCGAAGAAGGCGGGGTGGGGGAGGTGCTCCGGCGCCCGCTGCATCCCTACACGCGCCAGCTTTTGGAATCCATTCCCACGCCGCAGAAGCGCGGGCGGCCGCTCTATACGATCCCGGGGGTCGTCGCGGCGCTGGATCAGCGCCCGGCCGGGGTCTGCCCGTTCTGCGACCGGTGCGCCCGGGCGAGGCCCCGGTGCCGGGAGGCGGTGCCGCGGCTCACGGAGCAAAACGGCCGGAAAGTCCGCTGCTTTTTTGCGGGAGGTGGGGCGGAATGAGCGAAAGGCAGCCGCTGATCGAGCTCGTGAACGTCAGCAAGGAATACCGCATCCGGAACCGGAGCAATCCCTTCCTGAAACGGAGCATCCGCGCGGTGGACGGCCTGAGCCTTGCGATCTGCCCCGGCGAAGTCTTCGGCCTCGTGGGGGAATCGGGCTGCGGAAAATCGACGACGGGCCAGATGCTCGCCGGGATCTTCCCGCCCTCTTCCGGCGAGATCCGCTACCGGGGCAAAAGCGTGAAGCAGATGACGGCGGAAGAAAAGAGGGCGATGCGCCGCGAGATCCAGATCGTGCTCCAGGACCCGTACGCTTCGCTCAACCCCAAGCGGAGGATCGGCTGGATCGTCGAGGAGCCGCTGGTGATCCACACCAAGCTCGACCGGCGGGAGCGCCGGAAGCGCGTGGAGGAGATGATGGAGACCGTCGGGCTGGACGCCGGCTACCTGAGCGCCTTTCCGCACGAGCTCAGCGGCGGGCAGCGCCAGCGCGTCAATATCGCGGCCGCCCTGATGCTCGACTCCAAATTTCTGGTCGCGGACGAGCCGGTCTCCGCGCTGGACGTGTCGATCCAGTCCCAGATCCTCAACCTGCTGAAAAGCCTGAAGGAGACCAGAAATCTGACCTATCTTTTTATCTCGCACGACCTGAATGTGGTGCAGTACATGAGCGACCGCATCGGTGTGATGTACTTGGGCCGGCTGGTGGAATGCGGCGGCGTGGAGGACGTGTACGGCGACCCGCGGCACCCTTATACCCGGGCGCTGCTTTCCGCCGTCCCCTCCGTGGCCGAAAGCGCCCGGAAGCGGATCCTGCTGAGCGGGGAGGTGCCGAGCCTTCTGGACCCGCCCTCCGGCTGCGCGTTCCACACCCGCTGCAGCCGGGCCGCGCCGGTCTGCGCACAGGCCGCTCCCGAAATGAAGCAAATCGGGGACGGCCACTGGGCGCGCTGCCGTTTTGCGGAAGAAACGGGGAAGGAGTGAGCCGGCTGCGATGAGAATCGGAGTGATCTCGGACATCCATATCGACCGGAACAAAGCGTATCCCGTCACGGAAGTGCTGGCCGAGAAAACGAAGGAGAAAAAGCTGGACTGCCTGCTGCTGGCGGGGGACGTTTCCAACCGCTATAAGACGACGTTCGCTTTCTTCGAGCGGTTCGCCGGCCTGACGGACGTTCCGTTTTATTTCGTGCCCGGCAACCACGACCTGTGGGACGAAGCGGGCGAATACGGCGATACCCGTGAGATCTACCGCCGCTACGCGGAGCATCCGCGCTGCCTTTCGGGCCGGTGCGTCCCGCTGGGCGGCGGCTGGGCCGCCGTGGGGGAAACGGGGTGGTACGACCACTCGTTCGGGAACCCGAAATTCAGCCCGGAGGAATTCGCCCGGCACAGCATGTACGGCCGCACGTGGATGGACAGCGTGAACACCCGCTGGCACGCGGACGACCGGCAGGTCCACCGGGAAATGCTCGCCCGCCTGGAAAGAAGTCTCGCCGAAGGCACGGCCGCCGGCAGCAAGCTGATCGCCGTGACGCACGTGGTCGGCATCCGCGCCTTCCTCGTGCCGGAAACGCGGGGAAAATGGGATTATTTCAACGCGTTCCTCGGCAGCCCGGACTACGGCGAGCTTTACCGGCGCTGCAACGTCCGCTACGGCGTGATGGGGCATGTGCATTTCCGCAGGACCCACATGCAAGACGGCATCCGTTTTGTCTGCGCGTGCCTGAATTATTTTACCGAATGGAGAACCGGCGACGTCGGAAAAGAGATCGACGACGCGCTGTCCGTCCTCACGCTTTGACGGATCTACAGCGGTTCCGGTCGTGATGGAGAGATGAAAATCGCTTCTCCCACCGCCTCGGGCGGGGGAGAAGCGATTTTCATTCCGTCACTCAACTGGAAATACTGTAGGCGCCGCTGGGTTAGATTCTCGCCATGATCTCGCGGTTGACGCGGTTCCGCAGCCGGAGAAGATAGACGTCGGATTTTGGGTACCTTGAGAACGTGACGGGCTCGGAGAGGCCGTCCTCGATCAGCCGGAGAACGAAGGCCTTGTCCGTCAGGCTCTCCAGCAGCCTGAAGGCGCGAAGGTCGTAAAGCGCCTGCGCCTTCACCATCAGCCGGATGGACTCCTCGGGCTGCCCGCCGCGCCCCGGGTAGACCTGAAAGGCGTCGCCGGACGGGACCCAGCCGCCCGCGTCGGTGACCGCATAGGGGTCGATCCGGTCCAGCGAATACTGCGTGTTGTAGAAGTCGTATCCCCACTGCAGGATGCCCTCGATGCCGTATTTGTAAAGCTGTACCCCGAAGATCCGGTTCCTCGCGGACGGCATGGCGATGAACAGGTTGCTGACGTCTTTGTACTGCCCCACGCAGTAATAGGTCCACAGGCCCTTGACTCCGGCTTCGATAAAGGGGGCGATGTGGTCGTTCGCCGGGATCGGCTTGGAGATCGCGCCGCTCTTGTAAAACTCGAAATCCGAGAGCGCGTCGATGATCTCAAAGCCCTGAAGATAAGGCGCCGCGATTTCCCTGGCCGCTTTGTAATCCCGAAGATGCTCGAGGGACGGCTCGTCCGAAATATGGAAATAGCACCGGTCGGCGATCCCCCACTCCCGCAGCAGCGGGGTGAGGGCGCCGAGATATTCCCGCAGGAACCTTTTGTATTCTTCGTCCGTCGCCGCGGTCTCCCAGCCGAACAGCTTTTTGTATACGCCGTCCACGGTCGCCATGACCTTGGGCGCCGACCGTGCGCCCCACTGGGTGAACAGGTGGCTGAACTCGAAATACCGGATGCCCGCGCGCCCGCACATCCCGACCCACCGCTTCAGCTTTTCAAAGCCGAAGGAGTAGGCGCCTTGGTCCAGGCGGACGTCGACCAGCTGCGTGGTGAGCCGTTCCCCGCCCACGGCCGTGTCAAGCGGAGGGGTGAAGGCCGGGGTGAGGATCATGTTGATCCCCCGCCGGGCCGCGAGCGCCGCGAAGTTTTCGATAATCTTCCAGTGCCGCTCGGAAAAAACGGGAACCTGATAATACTGCGCGAGGCAATCCGTATAAAACCAGTTTGTGTTCCGCAGCGTCTGCGGGGGAAGCAGAGCGTCCAGAATCTCTACGGAGACCGTCCGCTCCGCGAGCGGTTCTCCCTGCGGCGTCCGGATCGCTATTTTAACGGGATAGACCCCCGCGGCCGCTTCTTCGTCGGGCTCGACGTCGATCCAGAGGCTGCTCCACTGCCCGCCCAAGAGGCGGACCACCCCGTCCTTCAGGTCGGTCAGCAGGTCGGGATACAGGCCCGGGGTCTTCCTTAAATAGTTGTCGTCCGCGTCGGTGAATGCGGCGAGTCCGACCGGAACGAGCCGCACCTGCCGGACCCTGATCCGCTCCGCGATCGGGGATTCGACTTCGATCCTGGCCGGCTCGCTCCCTGCCGTATCGGCTCGATAGGCCGCCTGGAACGAGATCGTCTCGTTTTTGAAGCCGGAAGGCCTGCCGGTTTCCGGGTACTCCGTCGGCTCTTCGTCGGCGAACACTTTGGCGAGCGAACTGAGAATCTTCAGTTTGACCTGCATCTCGAACTCCTCCTTGCCTTGTCCGTTTATGACCCATTATACCGGCCGGTCCCGGAAAAGGCAAACAAAAGCTCTGCGGCAATGCTGGATGATCGATGCTCTCAGCCCGGACCGCCGTCCGTCATTTCCCGGTCCAGGCGCGCGCCGAGGCGGCTGAGGATTTCATTGGAGATTGTTCCGGCCTGCTCCGCCAGATCGCAGGCCGTGATCTCCAAGCCGCCGGACCGGCCGATCAGAACGGCGGTGTCGCCGGCTTTGACGTCCGGAATGCCGGAGACGTCGACCAGGGTCTGATCCATGCAGACGCGGCCGGCGACGGGCGCGTCGCGCCCGCCGATCAGGGCTTTCCCGACGCCGCAGGAAAGCGCGCGGGGCAGCCCGTCGGCGTACCCGATGGAGAGAACGGCGATCCGGCAGTCCTCCGGCGCGACGAACTGCAGCCCGTAGCCCGCGGCCTCGCCCTTCCGCAGCGTTTTGACCGACGCCACCCGGGCCTTCAGCGACAGAACCGGCCGCAGCGGAAGGGCGCAGTGCCCCGTGTCGGTCCGGGTGCCGAGCATGCCGTAGAGCGCGATGCCGACCCGCGCGTAATCGCCGCCGAGCTCCGGATAGTTCACGAGCCCATAGCTTGCCAGCAGGTGCGCTTTGGGGCGGCCGCAGCCGCGCGCTTTCAGCTGCGAAAGAACGCGTTGGAACGCCTGCCCCTGCGCCAGCGTAAAGGCTTTGTCCTCCGGGGAAGCCGTATCGTCCGCGCACAGATGCGTGTAAATCCCTTCGATTTTCAGGTTGCACAGGCGGAACATGCCGCAGATGCCGTCGATATTCTCGCAGCGTTCGCCCAGGCGGTGCATTCCGGTGTCGACCGCGATATGCGCCCTGATTTTCTTGCCGTAACCGTTCAGAAGTTCGGCATAGGGCCGGTCGACCACCGTCTGGATCAGGTCGCAGCGGACCAGAAGCGGAAACTGCTTCGGGTGCGTGTAGCCCAGAACCAGGATATCCCCGCGGATGCCGTTTTCGCGCAGCCCGGCCCCTTCCGCCGCGGTCGCCACGCAGAAGGCACCGACGCCGAGGCGTTCGAGTTCCCGCGAGATCAGGACCGCCCCGTGGCCGTAGGCGTCTGCTTTGACGGCCGGCATCAGCTCGCAGCCGGGCGGAAGCCGCTTCCGGAGCGTCCCGACGTTCTGGCGCAGCGCGTCCCGGTCCAGCTCGATCCACGCGCGTCCCCGGCGGAACGGCGGATCGTTTCCGGCCGGCTTTTCCCGCCGCCCGAGGACGCGGGGCGGCTGTGAGACCACGGTGCAGCCGTCCGGGATGTCCGAGCTCACGACGGTCCCCGCGCCGATTTTGACGCGGTCCCCGATCCGGATGCCGCCGACGACGACCGCTCCCGCGCCGATCAGACAGCCGTCGCCGATCCGGGGCGCCCGGCGGTCCACCTCTCCGATGGTCACGTTCTGATAGATCCGGCAGCCGGCGCCGATGCTCGCGTAGCGGGAGATATAGACGCCGTGCAGGCCGTGCGGCAGGCAGGGAATCCCGGCGATCTTCGCGCCGTTCCCGACATAGCCGCCGTGCCGGCGCGCCGACCGGTTGCAGAGAAAGGTGAGGACGTAAGCCGCAAATTTGCTTTTCGCCCGCTCGCGGCGCCGGAACAGGGCCCAGAACCGGCGCAGGTCGTCGCCCTTCGAGCAGTCCGTGATTCTTTCCCGGATACCGCCCGCCCTCATGCGCGGACCTTTTCGGAGACGCGCCGGTTTTCAGTTTCCACCGCCAGCCCGATCGCGCGGGAGATCACCTGCTCAAGGGATATCCCGGCGGCTTTCATCATGCCGGGATAGCGGCTGTGGGCCGTGAAGCCGGGGATGGTGTTGACCTCGTTGAACACGATCTTCCCCGCGGGCGTGAGGAACATGTCCACCCGGGCGAAGCCGCGGCACCCCAGCGCCCGATAGATGATCCGGGCCGTCCGCTTGATCTCGTCCGCTTTTTCTCTCGGGATCCGCGCGGGGACGTGAATTCTGGAGGTCTTCAGCGTATATTTTTCCGTGTAATCGAAGAAACCGTCCGAAAGCTCAATCTCGTCGACCTCCCCGACCGTCAGATCGTCGTTGCCCAGAACGGCGCATCCGACCTCGAACCCCGGGATGTTTTGCTCGATGAGGGCTTCCCCGTCGTACCGGAAGGCCAGCCGGATCGCGGTGGGGAGCGCGCGCCGGTCCGTCACTTTGGTGACGCCGAAGGACGAGCCGGCCCGCACCGGTTTGACGAACAGCGGATAGCCCAGGGTTTCAGCCCGCGCCGCGGCCTGCCCCATGCCCCGATTTTTCTCCAGCAGAAAAGAGGCGGGGACCGGCACGCCGGCGGCACGGACCAGCCGATGCGCCCGGTCCTTGTCCATGCAGAGGGCCGAAGCCAGCGTTCCGCAGCCGACCAGCGGAATGCCGGCCAGCTCGAACATCCCCTGCACCGTTCCGTCCTCCCCGTTCTTCCCGTGCAGCACGGGGAGAGCCGCGTCGATCGGGATCGGCTCCACCCGGTCCGGGCGGAGCGCCAGCAGGGCGTGCTCCGTGCGGCTGGGGGAAAGCGTCGCGGGCACGCAGTCGGAGGGATTGCACCACGTGTCCCCGGCGATCTTTTCGGGATCTCCGCCGAACCGGTACCAGTCCCCCCGGGGCGAGATGCCGATCAGCACGGGCCGGCAGCGGTCGATGTCGATATGCCGGATCACGGAATAAGCGGATTGCAGCGAGACCCCGTATTCCGGGGAGCAGCCGCCGAACAGGATGGCGATCTTTAATTTTCCCATTTATATTCTTCCTCCAAGATCTCCGTCCCCGCGGGAAGCGGGTAGCGGATTTCGCATCGGTTCCGGTAGAGCAGTTTCGAGGAAACGCGCTCCCCGGTCGCTTTCAAGATCGTGTTCCGCCGAACGTCGACCTCTTCGTAGATTTTGCCGTTTCTGCGTCGGTACAGGGGCTTCCCGTTCACGACCTCATAGAGCAGCCCCGCGTCCCGGTCGGTCAGGATGCGCCCGATGATACGCCCGCTGTCGAAGGCGATGCCGATCTGAAACGAAGCGTCCGTTTCGTTCCGGACTTTCAGATCGAGCCACCCTTCCGAGACCGTCGCGTCCACACCCAGCGGCGCGTCGCTGGGCGGCTCCGGAAAGTCCTTCACGGCGTGTCCGTGCCGCTCTGCCACGGCAAGCGGCGTATGCAGGAACATCCAGAAGAGCAGATTGCTCATGTGGCACAGACCGCCGCCGGGCGCCGCCGTAAGCTTCCCGTCGATGACCTCCAGCCCCTCTTTATACGGCGTGTCCCTGTCCGCATACCGGACCAGCTTCCAGAAGGAAAAGGTTTCCCCCGGCCGGAGGACCACCTTGTCCAGCACGGCCGCGGCCAGCTTCAGGTTGAAGACCTTGTTCTCCTGGTACGCCATGTCGAAGCCGGTCTCCCGGTTGTACAGCGGGCAGCGGGTCTCGAAAAGCAGGCAGGGCAGCGGGGATTCGGACCGGGCCGCCGCGTAGCGGTTCCCGTCCAGGCGCATCCCCGCGTAAAAGCAGAATTTCCGCTGCCGGATCCGGAGCGGCAGCAGCCACGGAAAGATCTGTGTGATGCGTTTTCTCGGCATGAAAAGATCCTTTCTAAAAAAAGAGGGTAGAAAAAATCCCCGCTCTCTGCGTCTATCGTAGCAGAGCGGGGAGGGACGGGTCTTCGCTTTTCCTGCCGGAAGCCTGAAAATTATCCTGCGATAATCATACGATTTTATGACAGCCCTTCGGAAGGACCACCGTGAAAAGGATGCGCCCGCCGGCGCTTTCGGCGGCGATGGAGCCGCCGTGGAGCTCGACGATCTCTTTGGCGATCGCCAGGCCGAGGCCGGCTCCGCCGGTGGAGCTGGAGCGGGAGGTGTCCAGCCGGAAAAACTGATCGAAAATGCGGCTCAGCTTTTCGGGAGGGATCGTTTTCCCGCGGTTTTCCACACGCACCGTTACGCGGCCGCCGGAGGGCTCCATCGCGACGAGGATCGCCGTGTCCGGATCGCTGTAGCTGATGGCGTTGCGGATCAGGTTGTCGAACACGCGCTCCAGCTTGTCCGGGTCGCAGACGATCCGGACGTCCGGCGCAAGGCGCAGATCCCAGCGCAGATTTTTCTCCGCGAGGGCCGGATTGAACTCGAAGGTGGTCTGCTCCAGCATCCGGGTCAGATTGACGGATTCCGGCTCCAGCGTCAGATGGGTGAGGCTGAAGCGGGTGATGTCGAAGAACTCGTTGATCAGCGTTTCCAGCCGCTCCGCCTTATCGAGGGCGATGCCGGTGTACTTGGCCCGCAGCTCCGGCGAAACCTGGGGCTCGTCCCGCAGCAGAGTCAGATAGCCGATCACGCTGGTCAGCGGCGTCTTCAGGTCGTGCGCCAGATAGACGACCAGATCGTTTTTCCGCTGTTCGGCCTCTTTCGCGGCCATGGCGCTGCGCAGCGCCTGTTCCCGGACCAGATTCAGCTCGTCCTGCACGTTTTTCATGGCGTCGGGCAGAACGATGGGAGCGCTGCCGGGCTGCGCCAGTTTCTCGGCGGCGGCGACGACCTCGTCCAGATAGCGGAGCGGCTTTTGGAAAAAGCGGTAGGTGATGAAGGTCCATCCGACGAGGATCAGGCCGGTTCCCCAAAACAGGGATGTTCCCTGAACCAGCTTCAGGAACTGGTAAAGCGAATCATCCGGCTCCCAAACGAACAAAAGGCAGATCCGCCACGCGAGAAAATACGCGGCGAGAAGGCCCGCCACAAAACCGAGAATGGCCAGAAAATACTGCAGTGTGATCTGCCGGGATAATTGGCTGCGGCGGGCGCGGTTTCGTTCGACCCGTCTTTTTCCGTCACTCAATGGTATAACCCACCCCCCAGACGGTTTTCACAAACTTCGGTTTCCGGCTCGGCTCGTGCATCTTTTCGCGCAGCCGCGCGATATGGGCCATGACCGTGTTGTTGTTGTCCAGATATTTTTCGCCCCAGACGGCCTCGAACAGCTCTTCGGACGGAACGACCCGGCCGCGGTGCTCGCAGAGGTACCAGAGGATATCGAACTCGATGGGCGTCAGCGCCAGCTCCTCCCCGTACAGTGTGCATTTATGGTTGTCGCGGCGGATATACAGTCCGGCAAAATCGTATTCGCGGCCTTCCGGCGGGGCCGTGTTCTGCGTGTCGTAGCGTTTGCAGCGGCGAAGCTGGGTTTTCACGCGGGCCACCAGCTCCAGCGGATTGAACGGCTTCGTAAGATAATCGTCGGCGCCCAGCGTCAGGCCCGTGATCTTGTCCATGTCCTCCACCTTGGCGGTCAGCATGATGATGGGAAACAGATGCGTTTCGCGGATTTTCCGGCAGAGCTCAAAACCGCTCCCGTCCGGCAGCATGACATCCAGAACGGCGAGGCTCAGGTCCTCGCGCTCCACGCAGGCCAGTGCGTCCGCGGCGTTGTAGGACTTATAGACGCGGTAGCCCTCGTTTTTCAGGTAGACCTCGACGAGGTCGGCGATCTCGCGCTCGTCGTCGACGACCAGAATTTTATCGCCCGCCGCTTTTCCCTCCGGTGTCCCGCCGGATTTTTTCAATGTTCTATGATCCATAGCACACCTCGAACGGTTTGATATTCCTATTCTATTTCTTCGCCCCGAATAAATCAAGCCGGGCTCCTCCGTCCGCAGCCGCCCTTCGGAAAAAGCCCGGATCCATTCAAAGCGGCGCAGAGCGATTTTCACTCTGCGCCGCTTGCTTGGGAGAAATCTATTTTCACCGGCCGGGACTCGGGACCGTCAGAAGCTGAAGTCGCCGAACATCTTCTTTGCGGCGTCATAGCCCTTTTGGTTCGTGGCCATGAAGTCGTCTGCCTTCAGATTGGCGAGGTCGGAAAGGTACTTTGCCCAACCGGCGTCGTCGGTCGTATAATCGCCTTTCAGGAACTTTGTGCAGGCCTGGATATAGAAATTGGAAAGGATGGTGAAAGCGTCGCCGTTCTTCTTCCAGTCGTCGTCGGAGAGGAAGACGGTGCTGTGGAGCTTCTCGTAATGGCCGTCGTTCTTCGCGGAAGCTTCTTTGGCAAGGCCCGGGAACAGCATCAGCACTTCCTGCTTGGTGACGGGGCGGGCGATGGAGGGCTGGATGCCGTACTGGGCGGTCTGTTTGATGGAGTAGTTGTTGATGAGGTCGCTCTTCCAGTTCGGGGTCCCGTCGGCGCTTACGCCGTCATACGAGACGCCGTCGATGCCCCACGAAAGGAGCTTCTGCCCTTCGTCGGAATAAATGTAGTTGATCAGGCAGAGGGCGGCTTCCTGCTGGTCTTCCGTGCAGCTGCTCATGATGCCGACCGCGAGGTCGGTGTTGACCGGGTTGTTGGCGCAGATCGTCGGATCGCTGGCGTCCGCGGAAGAGAGCGGGGCCAGGCCGACCAGCGAGGCGTTCGACTGGGCCTTGACGCCGGCTTTCACCGCATCGGCCGACGGGTTGCGGATCTCGTTGGTGAACTGGTTGGTGCGGACGGTATAGTCGATCGTCGCGCCGGACCAGCTGTTGTCCATCTGGGTTGTCCAGTGGTTGACGTCGCCGACGATGACTTCCGGATCGATGAGGCCGTCGGCATACAGTTTGTGCCAGAATTCCATCGCGTGGCGGAACTGATCCATCGTGAGGTCCAGCTTCAGGGTGCCGTCGCTCGCTTCGGTGTAATAGATGGAGTTCATGCCCCAGCTCCCGAACACGGCGGACATCCAGACCTGCGGGTTGCCGCGGGCGGTGAACGGATAATTGTGCTCGGCGGGCGCGTTGCCCGGATTCTTTTCCTTAAAGGCCTTCAGGGCGTTCGCAAACTCGTCGACGGTCTTGGGTTCGCTGAGGCCGCACGCGTCCAGCCAGTCCTTGCGGAGCATCCAGGACATCTTGCATTCCTGCTGGCCGACGCGCGGCACGCCGAAGATCTGCTGGCTCTGCAGGTTGAACAGGGCGGCCCAGTTGTCATAGGCGTTCACCTTTTCATAGACGTTCGGCAGCTTGGTCTTCATGATCGGCGTCAGGTCGACATACGCGCCCAGCGCGCCGTCGCTGTTGATGGTGCCCTGGTCCTTCGTCATCAGGTTCGGCCAGGATTTTTTGCCGGAAAGCAGCGTCGTCGTGTAGACCGAGGCCGCGTCGGTGGTCGGAACGGGCTTCCACTCGACGGTGACGTTGGTCGCCTCCGCGATCTTGTCCATCGTCTTTTTCAGAGCGGGGGAATCGATCGGATAGTCGTCGCTTGTCGGCGTCATCCACGTCAGCGTGATCGGCTTCCTGAACTTGGTGAGGGTCGATTTCGCTTCCGCTGCGGAACTTGAGCCTGCGCTCGGGGTCCCGCCCGTGCTCTGCGCGCTGTTGCAGCCGGCCGCGGCGATCATCGCCGTGGCGAGCAGGCAGCAGACGAGCCTTTTTCCTACGGACTTGTTTACCATAAGGATCCTCCTCCTGTGTCTTTATTCTACAGCGTTCCCAGTTGAGCTGCGGAAGACTTTCCGCTTCTCCCCCCCGCCGGAGGGGGGGAGAGAAGCGCTTTTCGTCTCTCAATCGCAACTGGAGTTGCTATATATTTCAGCAGCCGTTGGAAAGCGGCTTCGCTGTCAGCCTTTGACGGCGCCGATCATCATGCCCTTGACGAAATACTTCTGGATGAACGGGTAAACGCAGATGATCGGGAGCATGGTCACCACGATCGCCGTATAGTTGCGGGCCAGCTGCGGGATCGCGTAAGCCTGTTCCGTCCCGCCCACGCCGGCCGCCGAAGATCCTTCGTCGACGAAGAGCCATTGGCGCAGCAGCAGCGCCACCGGCCACTTGCCGGGATCCGATATGTAGATCATCGGCCCGAAATAGTTGTTCCACTGGGCGACCGCGGCGAACAGGCCGAGCGTCGCGATGATCGGGAGAGAGAGCGGGATATAGATCTTCACCAAGATGACCAGGTCGTTCGCGCCGTCAATCTTTGCCGATTCCTCCAGGCTGGGCGGAATGCTTTCAAAGAAGGTGCGCGCCAGGATCACCGTCCATGCGCCGACACATCCCGAGACCGTGAACGGCCACATCGTGTTCATCCACGGGAATACCCTCGTGTTGAGCAGGAAGAAAGGAATCAGGCCGCCGCTGAACAGCATGGTGAACATCAGCAGGAAGTTCCAGACCTTTCTCCCGACGAACGTCTGCTTGGAAAGCGGATAGGCGCAGCAGAGGTTGAAAAACAGCGAGGCCGCCGTGCCGACCGCCGTGTAAAGAAGCGTGTGCGCATACGCGGGCCACAGCTTCTGGTTGGAAAACAGCGCGACGTAGTTGTTGAAGCTGAATCCCTTCGGGAGGATCCCCACCTGGCCGCGCAGAACCAGCGCGCTGTTGCTCAACGAGCCGGCCACGATGTTGAGGATCGGGAAAAGGACGACGGCGATCGATAAAATCATGACCGCCCAGATCAGGATATCGCCGCCCGTGATGGCGTTGTATTTACGGTACCGGACTTTCTTGGACGGCCTTGCGGCCGCCGCGTCGGTTTGTGCTGTCATATCGGGTCCCGCCTCCTGTTAGAAAAAGCTGGTTCCGGAAATCTTTTTGCTGGCGTTGTTGGCGATCGTGATCAGGATCAGGTTCACCACCGACTGGAACATGCCGACGGCCGTGGTGTAGCCGTAGCTTGGCGCGTGGCTCGCGATCCCCTGCTTGTAGATGTAGGTCGCGAGCACCTCCATCGTATTCATATTCGTGCCGTTTTGAAGGAGGAAGGGAAGGTCGAAGCTGCTGGACATCAGGCCGCCGACCGACAGGATCAGGTTGATCGAGATCACCGGGGCCAGGGCCGGAAGCGTGATGTGGATCACGCGCTGGAAGCGGCTCGCGCCGTCGATGGTGGCCGCCTCGTAAAGCTGCGGGTCGACGCCGGAAAGCGAGGCGAGATAGATGATGGTGCCCCAGCCGAAACCCTGCCACACGCCGGTCGTGATCAGGATGGGGTGGGAGGCGCCCGGCATGGTCAGAAGGAACGGCGGGGTCTGCATGCCGAAGAGGGCGCCGATCGCTTTCGCGATATAGCCGCTGGAGGGCGAAAGAAGCTCCTTGACCATCCCCGCGACGATCACCGTCGCGATAAAATGCGGCAGATAGATGATTGTCTGGGTGACGCGCTTGAATTTACGGCCGCGCATTTCGTTGAGCAGCAAAGAGAACAGGATCGGGATGGGAAAGGTGAAAATCAGCGTCTCGATGTTCAGCGAAATGGTGTTCCAGAGGATCCTGCCGAAATCGGGGATGACGAACATGCGCTCGAAATTGCTCCAGCCGACCCATTTGCTTTCCCAAAAGCCCAAAAGCGGCTTGTAGTCCTTGAAGGCGATGACCAGGCCGGCCATCGGGCCGTACTGGAAAATCAGAACGTTCAGGATGCCCGGAAGAAAAATCAGCAGCAGCCATTTGTCCCGCTTGATCCGCTGCCACAGCGTCAGGCGGGAGCTTCTCAACGCGCCGGATTTTCCCATATCCAACTTCACTTCTGTTTCCCCCATGACTCTAAAATCCGCTCGGGATGAATCGAAAAACCGTCCGGGCAAAATGCCGGCGCCGCGTAAAAAAAGAGCCGCGGCGGGCGCCGCCTTGATAATTGGTAATAATATACTGACAACCGAATGAAGCACCATCCACTATCTTACAGGAAAAGCTGGTAACTTTCTGTACATATCATACACGGCGCTTTGCGTATTCTCTAAAGATCGTTTGGACGGTCGGTCCAGCCGTAAAAAAATCCCCCGCACGCCGGTTCGGCGGGCCGGGGCGGGGGAAGCGGAATTCTCTCCTCTTATTCCGGAATTTTATCGTAGACATGAACGTAGTCCACGACGAAATCGGCGGGCGGCATCCCGGGATGGTCTGTGACCAGCCCGGCCCAGTCTCTGCCGGGGACCGCGTTTTCGCCGCAGATTTCGGCGGAAAGGATCATGTATTCCGGCACGCGGGAGGTTCCCTTCAGGAAGCGGGTGCGGCAGGTCTCTTTCCGGTTGATATAGAAGATGTACTCGCTTTCGTTCCACTCGACGCCGTAGGTGTTGAACCGATCGTAGGGTTCGGCGGCCGGGAAATCGCCGAGATGTTTTGACTGGAGGAGCGGCGGCGCTCCGTCGACATGGACGGCCGTGGAGACGCGGGAATGCAGCTCCGGTCCCCTGCCGTAGTACGGCGCCTCAAAGATGTCGAGCTCCGCGCCGTTCAGGCCGCCGCCGGTATCCTTTCCCGGGATGCGCATGTTGTTGCTCTGGATCCAGAAAGAGGCCCAGAAGCCTTCGCCCTTCGGCAGGATGCAGCGCGCTTCGTAGTAGCCATACCGGTGGCTGAACAGGCCGTCCGTCGTGACGGCGGAAGCGTACCACCCGGGGCCCGCCGGACCGTCCTTGTGTTCGGTGCGGAGGATCAGACGGCCGTCCCTGACGATCGCCTGGTCCCTGGACCAGTAGCCGCCCCGCCGGACCTCGCAGTCCTTTCCGCTTTCCGTGCGGAACCTCCATTTCGTTTTGTCCAGCCCGCCGCCGTTGAAATCGTCGGCAAACACGAGCTTCCATCGGCTCAGGTCGATCATATAAAACAAACCCCTTTCCCAAATCGCCGTAGGATGCCGCTTACAGGGTGAGGATAAAAACGACGCCGAGCCGGTCGCCCGTGCCGACCGCGAGCAGGGTGCCTTCCGCGTTGACCGCCGCGCTGGAGAGCACGTTGCCCGCCGCCGTGGGATACTCCCCGCCGGCGCAGTACAGCCTGCCGAGCCGGCGCAGGCCCCGCGCGTCGTCGTAGCGGAATACGCTCCCCAGGTCGTCGGGGTCGCCCGCGACGCCGTAAGCGGCGGTTTTCGCCGCGTCCGCCGTCAGGCAGCGGATCGGGCCGGACGGGGCGGCGGGTCCGAGCGAATAGACCCGTTCCCCGTCCAGGATCGCCAGCGCGCCGTCGAGCGTGCCGACCAGCTTTCTGCCGCCGGACCAGTCCGCGTCCGCGCAGGGGACCGCTTTGTACCTGCGCCCTCCCACGCAGGGCCAGTCGAGGCCGGCGGGCAGGGTCGTCTTCTGGGGAAGCAGGCGGCCCTTCAGCCATTTTCGGTGCTCTTCCGGAACCTCCTCCAGCGGCCGGAAAGCCGCCAGCGTCCCGCCGGCCGCGATGCGGAACCAGTACTTTGCGGAACGGCCGTCCCCGCAGACACCCTCCACCGTGGTCCCGTCCGTCCAGGCAAGCCCGATCACTCTGGAATCCTCCGGCTTGCAGGAGCGCCACAGGTAGACAGGGATCATTTTGGGCGGCCTGAAATCCGCCGTGTTCTCCTCCATGATCTTCCGCTGCCGGTCGGATTCGGCGCGCATTTTCACATAGCGGGGCGTCTGCGGGTACAGATAGGGGTCGCTGCATCTCGGGCCCCGCTCGTACATGTGGGGCCTGAAGCGGTTCATGTCGATCGCCAGCAGGGACATGCCGTCCGCCGCGTGGTTGGTGTCGACCAGATACATCCGGTTCCTTTCGTTGTCCAGCATCAGCGAGGGGACCGTCGCGTTCGCGCGCTTCGGCGTGCCGATCATGCCGAGGCATTCCGGCTTCCCGCCGCGGAGCAGGTCCCACCGCATCAGCGATGGGCCCAGCCGGAAGGAGAAATCCCCGTTCCCGTTGCTCGCGCTCGAATAGCACGTGATCGGGTACCACAGGGCGCCGTCGCGGTCGAACTTCATGCTGAAAACGCCCTCATAGCTCTCGAAGCCCTCGCAGTAGGCGTCGGCCGAGCGGTAGTTCCCGAGATTTTTCAGCTCGTCGGTTTTGGTGTCATACCGGTACAGGCCCTCGGACTGGAAAAGCGTGAAGACGAATTGGGAGGTGCCGGGGATGTTGGCCGCGCCCCCCATCGAGCGCGTGTAGACCGACATGCAGTCGTTCGGCCCCCCGTTCCTGGGCGGAAAGGTATGGCTCAGGTTGACCAGCTCGCGCTTTTCCGTGTCCAGGCGGAACATGGTGCCGGACCGGGAAACGCCGTAGACGTTGAAGTCCGGGCCGAGATGGATGCGGAATGTCTCAAATTCGGTCACCTTGCCGAAATCGGTCACCCTCCTGGTGACGAAGGAATATTCGTACAGGTGGCCGCGCGCGTATCCGATGGCGTAATAGCAGCGGTTCCGCCGGTTGTACACCCCGCCGTAGAGGGATTCCCTCGGGACCGGGATCCCGATATTTTCCGCCCGGTCGGTTTTCGGGTCGTAGACGATCAGGGACGACCCCGGAAAGCCTTCCCAGATATTGTCGTAGTACTGCAGATAAAGCCACGTCGGATGGGACGGGGCTTTGTCGGTCGTATGGGTGGCCGCGATGATCCGGCCGTCCTCCATCACGTCCGTCGAGGTGTGGAACTTGGAGGAAGTGATCGCCCTGGCCGGCGGAAGGATCACGTCCCTGCTGTAAAACAGATCGTGAAAGCTGTTGTCCTCGAATCGGTATTCCACCATCTTGGCGTATTCGCCGACCGTAATCTCGCTGGCCGCCGCCAGATAGACCCGACCGTCCGGCGCCAAAAACCCGTCCCAGCAGGCGTTGTAGGGGCACCCGTCCATCGGGAAGGCGGCCTGCTGTACGCCCGCCTGGTTGATCAGGCGGTATCCGTCCGGGTCCAGAAACCGGTACATGAATGTTTTCGTGCTCATTGCCTGCCCTCCGCATCGCTTTTTTATTTTTATGGAGCCAGTATACCGCATCTTCGGGAAAATGTCACTGCCCGATTGCCCGAGGCCGGTTGCTTCCGCCCGGGCGGCGGGCTATAATATCATCGGATCCAATCGACGGAGCGGAGGCGCTTGTAAATTGAAACTTTCAGTCAATCGCACCAAGGACGGATTTCGGAGCGGCGGCAGGCCTTTTTTCTATCTGGCCGACACCTGCTGGAGCGCGTTCACCAACTGCACGGCCGGGGAGTGGGAGGAGTACCTCGATTACCGGAAAGCGCAGGGTTTCAACGCCCTGCAGATCAACATCCTCCCGCAGTGGGACCGGAGCGAGGTTCGGCCGGAGGTCCTTCCATTCGCCGTCGGCCCGGACGGGAAATACGACTACTTCCACTGGAACGGGGCGTATTTCGACCGGGCGAAGCGGTTCCTCGGGATGGCCGCCGACCGGGGGTTCGTCCCCGCCCTCGCGATGCTCTGGTGCGACCACGTGCCCGGCACCTGGGCGTCGGAAAGAATGCCGGACCACATCATGCCCTTCGGGGCGGTCCGGCCTTACGTCGCTTTTGCGGCGGAGCAGTTCGCGCGGTTCGACCCCGTCTACCTGGTCAGCGGCGACACGAACTTCGGAACGCCGGAAGCGGTGAAATACTACCTCGCCGCCCTCGAGACCGTCAAAAAGGTCAGCCCGGACGCGCTGACGACGCTCCACCTGTGCGGCGGGCTTTCCGACCTGCCGGCGGAGATCGAGAATTCCCCGCTCCTCGATTTTTACATGTACCAGTCCTGCCACGACCGGAAGGGTCAGCATCTGGCCTACGATCTGGCGGAAACGTTCTATCGGAAGCCCGTCAAGCGCCCGGTGGTGAACGGCGAGCCGTGCTACGAGGGGCACGGGTTCGGCAACGAATACGGGCGCTTCGGCGCGTTCGACGTCCGCAGGGCGGTCTGGTCGTCGCTCCTTTCCGGCGCGAAGGCCGGGGTGACCTACGGCGCCCACGGGATCTGGAGCTTCCACAAAAAGGGGGAGCCGTTCCCGGGCGAGGCGTATTCCAAAATGCCGTTCCCGTGGCGCACGGCGCTCCGCCTGCCGGGGGCGTGGGACGTCTCCTTCGCGCGCAGCCTGTTCGAGACGTGGGGCCTCGCGGACCTGGAGCCCGCGGAGCTGCCGGCCGGCGGCTACCCGGAGATCCGGGCGGCGGTTTCCAAAGACGGCGGCAAGGTCGCCGTCTATATCCCCTACGCGGTCCAGGTGACCCTCGGGACCGAATTCCGGGATTTTGACTGGACGCTGGTCGATCTGCAGGACCGCCGCTTCGGAAAGCCGGAGGTGGCCGTTTCCCCCGGGAAGACCGTGATCGGGATGCCGGACGTCAACGCGGACGTCCTGGTCTTCGGCCGGCGGCCGTGAATCGGAAGCGGGCCGAGCAAGACAAAGCGCCGTCCGGGCTCGACAGGCCCGGACGGCGCTTTCATCGGTTGAATCTTCAGACCACGCTGAACAGCAGCTTCCCGTAGGTCGGATAGGGCCAGTATCCCGAGCCGACCAGCGATTCGATCCGATCCGCCGGCCCGCGGACCTTCTCCATTGCGGAAAGGACTGCGTCGTGATAATATCGCGCGGCGGCGAGAACGTCGCCCCCCGCGGGCGCGTTTTCCGCCGCCTGTTCCAGTTTCCCGGTCTGCGCGTACAGATCGTCCGAAAGGGCGGAGAGCTTTTTCAGCAGGTCGTTTTCAAACGACGCGCCCGCGCCGACGGCCTGTTTGGAGGCGATCTCGGCCGCGAGGTCCCTCATGTACCCCACCGCGGCGGGGAGGATCTCCGTTTTCGCCATGTCCAGCATGGTCAGCGCCTCGATATGGAGCTGCTTATAATAATTTTCAAGCTCGATCTCGTACCGCGCGTGGACCTCGGCCCTCGAGAGTACGCCGTGCCGCTCGAACAGCGCGATATTTTCCTCGCGGATGTAGTAGGGAAGGCAGTCCACCGTGCCGGGCAGGTTGAGCAGTCCGCGCTTTTCGGCCTCCGCGACCCATTCCGGCGCGTAGTTGTTCCCGTTGAACAGGATGCGCTTGTGCTCCCGGATGGTCTCTTTGATCAGGCGGTTCAGCGTGCTCTTGAAGTCGTCGGCTTTTTCAAGGGTGTCCGCGAACTGCTTCAGCTCGTCGGCCACAATCGTGTTCAGCATCATGTTCGGGCAGGCGATCGAGGCCGTGGAGCCCACCATGCGGAACTCGAACTTGTTGCCGGTAAACGCGAACGGCGAGGTGCGGTTGCGGTCGGTCGTGTCCTTGGGGAAGCGCGGCAGGATGTCGCTGCCGATCTCCATGAACACGCGGTCCTTCTGCACGTAGTCGCCGCCGTCCTCGATGGAGGCGAGGATGTCGGCCAGCTCGTCGCCGACGAACATCGAGACGATGGCCGGCGGGGCTTCGTTCGCGCCCAGACGGTGGTCGTTGCCCGCGCTCGCGACGGAGATGCGCAGCAGGTCCTGGTGCTCGTCGACCGCCTTGATCACGGCGGTGAGGAACAGCAGGAACTGGGCGTTCCGGGACGGGGAATCGCCCGGCTCCAGCAGGTTTTCGCCCTTGTCGGTCGAGATGCTCCAGTTGTTGTGCTTGCCGCTGCCGTTGATGCCCTCGAACGGCTTTTCGTGCAGCAGGCAGGTCAGGCCGTGGCGGTTCGCGACCTTCTTCATCATCTCCATCACCAGCTGGTTGTGGTCGGTCGCGATGTTGCCCGTGGTGTAGATCACGGCGAGCTCGTGCTGCGAGGGCGCGACCTCGTTGTGCTCGGTCTTGGCGGGAATGCCCAGTCTCCAGAGCTCCCGGTTCAGGTCGCTCATGAACTCGGCCACGCGGGGCTTGATGACCCCGAAGTAATGGTCCTCCATCTCCTGCCCCTTGGGCGGCTTCGCGCCGAAAAGCGTCCGGCCCGTGTAGACCAGGTCCTCCCGCTTTTCATACATGGCCTTGTCGATGAGGAAATATTCCTGCTCCGGCCCCACCGTGGTGATCACGCGCTTGGCCTTCGTGTTGCCGAAGAGCCGCAGGATGCGCAGCGCCTGCCGGTTGATGGCGTCCATCGAGCGCAGCAGCGGGGTCTTTTTGTCCAGAGCCTCCCCCCCGTAGGAGCAGAACGCCGTCGGGATGCAGAGGGAGCGGTCCTTGATGAACGCGTTGCTGGTCGGGTCCCACGCGGTGTAACCCCGCGCCTCGAACGTGGCGCGCAGGCCGCCCGAAGGGAAGCTGGAAGCGTCCGGCTCGCCCTTGATCAGCTCCTTGCCGGAAAATTCCATCAGGGCCTTCCCGTCCTCGGTCGGGGCGATAAAACTGTCGTGCTTTTCGGCGGTGATGCCCGTCATGGGCTGGAACCAGTGCGTGAAGTGGGTCGCGCCCTTTTCCACGGCCCACTCCTTCATGGCGGCGGCCACCACGTCGGCCGCCTTCGGGTCCAGCGGCTTTCCCCGCTCCCGCGTCTCCCGCAGGGCGGCGTAAACCGCTTTGGGCAGCCGGGCCTTCATCACGGTGTCGTTGAACACAAGGCTGCCGAACAGTTCGGGGATATTGCCCATGTACGATCCACTCCCTCAATTCAAAATGACGGCCGGATTTTTCTGCAAAAGCCGTCGGAAAACACAAAAAAGACGTTGGAAGGGACGCTTTGCACGCCCTACAACGTCTTTGCTGTATATTTGCCATTATACGGCCCGGCGGGGAAAATGTCAATGCCGGCGAGGCAAAATGCAGGAAATTAAGAGCATTGCTGCAAGAAATCCAGACTTCGGCATAAAATTTTAGATTTTATCAACATGGATGAAATTTGAAAGGATAAAATATGCAGTTTTGCTTGACTTTGTTTCAAAAAGAACCTATGATAGAAAAGCGGGTCAAGGGCGATCCGGCAGATTGGAAGAGAGATTTTCAGAAAACTGCCCGGCAAGCCCGGAATATCCGGAAAATGCAGGAGGAGCGGTTTTCTGATGCAATATGAAGGCGGGACAAGGATCCCCTCGGGGTGCGCCATCGCGGGGATCTTTTCACGGAGCGGGCGCAAAATCAACGGCGGGCCGGCCATCCGGTCCATCGCCGTGATGCACGACCGCTCCAACGGCCTGGGCGGCGGCTTCGCGGCCTACGGCATCTATCCGAAGCAGAAGGACCTCTACGCGCTGCACGTGTTTTACGACAGCAGGCGCGCGCAGGACGAGTGCGAGAGGCTTCTCCGCTCGGCCTTCGACGTGTCCGCGGCGGAGAAGATCCCCACGCGCCGGGTGCCGGAGATCACCGACGCGCCCGCCGTATGGCGCTATTTCGGCCTGCCGTTCCGCAAGCTGCTGGAGGACGCGGGCCTGGACGAGCGGGAGTTCGTCGCGCGTTTCGTGATGAAGGTGAACACGCAGGTGCGCGGGGCCTATGTGTTCAGCAGCGGCAAAAACATGGGCGTTTTCAAAGCCGTCGGCTTCCCCGAGGACGTGGGCCGGTTCTACCGGCTGGAGGAGTACGAGGGTTACTGCTGGACGGCCCACGGCCGCTACCCGACCAACACGCCGGGCTGGTGGGGCGGCGCCCACCCGTTCGCGCTGCTGGACTATTCCGTCGTCCACAACGGGGAGATCTCCTCCTACGACGCGAACCGCCGGTTCATCGAGATGTACGGCTACGGCTGCACGCTGCTGACGGACACCGAGGTCATCACCTATATCATCGACTACCTCAACCGCCGCAGCGGCCTGAGCCTGAAGGAGACCGCCGATGTGATCGCCGCGCCGTTCTGGAGCGAGATCGCCGCGATGCCGGCGGAGAAAAAGCGGTATTACACCTATCTGAGGAACGTATTTTCCAGCCTGCTGATCACGGGGCCGTTTTCGATCCTGGTCGGCTTTTCCGGCGGCATGATGGCGCTGAACGACCGGCTCAAGCTGCGCAGCATGGTGGTGGGCGAAAAGGGCGACACCGTCTATGTGGCGAGCGAGGAGTGCGCCGTGCGCGCGGTGGAGCCGGACCTTGACCGGCTGTGGTCGCCGCACGGCGGCGAGCCGGTCATCGTAACTTTGAATAAGGGAGTTCAGATATAAATATGGGAATCCATGATACCATCCAGGAGTACGAGGTGGTTCGCGACCCCGCGCGCTGCACGGTCTGCCGGGCGTGCGAGCGGCAGTGCGCGAACGGCGTGCACACCTACGACGCGGCCGCCGGAAAAATGAGGAGCGACGCGGCGAAGTGCGTGAACTGCCACCGCTGCGTCGTGTTCTGCCCGGAGCGCGCGCTGAAGATCGTGAAAAACGACGACACCTACCGCCTCAACGCCCAGTGGAGCAACGAGGCGATTGACGAGATCTACCGCCAGGCGGAGACCGGGGGGATGCTGCTCTCCTCGATGGGCTGCCCGAAGCCGTACCCGGTCTACTGGGACCGGATGCTGCTGAACGCCTCGCAGGTGACGAACCCCTCCATCGACCCGCTGCGCGAGCCGATGGAGACGAGGACGTTCCTCGGCAAAAAACCGGACCGCATCGAGCGGACCCCGGACGGCCGCATCCGCACCGACAACCTGCCGCCGCAGCTGGTGCTCGACGTGCCGATCCTGTTTTCCGCCATGAGCTACGGCGCCATCAGCTACAACGCACACGAATGCCTCGCGCGCGCCGCGGGCGAACTGGGCACGTACTACAACACCGGCGAGGGCGGCCTGCACGAGAATCTTTACCGGTACGGGCCGAACACCATCGTCCAGGTCGCCTCGGGGCGGTTCGGCGTGCATAAAAAATACCTCGAGGCCGGCGCCGCGATCGAGATCAAGATCGGGCAGGGCGCGAAGCCCGGCATCGGCGGCCACCTGCCCGGCGCCAAGATCGTGGGGGACATCTCGCGCACCCGCATGATCCCCGAGGGGAGCGACGCCATCTCGCCCGCGCCGCACCACGACATCTATTCGATCGAGGACCTGCGCCAGCTGGTCTATTCGCTGAAAGAGGCCACCGAGTACCGGAAGCCGATCATCGTCAAGATCGCGGCCGTGCACAACGTCGCCGCCATCGCGAGCGGCATCGCCCGCAGCGGCGCGGACATCATCGCCATCGACGGCTTCCGGGCCGGCACGGGCGCCGCGCCCACGCGCATCCGCGACAACGTGGGCATTCCCATCGAGCTGGCCCTCGCCGCCGTGGACGAGCGCCTGCGGCAGGAGAAGATCCGCAGCCGCGTCTCGCTGATCGCCGGCGGAAGCATCCGCAGCTCGGCGGACGTCGTCAAGGCGATCGCCCTTGGCGCGGACGCCGTCTACATCGGCACGGCGGCGCTGCTGGCGCTGGGGTGCCACCTGTGCCGCGCCTGCCAGGCGGGCCGGTGCAACTGGGGCATCGCCACGCAGCGGCCCGACCTTGTCCGTCGGCTGGACCCGGAGGCCGGCACCCGGAGCCTCGTCAACCTCGTTTCCGCCTGGAAGCACGAGATCATGGAGATGATGGGCGGCATGGGCATCAATTCCATCGAGGCGCTCCGCGGCAACCGCCTGATGCTGCGCGGCGTGGGGCTGAACGACCGGGAGCTGCGGGTTCTCGGCATCAAGCATGCGGGGGAGTGAACAGATGATACGGATCGATGCGAAGGGGAAAAATTTCCGGCAGCTCAACGGGGAGATCCGCTCGGCGCGGGACCCGGAGATCGAAGTGGAGAACTGCCTGGGCCAGCGGTATATCGGCGCGGGCATGAGCGGGAAGTCCCTGCTCCTGCGCGGCGTGCCGGGCAACGCCCTCGGCTGCTATCTGGACGGCGGGGCCATCCGCGTGCGGGGCAACGCGCAGGACCAGACGGGCGATACCATGAACGCCGGCGCCATCGTGGTGGAGGGCTCCAGCGGCGACGCCACGGGCTATTCCATGCGCGGCGGCAAAATCTTCGTGCGCGACGACGCGGGCTACCGCGTCGGCATCCATATGAAGGCCTACCGCGACCAGCAGCCGCTGATCGTCGTGGGCGGCGCGGCGGGCAGCTTCCTCGGCGAGTACCAGGCGGGCGGCACCATCGTCGTGCTCGGCCTGCGCTCGGGCGGAAAGGCCCCCGTGGGCAACCTCTGCTGCGCCGGCATGCACGGCGGGCGGATGATCCTGCGCTGCCGGCGGCTCCCCGCCGACCTGCCCGCCCAGGTCGCGGCGGCGCCGGCGACCGCGGAGGAGATCGCGGGCATCGGCGGGGTCCTGGACGAGTTCTGCGCCTGCTTCGGCATCCCGAAGCGGACGGTGATGGAAGAGCCGTTCTTCGTGCTGAAACCGAACACGAAAAATCCCTACCGGGCGCTTTATACCTTCAACTGACGATCTTTCCGCAAACGGGCTGTGCGTGTGCGCACGGCCCGTTTTTATGTAATTTTCATTTACTTTTGGCGGAAAACGGTATATACTACTACAATAGGTTTTTGCAGATTCGATCGCAATTCCGGCCGTGATGGAGAACTGAAAATCTCTTCTCCCCCGCCGAAGGCGGGGGAGAAGAGGCCAAAGCTCTGCAATTCGGCTGGAGCCGCCGGATGCACGCCGCGGGGACATGGGAGCGGCTTCTTCCCCGCCGAAGGCGGGGAAGAAATAAAAGCTCTGCAATTCGGCCGGACCCGCCGGATGCGCGCCGCGGGGAACATGGAAGCGGCTTCTTCCCCGCCGGAGGCGGGGAAGAAGAGGCCAAAGCTTTGCAATTTGGCCGGAGCCGCCGGATGCGTGCCGCGGGGAACATGGGAGCGGCTTCTTCCCCGCCGGAGGCGGGGAAGAAGCAAAAGCTTTGCAATTCGGCCGGACCCGCCGGATGCGCGCCGCGGGGAACATGGGAGCGGCTTCTTCCCCGCCGGAGGCGGGGAAGAAACAAAAGCTTTGCAATTTGGCCGGAGCCGCCGGATGCGCACCGCGGGGACGGGGACGGAACAAAAAACCGGGGAATGAGAGCCATGAAAAGTAAAAAGCTGATTCTGATACGAAATCTGTGTATTCTGGTCGTCAGCCTGCTGCTGGTTGTGGCGGGGGTCGGCTGCATCTACGCCGACCGGCTTTTCGGAAAAATCAATTATGTCGGGGACGGGGAGTCCGAAGCCCCGGCCGTCCCGCTGTTCCCGCAGGGGAACGAGAGCGCGCCCGCGTCGGGGGAGCCGGGCCTGGTGGGCGGCCTGTACCACGACGAAGCCGTCACGAACATCCTGCTGCTCGGCTCGGACGATTACCAGAAAAACGATTCCGGCCGCAGCGACAGCATGATGCTTGTCTCGGTCGACACGCGGCATAAAAAGCTGAAGGTGACCTCGTTCATGCGCGACCTTTACGTCGCCATCCCGGGCATCGGCAGCAACCGGCTCAACGCCGCCTACAGCCTTGCCGGCAGCGGGGCCGACGGGGCGAAAAAGGTCGTCTCCACCATCGAGGCCAACTTCGGCGTCGACCTCGACCGGTTCGTGATTATCAATTATAAGGCGTTTCCCCAGATCATCGACCGCGTCGGCGGCGTGACGATCACGCTGACGGACAGAAAAGACAAGTACGGCCGCACCGAGGCCGATCTGATCAACCGGTATTCCGGCGACAAGAAGCGGGTCCGCCCGGGGGAGAACGTGCTGAGCGGCAAGCAGGCCCTCTATTACGCGCGCATCCGCGACATCGGCGACGACCAGGAGCGCACGCTGCGCCAGCGCAAGGTTTTCCAGAGTCTCGTCGAAAAGATGAAGAAATCGAACCTGCCGGAAATTTACAGCGTGCTTTCCGACACGCTGAATCTCGTGACCACCAACATGACGAAGAACGAAGTGCTTTCAATGGCGGCGAATTCGCTGACCTACCTCAATTATCCGGTCAGTTCGTACCGCGTGCCGGCCGACGGCGAATATCAGCCCGAGGAGATCATCCTCGGCCACGACACCAAGCCGTCTTCCGTGCTGGTCCCGGATCTGGATCTGAGCAGAAAAAGCCTGATCGGGTTCATTTATGAAAACGGCCTGACGAGCGGAGCCTCCGAATGAGTCCCCGCCCGGACGAGCGGAGCGGGATGCCGGAAAGCGCGGACGCGCCCCTCTATGCGGCGCTGGTGCGCCACCGGGAGAAGGGGCGCGCCCCGTTCCATACGCCCGGCCACAGGAACAGCCCCGCAGCCCTGCCCCGCGACCTGCTTTCCCTCGATTTTACGGAGCTGCCGGACACCGGCAGCCTCTACGATGATTCCGGGCCGATCCTGGAAGCCGAGCGCAGGGCCGCCGAGCTGTTCGGCACTGCGCGCACCTGCTTTTCCGCGGACGGATGCACGCTCTGCATCCAGGCCATGCTGCGCCTGGCCGCGCCGCGCGGGGGGAAGATCCTCTGCTCCCGCGTGATCCACCGCAGCGCCGTGAACGCCATGGCCCTGCTGGGGCTGGAGCCGGTCTGGACGATGCCGGGGGCCGCGGCGCGGGCCGCGGCGGCGAGCCCCGGCATCGCCGCGGTCTATGTCACGAGCCCGGATTACTACGGCCGCCTGATGGACCTCGCGCCGGTCGCCGCCGCGTGCCGGGCGCGGGGGATCCCGCTGCTGGCGGACTGCGCCCACGGCGCGCACCTGATGTTCACCGACCCGGTTCTGCACCCGCTGCGCTTCGGCGCGGCGATGACCGCCGATTCCGCCCACAAGACGCTCGGGGTGCTGACCGGCGGCGCGTGGCTGAACATCGCCGACGCGCGCTATGCCGCGGACGCAAAACGGGCGATGGCGCTGTTCGGCTCCACCAGCCCGTCCTACCCCGTGCTGGCCTCGCTGGACCTCGCACGGGCCTGGCTTCGGGCGCACCCCGGCGCGTTCGCCCCGCTTCAGGAAAAGGTGGGGGCGATCCGCGCGTTCGCCCTTTCGCGGGGCATCCTTCCGCCCGCGGGGAAGTGCGACCCCACGCGCCTCGCGCTGGACACCGCGGCGGTCGGCCTGACCGGCGTTCAGGCGGCGGAGCGGCTCCGCGCCGCGGGGGTCGAGCCGGAATACGCCGACCGCGCCTTTGTGGTGCTGATCGCCACCCCGTTCAACACCGACGAGGACTTCGCGCGGCTCCGGACCGCCGTGGCGGCGCTGCCCCCGGGGCGCCCGCTGCCGGAAGGGGAGCGGATCCTGCCGCCCCTGCCGCCCGTTGCGGCCGGCCTGCGCGAGGCGCTGCTGGCCGAATCGGAGACCGTGCCCCTGCCCGGGGCCGTAGGCCGGGTCGCGGCGGAGGCGGCCTGCCCGTGCCCGCCCGGCGTGCCCGTCGTGATGCCGGGGGAGCGCGTCACGGCGGAAGCGGCCGATTTCCTGCGCGGCTATGGCTTTTTTGCCATAAAAGTGCTAAAATAAAAATAGAGATATTCCAAAAGATACCGATAGACCGAAGATTCGGCAGAAGGAGGGTCCCTTATGAAACTGATCATGGCGGTCGTCGGCAACGACGACAGCGGCATGGTGTCCTCGGCCCTGACGAAGGACGGTTTTTCCGTCACGAAGCTCGCCACGACCGGCGGCTTTTTGAGAGCCGGCAACACGACCTTCATCGTCGGCACCGACGACGACAAGGTCGACCAGGTGATCGACATCATCTCGAAGCAGAGCCGCCGCAGAACCCAGCTTGTGCCGAACGCCACGACGATGGACATGGGGATGTACTCCGCCTATCCCGTGGAGGTCACGGTCGGCGGCTCGACCGTCTTTGTGCTGAATGTGGAGCGGTTTGAAAAATTATGAACCTGCGGTTCGACGGCTTTGAAGGGGACCGGAACGCCGCGCGGAACCTGGCTCTCGCGTTCGGGCAGGGCAGGCCGCCGCACGCCGTCCTTCTGGAGGGCGAGCCCGGCAGCGGCACCGCCGCGCTCGCGCGCATCCTCGCGCAGGCGCGGGTCTGCGTTTCGCAGGGGGAAAAACCCTGCGGGGTCTGCCCCGGCTGCGTGAAGGCGCGCGCCGGCTCGCACCCGGATATCCTCACGCTGGACGGCGACGCCGACCCGCGCGCCTTTCCGGTCGAGGCCGTGCGGAGCATCCGCTCCTCCGCCTGGGTGCGGCCGAACGAGGCGCCGGGCAAGGCGTTCGTGCTGCTCGGCGTGCAGAATATGTCGGAGGTCTCGCAGAACGCGCTGCTCAAGATTTTGGAGGAGCCGCCCGCGGACGTCCTGTTCATCCTGACCACGGTCAGCGCGGCCGCGCTGCTGCCGACCGTCCGCTCGCGCGTGCAGGTGTTCGCGGTGGGCGGCGGCGCCCTGCCCGGCGACTGGGAGCGCGCGGAGAAGATCGCCGCCGCCGTCGCCGTGCCGGGCGAGGCGGAGCTGGCGTTCGCGTTCGCCGGCCTCGAAAAGGACCGGCGGCTCCTGCAGGGCGTGCTGGAGCAGCTTTCGCTGATCTTCCGCGACGCGCTGGCGCTCCGCTCGGGGGGGAGGGCGTCCCTTTCCGGCCGGCGGCAGGCCGCGGCCGCCTTGGGCGGCGCGCTGACCCGCCTGAGCCTGATGCGCATGGCGGAGGAGACCGAAAGGGCGCGGCGCGCGCTGGAGCGCAACGCCAACCCGGCCATGGTGGAGACCACATGCTGCTGCGGCCTGCGGGCGGCCGCCGGCCGCTGAAAACCGAGAGAAGGAGGGAACTATGGCGGAAGTCATCGGCGTCCGATTCAAAAACGTCGGGAAGGTGTATTATTTCGACCCCGACGGCAATACTCTCAAAAAGGGAGACCGGGTGATCGTGGAGACGGCGCGCGGCGTCGAGTGCGGAGAGATCGCGATGGAAAACCGCACCATCGGCGACGAGGACCTGGTCCAGCCGCTCAAGAAGCTCATCCGCCCGGCCGGTGCCGACGACCTGAAAAAGGTCGAGGAGAACCACCGGAAAGAGAAGAGCGCGTTCCGCATCTGCCTGAAAAAAATCGCCGCCCATAAGCTGGAGATGAAGCTTGTGGACGTGGAATATACGTTCGACAATTCCAAAATCCTGTTTTATTTCACGGCGGACGG
>DAIUFE010000005.1:414-9323 GCA_036844765.1 Caproicibacter sp. | reverse complement strand
AGGATCGAACTGCGGCAGATCGGCGTGCGCGACGAGGCGAAGATGCTGGGCGGCATCGGCGTCTGCGGGCGGCCGTTCTGCTGCGCCACGTTCCTCGGGGGGTTCCAGCCCGTTTCGATCAAGATGGCCAAGGAGCAGGGCCTTTCGCTGAACCCGGTCAAGATTTCCGGCATCTGCGGCCGGCTGATGTGCTGCCTGAAATACGAGCAGGAGACCTACGCCAGCCTTCTGAAGACCGCGCCCCCGGTCAACGCCCCCGTGATGACGCCGCAGGGGCGCGGCGTCGTGGCCGACCGCAACCTGCTGGCCGGCACGGTCAGCGTCCGCCTGAGCACCGCCCCGGACGCCCCGCCCCGCACGTTCCGCAGCGGTTCCGTGAAAGTCCTCCGGAACGCCCGCCCGGGCGGCGCGGGCGCGGAGGGGGAGAACGGGCCGGCGAATCCGGAAGGCCGTTAAAAATCTATTGCTTTTTTGCCGGTTTATGTTACAATAAAGTCTGAAATCCAAGCATGGAGGTGTCTTAAAAGATGGCCTATCAGATCAGCGATGATTGCATTTCCTGCGGCGCGTGTGCCGCCGAGTGCCCGGTCGGCGCAATTTCCGAGGGCGACGGCAAGTTCGTGATCGACCCCGAAAAATGCACGGAGTGCGGTTCCTGCGCGAGCGTTTGCCCGGTGGGCGCACCCCAGAAGGCGTAATGAGTTCGACGGAAGGGAGCGGAGCGCCGAAGCGCCCCGCTCTTTTTTGCGGGCGGCGCGCCCGGAGCGCCGGAAGCCGGCCGCACGGAGGAGGAAACATGAGCGGAAAGCTGATCGTGGTCGGCACGCCGATCGGGAACCTTGCGGATTTTTCGCCGCGCGCCGTGCAGGCGCTCTCTCAGGCCGACTTCATCGCCGCGGAGGACACGCGCGTCACGCGGAAGCTGCTGACCCATTTTGATCTCCACAAGCCGATGATCAGCTATTTCGAGCACAACAAATACGCGCGCGGCGAGACCATCTGCGCGCGCATCGAGGCGGGCGAGACCTGCGCGCTGGTCTCGGACGCCGGCATGCCCGCCATCTCGGACCCCGGCGAGCTGCTGGTGGCCCAGTGCGCCGCGCGCGGCATCCCCGTTGCCGTCGTGCCGGGGCCGAGCGCCGTCGTCTCGGCGCTGGCGGTCTCCGGTCTGCCGACGGGCCGCTTCGCGTTCGAGGGCTTTCTGAGCGTCAACCGCAAGAACCGGCTGGAGCGGCTGGAAGAATTGAAGACGGAGCGCCGCACCCTCGTGTTCTACGAGGCGCCGCACAAGCTGGCAGCCACGCTCGCGGACCTTCTGGCCGCGCTGGGCGACCGCCGCGTCGCCCTCGCGCGCGAGATGACGAAGCTTCACGAGGAAGTGATCCGCACCACGCTTTCGCAGGCCGCCGCGCACTATGCGGAGGGCGGGGCGAAGGGCGAGTTCGTCCTCGTCGTGGAGGGCGCGCCCGCCCCGGAGCCGCGAAAGGCCTCGGAGGAGGACGCCGCCGGCCTCGCGCGGAGCTACCTGAAGGACGGCCTTTCCGCCTCGGAGGCCGCGCGGCGCGCCGCGGCCGAGACCGGCCGGAAGAAGAACGAGATCTACCGCGCGGTCGTCTCCGGCCCGGGCGGCAAAGGGGTGTGACGGGTGGAACGGGACGAAAAAGCGCGCGCCGCGGGCGCTTTTCTTTTGGAAACGGCGAAGCGCGCGGCCCGCGAAGGGGCCGTCTTCCTGAAATGGGTGCTGCTCGGGTGCGCCGCCGGCGCGTTGGCGGGGGGCTGCGGCGCGCTGTTTTCCGTCTGCGTCGCGCGGGCGACGGCCCTGCGCAGCGCGCACGGGTGGCTGGTGTATTTGCTGCCTGCGGGCGGCATGCTGATCGTGCTGCTGTACCGCCTCTGCGGCGTGCCGAACCCGCGGGGGACCAATCTGGTGATCGAGGCGGTCCGGACCCCCGAGCGGGTCCCGCTGCGGATGGCCCCGCTGATTTTTTCCGCGACGGCCGTCACGCACCTGTTCGGCGGCTCCGCCGGGCGGGAGGGCGCGGCCCTGCAGATCGGCGGCAGCCTGGGGTACGGCCTCGGGCGGCTCTTCCGGCTGGACGAGAAAGACCTCCACGCGGCCACGCTGTGCGGCATGGCGGCCTGCTTTTCCGCACTGTTCGGCACGCCGGCCGCGGCCGCCGTCTTTGTGATGGAGGTCGTCTCCGTCGGCGTGATGTACTATGCCGCGCTGGTGCCGTGCGCCGTGGGGGCCGTCGCGGGCGCGGCGGTCGCCCGGCTGTTTCGCATTCCGCCGGCAGCCTTCGCCGTCTCCGGCGTGCCGGCCATGGGCTGGCGCGTCGCCGTGCTCGTGGGGGTCCTCGCGGCCCTGTGCGCGGCGGTCAGCGAGCTTTTCTGCTTCGTCATGCGGGGCGCGGGCCGGCTGTGCCGCCGGTGGTTCCCGAATCCGTATCTGCGCGCGGCGGCCGGGGGCGCGGGCGTGGTTCTGCTGGCGCTGGCGTTCGGCGGGGAATACCTCGGCATGGGCGGTGAAGGGATCGCCGCCGCCCTGGCGGGGAAGGCCCCGCCGTGGGCGTTCGCCCTCAAGCTGCTGTTCACGGCGCTGACGCTCGGCGCGGGCTTTCAGGGCGGCGAGATCGTCCCGTCGTTCTTCGTCGGCGCGTCGTTCGGCTGCGCGGCCGGCGGCATGCTGGGGCTGCCCCCCTCGTTCGGCGCGGCCGTGGGGCTGATGTCGGTGTTCTGCGGCGTGACGAACTGTCCGCTGGCGGCTTTCCTGTTCGCGGTCGAGCTGTTCGGGATGAAGGGCGCGGCCTTTTACCTGCTCGCCGCCGGGGTCAGCTATATGCTCTCGGGCTATTCGGGTATCTATTCCGGTCAGCGGATCCTCTATGCGAAGGAGAAGCCCGTTTTCCGCGGGAACCGCCCGTAGGGAGGGGGCCCCGGCACGCGGACGGTTGGCCGTTCGCCGCAAAAGGTGTATAATAAGCGTGTTTTTTGAATCTGTTCGGGAGGGAAGCCCGTTGGAAGATATTTATTTCGACAATTCCTCCACCACGCGCGTGTGCCGCGAGGCCGCCGAAAAAGTGATGGAGACGATGACGGAAAATTACGGCAACCCGTCCTCCCTGCACGAGCGGGGGTTCCGGGCGGAGCGCGAGCTGCGCTCCGCCCGCGAGGCCGTCGCCGCGCTGCTGGACGTGCGGCCGGAGGAGCTTTTTTTCACGTCCGGCGGGACGGAGAGCAACAACATCGCCCTGCTCGGCGCGGCGCGCGCGCGGAAAAAGCGCGGCCGCCGGATCGTGACCACGGCGATCGAGCATCCTTCCGTGCTCAACGCGGCGAAGGAGCTGGAGCGGGAGGGCTTCGAGGTCGTCTACCTGAAGCCGGATTCCCTCGGCCGCATCGCCCCGGAGGAGATCCGGGAGGCCGTCACGCCCGACACGATCCTGGTCAGCATGATGCGCGTGAACAACGAGGTCGGGACGATCCTGCCCGTCGAGGCGGCCGCGCAGGCGATCGCCGAGGCGAAGGCCCCGGCCCTGCTGCACATGGATGCGGTGCAGGCGTTCGGCAAGCTGACGCTGCGCCCGCGCAGGCTGGGCGTGGACCTGATGAGTGTGAGCGCGCACAAGATCCACGGGCCGAAGGGCTGCGGCGCGTTGTATGTGCGCGCCGGCGTGCACCTGGAGCCGATCGTCTACGGCGGCGGGCAGGAGCGCGGCTTGCGCCCCGGGACCGAGAGCGTCCCGCTCATCGCCGGGCTCGGCGCCGCCGTGCGGGCGCTGCCGGACGCGGAGAAGGAGCGGGCCGCGATGGCGGAGCTGAACGCGCTCTGCCGGGCGGAGCTCGCTGAAATTCCCGGCGCCGTGATCAACTCGCCGGACGACGCGCTGCCCTATATCCTGAACTTTTCGGTCCCGGGCGTGCGCGCGGAGACCCTGCTGCATTTCCTCTCGGAGCGAGGCGTCTACGTTTCCTCCGGTTCGGCGTGCTCCCGCGGGCGCGCGAGCCACGTTCTGCGCGCGATGGGCCTGCCGAAGGAGCGCATCGGTTCGGCCCTTCGCCTGAGCTTCTGCCGCTATAACACGAAAGAGGAAGTGCGGGCGTTCGCGGGCGCGCTGAGGGACGGCGTCGCCGCCCTGGCGCGCCGCCCGCGCTGACGGAGGCGAAAATGAGGGAAATCTTATTGGCCAAGCTGGGCGAGGTGGTCCTCAAGGGTCTGAACCGCCGCGGCTTCGAGGACGTGCTGCTGGCGAACATCCGCCGGCGCGTGGCCGCGTTCGGGCCGTTCGACGTGCGCGAGGCGCAGTCCACGGTCTATGTCACGCCGAAAGAGGGCGCGGACCTGGACGCCGCCGGGGAGCGGATCGCGAAGGTGTTCGGCATCGCGACCTTTTCCCGCGCCTGCGAACTGCCGAAGGACCTGGGCGCGATCTGCGCCGGGGCGGCGGAGTATCTGAACCGGGAGCTTTCGGCGGCCGGGACCTTCAAGGTGGAGTGCAGGCGCTCCGACAAAAAGTTCCCGTACCGCTCGCCGGAAATCTGCGCGCGGGTCGGCGGGTATCTCCAGGAAAAGTTCCCGCGCCTGCGCGTGGACGTGGAACACCCGGGCTTCACCGTCCGGGTGGAGGTGCGGGATTTCGCGGCCTACGTCCACGGCAGCGCGCGTCGCGGGGCGGGGGGCATCCCGGTCGGCACGGGCGGAAAGGCCGCCGTTTTGATCAGCGGGGGCATCGACAGCCCCGTCGCCGCCTGGATGATGGCCCGCCGCGGCGTCGAGCTGACCGCCGTGCATTTCGCCAGCCCGCCCTATACCAGCGAGCGCGCCGAGCAGAAGGCCGCCGACCTGCTCCGCCGCGTGGGCGAGTACGCCGGGCGCATGACGATGTTCACCGTGCCGTTCGCCAAGGTGCAGGAAGAGATCCTGGCCCGATGCCCCGAGGAATTCTTCACCGTGATCATGCGGCGGTTCATGATGCGCGCCGCGGAGCGGATCGCCGTCGGGCAGGGCTGCGGGGCGCTGGTCACGGGCGAGAGCCTGGGCCAGGTCGCCAGCCAGACCCTGCAGGCCATCGCCTGCACCGACGCCGCCGCGCGGATGCCCGTGTTCCGCCCGCTCATCGGCATGGACAAGGTGGACATCATCGCGCTCGCGCGCCGCATCGGCACCTACGACCTTTCCATCCTGCCGTACGAGGACTGCTGCACGGTCTTCACCCCGCGCCACCCGCGCACCCGGCCGGCGCTGGAGGCCGTCCTCCGCGC
Source organism: Caproicibacter sp. (assembly GCA_036844765.1). Lineage (GTDB taxonomy): Bacteria > Bacillota > Clostridia > Oscillospirales > Acutalibacteraceae > Thermocaproicibacter. Next base: position 4,061 of record DAIUFE010000005.1, on the reverse strand, counting down.
GGAGGAGCCGCTGGACGCCGAGGCCCTGCTTGCGGACTGCGCCGCCCGCGTGAAAACCACGAAAATCGAACCCAACCGGTAAGGAGCGGATATTTTATGAACGCAGAGATCATTTCGGTCGGCACGGAGCTGCTTCTGGGCCACACCGTCAACACCGACGCCTCGTTCGTCGCGCGGGAGCTCGCGCCCGCGGGCATCGGCCTGCTGTACGCCTGCACCGTGGGCGACAATCCCGAGCGACTGCGCGCCGCCCTGCGCACCGCGCTCGGCCGGAGCGACATCGTCGTCACCACGGGCGGCCTCGGCCCCACGGGCGACGACCTGACGAAGGAAACCGTCGCCGCCGTGACGGGCAAAAAGCTGGTGCCGGACCGCGGGAGCATGGAGCGCATCGAGCGGTATTTCCAGGGGCGCGAGCTGGGGGAGACGCAGAAAAAGCAGGCCTGGCTCCCCGAGGGCTGCACCGTTTTTCCGAACGATTTCGGCACGGCGCCGGGCTGCGGCTTCCGAACCGGCGACGGCAAGCTGGTCGCGATGCTGCCCGGCCCGCCCTCCGAGCTGATCCCGATGCTGAAGCGCTACGTCGTGCCGTTCCTGGCGGGCGGCGCCGGCGGGGCCATCGTCTCGCGCATGGTGCATATCTTCGGCCTGGGCGAGGGCTATGTGGCCGAACGGATTCCCGACCTCTGCGCCGGCGCGAACCCCACGTGCGCGACCTATGCCAAGGAGGGCGAGATGTTCGTCCGCGTGACGGCGAAAGCCGAAGACGCGGACCGGGCCGCCGGGCTGTGCGGGCCGGTCGTGGCGGAGCTGAGGAAGCGGTTCGGCGCGTTCGTGTACGGCGTGGACGTCGGCAGCCTGGAAGAGGCCGCGGTGTTCCTGCTGGCCGGGCGGCGGCAGACCGTCGCGACGGCGGAGTCCTGCACGGGCGGCCTGCTGTCCAAGCGGATCACCGACATCCCCGGCTCGTCGGAGGTGTTCCACCTCGGTGTCACGACCTACGCGAACGAGGCGAAGACGAAACTCCTCGGCGTGCCGGAGGAGACGCTGCGGAAGTGCGGCGCGGTCAGCCCGCAGACGGCGCGCGCCATGGCGCAGGGCGTGCGCGCCCTTGCCGGCGCGGATTTCGGCCTGGGCGTGACGGGCATCGCCGGGCCGGGCGGGGGGACTCCGGAAAAGCCGGTCGGCCTCGTCTACCTCGCGCTGAGCGACGGCGAATCCGTCTGGGTGCGCGAGATGCGCGGCAAGGCGCGCAAGGGCCGCGCCTACCAGCGGGAGCTTGCGGCCTCCAACGCGCTGGACATGCTCCGCCGGCGGATCCTGGACCTCGGCGGGATCGAGGACGCCGCTTATTCCTGCGAAAAGCGCAGGGGATAGCTCCGGAGGGAAGCGAATGGACGCGGGAATTCTGTTCTATTTCGCCCGGCGGACCTCCGCGTGCCAGCGCACGCTGCGCCGCGCGGCGGAACTGTTCGGCGTGAAGATCGCGGACGTGCGGGTCTGCGCGCGGGAGGACGGCCTGAACGCCGCCCTGGCCCGCATGCTCCGCGAGCGGACGGCCGTTTTTCTGGTCGGAGGCTGCCCCGGCCGCCGGCCGGACTGCGCCGGGCCGGTCTTCCGGACGTTGGGGGTCCCGCCGGACCGGGAGGGCGAGCCGCGCGGCGTGCTGCGCGCGGCGGGGCGCGAAAAAACGGGCTATGTGGTCGAGAGCGCCGACCAGGCCATCCTGATCCTGCCGGACGACCCCTATGAGATTTTGACCATGCTCCCGGCGACGTTCGGCCGCCTCAAACGGAAATTCGGTCTGCCGGGGGAGTTCCCCAAAACGGAGCGCCCCGATTACGAAAAACGGGTCGCCGCCTGCATGGAGCGGCGGGAAAAAAACAGATAAAAAAGGGGCTGCCCGGGGGCGGCCCCTTTTTGTGCCGATCATTAAGATTTACGATTTTCCGGTCGCCTGCGAGAGCTTGACGGACGCGGTGAACGTCTGCCCGGTGGAGGCCCGCACAATGTTCAGCGTGACGGTGTCGCCCGGCTTTTTGGCCGCGACGGCGGAGGTGATCACGCTCTGGCTCGTGACGGTTTTGCCGTCGATCGCCGTGATGATGTCGCCCTTCTGGATGCCGGCGGAGCTGATATACTGGCTGTTGACGGAGTAGATGAAGAACCCGGCCACGTTGATGCCGCTGAAGCGTGCGCTCAGCGGGTCCACGTACTGGCCGCTGACGCCCAGCACGGCGCGGTTCTTCACGTAGCCGTACTGCTTCAGCTCGCTGATGACGGGCTGGGCGCTGTCGATCGGGATGGCGAAGCCGAGGCCCTCAAAATCCGTCGCCACGATCTTGGACGAGTTGATGCCCACGACCTGCCCTCGCGTGTTGACGAGCGCGCCGCCCGAGTTGCCGGGGTTGATGGCCGCGTCGGTCTGGATGCATTTCATGGTGTAGCCCGTTTCGGAATTGGTGATGGAGCGGTTCAGGGCGGAGACATAGCCGACCGTCACGCTGGAGTTGAACTCCAGCCCGCCCGGGTTGCCGATCGCCATCACGGTGTCGGCCACCTGCAGGTCGCCGCTCGAGCCGAATTCCGCCGCCGTCAGGCCGGCCGCGTCGATCTTGACCAGCGCGAGGTCGGTCACGCTGTCGCTGCCGATCAGCTTGGCTTCGTAGGTTTTTCCGTTGGAGAGGGTCACTTTGAGCGAAGAGGCCCCTTCCACGACGTGGGCGTTGGTGATGATGTATCCGTCGCTCGTCGCGATGATGCCGCTGCCCGTTCCGACGGAGGCCTCTTTGTCACTGTTCCCAAAGTAGTCTTCCAGGGAGCCGCGCGAGGCGGCGCTGAAGCTCTGGATGCACACCACCGACGGGATGGCCTTTTTGGCCACCTGCTGCAGCGTGAGCTGCGACGTCGTCACCGAGGTGTTCGTCGTCGGCGCGGAGCTGCTGTTCTTGACGATGGTGAACGCCGACGGCGCCCCGGCGGAGGTGCTGAGCTGGATGGTGCCGTTGTTGATCAGGGCGGCGAAGCCGGCGACGGAGCCGGCCGAAACCACCAGGCAGGCCAGCACGCCGACCAGCACGTTCCGGAACACGTGCCTTTTTTTGGGCGGCTCGGTCCCCGAAGGCCCCGCGGGGACGGCCGGGCGGTCCGGCATGCCGTAATCCCGGTAGTCCCGGTAATAATGGTAGCTGTCGCCCTCCCATACGGTCCCGTTCGTTTCCCGCTTTTCACCGGCGGGAGTCATGGATTTATTTTGATCGCTGTCTGTTCCGCTGCGGAAGAAGGGATCCATCATATCGATCATTCCTTTCCTGGATTTTCTGGTTTTATTATCCGCCCAATCTGTTAAAAAGGTGTGATGAACGTTTCATGTTTTTATGAATGGAATGCAAAAAAAATGTAAACTGCCGCTTTGATCGAAAATTTGATCAAAAATTTGATCAGAAAAGGCCCCCCGGACGGCGCGCCGTCCGGGGGACCTTTTCTGAGAGACCGGGGTTCCGGAAAAGTTACCGGCCGGCCATCTTCGCCAGATGTTCGTAGTCTTCCTTCGCGTACTTCTCGGCCTTGGTGAACAGTTCGTCCGCGCGGTCCGGGAACGAGCGGGTCAGCGAGTTGTAGCGGACCTCGCCCATGATGAAGTCGCG
>DAIUFE010000005.1:0-311 GCA_036844765.1 Caproicibacter sp. | reverse complement strand
CTCCAGCTGGGAGATGCCCATGCCGCCCTTGATGCCCTGGTTGATGCAGGGCGCATAGGCGATGATGATGGACGGGCCGTCGTAGCTTTCGGCCTCGGCGATCGCCTTGACCGTCTGGTTGTAATCCGCGCCCATGGCCACGTGCGCCACGTAAACGTAGCCGTAGGTCATGAACATGCCGGGCATATCCTTCTTCTTGGTGGATTTGCCGGTCGCCGCGAACTGCGCCACCGAGCCGATCGGCGTCGCCTTCGAGGCCTGCCCGCCGGTGTTGGAGTACACCTCGGTGTCGAAGACCAGGACGTTGACGT
>DAIUFE010000004.1:48355-73427 GCA_036844765.1 Caproicibacter sp. | reverse complement strand
GGCTCGATCCGTCGCTCCCCTGCAGGGGAGCGACCCCGCGAACGGGTCGAACACCGTGCCGCCCTCAACATTATTTCAATCCACGCTCCCCGCGGGGGGAGCGACCGCGTCGATCATGTCCTGCAAAGGTGGAAACATATTTCAATCCACGCCCCCCGCGGGGAGAGATCCGGGACCCTTACAAAATCAGCGGCCCTTCCACGTCGTAAGAAGGCTTCGCGCCGAAATGCTCGATTTTGGTTTTGTAGTGGTCGCCCAGGTAATAAAAGCGCAGGCTGTCTTTTTCCGGGTCGGCGATCTGCTCCAGCTGATGCTTGACCCTGCAGCAGAGGGCGGCGTCCATCACGCACTCGAACACGGAATTCTGGACCCGCTGCCCGTAGTTGACGCAGACCTTCGCGACCTTCCGCAGACGCTTTTTTCCGGCGGCGGTTTCGGTATTCACATCGTAAGTGATCAAAACCAGCATGCTTTTCCCCTATTTCCACAAAAACGGCGGATAAGCGTCGAGGTCGCCGCGGAGATACCGCGCCAGCAGCAGCGCCTGAGAATACGGCACAAGGCCCCATTCCATTTTTTCGTCCAGCATCGGGTGCCGGATCTCTTCCTGCTTCTTTTTCTGCCAGGCCGTCAGGATGGTTTTCCGGGTGTCGTCGTCCATGAGCACGGCGCCGTTCTCTTTCCGCACGAACCCCTTTTCGGTGATCTGCCGCGTGTTGATCATCGTAAGGACGAAGCGGTCCGCGGCCACCGCGCGAAGCTCCTCCATCAGATCCAGCGCGAGCGAAATTCTCCCGGGGCGGTCCCGGTGCAGAAAGCCGACGTAAGGGTCCAGCCCCACGGTCTCCAGCGCGGAGGCGATATCGTGGCCCAGCAGGGTATAGACGAAGGACAGCAGCGCGTTCACGTTGTCCGTTGGCGGGCGGCGGTTGCGGTTCCGGAAAACGAAGTGCTCCTTCTGCTGCAGGATCAGATCGTCGAAGACGGAGAAATATTCCGTCGCCGCTTCCCCTTCGATGCCGCGGAGCTCTTCCAGCGTATGTGCTTCCCGCAGCTTCTTCAGGGATTCCGCGATGCGGCGGGAGGCCTGCTTCAGCTTTTCCGCGTCCAAGCGCAGGGCATAGTCCCGGGCGGCGCGCTCGATGACCCAGCGCGAATTGAACAGCTTTCCGGTCAGAATCTCCTTTGCGACCGCCGCGCTTTTCTCCGCGTCGTCGGACACCCGGTACTGCTCCTTGCGCAGGACCACGTTTCCCAGTTCCCGGCCGCACACCCGCGCCAGAAAATGGCCGTGCATCGTCAGGAACGTCAGCGCGATGCCGCGGTCGGCGCAGGCGCCCATCAGTCCGGGGCTGGCGCCGGTGTAGCCGAACGCGACGACGCCGTCCAGATTGTGCAGGGGCAGGCGGCGGATCTCCTCTTTTCCTTTTTGGACCACGATGTTTTCCCCGTCCAGCGAAAGATAGGCGTCGGGGGAGAGGATATACAGCGTGTTGCCCAGTTTCCTCATTCGATCTCCTCCAGACGTTTCCGGACGTAATCCGCCGCGGAGCCCGCGCGGTAGAGGCGGGGCAGGCAGAAATTTTTCAGCGAGCAGGCATTGCAGCTTTTCGAGGGTCTGACGCGCGGCGTGTACCGCCTGCGGTACAGCTCGTGCATCTCCGCCAGCAGACCCCTGACTTCCGCGCGCAGCGCCTGTTCCAGCGGGACGGCGGTCCGCCTCGCCGTTTCCCCGTAATACAGATAAGCTTTCGGGATCGGAGGGCACAGCAGCATTTCTTCCAGACACAGGGCCTGGCAGCATAGCTGGAGCCGGTCGGCGCCGGTCTCCTTCGGCGCGCCGCGCTTGTATTCCACCGGGACGGGCAGCCATCGCCCTTCCCGGCCGGCGAGCTCCGCACCCTTGGGCGACGCGCGGAATTCGACCACGTCGCACACGCCGCTGACCCCGAGCGTCCGGGAGAAAACGGCCATCCCGCGGGAGATGATCTTGTCCCCGCGCTTTTCGGAAGAAAACGAATCGTGCGCGTTTTCGTGCAAAATCCGGCCCTCCGCCGTGCGAAGATTCTCCGACCACTGCCGCTCGATATGGATCAGTGCCCACTGCCGCCGGCAAAAAGCAAAGTGCTGAAGGCCGGAGAGCTCCAGAAAATCTTCTTCGTCGTATTCCATAGGCCCCTCCCGTGCGGAAACGATCCGGGCGTTCCCGGCGCGTTTCAACAGAAAATCCCATATTTCCCCAAATCTGATTATAGGACGGATCCGGCCGGTTGGCAAGCGGATTTGTCTTTTTACGGCAAAATTTGCGGCCGTCCGCGGGAAAGATGGAAAAAGCCGGCACCGTTTTCGGGCGCCGGCTTTTCTGCGGGCCATGCGAAGGGATGGCTCCGGATTCCATAGCAATTCCAGCCGCGATGGAAAGAGGGAAATTGCTTTTCTCCCCGCAGAGTTTGTTATGCGGGCCTGCGGGAAAGCGGACGCGTACGGCGCCCGAGCCAGTCCAGCGCCTTTCCGGAAAGATGCGGCGCGAGGGTTTCGCGCACCCGCTTGTGGTAGGCGTTGAGCCACGCCAGCTCCCCGTCGGTCAGCAGCTCCGTCAGCACGGGCGCGGTGTCGATGGGGAAGCGGGTGAGGGGCCGGAATTTCAGGAAATGGCCGTATTCGTTGTCGAAGGCGTCGACGATCTCCATCATGTTCTCGATGCGGACGCCGTATTTTCCTTCCGTGTAGATTCCGGGCTCGTTGGTGATGGTCATGCCCTTGCGGAACACGGTGCGGTCGGTGCGGCGCAGGTTCTGGGGCCCCTCGTGCACGTTGCCGAACATGCCGACGCCGTGGCCCGTGCCGCAGCGGTAGTCGATGCCGTATTTCCAGATCGGCTCGCGGCACAGGATGTCGATGTTCCCGCCGGTGCAGCCCTCCCAAAAAACGGCGGTGGCGAGCGAGATATGCGCCTTCAGCACGAGGGTATAGGCTTTCCGCTCCTCGGGCGTCAGCGGACCGAGCGCGAACGTGCGCGTCACGTCGGTGGTGCCGCCCGGGTACTGCCCGCCGGAATCGACCAGCAGGAACCCTTTCCGCTCCAGGGGACTGCAGGCATCCGGTTTGGGCGCGTAGTGCATCATGGCGGCGTTGGCGCGGTACGCGGCAATGGTACCGAAGCTGACGCCCCGGTTGCCGGGCTGGCGCGCGCGCGCCTCTTTCAGCAGTTCGCAGACGGTGTATTCGGTCACGGCTTCGCCCTGTTCCAGCTTTTCCTCCAGCTCGCTGAAGCCTTCGGCCAGCGCGCATCCGTCCAGAACATGGACGTCGCGGAGATTGCGCAGCTCCGTTTCGTTCTTCACGCTTTTCAGCCCGGTGACGACGTCGGGGCCTTCCTTGACGGTGACGGCCGGGTTTGCCTTCAGCGCCTCGTAAAGCGCGTAGCTGATGCCCGCCGGGTCGGTCAGCACCGTCGCTTTTTCCTTCATGGAGCGCAGGAACGGCCCGATCTCCTCATACCCGCGGAGGGTCACGCCGTTTTTCTTCAGATCGGCCGCCACGGCATCCGGCACGCGTGAGGAGTCGATGAACAGGACCGCCGAATCGGGCAGCACGGCGGCGAAGGCAACGGCGAACGGGCTGTCCTCCACGTCGTCCGCGCGCAGGTTCATCAGCCACGCCACGCAGTCGAGCCGGATGTAAACCTGGGCGTCCGCGCCGTGCTCCTTGAGCTTGGCGCGCACCTGCGCGAGCTTTTCGGCGCAGGTGAAGCCGGCGTATTTCACGTCGTGCAGAAAGGCCTCCGTGCGCGGCATCGGCGGGCGGCCTTCCCAGAGGCCCGCCGTCAGGTCGACGGATTTGATCCGGATCCCCTTTTCCCGGAACAGCTTCAGCATCCCGTTGACGTCGGCCGCGGAGAACAGCGCGCCGTCCAGCCCGACCGTCCCGCCGTTCTGCAGCTCGCGCGCGAGGAATTCCGGGCAGGCCGGCACGCCGCGCACGCCCATGCGGTACAGCCGGATCCCGCTGCCGGAAAGCTCCCGCTCCGCCTGGATGAAGTACCGGCCGTCCGTCCAGAGTCCGCTCTTTTCCCGCGTGACGGCGAGCGTCCCCGCCGAACCCGTGAAGCCGGAGAAGTACCGGCGCGCTTTCCAGTGCTCCGGGGTGTACTCGCTCAGGTGCGGGTCGGAGGACGGGACGACATAGGCCTGCACGCCGCTTTTTTCCATGGCCTTGCGCAGAGCCGCGATTCTTTCTGTGACGTTCTGCAATTTCAGGATCTCCTTTTTGCTTTTTGGGGAGAATCAGGCGTCCTGACGGTCGTCCAGGGCCACATAGGGCCTGTGCGGCGCGATGCTCTGGTAGGCCGGGCGGATGATCTTCCCTTCGTTGATGCGTTCTTCCATCAGGTGGGCGCTCCAGCCCGCGATGCGGGCCATGGCGAAGACCGGGGTGAAAAGCTCCGGCGGAAGGCCGAGCATGTGGTAGACGAAGCCGCTGTAAAAATCGATGTTGGCGCTGACGCCCTTGTAGGTTTTCCGCTCGCGGCCGATGACCTGCGGCGCGAGGCGCTCCACCATCGCATAGAGGGCGTACTCCTTCGCCAGCCCCTTTTCTTCCGCAAGGCGCTTGACGAACCGTTTGAAAATTTCGGCCCGCGGGTCCGAAAGGGAATAGACGGCGTGCCCCATGCCGTAGATCAGGCCGGCGCGGTCGAACGCCTGCCGGTTCAGCAGCCGGTGCAGATAGTCCGCGACCTCGCCCTCGTCCGTCCAGTCCCGGACCTCGCGCTTCATGTCCTCGAACATGCGCATGACCTTGATGTTGGCGCCGCCGTGCTTCGGGCCCTTGAGCGAGCCGAGGGCCGCCGCGATCACAGAGTAGGCGTCGGTGCCGGACGAGGCGACCACGTGCGTCGTGAAGCTGGAGTTGTTGCCGCCGCCGTGCTCGGCGTGCAGCACCAGCGCGAGGTCGAGGATGCGCGCCTCCAGCGGGGTGTAGCGGTTGTCGATCCGCAGCATGTGCAGGATGTTCTCGGCCGTGGAGAGCTCCGGCCTCGGCGAGTGGATGAAAAAGCTGACGGCGGGGTCGCGGTTGTGGGCGTAGGCCTGGTAGCCGTACACGGCCAGCTGCGGGAACAGCGCGATCATCTCCAGGCACTGGCGCAGCACGTTCGGCAGCGAGGGGTCGGCCGCCTTTTCGTCGTAGGCGTACAGCGTCAGCACGCTGCGGGCAAGGGTGTTCATCATGTCGAAGCTCGGCGCCTTCATGATAATGTCGCGGACGAAGTTGGTCGGCAGCGAGCGGTAGCGGTTCAGCAGGGCGCGGAATTCCTCCAGCCTCCCGCGCGGGGGCAGCTCCCCGAACAGCAGCAGGTACACCGTTTCCTCGAAGCCGAACCGGTTCTCCGCGAGAAAGCCGTGCACGATATCCTCGATGTCGATGCCCCGGTAATACAGCTTGCCCTCGCACGGGACGGATTTCCCTTCGACCGTCTTGGAGGCCACAATCTCCGAAATCTCGGTCAGCCCGGCCAGCACGCCGTGGCCGTTGATGTCCCGCAGGCCCCGCTTGACGTCGTAGCGCGCGTAGAGCCGCGGGTCGATGGAGCAGTGCCTGCGGCACAGCTCCGTCAGCCCTTTCATCTGCGGCGAGATCTCAAACAGGTCGCTCCTTGCGTTTTTGATCACGTGGAATCACCTCTTTCTTTCCAGACCCGGTGTTTTTGCGCGCCGCGGCGGTTTCAGGCGCCCCGGTCCGCGGGACGCCTCTGTTTTCCGGCGTCTGGGATTCCGCTTTACCCGTCCGGGCCAGCTTCCGGCGCGGGGAAGGGGCCGGCGCACCGCCCTCCGCGGGGAGGTGCTTTCTGCGCTTTCTGCGCTCCGCGACGGCCGGGTCCCTTTCGAGGAACGGCACCAGCACCGTGAACGGCAGCGCGGCGGCGAAGGAGAACAGATACCGGAACTCGCAGAAGACCGGCGTCGCGATCATCACGGTCCCCCAGAGCAGCAGCAGGGGCATCAGCGCCAGGACATGCCGGTTCCGCTTCCGGATGAAAAGCAGCGCGCAGGCGAGCGCCGTCACCCAGAACAGCGCGGCGACGTTCACCAGGGCGGAGGCCAGCGGGGTTTCCTTCTGGAGCTTCCAAAAACGGTCGGAGATTTCCTTGCGGACGCGCTGCAGCCGCTCTCCGCCCGGCCAGAGGTCCGCGGGGGAGATGCCCGCCTTCTGCGCGGCGGGCCGGTACGACTCGGGGACGCCCTCATACAGCACCCAGCTGGAGGTTCCCGTGTTCCAGAAGCCGACGGTTTCCATCATGTAAGCTTTTACATATCCCTTGAAATTTGCCGGCAGCATTTCGGCCCAGACTCTCAGAAAAGCCGCTTTGTTCTGCTCAAGGAACCCGTCGTCGAAATCCTCGTGGAACTTGATCCCGTTGGAGGAGAACGGGTCGTAGGCTTCCTTCATTTGCTTCAGCGGGAGGAGCCGGTCCAGAAATTCCGCCTGGCTGTCCGTCAGCTTCCCGTCGTGCGCCACCGTGTAGCCGATCTGCTGCAGGGGGATTCCCACCGATTCCGCGAACGGGCTCGGCTCGACGCCGCACAGCCGGTAGACCGGCCCCTGGATCGCCGGGACGGCGACCAGCACCGCCGCAAACGCCGGGACCAGCCGCTTCCAGGATTTCCGGTAGACGGCGGCCAGCACAATCAGGGTCACGAAGACGATGAAATACCCGTTGTTCCGCAGGAAGCAGAGCAGCAGATTCAGCGCGAGGAAGCCCGCGAGGGAGCGGGGAGAAGAGAGCTTTTTGCCGCCGCTCTTGACGATGTCGAACAGATCCAGCACATAGAGCAGCATCACCCCGGCGAACGGGACGTCCTTCCACATCGTCACGGAGTACATCGGGAACACGGGGTCCAGGATGAAATACGCCATCACCGGCAGGACGACCCATTTCCGGCATCCCCTGCGGACCAGCCACGCGGGCAGGTACCCCAGCATGGCAGCCATGGCGGCCGCCTGGAACAGCAGGAAGAGCGCGGCGCCGAAGTTCAGGCTTTTGCCCAGCGCGGGCGCCAGCAGCAGGAACGGCCTCATCAGCAGGATATAGAGCACCGGTTGTTGGTTGGAAAGGCCGGCTTTCCCCACGGCGCGCACGATGCAGGCGACCGAGTCGGGCGAGATGTTCCCCGGGTAGTAGATCAGCAGATACGGGACCCAGCACACGAACAGAATCCCCGAGCAGGCCGCCCACAGTTTGCCGGAAATCTTTTTCTTTCCCCAGACGTACATGGGGTGCGTTCGCACCACGTCCGCGATCCACAGGCCCGCGAGGAAGAAAAGGACGGAAAGTCCCGCCAGATACCCGAGGTCGGAGCGGTACAGCGGGGCGAACGTCCGGACGGGATGGGTGATTTTCCCGCCGGCGACCAGCGAGAGCGCGAAGAGGACGGCCAGCGCGGCGCACCACAGCACGGTGCGCCGGTCCCGGGGCCCCGCCGCCGTCCTCTTGATCAGATACCCGAGGAACAGCATCACGGAAACGAACAGGAAGAGATTCGACGGCGCGCCGAAATAGCAGAACAACATCCACGAAAGCGCGTAGTCCAGCGCGGCGGCGGCGGCGACCGCGGCCGCGGAGAGGATGCGGGACCGCTTTTCCGGCTTCGGCAGCAGGCGTTTCGCCCAGCCGCCCAGCCGGCCGCTCAGCTTTGCCCAGAGCCGCCCGGCGCTCCGCCCGATCCCGGCCAGTTTATTCCCGAGGGCCATGGCGCTTCACCTCCGCGGAAAGGGTCGTCAGCAGCTCCGTCATCCGGTCCTGCTGCTGGACGGAGACGTTGAGAATCACGCCGGTGAAAAAGCAGAGCAGCGCGCACACGCCGCACGCGGTCCCGACGATCAGCGTCGGGAAGCGGGGCACGAGGCCCGTGGTGAAATATTCGCTCACCACGGGGATCATGCAGGCGACCGCCGCCGCCAGGAACAGCAGCGCGAAGGCCCCGAAGAACGCGAACGGCCGCAGGTCGCGCACCAGCCGGAAAATCGTCCGCAGCACGCGGAAGCCGTCGGAAAAGGTGTTCAGCTTGGAGACGCTGCCCTTCGGCCGGTCGCGGTACGCGACGGGGATCTCGCGGATCACGAAGTTGTGGGTCACGGCGTAGACGGTCATCTCCGTCTCGATCTCGAACCCGTGCGAGAGCACGGGGAAGGTCTTGACGAAGATCCGGCTGAACGCCCGGCAGCCCGTCATGATGTCGCGGATCTCGGTGCCGAAGAAGCGGTTGATCAGGCCGCGCACCATCCGGTTCCCGGTGTTGTGGAACGGGCGCTTGTTCTCCGTGAAATACGTGGAGGAAAGCCGGTCCGCGTTGACCATGTCGGCTTTTTTCTCCAGAATCAGGCGCACCATCTCGGGCGCGTTCTCGGCGGGGTAGGTGTCGTCCCCGTCGGTGATCAGGTAGCAGTCCGCGTCGATGTCGCGGAACATGCTGCGGATCACGTTGCCCTTTCCCTGCCGGTACTCGTGCCGGACGGCGGCCCCGGCCCGCTCCGCCTGCTCCGCCGTGCCGTCCGTCGAGTTGTTGTCGTAGACGTAGATCTCGGCGTCCGGCAGGGCGGCGCGGTAATCGCCCACGACTTTCCGGATGGTCTCCGCCTCGTTGTAGCACGGAATCAATACGGCGATCTTGCTCATGCTTTCCGCTCCCGTCCCCCCGGCCCGCCCCGCGTTTGAAAGGGCGGCGCCGCTTTATTTTCCTGCGTTTTGAACCAATTATAGCATATCGGGCCGCCGCGGGCAATATCGCCCGCCGGCCCGCCGCTTGTGATTTCCCGGCGGGAATGCTATAATACCTTTATAATAAGTATAATTTGGAGTTTCCGGCTGCTTTTGAGGGAGGGGATCGCATGAAGATCCAGGAGTCGGGAGAAAACTATCTCGAGACCATCTTGATTCTGCATAATAAAAACGGCTATGTCCGATCCATTGACGTGGCGAACGAGCTCGGGTTCACCAAGGCGAGCGTGAGTCGCGCCATGGGCATCCTCCGGGAGGCGGGCTACCTGGTGACGGAGCAGAACGGCAATCTGGTTCTGACCGATTCCGGCTACCGCCGCGCGAGCGGAATTTACGACCGGCATACCACCATCGCGAAATTTCTGCAGATCACCCTCGGCGTCGGGCCGGACACCGCCGTGCAGGATTCCTGCCGGATCGAGCATATCATCAGCGAGGAGAGCTTCCGCCGCATCAAGGAGTTCGTCGCGAAAGCGGAGAAAAGCTCCCCGGCCCCCGCTGCGAAAAAGCGGGGAACGGCCGGCTGACGCCGCGGCCCGCGGCGGGCGAAAGCTGTTTTCACGAAAGGGCCGCAGGCCCTTTTTTCCGGCGAACGGGAGGCCGCCCGGCGGGGTGGGGGCTTTCCGTCCGCCGTTTTCCGCTGCCCGCGGCGCGGCGCCGGGGTATTCACAAAACCGCCGCGCCGTGCTATAATATCTGTGTTTATGGATTTTTACCGTTTCGGAATGCCGGGCCCCGCGCCCGCCTTTCCGGCCGGATCCCGGATGCCCCGCTTTGATGTGTGAGCCTGTTATGGAATCAGTATGTGTGAAGAGGGAAAAAAACTGCATGGATGTCAGAAATGATCTGAGAAACATCGCCATTATCGCCCACGTCGACCACGGCAAAACGACGCTGGTCGACCAGCTTTTAAGACAGAGCGGGGTTTTCCGATCCAACGAAGAGGTCGTCGACCGCGTGCTGGACTCCAACGATTTGGAGCGCGAGCGCGGCATCACCATTTTGTCGAAAAATACCGCCGTGCGGTATAAAAATGTGAAGATCAACATCATCGACACGCCGGGCCACGCCGATTTCGGCGGCGAGGTGGAGCGGATCCTGATGATGGTGGACGGCGTCCTGCTGCTGGTCGACGCGTTCGAGGGCTGCATGCCGCAGACCCGTTTCGTGCTGAAAAAGGCGCTCGGCCTGCACAAAAAGCCGCTGGTCGTCGTCAACAAGATCGACCGCCCCGGCGCGCGCCCGAAGGAAGTGGTCGACGAGGTGATCGACCTGTTCATCGAGCTCGGCGCGAGCGAGGACCAGCTCGATTTCCCGGTGATCTACGCCTCGGGGCGCGACGGCTACGCGACCGCCGACCTGAACGTGCCCGGCAAGGACATGCAGCCGCTGTTCGACGCGATCCTCAAGGATATCCCGGCGCCGCACGGCGACCTGAACGGGCCGACGCAGGTGCTGTTCTCGAACGTCGATTACGACGATTACGTCGGCCGCATCGGCATCGGCCGCGTGGAGCGGGGCAGTGTGCACGACGGCGAGAGCGTCGTGCTGTGCCACCGCGACGGCACGAACGCCAACGTGAAGGTCACCAAGCTTTACCAGTTCGAGGGCCTGCGGCGCGTGGAAGTGGAGGAAGCGCACCTCGGCGACATCGTGGCGGTCTCGGGCGTGACGGGCCTCAACATCGGGGAGACCATCTGCTCGCCGGACCATATCGAGCCGCTGCCGTTCGTCAAGATCGACGAGCCGACCGTCTCGATGCTGTTCATGGTCAACAACAGCCCGTTCGCGGGCCGCGAGGGGAAATACGTCACGTCGCGCAACCTGCGCGACCGCCTGTTCCGCGAGCTCGAGACGAACGTGGCCCTGCGCGTCGAGGAGACCGGTTCGCCCGACACGTTCAAGGTCTCCGGCCGCGGCGAGCTGCACCTGTCCATCCTGATCGAGGAGATGCGCCGCCAGGGCTACGAGTTCCAGGTCTCCAGCCCGACCGTGATCTACAAGCAGATCAGCGGCAGGAAGTGCGAGCCCATCGAGCTGCTGATGATCGAGGTGCCGGACAGCTACGTGGGCGCGGTGATGGAAAAGCTGGGCCCCCGCAAGGCGGAGCTGGTCAACATGGGGACGCGCAACACCGGCGTGACCCATCTGGAATTCAAAATCCCCGCGCGCGGCCTGATGGGCTACCGCCAGGAGTTCCTGACCGACACCAACGGCAACGGGATCATGAACAACGTGTTCGACAGCTACGAGCCCTATAAGGGCGATATCGAGACGCGCGCGCAGGGCTCGCTGATCGCGCACGAGACGGGCGAGTCGACCGGGTACGGCCTGTTCTACGCGCAGGACCGCGGCCGGCTGTTCATCGGCCCCGGCGTCGAGGTCTACGGGGGCATGATCGTCGGCGTCAGCCCGAAGTCCGACGACATCGCCGTCAATGTCTGCAAGAAAAAGCACGCCACCAACACCCGCGCCTCCGGCTCCGACGAGGCGCTCAAGCTGACGCCCCCCAGCGTGATGAGCCTCGAGCAGTGCCTGGAGTTCATCAAGCAGGACGAGTTGGTCGAGGTGACGCCGAAAAGCATCCGCATGCGCAAGATGATCCTCGACAAGGAGACGCGCATGAAAATGGCCGCAAGGAAAAAGTAGAAGATGGATTTTGTGGTTCTGGACCTGGAATGGAACGGCGCGTACAGCAAACGGCTGAAGGCGTTCATCAACGAGATCATCGAGTTCGGGGCCGTGCGCGCCGGGGGCGGGGAGCCCCCCGACACCTTCCAGGCGCTGATCCGCCCGCAGGTCGGGAAAAAGATCAGCGGAAAGATCAGGACCCTCACCAGTATCACCAACGAGGAGCTCGAGGGCGGCCTGCAGTTCATGCAGGCCGTTTCCCGGTTCGGGAAATGGGCGGGCGACGCCGTCGTCATGACGTGGGGCACGTCCGACATCCTCGCGCTGATCGAAAACTGCCGCTATTTCTGCGGCAGCGACCATATTCCGTTCCTCAAACGATACGTCGATCTGCAGGCCTACTGCGAGGGGGTGCTCGGCTGCGACCCTTCCCGCCAGACGGGCCTCGAGACCGCCGCCCGGCGGCTCGGCATCGATCCGGAGGCCTTCAGCCACCACCGCGCGCTGAGCGACAGTCTGCTGGAGTTCGAGTGCTTCCGCAGGCTCTACAGCCCCGAAACGCTGCAGCCGTTCATCCGGGACGCGGAGTGCCCGGAGTTCTACGACCGCATGGAGTTCAAAACCACCGAGATCTGCGATCTGCGCCATCCGCTCGTCCGCCCGGCGGACCTCACGTTTTTCTGCGACCTCTGCGGGCACCGGGCGCGCAGGATCGGCAAATGGCAGCTTCGCAACCGGAGCTTCCGCGCCTGGTTCCTGTGCCGGAACTGTGGGCACCGCTTCTGCGGCCGGGTGCAGTTCAAGCTGAAATACGAGGGGCTGGTCGTCCGGAAGGCGATTCTCCCGCTCGAAACGGAAGAGAAGGCGGAACGGGAAGAAAAGAGCGGGGAGAAGGGCGCCTAAGCCTTTTTCTCCGCTTTTTTCGCCCCTTTCGCGGCGCCCGAAGCGTAGAACCGGCAGAATTCCCGCATGCAGCAGACGCCGCATTTCGGGCTGCGGGCCGTGCAGACGGCGCGCCCGTGCAGGACCAGCCGGTGGCAGAAATCGTTCGATTCCTCGGGCGGCAGCACGGCGCGCAGCTGCTTTTCCACCTGCGGGGGATTTTTCCCTTCGCTCAGGCCCAGGCGGCCGCAGATGCGGATGCAGTGCGTGTCGGTCACGACGGCGGGCTTGCCGTAGACGTCCCCCACGATCAGATTGGCCGTCTTGCGGCCCACGCCGGGCAGACGCGTGAGGGCTTCGACGGTGTCGGGCACCCGGCCGCCGAATTCCGCCTTCAGCATCCGGCACAGGGCGAGAATGTCCCGGGCTTTGGTCTTATAGAGCCCGCACGAGCGGATATAGCTTTCGATCTCCTCCTGCGTGCCCGCGCAGAACGAGTCGAGGTCGGGGAACCGGGCGAAGAGCGCCGGGACCACGAGGTTGACGCGGGCGTCCGTGCACTGGGCGGAAAGCCGGGTCGCGATCAGCAGCTGCAGCGGGTCCCGGTAATTCAGCGAGCAGATGCCCTGCGGATATTCTTTCTTCAAAGCCTGCACCGCAAGCGCGGCGCGCTGTTTTTTCGTCATTCCGAGCACCCCTTCGGGCTTTTTCCCCATTTTAGTACAAAACGCGGCCCGGCGCAAGCCGCGGGACCGCCGGATCCCGTTGCGTTTTGCCCGGGGAGAGGGTATAATATCTGTAAATTTGCTCGGGAAGGGATCTGAAAGCATGTACAGCGACATGATGGACACCGTCGGCTTCGTCCGGCAGGCCGACCCGGAGGTGGGCGAGGCCATGGCGCGGGAGCTGCGGCGCCAGCGGGACAACCTCGAGCTGATCGCCTCCGAAAACATCGTCTCCCCCGCGGTGATGGCCGCGATGGGCAGCGTCCTCACCAACAAGTATGCCGAGGGCTATCCCGGCAGGCGCTACTACGGCGGCTGCCAGTGCGTCGACGCGGTGGAGGAGACCGCCCGCACCCGCGCGTGCCGGCTGTTCGGCGCGGAGCACGCCAACGTGCAGCCGCACTCCGGCGCGCAGGCGAACATGGCGGTCTATTTCGCGCTGCTGCAGCCCGGCGACACCGTGATGGGCATGGGCCTTTCGGACGGCGGGCACCTGACCCACGGTTCCCCGGTCAACATCTCCGGCAGATACTTCCACTTCATCCCCTACGGCGTCCGGCCGGACACCGGTCTCATCGATTACGACGCGGTCCGCGAGACCGCCCTGCGCGAGAAGCCGAAGCTGATCGTCGCCGGCGCCAGCGCCTACCCCCGCGCGATCGATTTCCGCCGCTTCCGCGAGATCTGCGACGCCTGCGGCGCGCTGCTGATGGTCGATATGGCCCATATCGCCGGGCTGGTCGCGGCCGGCCTCCACCCGAGCCCGGTCCCGTGGGCGGACGTGGTGACGACCACGACGCACAAGACGCTGCGCGGTCCGCGCGGCGGTATTATCCTGTGCAAAGAGCAGTACGCGAAGGCGATCGACAAGGCGATCTTCCCCGGCACGCAGGGCGGCCCGCTGATGCATGTGATCGCCGCGAAGGCGGTCTGTCTGGGCGAGGCGATGAAGCCGGAGTTCCGGGAATACGCCCGCCGCGTCGTGGAGAACGCCGCCGCCCTCGCCGCCGGCCTGACCCGCCGCGGCGTGAAGCTGGTGACCGGCGGCACGGACAACCACATGATGCTGATCGACCTGAGCGGCCTGGAGCTGACCGGCAGGGACCTCGAAAAGAACCTCGATTCCGTGCATATCACCGCGAACAAAAACACCGTGCCCAACGAGAAGCGCAGCCCGTTCGTGACCAGCGGCCTGCGCGTCGGCACGCCCGCCGTGACCACGCGCGGCATGGACGCGCGGGACATGGACCGCATCGCGGAGTGCCTGGCCCTCGCCATCCAAAACTTCGACGCCTCCCGCGGAGCAATCGAGGCCGCGGTGCGGGAGCTCTGCGCGGGCCACCCGCTGTACGAATAAAGCCCCGCCGTGCCCGGTCCTGACGTTCTCCCCTCCGAAGGCGGGGAGAACGGCGCGGAAGCTTTCTGCGGTTCCGCCGAAACGCCGGAAATGATCCGATTGCCGAGAGAAAGGAGGCGAAGCCCATGCCTGCTCCGCTTGCGGACCGTATCCGCCCGAACACGCTGGACGATATCGTCGGGCAGCACCATCTTCTGGACCCCGGCCGCCCGCTGCGCCGCATCATCGAATCGGGGCAGATCCCCAACATGGTCTTTTACGGCCCCGCGGGGGTGGGCAAGACGACGCTCGCCTCCATCATCGCCAAGCGCACCGAGCGCACCCTGTACAAGCTCAACGGCACCACGGCCTCCACGGCGGATATCCACGACGTGGTCGGCCGCATCGACACGCTCGAGGCCCCGAACGGCATCCTGCTCTATCTCGACGAGATCCAGTATTTCAACAAGAAGCAGCAGCAGACCCTGCTGGAATTCATTGAGAACGGCTCCATCACGCTGGTCGCCGCCACGACGGAGAACCCGTATTTCTACGTGTACGGCGCCATCCTGAGCCGCTCGACCGTCTTCGAGTTCAAGCCGGTGGAAAAGGAGGATGTGCTGCCGGCCGTGCGGCGCGCGTTCCGCTTCCTCGAGGAGGAGCAGCACCGGACCATCCGGGTGGAGAAGGGCGCGGAGGAGCACATCGCCTCCGCCTGCGGCGGGGACGTGCGCAAGGCGGTCAACGCCGTGGAGCTGTGCGTGCTCTCCGCCGGCCAGGAGGCGGACGGCTCGTGTACGGTCACGCTGCGGGCCGCGCGGGAGCTGACCCAGCGCAGCGCCCTGCGGTACGACCGCGCGGGCGACGAGCACTACGACATCGTCTCCGCCTACCAGAAGTCCATGCGCGGCTCGGACCCCGACGCCGCGCTGCACTACCTTGCGCGCCTGCTGCTGGCGGGCGACCTGCCCTCCGCGTGCCGCCGGCTGATGGTCTGCGCGTGCGAGGACGTCGGGCTCGCCTACCCGCAGATCGTCCCGATCGTGAAGGCCGCGGTGGACGCGGCCCTGCAGGTCGGCCTGCCGGAGGCGCGCATCCCCCTGGCCGACGCGGTCATTTTAGTGTGCCTGGCCCCCAAGTCGAACTCCGGCGTGCTGGCCGTCGACGCCGCGATGAAGGACGTCCGCGAGGGAAAGTCCGGCCCGATCCCCCGGCAGCTCCAGAACCTGCACTACGACGGGGCCGACAACCCCCGTAAGGGGCAGTTCTACCTCTATCCCCACAGCTTCCCGGACCACTACGTCCCGCAGCAGTACCTGCCGGACAACCTGAAGGACGCCGTCTATTACCGCTGCGGCGACAACAAGACCGAGCGGGCCTTCCGCGCCTATTGGGAGAGGATCAGGAAGAAGGGCGAAAAATAGCGCGGACCCTTGCTTTTCAGCCGGCCCGGAGATATAATAATACGGATCGAGTTCTTACGGGGGGTGTGCGGTTTGACCCGGGATGTTTTTTCCATGCTGTCCTACGGCATGTTCGCCGTCGGCGTGAAGGACGGGGACAAGGTTTCCGCCTGCATCGCGAACACGGTGATGCAGGTCGCCTCCTCGCCGAATATCGTCTCGCTCAGCATGAGCCACAACAATTACAGCAACGAGTGCATCAAAAAATCGGGGATCTTCAGCGTTTCCATCCTCTCGGAGGACACGTCGGGCGCGGTGATCGGGGCGCTCGGCTTCAATTCCGGCCGCGATACCGACAAACTGAAGAACGTCCGCTACCGCGTCCTGGCCGAGGGCGTGCCCGTGATCGAGGAGAACATCTGCTGCTGGTTCCTGTGCCGCGTCGTCGGCAGCGCGGAGACGCCCTCCCACACCGTTTTCCTCGGCGAGGTGATCGCGGGGAGCGAGAAGGTCCGCAGAAAGCCGATGACCTACGACTTTTACCACCGCGTGATCAAAGGGCGGGCGCCGAAGAACGCGCCGACCTACCGCGAGGAGACGCCCGCCGCGGCGAACGGCGGCGCGGAAAGCTGGGTCTGCACGATCTGCGGCTACGTTTACAGCGACCCTTACGTTCCGTTCGAGGAACTGCCGGACGATTGGGTGTGCCCGATCTGCGGGGCGCCGAAATCGGCGTTCCGAAGGCAGAAGTAAGAAAAAAATCCGAAAAAGCTCATACCGGCGCGGGCGCGCCGGAAGGGCTTTTTTTTTGGGATTTTATCCGTCCGCCCCGCCGGGGCGGCGGGGAAAAAAGCAAAAAAGAGGAGAAAAAAGATGGCAAAACGCATCGTTCCGGTCGAGGAAAGGCCGCCGCTCGCGCAGGGAATCCCGCTGAGCCTGCAGCACCTGTTCGCCATGTTCAGCGCCTCGGTGCTGGTGCCGAACCTGCTGGGCATCAACCCGGCCGTCGTGCTGTTCATGAACGGCGTCGGCACGCTGCTGTACATTCTGATCACGAAGGGCAAGGCCCCGGCGTACCTCGGCTCCAGCTTCGCGTTCATCGCGCCGGCGGGCATCATCATGGCGGCGCCCGGCATGGGCTACGCCGACGCGCTGGGCGGGTTCGTCGTAACGGGCGCCGTGTTCTGCCTGGTGGCGGGGGTCATCCGGTTCTGCGGCACGAAATGGATCGGCGTGATCCTGCCGCCCGCGGCGATGGGCGCGGTCGTCGCGCTGATCGGCCTGGAGCTTTCCGGCACGGCCGCGCGGATGGGCGGCCTGGTCCTGACGGACACCTACCGGCAGATCGACCCGAAGCGGGTCGCGGTCTTCCTGATCACGCTGGGCACGGCGGTGTTCGGCTCCGTGCTGTTCCGGCGGTTCCTCGCCGTGATCCCGATCCTGATCGCCATCGCGGTCGGCTATGCCGCGGCCGCGTGCCTGGGGATGATCCCCTGGGGGCCGATCGCGGCGGCGCCCGTTTTCACCCTGCCCAATTTCCAGCCGGCCCGGTTCGACTGGAAGGCGATCTCCATTATCCTTCCGGCCTCGCTGGTCGTGGTCTCCGAGCATATCGGCCACCAGATCGTCACGGGCAAGATCATCGGGCGCGACCTGATCCGCGACCCGGGCCTGCACCGCACCCTGCTGGGCGACGGCGTCTCCACCATGCTCTCCGGCCTGGTCGGCTCCGTGCCGACCACGACCTACGGCGAGAATATCGGCGTGATGGCCATGACCGGCGTCTACAGCGTCTGGGTGATCGGCGGGGCGGCCGTGCTCTCGATCGCGGTCTCGTTCTTCGGCAAAGTCTCCGCCGTGATCCAGTCCATCCCCGGGCCGGTGATGGGCGGGGTCAGCTTCCTGCTGTACGGCATGATCGCCGCCTCCGGCGTGCGGCTGCTGGTGGAGCAGAAGGTGGATTACGGCCGCTCGCGCAACCTCGCCATGACCAGCGTGGTGCTGGTGACGGGCCTTTCCGGCGCGTTCGTGCAGATCGGCCAGGTCAGGCTCACGGGCATGGCGCTCGGCGCGGTGGTCGGCATGCTGCTGGGAATGATTTTCTGGGCCATCGACCGGTTCCACGCCGCCAACGATTACGGCGGGGCGGCGTGAGCGCGCGGGGCCGTTTTCTTCTCCCCGGCGCTTGATTCCGGCCGGGCGATATCTTATAATAAAAGCGGAACCTGTTTTTGTCAGACAAATCACAGAAAAAACGGGCGGGCATCCGCCGCGTTTTCGGGAGGTTATATGGAACAGAGCGAAAAGAAAAGACTGCAGATCGCCGCGTGCAAGATCCGCATCGGCGCGATCGAAGGTGTCTACCACGCGAAATCCGGCCATCCGGGGGGCTCGCTCTCCGCGGCCGAGATCTTCGCCTACCTGTACTTCAAGGAACTGAACGCGGACCCGGCGCACCCCAAGGCGCCGGACCGCGACCGGTTTGTCCTCTCCAAAGGGCACACCTGCCCGGGCCTTTACGCCGCGCTGGCGCTCAAGGGCTATTTTCCGTGGGACGAGCTCAAAAAGCTCCGCCACATCGGCGCGATGCTCCAGGGCCACCCGGACATGAAGGGCACGCCGGGCATCGACATGAGCACCGGCTCGCTGGGGCAGGGCGTCTCCGCGGCGTGCGGCATGGCGCTGGCCGGGAAGATGGACGGCAGAAACTACCGCGTCTACGCCCTGCTGGGCGACGGCGAGATCGAGGAGGGCCAGGTCTGGGAGGCCGCCATGTTCGCCGGCCACCATAAGCTGGACAACCTGTGCCTGTTCATCGACGACAACGGCCTGCAGATCGACGGCCCCACGGCCGAGATCGGCGGCCCGGAGCCGATCGACGAAAAATACCGCGCGTTCGGCTTCGACGTGCAGAAGATCGACGGCCACGACCTCGACGCGATCGAGGCGGCGGTCGGGCACGCGAAGACCGTGAAGGGGAAGCCGAGCGCGATCATCGCGAAAACGGTCAAGGGCAAGGGCGTCTCCTATATGGAGAATCAGGTCGGGTGGCACGGCAAGGCCCCGAACGACGAGCAGTACCGGGTCGCCATGCGGGAACTGAAACAGGCGCTCGCGGAATTGGAGGCGGAGTAAATGGCAGAGATGGTGAAAAAAGCGACCCGCGAAAGCTACGGCCTCGCGCTGGTGGAGCTGGGCAAAACGAATCCGGATATCGTCGTGCTCGACGCCGACCTCGCCTCCGCGACCAAGACGCTCTTTTTCCGGGACGCGTTCCCGGACCGCTTCGTCGACTGCGGCATCGCGGAGTGCAACATGATCGGTGTGGCGGCCGGGCTCGCGACGTGCGGGAAGATCCCGTTCGCCAGCTCGTTCGCCATGTTTTCCGCCGGCCGCGCGTTCGAGCAGGTGCGCAATTCCGTCGGTTACCCGCACCTGAACGTAAAGATCGCCGGCTCCCACGCGGGCATCTCCGTGGGGGAGGACGGCGCCACGCACCAGTGCCTGGAGGACCTCGCGCTGATGCGCGCCATCCCGGGCATGGTCGTGCTGAACCCCTCGGACCATTACGAGATGCAGGCGGCCGTGAAGGCCGCGGCCGCCTATGTCGGCCCGGTCTACCTGCGCCTTTCGCGCCTTGCGGTCGAGAGCTTCAACAACTCCGACGACTACCGCTTCGAGATCGGGAAGGGCGTCACGCTGCGCGGGGGGAAGGACATCACCGTGATTGCGACGGGCCTGATGGTCTCCCGCGCGCTGCAGGCGGTGAAGGAACTGGAAAAAGAGGGGATCGACGCGCGCCTGATCAACCTGCACACCCTCAAGCCGATCGACCGGGAGCTGATCGTCCGCGCGGCACGGGAAACGGGGAAGATCGTCACCGTCGAGGAGCACAACGTGATCGGCGGCCTCGGGGACGCCGTCTGCGCCGTGCTCTGCGAGGAGTACCCGGCGCCCGTCGTGAAGATCGGCGTGAACGACCGGTTCGGGCATTCCGGCCCGGCCGCCGACCTGCTGGAGAAATTCGGCCTGTGCGCTTCCCATATCGCGGAAGTGGTCCGGCGCGAGCTGAAAAAATAAAATATTCCGATTGACGCGGGCCGCGGAATTCTTATCCGCGGCCCGTTCTGTAAAAGAGGGGAGAGGCTATGGAGCGGCAGCCGCAGAAGCTGAAGATTCTGGCGCTGCGCGACCTTCTCGCGCGCGGCACGGACGAGGCGCATCCGCTTTCCGCCGGCGAGCTGTGCCGTCTGCTGGCGGAGCGGGGGATCCCGTGCGGGCGCAAGGCGCTTTACCGCGACGTCGCGGCGCTGCGCCGGTACGGAGAGGAGATCCTGTACACCCGCCGGCCGAAGGCGGGCTTTTTTCTCGCGGAGCGCGCGTTCGAGCCGCCGGAGGTCCGCCTGCTGATGGACGCGGTCCTCGCCGCGCCGTTCATCACGCCGCGCAAGACGCGCGAGCTGCTCGGCAAGCTGGAGGGCCTGCTCAGCGAGGGGCAGGCGGAGCAGGCCCGGGGTCAGATCTATGTGGAAAAGCGCGTCAAGTTCGACAACGAGGAGATCTATTACGCCATCGACGCGGTGACCCGCGCCGTCGCCGGCAGGAGGAAGCTCTCGTTCGTCTACCACCACCGGGTGATCTGCGGCGAACGGGCCGTGCCGGACGCGGGCCGCGCCTTCGTCGTCAGCCCCTATGCGCTGATCTGGAGCGGTGACAAATACTATCTCGCCGGCAATTACGAGAAGTACGACAGCGTCAGCGTCTACCGCCTGGACCGCATGAGGCGCGCGCAGGTGCTCGACGCGCCGGCCCGCCCGTTCGAGGAGGTCAGCGACTACCGCGGCCGCTTCGACGCGGCCGATTTCGCCCGCAGGACGTTCCGCATGTACCACGGCGAGCGGCAGCGGGTGGAGCTCTGCTGCGCCGACGACCTGCTCGAGGCCGTGCTCGATCAGTTCGGGAACGACGTGCCGCTCGTGCGCCGCGACGAAGGCTCTTTTCTCCTTCGTGTGGAGGTCGACGTCAGCGAGGGGTTCGTGCAGTGGCTGCTCCAGTACGGCGGGCGAATCCGCGTGGCGTCGCCCGAATCCCTCCGGCGGGAGGTGGCCGGGCGCGTCCGCGCCATGGCGCAGGGGTACGGCCTCATGAAAAAAACATGTGCTCAATAAAGATCTTGATGCCGATGCCCGTCAGCACCGCGCCGCCGACAACCTCCGCGCGCCCCGCGCACAGGGCGCCGAACCGGTGCCCCGCGTAGACCCCCGCGAAGCAGAGGACGAAGGTGACCGCGCCGATCAGCAGCGCCGCGGCCGCCATCAGGGCCGCCGTGGAGGCCCCCGCCGTGGAGGGCAGGATGATCCCCGTCGCGAGCGCGTCGATGCTGGTCGCGACGGCCATCGCCAGCAGCTCCCGGCCGGGGATGTCGTCCCGCTGGGGGCGCTCCGCCCCCTCCCGCGTTTTCTTCCGGGATTCCAGAATCATGCTGATGCCGAGGTATCCGAGCAGCAGCAGGGCGATCCAGTGGTCCACCGCCCGGATCAGGTCCTCGCCCGCCTTGCCGATCAGCCAGCCGGCCACGGGCATCAGCGCCTGGAACAGCCCGAACAGGAAGGCGAGCTTCAGCGCGAAGCGGAAGCGGACGCGCCGGACGCGGGCGCCGTTCAGGATGCTGACGGCGAGCGCGTCCATCGCGAGCCCCGCGGCGATGCCGCAGAGCAGAAAATAGTCCATCGCGGGTTCCTCCCGAAGAAGCATTAAAAATTATCCTACCAGCATCGGCCGGCTTTGTCAAATCCCGCCGCGCGGGGCGCCGGATTCCCTTGAAGTGGAAAGCGCGCCATGATATAATAATCTGTAAACCATTTCAGAAAGAAATTAGACGGGGGTATTTCCTTTTGGCGGAACCGGCTGTAAGGAACGCGGCGCTTCCGGCCGCGCCGGAGCACCCGAGAAGCTTTTACCTGAAGCGGGTCTCCGAGATCATGGCGGTGCGCAGGCGCGGGAGCGAGCCGACGGCGCTGGTGCGCACCTACGGCTGCCAGCAGAACGTGGCGGACAGCGAAAAGATCATGGGCCTGCTCGCGCAGATGGGCTTTTCGTTCACGGACGACCCCGAGCGGGCCGATCTGATCCTGATGAACACCTGCGCGGTGCGAGGCCACGCCGAGAACCGCGTGTTCGGCAATGTGGGGGCCCTCAAGGATCTCAAGCGCCGCCACCCGTCGCTGATCGTGGCCGTGTGCGGCTGCATGATGGAGGAACGGGCGGCCTCGCAGCGCATCCTCGAGAAATTCCCGTTCGTGGGTCTCGTGTTCGGCACGCATGTGATCCACCGCTTCCCGGAGCTGCTCTGGACGGCGCTGACCGACAGCCGCCGCGTGTTCGAGCGCGGCGGGGGGGAGGACGCGCGGATCGTCGAGGGCCTTCCCGTCCGCCGGGAGGGGAAGACCCGGGCGTTCGTCACGGCGATGACCGGCTGCGACAACTTCTGCTCCTACTGCATCGTGCCGTACGTGCGCGGCCGGGAGCGCAGCCGCGAGCCGGAGGCCGTCCTGCGGGAGTTCCGCGGCCTGGTGGAGGCGGGGTATAAGGACGTCACCCTGCTGGGCCAGAACGTGAATTCCTACGGCAGGGGGCTGGCGCGCCCCGTGAGCTTTTCCGGCCTGCTGCGGATGCTGGACGAAGTGGACGGCGACTACCGCCTGCGGTTCATGACCTCGCACCCGAAGGACGCCACGCGCGAGCTGATCGACACCATGGCCTCCGGCCGCCACATCTGCCGCCACCTGCACCTGCCGGTGCAGTCCGGCAGCGACCGCGTCCTGCGCGCCATGAACCGCGGCTACACCCGCGAACAGTACCTTTCGTTCGTCCGGTACGCGCGCGAAAAGATGCCGGACCTCTCCCTCACGACCGACATCATCGTCGGCTTCCCCGGCGAGACGGAGGAGGAGTTCCTCGAGACCGTGGACCTGGTCCGCCGCGTGGGCTTCACCTCGCTCTTCACGTTCCTCTATTCCCCGCGCGAGGGGACGAGGGCGGCCTCGCTGCCCGACCCGGTGCCCCAGGAGGAAAAGACGCGCCGGCTGGAGCGGCTCTGCGCCGTGCAGGACGCGATCTCCGCGGCCCGGTGCGCGGGCGAGATCGGGAAGACGCGCCGCGTGCTGGTGGAAGGCAAAGACCCGAGGACCGGCCTGCTCTGCGGCAGGACGGAAGGGAACGAGATCGTCCGCTTTCCGGGCGGCGGAGAGATGGTCGGGCGCTTTGCCGGCGTGAAGGTCACCTCGGCGCAGAACCGGGCGCTGGGCGGGGAGCTCGCCGGGTCCTGATATTCTGATAAAGATGGATCATGATATAAAGCATGATATTAAAGATAGAAAAAGCGAGGAGAATTTGATAGATGGATATTATCGAACGGGCCAGGGAGATCGGCAGGGAGATCCAGAAGGACAAGCGGTACCTGAAGTTTCGCATCGCCGCCCAGGCGGCGGAGGAGGACGGGGAGCTTCAGGGCCTCATCGGACAGTACAACCTCAAGCGGGGGGCGCTCCAGGAGGAGCTGCGCAAGCCCGGGCGCGACGACGACAAGGTGCGCGGGTACCGGCAGGAGCTGAACGGCCTTTACGCCGCCGTGATGAAGAATCCGCGCATGGCCGCGTACAACGGCGCCAAGGCCGGGCTGGACGAGCTGCTGCGCCGCGTGAACGCCATCATCGAGCAGAGCGCCGACGGCGGCGACCCGGATACGGCGGACTACGTCGCCCCGGCCTGCGGCGGGGACTGCGCGGCGTGCGCGGGCTGCCGCTGAATCGATCGGATTCCCGAAACGGAGGGCGGTAAAATTGGCGGCGGTTTCCCCTATGATGCAGCAGTATTTCGAGATCAAAAAGCAATACCCGGACACCATCCTGTTCTTCCGCCTCGGCGATTTTTACGAGATGTTCTACGACGACGCGAAGCTCGCCTCGCGCGAGCTGGAGCTGACCCTGACCGGGCGGGACTGCGGGCAGGCGGAGCGCGCCCCGATGTGCGGCGTGCCGTTCCACAGCTACGAGACCTACGTGGCGAAGCTGATTGCCAAGGGCCACAAGGTCGCCATCTGCGAGCAGATGGAGGACCCCAAGCTCGCGAAAGGGCTGGTCAAGCGGAGCATCATCCGCGTGATCACGCCCGGCACAGTGCTGGAAAGCAGCATGCTCGACGAATCGCGCAACAACTTCATCTGTGCGCTCTGCGTGCGGGAGAACCGGGCGGGCGTCTGCTTTGCGGATATCTCGACGGGGGAGACGCACGCCACCCTGCTCTCCGCCAAAAACGCCGCGGAGCTGACCGCGAAGCTGCAGAACGAGCTTTCCCGCTTTTCGCCGCGGGAGCTCCTCGTCAACCAGGGGACGCTGGACCTCGGCGATCTGCCGAAGTTCATCCGTTCCCGCCTGAGCGCCAGCCTGGAGCTGCTGGACGACGACCGGTTCGACCCGCGCGCGGCGGCCGGCCCCGTGGCGCGGCAGTTCCGGAAGAAAGACCTCGCGGACCTGGGCCTTGCGGAGATGCCGGAGGTGGCCGGCGCGCTCGGCGCGCTGCTCGGCTATCTGGGGCAGACCGAACGCACCGGCCTCGAGCGCATGGAAACCCTCGACCTTTACAGCGGGGCGCAGTACATGCGCCTGAACCTCACCGCCCGCCGCAACCTGGAGCTGCTGGAGACCCTGCGCAACAAGGAGAAGCGCGGCTCCCTGCTCTGGGTGCTGGACCGCACGCGCACCCCGATGGGCAAGCGGCTGATCCGGAGCTGGATCGAGCGCCCGCTGCTGAACCCGGCGCGGATCGACCGGCGGCTCAACGCCGTGGAGGAGCTCACGCGCGACAGCATCCTGTGCGACGGCCTCGCCCGGCAGCTCGCCGGGGTCCACGACCTCGAGCGGCTGATGTCCCGCATCGTGTACGGCTCCGCCAACGCGCGGGAACTGAGGAGCCTGGCCGACGCGGCCGGCCGCCTGCCGGCCCTCAAAAAACTGCTGAAGGACTCGAAATCCGCGCTGCTGAGCCGCATCTGCCGGGACATCGATCCCCTGGAGGATCTGCGCGGCCTGATCGAGCGGGCGATCGCGGACGACCCGCCGTTCTCCGTCCGCGAGGGCGGGCTGATCAAGCCGGGCTTCAACGAGGAGCTGGACCTTCTGAAGGGCGACATGAGCGACGGCCGGGGCGTCGTCGCGAAGATCGAGGCGCGGGAGCGCGAACGCACCGGAATCCCGAAGCTGAAGGTCGGCTACAACCGCGTGTTCGGCTATTACATAGAGATCAGCAACGCCTATAA
>DAIUFE010000004.1:44487-48280 GCA_036844765.1 Caproicibacter sp. | reverse complement strand
GTTCATCACGCCGGAGCTCAAGGAGCTGGAGGGCCGCATCCTCGGCGCGCACGAAAAATCCGTCCAGCTCGAGTACGGGCTGTTCGATTCCGTCCGCAAGCGGGCGGCGGAGCAGACCGGCCGCGTGCAGACCACGGCGCAGGCCGTGGCGGAGCTGGACGTGCTGCTCTCGTTCGCGCAGGTCTCCGCCGACCGGAACTACACCCGACCCGCGGTGGACCTGAGCGGGAAGATCATCCTCCAAAAGAGCCGCCACCCGGTTGTGGAGGCCCTCCTCGAGGAGCCGTTCGTGCCGAACGACGTGCTGCTCGACAAGGACGAGAACCGCGTGGCGATCATCACCGGGCCGAACATGGCCGGCAAATCCACCTATATGCGGCAGATCGCGCTGATCGTGATCATGGCGCAGATCGGCTGCTTCGTCCCGGCCGCCGGGGCGCAGATCGGCGTCGTCGACGCGATCTTCACCCGCGTGGGCGCTTCGGACGACCTTGCGGCAGGCCAATCCACCTTTATGGTGGAGATGGCCGAGGTCGCCGAGATTGTCCGCGAGGCCACGGCGGACAGCCTGCTGATCCTCGACGAGATCGGCCGCGGCACCTCCACTTTCGACGGCATGAGCATCGCCCGCGCCGTGCTGGAATACGTCGCGGACAAGCGCCGCCTCGGCGCGAAGACGCTGTTCGCCACGCATTACCACGAGCTGACCGCGCTCGAGAGCCAAGTGCCCGGCGTGAAAAACTACAATATCGCCGTCAAGAAGCGCGGGGACGACATCACCTTCCTGCGGCGCATCGTGCGCGGCGGCGCGGACGACAGCTACGGCATCGAGGTCGCGAAGCTCGCGGGCGTGCCGGAGAAGATCATCTCCCGCGCGAAGCAGATCCTCGCGCAGCTCGACGCCGGGAAGGACGTGCCCCCGGCGAAGCGGGCCGGCGCGCGGAAAAAAGCGGAGGAGGAGCCGATGCAGCTCGCGCTCACCCCGCCGAACGAGACGAAGATCATGGAGAGGCTCCGCGCCCTCGACGTGAACACCCTGACGCCGATCGAGTGCATGAACACGCTGTTCGAGCTTTCAAGGCTCGCAAAGTAAAGGAGGCCGCACCGTGAAAAGCGTGACGCTGAAGGACGGGAGGGCCCTGACCCTCCGCGAAGCCCGCGAGGACGACGCGGAAAAGCTGCTTGCGTATATGAACGAGGTGGGCGGCGAGAGCGATTTCCTGACCTACGGGAAGAACGGCATCCCGTGGACCGCGGAGCAGGAAAAACGGTTCCTCCGCGGCCTGACGGCCGGCCCGTCCGACCTTTTCCTGGTCGGCTTCGTGGGGGACGAGCTGGCGTGTTCCGCCAACCTCTCCGCCCCGCGGAACGCGCGCATCGCCCACAATGCGGAGATGGGCATCACCGTGCGGAAGAAATACTGGCACCTGGGCGCCGCCACCGCCGTGCTGGGCGAGCTGATCGGGCGGGCGAAAAGCGGGACGCCGCTGCGGGCGATCCGCCTCGGCGTGTATGAGAACAACGAGCGGGCCGTCCGCCTGTATCGGAAATTCGGCTTTGAATACGCCGGGTGCC
Source organism: Caproicibacter sp. (assembly GCA_036844765.1). Lineage (GTDB taxonomy): Bacteria > Bacillota > Clostridia > Oscillospirales > Acutalibacteraceae > Thermocaproicibacter. The sequence continues at coordinate 46,705 of DAIUFE010000004.1, read as the reverse complement.
GCCGGCGGTATTTTCACGTGGGGGACCGGTATTACGACGAGATTCTGATGGAGCTGTTCCTGGACCGGTAGCTTCCGTCGGAACGAGGAGAAAGGAGGGGGCCGGAATGGGAAAGATCAACGTGCTGGACAGGCAGGTCGCCGAGCTGATCGCGGCGGGCGAGGTGGTCGAACGCCCCGCCTCGGCCGCGAAAGAGCTGGTGGAGAACAGCATCGACGCGGGGGCGTCCTCCGTCTCGGTGGAGATCCGCAGCGGCGGCGTGACGCTCCTGCGCGTGGAGGACGACGGCTGCGGCATCGCGCGCGAGGACGTCCCGCTCGCGTTCCTGCGCCACGCGACCAGCAAGGTCGCAGACCGCGCGGACCTGGAGGGAATCTCGACGCTCGGCTTCCGCGGCGAGGCGCTCGCCTCGATCGCGGCCGTCGCGCGCGTCGAGATGCTGACCCGCACCGAGGAAGAGCTCGCCGGCACGCGCTACGCCCTCGAGGGCGGCGAGGAGGAGGCCTGCGCGGACGCCGGCCGCGCCGTGGGCACCACCGTCACGATGCGGGACCTGTTCTACAACACGCCCGCCCGCATGAAGTTCCTCAAAAAGGACGTCACCGAGGGGAACGCCGTCGCCGCCGTGCTGGAAAAAGAGGCCCTTGCCCACCCGGAGGTGGCGTTTCGCCTGGTGCGCGACGGGCGCGAGGCCCTCCGCACCCCCGGCGACGGCAGGCTCAAATCCGCCGTCTACGCCGTGTTCGGCCGGGAGTTCACGGCGGGCCTGATCCCCGCGGAATACGAGCTGAACGGCGTGAAGATTTCCGGCTTCGTCAGCAGGCCGGCGGCGGCGCGGCCGAACCGCAGCATGCAGAACTTTTTCATCAACGGCCGCTACGTCAAGAGCCGCACCGCCATGGTCGCGCTGGAGCAGGCCTTCCGGGGCTCGCTGATGACCGGGAAGGTGCCGTCCTGCGTGCTGCACCTTTCGGTCCCGTTCGCCGCCGTGGACGTGAACGTGCACCCGGCGAAGATCGAGGTCCGCTTCCTCAACGAGAAGCCGATCTTCGACGCGGTCTACCACGGGGTCAAGACCGCCTTGAACCGCGGCGACACCCCGCATGTGATGACGCTCTCGGACTCCGCCGCGCCGGCTTTTCCGCGCGCGCAACCGCGGTCCGCGCCCGCCGCGCCGCCGGAGGGCCGCTCCGCGCCGGAGCCTGCCGCCCCGCCCCGGCCCGGCGCGTTCCCCGCCGCCCCGGAGCCGGAAGGCGAAGAGGACCCCCCCGCCGATTTTTCGCTTTTTCGGCCGGGGACCCTTGTCCCGCCGGACATCGAGCGGGACGACGGGACCGCTCCGCCGCGGGAGGTTCCCGCGCCCGGGGAGCCGGCGCCCGCCCCCGCGCCGGAGGCAGAAGCTTCCCCGGCGCCCGGAGCCGGCGCGGAACCGGAGGAAAAGTTCGTGGGGGAGGCGTTCGGAACCTACATCATCGTCGAGCGGGGCGACGCCCTCGTGCTGATCGACAAGCACGCGGCGCACGAGCGCCTGCTCTACGAGAAGCTGAAGGCGCAGGGCGGCGAGTCGTTTTCCCAGATGCTCCTCGAGCCGGTGACGGTCACGCTCAGCCGGGAGGAATATTCCGCCGTGCTCGAATCCCTCGGCGCCTGCGCGCAGGCCGGCTTCGAGCTGGAGGATTTCGGCGGGAGCTCGGTCCTCGTGCGCAGCGCGCCGACGGTCCTCGCGGGGGACGACGTCGCCGGCGCGGTGATGGAGATCGCGGGCTACCTCGCGGAAAACCGGAGCGACCTCACCCCGCGCAAGGTGGAGTGGCTCTACCACAACATCGCCTGCCGCGCGGCGGTCAAGGCCGGGGACCCCGCTTCCCCGGCGGAGCTGATGGACCTCGTGCACCGGGCCGAAAAAGAGGATGTCCGCTACTGCCCGCACGGCAGGCCGGTCTTCTTCCTGCTCACGCGCAAAGAGCTGGAGCGCCGGTTCGGGAGGGCGCGGTGATGGGGAAGATCCCGGTCGTCGCGGTCGTCGGCCCCACGGCCGCGGGCAAGACCCGCCTCGCCGTGGAGCTTTCGCTCCGCTTCGGGGGCGAGGTCGTCTCCGCCGACTCCATGCAGGTCTACCGCGGCCTTTCGATCGGCACGGCGCGCCCCGGCCCGAGGGAGATGCGCGGCGTGCCCCACCACCTGACGGGCTTCCTCGACCCCGAGCAGCCGTTCAGCG
>DAIUFE010000004.1:25623-44387 GCA_036844765.1 Caproicibacter sp. | reverse complement strand
CGCGGCGTGCCCCACCACCTGACGGGCTTCCTCGACCCCGAGCAGCCGTTCAGCGTCGCGGAGTATGTCCGCCTCGCGTCCCGCTGCATCGCGGAGATCCGCGCGCGGGGCCGCCTGCCGGTCGTCGCCGGCGGCACCGGGCTCTATGTGGACGCGTTGCTGTCGAACGTGCGCTTTCCGCCGGAACGGGAGGACGGGGCCCTGCGCGCGGAGCTGCGCCGCCGGGCGGAAACGGAGGGCCCCGGATCGCTCGCCGCGGAGCTGCGCTCGTTCGACCCGGGGTCCGCCGACCGCATCGACCCCCGCAACGTGGGGCGGCTGATCCGCGCGATTGAAATTTACCGCACCACCGGCGTGACGATGAGCGAGCGGATCGCGCGGTCCAAAGCGGAGCCGCCGCCCTACGACGCGTGCCGCATCGGCCTTTCCTACCGGGACCGGGCGGCGCTCTACGCCGCGATCGACCGCCGCGTGGACGGGATGCTCGCGGCCGGGCTTGAGGAGGAGGCCCGGCGCGTGCTGGCGCTTCCGCGCGCGCCGACCGCCGCGCAGGCCATCGGCTACAAGGAGTTCGCGCCGTATTTCCGCAGGGAATGCACCCTTGCGGAGGCGGCCGGGGAGATCAAACGGCAGAGCCGGCGCTATGCGAAGCGGCAGCTTACCTGGTTCCGGCGGGAAAAGGACGTCCGCTGGCTGTACGTCGACGATTTCCCGGATTTCGGGGCCCTGTGCGGACGGGCGTTCGGGATCGTGGAGGAAAAGGGGGGACACGGATGAACAGCCCCGCGCTGCGGAAGGCGGCCTCCACCCTGCTGGCCCTGCTGCTGCTGCTGTACGTCGGTTACCAGATCTATGCGGCGCATTTTTCGCGCATCCGGACCGAGGAGGCCTATTATTTCACGGCGTCCGAGTCGGTGCAGGCCGACGTGCTGGCGCTGCGGAAGGAAACGATCCTGAAGTCGCCGGCCGGCGGCGTGGTGGATTACGCGGTGGCCGAGGGGGAGAAGGTCGCAAAGGGCGAGACGGTCGCCCTGGTGTATGCGGATGAAAAGCAGGCAGCCGCCCGCGGCAAGCTGGAGGAGATCGACCGGGAGATCGCGCGCCTGCGGAGCCTGCAGTCGCCCGGGAGCACCTTCGCCGTCAGCCCGGCCGCGGCCAACGGGCGCATCTGCCGCCAGATCACGGACCTGCTCGGCCTGGTGAACGGCGGCGCGTTTTCCGGGATCTCCGCCGGCCGGGAGGAGCTGCTCTACCAGTTGAACGAAAAGCAGATCGTCACGGGCAAGGCCGCCGATTTCGGCAAGAGGATCGCCGCGCTCCAGGCGCAGCGGCAGACGCTGGCTTCGCAGGCCGGAACGCCGCGCGGGTCGGTCGCGTCGCCCGTCTCGGGCTATTTCACGCAGACGACCGACGGGCTGGAATCCGCCTTTGACCTTTCCAAAGTGCCCGCGCTGACGGGCGGCGACGTGCGCCGCCTGCAGGCTGCCCGCACGGCGCCCGTCGCGGGGGCGCTGGGCAAGCTCTGCGAGGACTTCGAGTGGTATTTCGCCTGCGTCGTCCCGGCGCAGGAGGCGCGGGAGATCAAGCAGCTCGGAGAAGGGGCCTCCGTCTCGGTGCGGCTCCCGTTCGTCTCCGGGGCGACGGTGCCGGCGTCGGTCGCCGCGGTCAACCAGAGCGGCGCGGACGCCGAGGCGGCCGTGGTGCTCCGGTGCAAGGACATGGCGTCGCCGCTCGTCTCCGTCCGCCGGGAATCGGCGCAGATCGTCCTGCGGGAATACACCGGCGTGCGCGTCAGCCGCAGGGCCGTCCATTACGAGGAGGTCACGGCGAAGAAAAAGGACGAGAGCGGCAAGACGACGACGGTGAAAAAGGAAGTGCCCGGCGTGTATGCCCTGCGCGGCGACCAGCTTTCGTTCCGGCAGATTTTCCCGAAGTTCAGCACGGAGAGCTACATCGTCTGCGACCCCAGCCCGCCGGAGGACGACCTGCTGACGGAATCCACCGTAAAACTGTACGACGAGGTTGTCGTGGAAGGGACTGATTTGTATGATGGAAAAGTCGTCCAGTGAGGAGCTGGCGCGCCGCTTCCGGAACGTGGAGGAAAACCTGAAGGTCATCCGGGAGCGTATGGCGGAGGCGGCGGCCGCGTCCGGCCGCGGGCCGGAGGAGGTCGCCCTGCTGGCCGCGACCAAGACCGTCCCGGCCGAGGTGATCAACCGCAGCATCGCCCTGGGCGTTTCGCGCATCGGCGAGAACCGGGTCCAGGAGCTTCTGGGCAAATACGATTCCTACCGCCTGGAGCGGTGCAGCCTTCATTTTATCGGCCATCTGCAGCTCAATAAGGTGAAATACCTGATCGGGAAAGTTTCGGTGATCGAATCGGTCGGCAGCGAAAAGCTCGCCAAGGAGATTTCGCGCCTCAGCGTGCGGGAGCACGCCGTCACCGATATCCTGCTGGAGGTCAACATCGGCCGGGAGGCGAACAAATCCGGCGTGCTGCCGGAGGGCCTGCCGGATCTGCTGGGGTTCGCCGCGACCCTGCCGGGCGTGCGCGTGCGCGGGCTGATGGCCATTCCGCCCGCCGGCGCCCCGGCGGCGGAGACGCGAAATTATTTTTCAAGGATGAACCGATATTTTATTGACATAAAGGACAAAAAAATAGATAATGTAGCTATGGATTGCCTGTCCATGGGGATGTCCGCCGATTACACGGAGGCTATCCGGGCGGGCGCCACGCAGATCCGCGTCGGAACGGCCCTTTACGGGCCGCGAATCTACCCGTAACCGACAAACTGGGACTAACGGAGGGAAATAACGATGGCCGGTTTTGTGGATAAGATCAAGGATATGTGGAATCCGCCGGAGGACGAATACGACGACTACGATTACCCGGAGGACGGCGAGCAGCAGGAGGCCGGGTCCGACCGCAGGCCGGCGAAGAACGCGGAGGTCCCCCCGCGCGACTCCATCCGCCGCGCGCCGGCGGCGAACCCCGGCAACAAGGTCGTCAACATCCACGCGACGGCGCAGCTTCAGGTCGTGCTGTTCAAGCCGGAGCGGTTCGGCGAGGATACCTGCACCATCGCAGACGAGCTGCTGAAGATGCACACTGTCGTCCTGAATCTGGAAAACACGGAAAAGGACATCTCCCGCCGGATCGTCGATTTCCTGAGCGGCGTCGCCTACGCCAACGGCGGGAAGATCAAGCGCGTGGCGACCAGCACCTTCATCATCACGCCCTACAACGTCGACCTCACGGGCGAAGACGTGATGGACGAGCTGGAAAACAACGGCGTGTATTTCTGATGGAGGGCAGGGCCCGGGACGAGCTGCTAAAGGCGCGCGTTCTCGACGCGGCGCGCCTCGCCGAATCCGGCGGAAGGGCGCGGTTCGCCGGATTCCTCGACGAGGGCGGGGCGCGCCGCGCGCAGCGGGCCGCGAAAGCCAGCGGCTTTTCCGGCTGGATGCTCTGGGGCGGATACCCGGGCGCGGAGCGCGTGATGTTCGGCGCGTTCCCGAAATTTGAGGAGCCTTCCGGCGAAGCGTTCCCCATCGCGGCGGTCACGGCGGCCTACCGCCCGCAGGACCGGCTGGGGCACCGGGATTTTCTGGGCGCGCTGCTTTCCGCCGGGATCGAGCGCGCCGCCCTGGGCGACATCCTTGCGGGGGAAGGCCGCTGCGTGCTGTTCTGCCGCCGTGAGGTCGCGGATTTTCTGTGCTCGCAGGTCACCAAGATCGGCGGCGCCGGGGTGCGGCTTTCCCTCGGCGCCGAGGAGCCGTACCCGGAGGCCCATCGTTTCACGCCGTTTTCTTCGGTGATCGCCTCCGCCCGGCTGGACTGCGCCGTGGCGGCCGCCGCGGGGATGAGCCGCGGAAAAGCGGCGAAGATGATCCGCGCGCGCCTGGTGGAGCGCAACCACGAGCCCGCCGGCGCGCCCGACGGCGGCGTGGAGGAAGGCGACGTGCTTTCGGTCCGGGGCGAGGGCCGTTTCGTGATCGACCGCCTCGGCCCGGTGACCCAAAAGGGGAAACTCGGCTTCGCCGGCCGAAAATATATTGGATGAGGTGAAATGCTATGCTGTCGCTCAACGATATCATCAACATCGGCTTCCGGAAATCCGGATTTTCCGGTTACCGGGCGGACGACGTGGACGCGTTCGTCGACCGCGTGCGCGAATCCTACGACGAGCTTCTGAAGAAAAACGTCGCCCTGGAGGAGCAGGCCGAAAAACTCAAGGCCGAAAACCGGGAAAACGTGGAAAAGCTGAAGGTCCTGGCCGGCAAGATCGAGGAGTACCGCGCCCAGGAGGACGAGATCAAAAACGCCCTGATCAGCGCCCAGAAGCTGAGCGACGCCTCGGTGCGGGAGGCGCGGCACAAGGCGGAGATCATCGTGAAGGACGCGAACCAGAAGGCCGAGCGCATCGTGGCGGGGGCGGACGCGAAGGTCGAGGATCAGCGGCGCGAGCTGGAGCGCCTCCAGCAGACCGTTTCGGACTTCCGCTCGAAGCTCCTCGGCATCTACAAGGAGCACCTCACGCTGATCGACGCGCTGCCCCAGCATAAGCCGGGGCAGCCCGCTCCCGCGCAGAAGCCGGCCCAGGCCCCGGCCGCGCCCGCCGCGGAGGCGGAAAACGACGACGCCCCGCAGAGCGGCGCGGGAGACCCCGCCTTCACGGCGAGCGTCTCCAATTTCGAGGACGAGCCGGCGCAGTGACGCCCGCGCATCCGGCCTATTTCATCATCTTGGAGGAGAGAAAGCACCGATGGATTATAAAAGTACCCTGAATCTTCCCAAAACCAGTTTTCCCATGCAGGCCGGCCTCCCGAAGCGCGAGCCCGGGATGCTGGAGGAATGGCGGAAGAACCGGGTCTATGAAAACGTCATGAAAAAGAACGAGGGCCGCCCGCTCTATGTGCTGCACGACGGCCCGCCCTATGCGAACGGGAACATCCATCTGGGGACCGCTCTCAACAAGGTGCTGAAGGACATCATCGTCCGCTATAAGAACATGGCGGGATTCCGCGCGCCCTATGTGCCCGGCTGGGACATGCACGGCCTGCCCATTGAGCGCAAGGCCATCGAAAGCGTCGGGCTGGACCGCAGGAGCGCCGACCCCGTGGATTTCCGCGCGCACTGCCGCGATTTTGCCCTTTCGCACGGAAAAGAAATGACCGAGCAGTTCGAGCGGCTCGGCGTGATCGGAGACTGGGAGCATCCCTACCGCACCCTGGACCCGGAGTTCGAGGCCAGGCAGATCGAGGTTTTCGGCGAGATGGCCCTCAAGGGCTACATCTACAAGGGCCTGCGGCCGGTGTACTGGTGCCCGCACGACGAGACCGCCCTGGCCGAGGCGGAGATCGAGTACGGCGAGGACCCGTGCGACTCCATCTACGTCCGGTTCCGCGTGACCGACGACCGCGGCCTGTTCTCCGCGAAGGGCGCGGACCTTTCCCGCACCTATTTCGTGATCTGGACGACCACCACCTGGACGCTCCCCGCCAACGTGGCGGTCTGCGTCGGCCCGGATTTCGAGTATTCCCTCGTCCGCTGCGGCGGCGAGTGGCTCGTGATGGCGTCCGCGCTGTGCGAGGGTGTTCTGCGTGAGGCCGGGAAGACCGATTTCAAAGTGGTCGCGACCTTCAAGGGCGCGGAGCTGGAGCATATCAAGACCGCGCACCCGTTCCTCGACCGCACCTCGCCCGTCATCCTGGGCAGCCACGTCACGCTGGAGAGCGGCACCGGCTGCGTCCACACGGCACCGGGCCACGGCGTCGAGGACTACGAGGTCTGCCGCGCCCATTATCCCGACCTTCCCGTCCTCGTTCCGGTGGACGGCCGCGGCCGCATGACCGCCGAGGCGGGCGAGAAATTCGCGGGCCTCACGACCGGCGAGGCGAACCAGGCGATCCTTCAGGAGCTCAAGGAATCCGGGGCGCTGCTCGCCGTCAAGCGCATCGTCCACCAGTATCCGCACTGCTGGCGCTGCAAGAGCCCCGTCCTGTTCCGCGCGACCGAGCAGTGGTTCTGCTCGGTGGACGCCATCAAGGACAAAACAGTGGAGGAGATCGGTAAGGTCCGCTGGATCCCGGCGTGGGGCCGCGACCGCATCACGTCGATGGTGCGGGAGCGCAGGGACTGGTGCATCTCGCGCCAGCGCCTGTGGGGCGTGCCGATCCCGATCTTCTACTGCAGGGACTGCGGCGCCCCGCTGATCACGAAGGAGGCTTTCGGGGCGGTTTCGCGGCTTTTCGGGAAAGAGGGCTCCGACGCCTGGTTCCGCAGGCCGGCGGAGGAGATTCTGCCCGCCGGGACAACCTGCCCCAAATGCGGCGGGACGCATTTTACGAAGGAAAAAGACGTGATGGACGTCTGGTTCGATTCCGGCTGCAGCCACGCCGCGGTCCTCGCGCAGCGCCCGGAGCTGCGCTGGCCGGCCGACCTGTACCTCGAGGGCAACGACCAGCACCGGGGCTGGTTTCAGTCCTCGCTGCTGACCAGCGTCGCCTGGAAGGGCCTGGCGCCCTATAAAACGGTCCTCACGCACGGCATGGTCATCGACCTCGAGGGGCGCAAGATGTCGAAATCCCTGGGGAACGGCATCGCCCCGTCGGAGATCATCAAGCGGTACGGGGCGGACGTGCTGCGGCTGTGGGTCGCCTCCAGCGATTATCAGTCGGACGTTCGCATCTCGAACGAGATCCTAAAACAGCTTTCCGACGCCTACCGCAAGATCCGCAACACGGCGCGGTTCATGCTCGGCAACCTGTCCGATTTCGATCCGGAGACCGATCTCGTGGGTGACGGCAGCCTCGAGCCGATCGACCGCTGGGCGCTCCACCGGTTCGACAAGCTGGCGGAGCAGGCCCGCAGGGACTACGAGAATTTCGAGTTCCATCTGGTCTACCACGCCGTCCATAATTTCTGCGTGGTCGACCTCTCCAATTTCTACCTGGACGTCCTGAAGGACCGGCTGTATGTGGAGAAGGCGGGCAGCGGGACCCGCCGCGCCGCGCAGAGCGCCATGTTTCGGATCCTGGACGGCATCACGCGCCTGCTTGCGCCGATCCTCGCCTTCACCTCCGACGAGATCTGGAAGAGCATGCCGCACCTCGCTTCCGAAAACGCGGACTGCGTCCTCTACAACGATCTGCCCGTCCCCTCCGGTCTGGCGGCGGACGAGGCCTTCGTGCGGAAATGGGACCGCATCCAGATGCTGCGCGGCGACGTCAAAAAGGCGCTGGAGATCGCCCGGAAAGAAAAGACCATCGGGGCCTCGCTCGACGCGAAGGTGGAGCTGCACTGCACCGGCGAGCTTTATGAGTTCGTCCGGTCGGTCGAATCCGAGCTTCCCGCGGCGCTGATCGTCTCGCAGGCGGCCGTCGTCGAGGGCGGGCAGGGCGCCTTCGCGGGGGAGGAACTGCCCGGCCTTTCGGTCACGGTCTCCCATGCGTCGGGCGAAAAATGCGCGCGCTGCTGGACGTACAGCGATTCGGTCGGGAGCGACCCGGAGCACCCGGACATCTGCGCGCGCTGCGCCTCGGTCCTGAAGAAATAAAAGAAGGCGGCGCCGCGCCCGGCCGAGGGCGCGGCCGCCGCCATGAAAAAGGGAAAGGGGCTGCTTTTGTTGGCCATTATCGCCTTGCTGCTGTCCGTACTGCTCGCCGCGGCAGACCAGCTTCTCAAAATGCTGGTCGTCGTCTACGTGAAGCCGGTGGGGGAAAAGCCGCTGATCGGCGGCCTCCTCGACCTGGAATACGTGGAGAACCGCGGCGCGGCGTTCAGCATCCTGCAGAACCAGCGGTGGTTCTTCGTCACCGTCACGGTGGCTCTCTGCGTGCTGATCGTCGCCGTGATGTTCCGCTACGAGAACCAGAGCGCCTTTTCGTGGGCCGCGTCCGTCCTGATCCTCGGGGGCGGCCTCGGCAACCTTGCGGACCGGCTGGCCCGCGGCTACGTGGTGGATTATATCCACGTTTCCTTTTTCCCCGCGATCTTCAATTTCGGGGACGCCTGTGTGACGGTCGGCGCCGTTTTCTTCCTGATCCATGTTTTTTTCTTTGCGGACCGGGACCGCGGGGCCGAAAAAGTGCTGCGGATGAAATAAAATGCGCCGCTTGACTTTTACGGCCGGCGGGGAGGACGCGGGCGCCCGCCTCGACAAGCTGATTTCCCTGAAAGTGCCGGAGGTCTCCCGCTCCGCCGCGGAAAAGCTGATCGAGAGGGGTATGGTCGCGGTCGGGGGCGCCCCGGCGCGGAAAAGCTGCCGCTGCGCCCCCGGCGACCGGGTGGAGGTGCGGGTCCCGGAGCCCGTGCCCGCGCAGGTGCTGCCGCAGCCCATCCCCCTCGAAATCCCGTACGAGGACGGCGACCTGCTCGTGGTGAACAAACCGAAGGGCATGGTCGTCCACCCGGCGGCGGGCCATGCGGACGGCACGCTGGTCAACGCGCTGCTGGCACACTGCGGCAACTCCCTTTCGGGCATCAACGGCGTGCTGCGCCCCGGCATCGTGCACCGCATCGACAAAGACACCAGCGGCCTGCTGATCGTGGCGAAAAACGACTTCGCGCACCGCAGCCTCGCCGCGCAGATCAAAGCGCACAGCTTTACCCGAATCTACGAGGCGGTGGTCGTCGGGAACCTGAAGGACGACGACGGCACGGTGGACGCACCGATCGGCCGGCACCCGACGAACCGGAAAAAAATGGCCGTGACGGACCGGCACTCCCGGAGCGCCGTGACCCATTATCATGTGGTCGCCCGGTACGAGGGCTACACCCACGTCCGGCTCAAGCTCGAGACCGGCCGCACGCACCAGATCCGCGTGCACATGGCGTATCTGGGCCATCCGGTCGCGGGCGACACGGTCTACGGTTCCCGCAGGCCCGTTCCGGGCCTGAAGGGGCAGTGCCTTCACGCGCGCGTGATCGGCTTCCGCCACCCGCGCGACGGGCACTATATCGAGATCACCAGCGAGCTGCCGCGCTATTTCACGGATTTTCTCGGACGGCTGCGGCCGGTTTAGCGGAGGAAAGCGCGATGGGCGAAAAAAAGGCCGGTCCCGCCGAAGACGAGCAGTCCCGGCAGATCCGGTATCTGATCCTGATCGCCGCTGTCCTCTGCGCGGTGATCATCGGGTACAACGCGTTCTATGTGCCGGAGGCGGACCTCTTAGAGCCGGTGGCGGTGGCGGACCCCTCCTCCGCGGAATCCGCGCCCGCGGAAAAAAGCGGCGAGGCTTACGTTCCCGCCCCGGCCGGTTCCCGGGCGGAAACTTCCGCCGCACCCGTGCCGTCGAAGCCTGCCGCGCCCGTCCTTTCCTCCCGCTCTCCGGAAGGGGAGACGAAGGGAAAAATCAACCTCAACACCGCCACGGCGCGCGAGCTCAGCGACGGGCTGGACGGCATTGGGGAGGCCCTGGCCGCCCGCATCGTCGCCTACCGCGAGCAGCACGGCGCTTTCCGGGCGGTGGACGAGCTCAAAAACGTCCCCGGCATCGGCGACAAAAAGCTCGAGGCGATCCGCGGCTCGGTCACCGTGGGCTGAGGCCGCTCAGGCGAAGGGAGCGCGGCCCGCCCCGCCGAGGTCCGTCACCTTGTCCGGCGTGATGTCCGCCGGCGTCGCGCACCCCGTCATCTTCATCGCGTCTTTCAACTCCGCGATGATTTTTTTTGTGTAGAGCGCAACGCCCTCTTTTCCGCCGCCGCACGCCGCGGTCACGTAGGGCCGGCCGATCAGCACGGCGTCCGCGCCGAGCGCGAGGGCCTTGAACACGTCCAGGCCGGAGCGGAAGCCGCCGTCTATGAAGATCTTCATCCTGCGGCCCACGGCTTTCCGGATTTCCGGCAGCACTTCGATCGTGGCGGGCGTCTGGTCCATCACGCGGCCGCCGTGGTTGGAGACGACGATGCCGTAGGCGCCGCATTTTAGGGCTTTGAGAGCGCCGGCGGGGGTCATGATGCCTTTCAGCAGGAACGGCCGGCCCGCGTAGGCTGCGATTTCGGAGAGCTCGGAGACGGTTTTCGCGCGGACGGGCTTGCCCGCCGCGGCCAGCAGAGGGAGGCCCGCCGAGTCGATGTCCATCGCGACCGCCATGGCTCCGGACGCCTTGACGAGGTCCAGCTTCCCGCGCAGGACCTCCGCGTCCCACGGTTTGACGGTGGGCACGGCCCTTCCGCCCGCCGCCTCGACGGCGGCGAGCGGGTCGGTCAGGTAGTTGTCCGGCGCGCCGTCGCCGGTGAAGGCGGCGCAGCCCGCCTCCGCACAGCCCGGCACCAGGGCCGCGGCGTAGCTGCGCTCGGTCAGGAAGCCGTTGTAGTTCACGCCCAGCCCGCTGATGGGCGCGGCGAACACCGGCGCCGCGAACCTTTGGCCGAACAGCCCGACGGAAGGATCCTGTCCGCGGTCCTCGTAGATCAGGTCCGTCCGGACCTTGATCTCCGCGAGGCGCCGGACGTTCCGGATGAACGATGCCCCGGTGCCCTTGCCGCCCGTGCCGGGAATCTCGCCGCGGCAGGCTACGCCGTCGCACTCCCGGCAGACACGGCAGTTGGGGGCCATATTCTTTCTGGCGTTCTTCAGCACTTCCTGCATGGTCATCAAAGGTCCCTCCAGACCGGTATAAAAGATCGCGGTAAAAGTATAGCATCCGGACGGCGGCGCGTCAAATCCGCCCTGTTTCCCGCGGGGCTGCGGGGCTTAACTTTTCACCGAAAATGTGGTATGATAAAATGGTTTGTTGCCGTAAACGCTGTAAAAAAGGACGGAGTTCTGCATCATGACAAAAACGGTCGTTTTCGATATGGACGGGCTGATGTTCGACACCGAGCGCATGACCGCGAGGATTTGGGAAGAGATCGGCGCGGACTTCGGCGCCCGGGATGTTTCCGCCCTGATGCCGCAGGTGATCGGAACCAAATCCGATCTGATCCGGCGGGTGTTCCGCGAGCGCTACGGGGCGGATTTCCCGTTCGAGCGGTTTATGGCGCGGTCGCGGGAAAAGACCGACGCGTTCGTCGCGGCGAACGGCGTGCCCGTCAAGCCGGGGCTGTTCGCGTTGCTCCGCTATCTGAGGGAGAACGGCTTCACCGTCGCCGCCGCTTCCTCCACCGAACGGGCGCGGGTCCTGCGCTATTTCAGGGCCACGGGCGCGGAGCCGTATTTTTCGGCGATCATCTGCGGCGACATGGTGAAAAGAAGCAAGCCCGACCCGGACATCTACCTCGTCGCCGCGCGCGAGACCGGCACGCCGCCGACGGACTGCATGGCCCTCGAGGATTCCCCGCAGGGCTGCCTTTCGGCGTGCCGGGCCGGCATGAAAACGGTGATGGTGCCGGATCTCGTACAGCCGGACGCCAGGCTGCGTCCCCTGCTGTACGCCTGCGTCCCGTCGCTGACGGACGTGATCCCGCTCCTGAAAAAGGAACGGGGCGCGGCCGGCGCGGAAGCGTGAGGGTGCCGGCCGCCGCGCGGATGTTTATGAAAAGAGCCGGGAACGAAGAACCGGACGGCCGTTTGTCGGAAAGGGGATCGCGGATCGGAAAGATGAATAGGGAACAGTATGACGTCGTGGTGGTCGGAGCGGGGCCGGCGGGGATTTTCACCGCGCTGGAGCTGGATCAGCTCGCCCCGGACAAAAAGGTCCTCGTGGTGGATTCCGGCAGCGCCATCGAGCGCCGGGCGTGCCCCGCGCGCATGACGGGCGTCTGCGCGCACTGCGCGACCTGCAGCATCATGAACGGATGGGCGGGCGCGGGCGCGTTCTCGGACGGAAAGCTCTCGCTTTCGGAGAAGGTCGGCGGCAACATCACCGACTATATGCCGGTCAAAAAGGCGCGCGACCTGATCCGCTATGTGGATGGGGTTTATCTGCACTACGGCGCGCCGGACAAGGTCTACGGGAAAAACGACAAATTCGCGGAGAAGATCGCCTACCGGGCCCGCCGGGAGAATATCGAGCTGATCCCCTGCCCGGTGCGCCATATGGGCACGGAATATTCCTACCAGGTGCTGAAGGCCATGTACGGCTACCTTTCCTCCCGCCCGAATTTCGAGTTCCGCGAGAAGACCACGGCGGAACACATCCTCACGGAAGGCGGCGCCGCGTGCGGCGTAACACTCTCGAAACCCGGCGGCGGGGAGGAAGAGGTGGGGGCGCCCCGCGTGGTGCTTGCCCCCGGCCGAGGCGGGGCCGCGTGGCTCAGCCGCATCGCGAAGGAGAACGGCCTCTCCGTCGCCAACAACGAGGTGGATATCGGCGTCCGCGTCGAGGTGCCGAACGCCGTGATGGACCCGCTGACCCGGAACCTGTACGAGGCGAAACTGGTCTATTATTCGGATACGTTCGAGAACAAGGTGCGCACCTTCTGCATGAACCCCGGCGGCATCGTGAGCGAGGAGCACTACGAGACCGGCGGGGGCGGCATCGCCGTGGTCAACGGCCATTCCTACGCCGACGAGGAGCGCCGGACGGAGAACACCAACTTCGCGCTGCTGGTCTCCACGCGCTTTACGGAGCCGTTCCACCAGCCCATCGAGTACGGGCGTTATATCGCCCAGCTCGGCAACATGCTGACCGGCGGCGGCATCATGGTCCAGCGGCTCGGCGACCTGCTGATGGGCCGCCGCACCGATTCCACCAGGCTGCAAAAATCGACCACGATCCCGACCCTGAGGACCGCCGTGCCGGGGGACCTTTCCTTCGTGCTGCCGCACCGCCACCTGACCAGCGTCGTGGAAGCCCTGCGCGCCTTCGACAAGCTGGCGCCCGGCCTTTATTCCAAAAACACGCTGCTGTACGGCGTCGAGGTTAAGTTCTATTCGTCGAAGATCGACGTGAAGAAGAATTTCGAGACGAAGGTCCGCAACCTGTACGCGATCGGCGACGGCGCGGGCATCACCCGCGGCCTGATGCAGGCTTCGGTCACGGGCGTGGCGGTCGCGCGGGATATTGCCGGCGAATAAGAAAGCGGACGGCTTTGCGCCGCCCGCCGATTGATTTTTCCCGCCGCCGCGTCAGGCGGGGTCGGCCGCGGGCTCTTTCCGGTACTGCCGGATGGCGTCGTCGATCGCGGCGCAGATCAGGCTGTGTCCCTGCGCGTTCGGGTGGATGCCGTCCTCGCAGATCAGGTTCTGGTAATTCACCTTTTGCAGGAACGCGCTGCTGATGTCAATCAGCGGCACGCTGAGCTCCTTGGACAGCCGGTATACCGCGAGGTTGTACATCTCGTGCCAGCGGTAGATGCGCTCTTCGTCGCCGAGCCAGCGCAGAATGTTCTGCGCGTTCAGCCCGCGCGAGATCCAGGCGAAATACCGCTTCGCGTCGATCGGCGGTAGCGACAGCATCACCGGCAGGCTTCCGCTCTTCCGGACCACGCCGATCATCTCGGCATATTTCTGCGTGAAGACGCCCAGCGGGGTGCGGGGCTGGTGCTCCTTTTCCGGCGCGGCGGCGACCTGAGCCCAGTCGAAATCGCAGTCGTTGCCGCCGAACTCCAGCGCGGTATAATCATAGCCGCCCAACTCTCCGCAGTGGCGGCGCACCGTCTCAAGGCCCTTCGAGACCGTGCAGCCGAACTTCGAGTAGTTGTGCACCGTCAGGCCGACGCTGCTCTTCACCAGATTGATGAAGCTGTCCTTCAGCAGGATGTATCTTTTCACGGCGCTGTCGAATACGACGCCCTTGGTCAGGGAATCCCCGAATACGCACACGGAACCGTCCATTTTCTTCCTCCCTTGAAGGACCGATGAATTCTGAATGTGTTTACATCTAATATATAAAACTATATAATATAATTATCAATATGTCAACGGTCTCTTTGTAAATATTTTGACGCTCAAAGCGATTTCATACGCGGCTGCGGGATCGAATTTTTGCAGCCGGCTGCAAATGCCGCGAAGCGTGAAAAATGCGTTTTCCGGAAAGAAGGCGGAGCGATGGCGGTGATCTTTCTGGCGGAGGACGACGCGGGCGTCCGGGACGGGCTGGCGGAGCTCCTCGGGCGGTACGGGTACGAGTGCAGAACCTCGGAGGATTACGCCCATCTCGTCGACGCGATCCTGCGCGAAAACCCGGACCTGGTCCTGCTGGACCTCGGCCTGCCGGGCTGCGACGGCTACTCCGTCTGCCGGGAGCTGCGCCGCCGGTCGCGGGTGCCGGTCGTCGTGGTCACGAGCCGCGACAGCGAGGCGGACGAGCTGCTGAGCATGAGCTTCGGCGCAGACGACTTTGTCGCAAAGCCGTTCCACGCTCAGATTCTGCTGGCGCACATCGCGGCGGTCCTCAAGCGCGCGAACCCCTCCGCCCCGCAGACGCTCTCGCACCGCGGGCTGGAGCTGGATCCCGCGAAGGGCGAGGCGCGCTGCCGGGGCAGGGCCGCCGAGCTGACCAAGAACGAGCTGCGCATCCTGCATCTGCTGATGAGCAGCCCGGGGCGCGTCGTTTCGCGCGGGGAGCTGATGGAGGCGCTGTGGCAGACCGACGAGTTCGTGGACGAAAACACGCTGACGGTCAACGTGAACCGGCTGCGCCGCAAGCTGGAATCGCTCGGCCTGCGGGATTACCTGAAAACGAAGCGGGGGCGGGGGTATCTGATATGAAGCTGAAGGATTTTCTGAAGGACCGCTGGCCCTCCGTCGCCGCGGCGGCGCTGGTGGCGGCTTTTTCCGCGGCGCTGCTGACCGGCCTGGGGGCGGGCGGGTACGCGGCGGGATATGTCGCCGCCCTTTTTCTGCTCTGCGAGGCGGCGGCCCTCGCGGCGGAATATTTTCGCAGGCGTTCCTTTTACCGCGCGCTGCTTGAAAGCCTGGAGCGGCTCGACAAGAAATACCTGATCGCCGAGATGCTGCCGGAACCTTCCTGCGAGGAGGAGCGCATCCTCTGCGGGACGCTGCGGGAAGCCTCCAAATCCATGAGCGACCGCGTTTCCGGCGTCCGCCGCGAGATGCGGGAATACCGGGAGTACGTGGAGGCGTGGGTCCACGAGATCAAAACGCCGATCTCCGCCTGCCGCCTGATCATGGACAACCGGCCGGGCCTGATCCCGCGCGACCTGCTGCGGAATTTCTCGCGGATCGAGAACTATGTGGAGCAGGCGCTGTTCTACGCGCGCAGCGGGAGCGCGGAAAAGGACTACGTCCTCCGGAGCTACACCCTGAAGGAGCTGGCTGCGTCCGCGCTGAAAAAGAGCGCCGGCCTGCTGATCGAGAGCGGCGTCCGGGTCGAGGCGGAGGTGCCGGAGATCCCCGTCGTCGCCGACCCGAAATGGATGGACTTCATCCTCGGCCAGATCCTGGCGAACTCGGTCAAATACTGCTGCCGGCGGCCCGTGCTGCGCCTGAGCGGCAAGCGGGGCGCCCACAGCGCGACCCTCACGGTGGAGGACAACGGCATCGGCATCCCGCGCGAGGACCTCGGCCGCGTGTTCGACAAAGGATTCACCGGCAAAAACGGCCGCCTGGTCGCCCATGCGACGGGTCTGGGGCTGTATCTCTGCAAAAAGCTGTGCGACAAGCTCGGCCTCGGCCTTTCGGTGCTCTCCGTCGAGGGCGCCGGCACGGCGGTCTCCATCGTGTTCCCCATGGGGGATCTGCACGATCCCGCGGCGGGCGCTTCCCTTACAAAAACGTAAGAAAGCCGTAAGCAAAAACGATGGCGGGGCCGCCCGCGCCCTGCTATACTGGTTCCATCGGAAGGAGGCGCCGAAAAGATGGAACCGATCCTGAAGGTCGAGCATCTCGAAAAATACTACGGCGGCGGAGGCAATGTGACCAAGGCGGTGGACGACCTCAGCTTTACGGTGGAGAAGGGGGAGTTCCTCGGCATCATGGGGGCTTCCGGCAGCGGAAAGACCACGCTGCTGAACTGCATCTCCACCATCGACACCGCGACGGCCGGGCATATTTTCCTCGAAAACAGGGACATCACCCTTTTGAAGCCGAAGCAGCTTTCCCGGTTCCGCAGGACGGAGCTGGGGTTCATCTTCCAGGATTTTAACCTGCTGGATACGCTGACGGCCTACGAGAACATCGCGCTGGCGCTGACCATCTGCAAAACGCCCGCGGGGGAGATCGACGCCCGCGTGCGGCAGGTCGCGCGCGAGCTCGGCATCGGGGAGATCCTGCCCCAATACCCCTATGAAATTTCCGGCGGGCAGAAGCAGCGCGTGGCCTGCGCGCGGGCCATCGTCACAAAGCCGGCGCTGGTGCTGGCCGACGAGCCGACCGGCTCGCTGGATTCCAAGTCCGCGCGCATGCTGCTCGAAAGCATGGAGACGCTCAACGGCGACCTGCGGGCGACCATCCTGATGGTCACGCACGACGCGTTCACGGCCAGTTACTGCCGGCGCATCCTGTTCCTGCGCGACGGAAAGCTCTTCGACGAGCTCGTCCGCGGGGACGATTCCCGCAAGGCTTTTTTCAGCCGCATCATCGAGGTGCAGACCCTGATGGGAGGCGACAATTCCGATGTTTTATAAGCTCGCCTTCCGGAACGTGACGAAAAGCCTGCGGGATTACGCCGTTTATTTTCTCACGCTGATGTTCGGCGTCTGCCTGTTTTACATGTTCAACTCGCTCGACGCGCAGACCGTGATGCTGAAGGTCAGCCAGTCCCAGAAAGAGATTCTCCGGAGCCTCGCGCGGGTGATCGGCTATGTGTCCGTTTTCATTTCGGTAATCCTCGGCTTCCTCGTCGTCTACGCCAACGGCTTCCTGATGAGGCGGCGGAAGAAGGAGCTCGGCGTCTATATGACGCTCGGCATGCCGAGGGGCAGGATTTCGGCGATCCTGGTCCTGGAGACGCTCCTGATCGGGGCGGTTTCGCTGGCGGCCGGCCTTGCGGCGGGGATTTTCCTTTCCCAGGGGATGTCCGTCGTCACCGCAAGGATGTTCGAGGCCAATCTTGAAAAATTCGTCTTCACGTTTTCACAGTCGGCGTTTTGGAAAACGCTGGTCTATTTCGGCGTGATCTTCGTCGTGGTCATGGCGTTCAACATCGTGTCCGTTTCCCGGCTCAAGCTGATTGACCTGCTCGGCGCCGGCCGCCGGAACCAGAAGCTGCGCATCCGCCGGCTGTGGATTTCCGTCGTTTTGTTCCTCGTTTCCGTCGGGTGCCTGGCGGAGGCGTACCGCCTGATCCTGACCAACGGGATGTTCCGCATCACCCCGCAGTTCGTCGCCTCGCTGGTCCTCGGCTCGGCCGGAACGCTCCTGTTCTTTTTCTCGCTTTCCGGTTTCCTGCTGCGGACGGTTCAGGCCGATAAAAAGCTGTATTTCAAGAATCTGAACATGTTCGTGCTCCGGCAGTTCAACTCCAAGATCAACACGACGTTCGTTTCCGTTTCCGTGATCTGCATCATGCTGCTCGTCACCATCGGCACGCTCTCGACCGGAGTGACCGTCTCCCGCGTGCTTTCGGCGGATCTGAAAACGGCGTGCCCCTACGACGCGACGCTGATCTCCTGGGGCGGATCGGGCGAAAAAACGGACGAAAGCGGGAAAATCGTCAAAACCGTTTCCATCCCGAGCAAGGATATCCTGGCGTCCCTCAAAAAGAGCGGGTTCGACCTTTCCCGGTGGTCCGACCGCTATGCGCAGGTCAGCCTCTATGAGGAAAAAGAGATCAGCTACGCCCTCTTTTTCAATCGGGACAACTGGCCGAAGATTTTCGGGGAGTACGATCCCGCCCAGGCCCAAGGGATGCGGATCAGCCTGATGTCCCTCTCCGATTTCAACCGGCTGCGGACCCTGCGGGGGGAGAAGCCCCTGGCGCTCGCCGAAGACCGGTATGCGGTCAACTGCACCTATGCTTCCGTCGCCCCGGCGTATGACGACGCCCTGAGGGCCGGGAAAAAGATCACGATCGGCGGGAAGGCGCTGACACCGCTGAAAACGCGGCTGGCCGAGAGCTACGCCGACAGCGGGACCGGTGCGGACGGCGGCACGCTGATCCTTCCGGACGCCTTTTTGGACGGAAAAACGCCTTTCACGACCATCCTGAATCTCAATTTCAATCCCGGCGCGGAGAACGACGAATTTGGGAAGGCGCTGGCCGCCGTCAAGGGGAGCGACGCGGACCCCAATTACCATTACCTCACGACGAAAAAGGACATCTACGAGCTGGCCGGCGGCTCCAAGATGATGGCTTCCTACCTCGCCCTCTACATCGGCCTGGTGTTTCTGATCGCGGCGGCGGCGGTGCTCGCGCTCCAGCAGCTCTCCGAGGCCGCGGACAACGTAGAGCGGTACGGCCTTCTGCGCAAGCTCGGCGCGGAGGAGAAGATGGTGGACCACGCGCTGTTCACCCAGATCGCGCTGTATTTCCTGCTGCCGCTCTCCCTCGCCGCCGTCCACTCGGCCGTGGGAATCCAGGCGGTGAACCAGGCCCTCGTGACGGCGGACGGTGTGGATATGCTCTGGAATATCTTCGCGACCGCCGCGATCTTCCTCGTCGTCTACGGCGCGTATTTCCTTGCCACTTATTTCGGCAGCCGCAGCATGATCCGCTCGGCGGGTTAAGCCTGGCAGGCAAAGCCTGCACTCCGGCCCGCCGTTCAGTTTGGAGTGAGCGCCGGGCTTTCTTTGGCGGGACGGGTTTGGGCATCTTCCGCCTGCTTTTATCGTTTTCTTTTCTTTTCCCGTCCCTTTTCCCCTGCGTCAAAGTTTTCGCTGCCGCCTTTTTCAAAAGGCGGCAGCTTGATTTTTGGGAAAAAAGCAGATATAATATACTTAAAAGGTATATTTTGGAGGGCGGAAATGGAAGAA
>DAIUFE010000004.1:0-25523 GCA_036844765.1 Caproicibacter sp. | reverse complement strand
AAAAGCAGATATAATATACTTAAAAGGTATATTTTGGAGGGCGGAAATGGAAGAAGCTTTTGCGGGCTACCCGGATTTTCTGCGCGGGCTGGATTCGCTTGCGGAAGAGCCGTTCGCACGGTTCCAGCGGCGGCTGATCCCCGGCGAAAGGATCCTTGGCGTCCGCACGCCGAAGCTGCGCGCCCTGGCCAAACAGATCGCGAAGGGAGACTGGCGCCGGTTTCTTTCCGAGGCGCGGGACGATTCCCTCGAAGAAGTGATGGTCCAGGGACTGGTGATCGGCGCGGCGGAGATGAAATACGACGAGGCGCTTGCCCGCGCGGCGGCGTTCGTGCCGAAGATCAAGAGCTGGGCGGCCTGCGACATCTGCTGCTCTTCCTTCCGCTTTCTAAAGCAAAACCCGGAGCGGTCGCTCGCGTTCCTGGAAAGCTATCTTTCCGATGAGAACGAATTTTCCGTCCGGTTTGCGGTTACCTTAATGATGGAATTCTTCCTCGATCAAAAATATCTCCCGCGCCTGTTCGCGGATTTCGACCGCGCCCGCCGCGGCGGATATTACGCGCGGATGGCGGTCGCGTGGGCGGTTTCGGCCTGCTTCGTCCGATACCCGCGGCGGACGATGGAATACCTGCGCCGCGCGCGGCTGGACGACTGGACCTACAACAAATCGCTGCAGAAGATCACGGAATCGCGCCGCGTCGGCGCGGAGACGAAGGAGCTGATCCGCTCCATGAAACGGAAATCGATCGCAGTCGGAAAGGATGATCAAAATGCTGAATGACCGGAAATGCGCCATCATCGGATGCGGCTTCGTCGGGGCCAGCTCCGCTTTCAGCCTGATGCAGAGCGGGCTGTTCTCCGAGATGGTCCTGATCGACGTGAACCGGGACCGCGCCGAGGGCGAGGCGATGGACCTGAGCCACGGCCTGCCGTTCGCGCGGCCGATGGAAATCTACGCGGGGAGCTACGACGACATCGGGGACTGCGGCCTGGTCATCGTGACCGCCGGCGCGAACCAGAAGCCCGGTGAGACGCGGCTGGACCTCGTGAACAAGAACGTCGGCATCTTCCGGCAGGTGATCCCCGAGATCACCCGGCGCAACGCCGAGACCATCCTGCTGATTGTCTCGAACCCGGTGGATATCCTGACCTACGCCGCCCTCAGGCTTTCCGGCTTTCCGGCGAACCGGGTCGTCGGCTCCGGCACCGTGCTGGACACCGCGCGCCTGAAATACCTGCTGGGCCGCCACCTTCAGGTGGACAGCCGCAGCGTGCACGCCTACATCATCGGTGAGCACGGCGACAGCGAGCTCGCTGTCTGGAGCAGCGCGAACGTCTCCGGCGTGGAGCTGCACCGTTTCTGCGAGAAATGCAGTTATTCCGAGCATATGAAGAACATGCGGAAGCTCTATGAGAGCGTGCGCGACAGCGCCTACGAGATCATCCGGAAGAAGGGCGCGACCTACTACGGGATCGCCATGGCGGTGCGCCGCATCGCGGAGAGCATCCTGCGGGACGAGCGGTCCATCCTGCCGGTTTCCAGCCTGGTGGAGGGCCACTACGGCCTGAGCGGCCTGTGCATGGGCCTCCCCGCCGTCGTCGGCAAGGACGGCGTGGAGAAGCTGGTGGATATCCAGCTCAGCGGGGAAGAGCAGGCCCAGCTTGAAAAATCCGCCGCGTCGCTCGAAGGTGTCCTGAAAACGCTCGACCTGCCGCGGTAGGCCGAGCGCCCTTTGCGGGCTTCCGCCGAAAGCGGAGGCCCGCTTCGCCGTCTACGGCCGCCCGTTTAGGAACGGGGAATCCGGGCCGCCCGCCCCGGCGCCGTTCCGGGCCGCGCGGGCCGGGTCGGTCGCGTAGCAGTAGACGCATCCGTTCCGGCAGGTGTCGTAGGCGCCGATGTCGGCGCTCGCGGCGCAACGGCAGCCGGGGCGCTGGCCGCGGTCTTTGCGGGCGCGCAGCGGGCGGCCGGTGATCCGTTCGACCTTTTCCGCGTCGACGCACGCGCCGCGCCGGATGCCGAACCGCTCGAAATCGGCCGCTTCGCAGCATGTTTTCAGCGTCAGCCCATAACGCGCCGCGGTTTCGGCAAAGCCGGCCACGACGTGCTCCATCACGGCGGCCGGGGCGGGGCGCAGGCCGAGCCCCGCCGTATTCCGCTTCGTTTTGGCGTAAAAATCGAGGAAGCTGAACACGCATTCCCGCGTGCAGCCCTCCAGCGCGGAGCACAGGGACCGGAACTGCCGCAGGTGCCATTCCGGCGTGAGCTCCGGCGAGCAGACGACCGGGTCGTACCGCCAGACCACGCGGTCCGGCCCGATTTCCCGGCTCAGCTTCCGGAACGTCCCGATGAGCTCCCGCTTCGGCGGAAGGTTCCGCTCCAGATCTTTCCCGTAGGGCGTCAGCGTGAACTGGAAATAGAACGGCAGACCGGCCCGCTCCAGTTCGTCCAGCCGGCTCAGCATGGGGGCGGGATTTTTGGTCCAGAACACGACGCAGTCCACGTCCTGCGGCAGCAGGGAGACGCGCGAAACCTGCGAGGAGCGGAACGGGTTGCGGACCAACGCGAAGCCGGCCTTCACGCGGCGAAAGAACCAGTCCGAATAAAAGGCGGGGAGGTCCGTCCTCCTGCTTGCGCTGACGATCACGTCCCTTTTTCCTCCCTTCCGCGAACGGAAACAAGTTTTGAAAAATAGACTTTTTTCCGACGCGCGAGTGTGATACAATATGCTGTGCTCTTCAACCAAAACAAAAAATCCGAAAGATAAAGGACTGGTTTGCTTGTGGAACGTCAGAGAGATGCGCAGGGACGACTGGAACGCCGTCGCCGCCATTTATCTCCAGGGGATGGAGACCCGTCTCGCGACCTTTGAGACGGTCTGCCCGCCGTATGAAAAATGGGACCGCGCGCACCTGCCGTTCGGCCGCTTCGTGTGCGAGGACGGCGGAAGGATCGGGGGCTGGGTCGCGCTTTCCCCCACTTCGGCGCGCGCGTGCTTTTCCGGCGTGGCCGAGGTCAGCATCTACATCGCGGACGGCGTCCGGCGCCAGGGCGTGGGCACGCTGCTCCTGCGGAAGGCGATCGAGTCGTCCGAGAAAAACGGCGTCTGGACCCTGCAGTCCAGCATCATGCGCAACAACGCGCCGAGCCTGAGCCTGCACGCGAAATGCGGGTTCCGCGCGGTCGGCTACCGCGAGAAAATCGCGCGCGACGGCCTGGGCCATTGGCGCGACACCGTGCTGATGGAGCGCAGGAGCCCCCTGCCGGAATACGGCGAATACGCCATGGCCGCCGCCTTGAGCCGGGACGCCGGAAAGCCCTGTGGGGTCGAATGACCGTCGGGATCTTCGATTCCGGGATCGGCGGGATCACCGTGCTCCACCGGGCCCTTGAGGTCCTGCCGAACGAGAGGTACCTGTATTACGCCGACGAGGACCACGTCCCCTACGGCGAAAAGAAAAAAGAGGAGATCGTGCGCTTCGCGGACGGGGCGATGGCCTTTCTGGCGGCGCGCGGCATCCGGGCGGCCGTTGTCGCCTGCAACACCGCGACGAGCGCGGCCATCGGCTTTCTCCGCCGCAAGTACCGGTTCCCCATCCTCGGCATGGAGCCGGCCGTCAAGCCGGCGGTGCAGGTCAGCGGGGGAAAGCGGGTCATGGTCGTCGCCACGCCCGTCACCGTGCGGCAGGACAAGCTCCGGAACCTGATCCGCCGGGTCGACCGGGACCATTCCGTCGACCTGCTGGCCCTGCCGGGCCTGGTCCGCTTCGCGGAACGGGAGGAATTCGATTCCCCCGCCGTGCGGCGGTATCTGGAGGGGGCGCTCTCTCCCTACGACCTCTCGCAATATTCCGCGCTGGTGCTCGGCTGCACGCATTTCAACTATTTCAAAGACACGTTCGCGCGGATCTTCCCCGCCGGGGCCGCGCTGATCGACGGGTGCGCCGGCACCGTGAACAACCTTGCGCGCGTTCTGCGGCAGGCGGGCCTTTCCGGCGGCGGGGAGCCCGGCGTGGAATATTATATCTCCGGCCGGAAGGTCGGGGACGCGCCGACGCTCGAAAAGATCGCGCGCCTGCACCGCCGGCTCGGCGAGATGCAGGCTTACTGACCCCGCTCCCCGCCGCGCAGGAATTCCCGCACGGCGCCGAGTTTGGCCTCGCAGTCCCGGATGCCGAGATCGTAGATCTCCCGGAGCCTGGCGGGGTCCTTCTCGTACCGGCTGGTGACGATGGGGACGCTCGGCCGTATCACGACCGCCCCGCCCTCCCGTTCCAGGCGGCTGCAGACGTCCAGCTCGCCGTTGTAAACCTCCGGCCGGCGCATCATGGTCTCGACGAAATTCGGGTAGGCCCCGTACCGGACCCGCAGCACCGCGCGCGGAAATTCGGGGTGCGGGCCCTTCCGGTAGGAGGCGTCCCGCGTCAGCACGATCACGTTCCGGCGGTTCCCGTCGAAGATGGAGCGCTCGACGGGGATCGGCATCGCGCAGCCGCCGTCCAGCAGCTCGCGGTCCCGGAAGCTCACAACGTTCGAGACCATCGGCAGCGAGCACGAGGCCCGCACGGGCGTGAAATTTTCGTCCATATCCGCCTTGCCGAAAAAGACGGCCTGCCCGGTTTTCAAGTCCGTGGCGCCGGCCTTCAGCTCGACGGGAGAGCTGAAGAACGCGCCGTAATCGAACGGCATCAGCTTGTGGTACAGCTCGCCGAAAATGAAGTCGAAATCGAACAGGGAGCCGGTCCTGCGCAGATTGCTCACGCTCACATAGCGTTCGTCCGCGGCGTATTTCATGGCTTTGGCAGCCTGTCCCCGCGTGTTCTGCCCGGAAATATAATCCAGCGCGTTGAGCGCCCCCGCCGAAATTCCGTAAACGACGGGAAAAGAGATCCGGTTTTCGTTCAGCGCGGTCAGCACGCCGGCGGTGTACCAGCCGCGCATGCCGCCGCCTTCCAGCACAAGTCCGATGGCCATGGCACTCCTCACGCTCCTGCTTTTTTCTTTATTATAGAGTCTTTCGTTCCCGGAAACAAGAGGGCTTTTCCGGGGCTCCGACGAAAAACCCGCCCGTTTCCGTCCGGGCGGGCTTTTTCACTTGCTGTTCCGCAGCATGGCGACGATCTCGCCCGGCTTGGGCGGCTTGCCGTACAGCAGCACGCCCATGCGGTAGATGGCCGCGGCCAGGAAGCCGATGCCGACGGTGCTGGCGACCAGGATCAGCACGGAGAGCGCGACCTCCCATCCGGCCACGTTCCCCATCGCGATGCGCACGAACATCGCCATGGGCGACGTGAGGGGGATATAGGAGAGGGCCACCATCAGCAGATTGTCGACCTGGCCGCTCCCCATGCTGAACATCACGATCATGAACGCGATGATGAACAGAAAGGTGACCGGCATGACCGCCTGGTTCAGTTCTTCCATGCGGCTGATGAGGGAGCCGAGCGCGCCGTACAGAAAGGCGTAGATGAAAAACCCAAGCAGGAAGAACAGCAGCGCGTAGAGGAGGATGGAAGCCGGCATCCCGAAAATGGACTGCACGATCTCGTTGCTCCGGTAATAGCTCTCGTTCAGGTGATAGAACACGTAGCCGCTGCCCAGGATCGCGGCGAGCTGCACCAGGCCGGCTGTCCCCGCGCCCAGCACCTTGCCGAACATCAGGTCCGTCGGCCGGGCCGCCGTGATGAGCAGCTCCATGGCCCGCGTGCTTTTCTCCGTCGCCACGCTGGTCGCCACCAGCTGGCCGTAGATCAGGATGGCCATGTACAGCACGAAGATCATCACGTAGGTGAAGAAAAAGTTTTTCATCTGGTCCTTCCCGTCCGCGGTTTTCACCACGTCGGACTGCATCCGGGCCGAAAGAATCTTCTGCGATTCCGCCGGAGAAACGCCGAGCTTCTGCAGCGCCTGGCTGCGGTAGACGGCGAGCAGGGCCTCTTCGGCCTGCGCCGGGGTGGTGTCGTACATGCCGAGGTTCTTCACCACGTAGGTGTAGTGCAGCCCGGAGTCGACGACGAACGCGGCGTCGTATTTGCCGTTCCCGACTTCCGCCTTCAGCGCGTCGATGCCGAGGTCGACGGCCGCGACCTTTTTATCCACGAAAGCCGCCGTCAGCGCCGGGACGACTGCGCCCGTTCCCGTTTTGTCCACCACGGCGACGGTCTGCCGCTCTGCCGGGGACCCGCCGCCCGGGCCGAACGCCTCCTGAAGGCGGGGGATGGAGAGCGCGACGCCCGCCGCGGCGACGAGCAGCACGGTGAGGATCAGAAAAGATTTGCTCTTGGCGTAGTTCCTGAATTCAAACCCGAAGATCGTCCTCATCTTTTTCATATCGCGTCCTCCGTGTATTCCACAAAGATGTCGTTCAGCGACGGCTCGAACACATGGACGCTGTCCATGTCGAACCCCTGCCCGGCCAGCGCGGCGAGCAACCGGTTCTTGCAGTCGGCGGACCGCATGGTGATGCGCGCCCTCGCGCCCTCCGCCTCGGCGCCCGAGACGATGCCCTGCAGGTTCTCCGGGCACCAGGCGGCGATCTGTTCCGCCTGCCGGGAATCCACCACGATCCGGCTGCGGTCGTAGGAGCGTTTGATCTCGCGGATCCTGCCGGCCAGCACGATCTTCCCACGGTTCAGGATGGCGATGTCGTCGCAGAACTCCTCCACGTAATTCATCTGATGGCTGGAGAACAGCACCAGCTTCCCGGCGGAGATCAGCTCGCGGATGATGTCCTTGAGCACGGCCGCGTTGACAGGGTCCAGCCCGGAGAACGGCTCGTCGAGGATGATGAAATCGGGGTCCGTCAGCAATGCGGCCGCGAGCTGGATCTTCTGCTGGTTGCCCTTGCTGAGCGTGTCGAGCTTTTTGGGGAGGAATTCCTCCATGCCGAGGCGCTGCAGCCATTTTTTCGCAGCGGCGCGGGCGTCCCGCGGACTCAGGCCGCGCAGCCTGCCCAGATAGGTCAGCTGCTCCGAGATGACCTGCTTTGGGTAAAGCCCGTGTTCCTCCGGCAGGTAGCCGAAGTTGATCTTTTCGTGCCGCAGCGGCTTCCCGTCCAGCAGCAGCTCGCCCGCGTCGGGGGGAAAGACCCCCATGATGATGCGGATGGTCGTCGTTTTGCCCGCGCCGTTGCGGCCCAGCAGGCCGAGCGCTTTGCCGCGCTCCGCCTGAAGGTCCACGCCGCGGAGCACCTGCTTTTCCCCGAAGCTTTTTACAACGTCTCTTGCCTCAAAATCCATGCTGCCCTCCTTAATTTCCGTTTCCCCGTCCCCGGCAGCCGTTGCGGCCCCCGGACTTTAAGCTTATGGAACCCCTTTTCGCCGGATACGGGATTTTGCCGGCTCTCTGCGCTTTCCGGCGGAACGGGTCCCGGAATGATTCTATCCGGAAAGGGGAATCCTGTCAAGGAAGCCGGGCGTTCCCGGCCGGTGTTCAAAAAATATATCCTTAGTATGTCTTTTTTTTAACGGGTGTGTTATAATGGTTAAAATTTATTGAATGGGACCGCGGATGAGCGGTTCCGTTCCGAAATGGGGGAAGTGTCATGAGAGCTTCTGTCGGCAAAAAAACACTGGGACTGGCGCAGTTCGCTCTGCTGCTCGCCATCGAGGCGGTGGTCTGTTTCACGCCGCTCGGCTCTCTGCCCGCGGTGGGCCCCGTGGTGGCGACGCTCGGCATGGTGCCCGTAATCCTCACGGCGGTCGTGATGGGCCTGGGCGCCGGCACCGCGATGGGCGCTTTCGCGGGCCTGTTCAGCTTCCTCGTGTGGACGTTCATGCCGCCGAATCCCTTGACGGCGTTCGTTTTTTCGCCGGCGTATTCGCTCGGCCCGGCGCGCGGGAATTTCTGGAGCCTTGCGATCTGCTTCGTGCCCCGCATTTTGACGGGAACGGTCGCGGCGGCCTGCCTGCGCCTTTTCACGCGGCTGAAGTGGAAGGTCCCGGCCGCCTATGCCGTGAGCGGCGCGCTCGGCAGCCTGACCAATACCGCTCTGGTGCTGGGCGGAATCTATCTTTTCTTCGGCAGCACGTATGCCTCCGCCATCGGCCAGAACTACGGCGCGCTGCCCGCCCTGATCGGCCTGACGGTCCTGACCAACGGCCTGCCCGAGGCCGTCGTCGGCGCCGCCGTGGCATATTTCGTCGGCTATCCTCTGAAAAAGCATCAAAAGCATAATTTTGAATAAACCGCGCCGTTCGGCGCAAAATAAAGATCGGCCTTACAAGGCCGATTTTTGAATATTGCGAGGTGCCGAACGATGATCGATCTGCATTGCAGCGTGGAAGGCTGTGCCAACAACAGATCGGAACTCTGCTGCCGGCCCGATATCATGGTCGGCGGCCCGGATTCCAGATGTTCCGCACAGACGTACTGCGCCAATTTCCTGGACGAATCCCGCGGCGCCCCCGCCGACGCCGTGGATTCCGAGTCCCCCAATCCGGCGCTGGATATCCACTGCGAGGTGGCCGGCTGCGTTTTCAACGACGACCGCGCCTGCCACGCCCGGCACGTGGATATCCGGACGACCCGGGTGAACGGCGGGCAGACCAAGACCGAATGCGCCACGTTCAAACAGGAGCGGTAACGGCGCGCCGCAGGAACGAAAACGGAAAATCCCGCTCCGGCTGCGAAAGGCCGGGGCGGGGCTTTTTTCAGCCGCTTGGTTTGAAAAATCACGGAAGAAACATCAAAAATATAAAATTCTATTAAAATAAAATTATAATTCCTATATGCACTTATTTTATTCCTAAAATTGCATAAAATAAATTCCCGGAGACCAAATTGCTGTCGAGAAACCGCGAAAAAGGAGGAACGTTTTTGGAACGGGAAGAACGAAGGAAAGAATATCTCGATAAATTCCTCGGAGCGTTTGCCGAAAACGGCCTGGACAGAACGTCGATCAAAAAGCTTGCCGCCGCCGCGGGGATCAACGAAGCATCCATTTACCAATATTTCAGGAACAAGGACGCCATCGTGGTGGAATGCGTCCAACGGTATTTCGACACGGTGCGGGAGAGGATCTTCCCGCTGCTCACGGATACGCGGCGGCCGCTCGGGGAGCGCGTGCGGGAGGCGGAGCGCCGCCGCTTCCGGCTGGAAAAGCGCGGGCGGTTCGTGATTCAGGTGCTGGCGCATCCGCTGTACGGCGGGCTCTGCAGCGGCGCCCGCCGCGAATTCCAGGAGGAGCTGGCTAAGCTCGGTCGGCGGCTCTTCTGCGCGGAGGGCGCCGGCGGAGACGCGCGGTCCATGACCTTCCTGATGTACAGCGCCCTGGCGGCGGACAGCATCTGCGGCGGGGGACATCTTCTCCGCCGCCGGCTTCTGCTCCTGCTGGGCGAGCCGCCGCGCGGCGGCCGGACGCAAATAAAATCCCCGGTCGGGGTCGCCTTTTCGGGAGACCCCGCCGGGGAAGCGGAAGAAATTTTATAGCGCGGAAATCGTCAGTCCGCGGCCGTCGCAGCCGATCTGCAGCGTCGTTTTGGGCTTGAGACCGCCGGCGATGATTTTTTTTGCGATCAGCGTTTCCACGCGGCTCTGGATGAACCGCTTGAGCGGGCGGGCACCGTAGACGGGATCGTATCCGCTGGCAACGATGAAGTCCCTCGCCGCGTCCGTCAGGCGGACGTCCAGCTGCTTTTCCTTCAGACGCCTTCTCAGATCCTCGATCTGCAGGTCCACGATTTTATAGATTTCAGCTTTGGTCAGCGGGCGGTAGAACACGATCTCATCCAGCCGGTTCAGGAATTCGGGGCGGAACTGCTGCTTCAGCAGCGCGCCGACCTGCTTGCGGGCCTTCTCGCTGATCTGCCCGTCGGGCCCGATGCCCTCCAGAAGATAGCTGGAGCCGAGGTTGGAAGTCAGGATGATGATGGTGTTCTTGAAATCCACCGTGCGGCCCTGAGAATCCGTGATCCGGCCGTCGTCCAGCACCTGCAGAAGGATATTGAACACGTCGGGGTGGGCTTTCTCCACTTCGTCGAACAGCACGACGGAATAGGGGTGCCTGCGGACGGCCTCGGTCAGCTGGCCGCCCTCCTCGTAGCCCACATAGCCCGGAGGGGCGCCGATCAGGCGTGAGACCGAGAATTTTTCCATGTATTCCGTCATGTCGATGCGCACCATGTTCTTCTCGTCGTCGAACAGCGCCTGCGCCAGGGCCTTGGCGAGCTCCGTCTTGCCGACGCCCGTGGGGCCGAGGAACAGGAACGAGCCGATCGGGCGGTTCGGGTCCTGGATCCCCGCGCGCGAGCGCAGGATCGCCTCCGAGACCTTTTTCACGGCCTCGTCCTGCCCCACGACGCGCTCGTGCAGGATATCCTCGAGGCGCAGCAGCTTTTCCCGCTCGCTTTCCATCAGCCGGGCAACGGGGATGCCCGTCCATTTGCCGACGATCTTCGCGATCTCCTCTTCGGTCACATGGTCGTGCAGCAGCGAGCCGGAGGCCTGGTTCTTTTCGACGGTTTCCTCTTCGGCTTTGAGCTGCTTTTTCAGCTCCGGCAGCCTGCCGTATTTCAGCTCCGCGGCTTTGTTCAGGTCGTAGCCGTGCTCCGCTTTTTCGATCTCCGCATTGATCTGCTCAATCTGCGCGCGCAGCCCGCGCACCCGGCCGATGGCGCTTTTCTCGTTTTCCCATTTGGCCTTCATCGCCTTGAACTGCGCGCGCTCGTCGGCCAGCTCTTTCTGAATCTGCTTCAGGTGCTCCTGCGCGAGGGGATCGGTGTCCTTCTTGACCGCGGCCTCCTCGATCTCGTGCTGCATGATGCGCCGGCCGACCTCGTCCACCTCGGCGGGCATGGAGTCGATCTCGGTGCGGATCATCGCGCACGCCTCGTCCACCAGGTCGATGGCTTTGTCCGGCAGAAAGCGGTCTGAGATATAGCGGTTGCTCAGCACGGCCGCGGCGATCAGCGCCTGGTCCTGGATCTTCACGCCGTGGAAGACCTCGTACCGCTCCTTCAGGCCGCGCAGGATGGCGATCGTGTCCTCCACGCTCGGCTCTTCGACCATCACCGGCTGGAACCGGCGCTCCAGCGCCGCGTCCTTTTCGATGTACTGCCGGTACTCGTTCAGCGTCGTGGCGCCGATGCAGTGCAGCTCGCCGCGCGCGAGCATCGGCTTCAGCAGGTTGCCCGCGTCCATGCTGCCCTCGGCCTTGCCCGCGCCCACCACGGTGTGCAGCTCGTCGATGAACAGGATCACGCGGCCTTCGCTTTTCTTGACCTCGTTCAGGACGGCCTTGAAACGTTCCTCGAATTCCCCGCGGAATTTCGCCCCGGCGATCAGCGAGCCCATGTCCAGCGAGAAGACCTTGTGGTCTTTCAGGCTGTTGGGGACGTCCCCGCGCACGATGCGTTCCGCCAGGCCCTCGGCGATGGCGGTTTTCCCGACGCCCGGCTCCCCGATGAGGACCGGGTTGTTTTTGGTTTTGCGCGAGAGGATCAGAATCACGTTGCGGATCTCCTCGTCGCGCCCGATCACGGGGTCCAGCTTGTGGTTTTTCGCCAGCTGCACCAGATCCTGGCCGTATTTTGAGAGCGCGTCGTAGGTCTCCTCCGGGCTGTCGCTGGTCACGCGGGCACTGCCGCGCACGGCGGAGAGGGCGGAAAGGAACCGGTTCCGGGTGATGCCGAAGCGCCCGAAGACCTCGCGCATCGAGGCGTTCGGCTTGTCGATCATGGCGAGCATGATGTGCTCGACGGAGACGTATTCGTCCTTCATGTGGCCGGCCTGCTGCTTCGCCTCGGTCAGCACGGCGTCCAGGTCGGGGGAGATATAGATTTTTCCCGGCTCGCGGCCCGGGCCCGTCACGCCGGGTAGCCGGTTCAGCTGCTCCTCCGCCGCGCGCAGCACGGCTTCCGGCTCCGTCCCCATTTTTTTGAGCAGCTCGGGGATCAGGCCGTTTTTCTGCCGCAGCAGCGCCACGGCCAGATGCTCCTGGCCGACCTGCATATGGCTGTTTTCAACGGCCAGGTCCTGCGCCTGCTGCAGGGCTTCCAGCGATTTCTGAGTAAAATTCTGTATATCCAAAAAAAAGCCTCCTTCGCGCCCCGTCAAAGGACGGGCGCGCCGTTCAGATAATCCAGATACCGTCCGCGCACTTTGCGCTCCGCTTCCCGCGGATCGTCGGAATCCGAAAAATAAAGCTTCAGGTCGGAATCGAACTCGCGGATATAGCCGAGGATCGCCCCGGCGATCCGTTCGCTTCCGCCGTTTTCCGCGTCCGGCGGGCACCGGAGCTTCCGCGTGCAGCGGCCCGGGGCGATCTCGCACGGAATTTCGCCGCCGGGGAAAAA
The DNA here is from genome assembly GCA_036844765.1 of Caproicibacter sp. Taxonomy (GTDB): domain Bacteria; phylum Bacillota; class Clostridia; order Oscillospirales; family Acutalibacteraceae; genus Thermocaproicibacter. Next base: position 13,232 of record DAIUFE010000004.1, on the reverse strand, counting down.
GCTGCCGATCGATTCGCTTTCGATGCGGTTGAAACAGCGGAAGAACGCGTCCGCCAGCGAGAGCAGCGCGTCGTTCTGCGTCCGCAGGGAGACCCGCAGCTCCCCGAGCAGCGGCGCGCACCGCCGGTACAGCTCCAGCGCGTAGTGCACCGTTGGCCGGTAGCGGTAGCGCAGCGCGCTGCGGATGGTGATCCGGGGCGCCCCCGGCCGGCCGCTCATCTGAAAATTCTCGATGTCGGCGGATTCCCGCTCCATGCAGCCGAAGATTTCCCTCATCCGGGCTTCCGGCGTGGGGAAGGACAGATACTCCGCGAGGATGCGGTTGATCATCCCGCTGCGACTGGTGCGCTGTTCATAGGCCAGCTTATCCACCGCCTCGACGATCTCGTCCATCAGAACGAGGCTGTAAACGTTTTTGTCCAAAGGGTTCACCTCGGTCTCCGCTTCCTCACCAGTATAACAGAGCAATATAATTTGTCAATAGATTTAATAATTTATTTTTCAAATTATCAGAACAGACTCGGTCTGCGGCTGTTCCGGTCGGGTTCCGGAACGCTTTTGGTTTCTTGCGGTCACGGCTGGAGTTGCCTCCCTTGCTTCCGCGCACAAAAAGGCCGGCCGGCCGCCGGGAACAGCGCCGACCGGGCCGGTCTCCTTTTATTCCTCGCCGCGCGTCAGATTCTCCACGTAGTTGCGCAGGCTCTCCATCGAGGTCACGCTTTGCGCCCTCTGGCCGACCGCCTCCTGCACATAGCCCGGCAGAGAATTGAAATAGCGGCGGGCCTCGCCGTCCCCGCGGATCAGGCTGTCGAGGCCGCTGTATTGTTCCGGCATGGTTTTCACCTCCCGAGCTGCAGCATTTCCAGTTGAGCTTCGGAATCCCTTTTGCTTCTCGCAATCGCGACTGGAATCGCTATAGCTTTTGCAGCCGGAGGACCGTTTATCGAGAAAATCCGCGGAAAAATTTGGAATCCGGCGCGCGGATTGTTTTTCGGAAAGGTTTGCAAAATGAGACGCCGGACCCATAATATGAAAATATTGGAGCCTTTTCTACCTGATTCTGCCGGATTGTATCTAATTTAGAAAAATGGGCCGGAATACGGTTGTTATAATGAACAGAGTTGTACCGTGTCCTTTGGGGACTTTTCCGTTTCTTTATTTTGAAACAAGGCGCTGTGATCCTATGCTTTTTAATGTCAACGAACTGCTGATTTCCCTTTCGCGCACGCTGGATTTTGCGGAAAAGGAGATTCTGCCGAACAATACGAACCATGGGACGCGGGCGGCCTATATCGCCGGCCGGATCGCGCGGAAGCTCGCCGTTCCGGACGAGCCGCTTTTCGACCTGATCTCCTATTCTTTGCTGCACGACAACGGCGTCGTGGGGACGCTGAAAAAAACCGGACGGCTCCGCAAGCCGGCCGAAGCCGTCCTGGAGGCCGACCCGGACCACTGCGTGGCAGGGGAGAAGAACATCCGGTCGTTCCCGTTCCTGAACCCGCAGAAGAACGTGATTCTGTACCATCACGAGCATTTCGACGGGAGCGGATATTTCGGCCTTTCCGGGAGCGATATCCCGCTGTATTCCCGGATCATTGCGATGGCGGACACCCTTGCGATCCTGTATTCCGAAGGAATGAGCAGCGCGGACATCCTGCAAACCGTCCGGCGGGATTCGCGCTTTTTCGACCCGGATGTGTACGATGCCGTGATGGATCTGGGCGGGCGGATCGAATTCTGGCTCGGGATGGACGACATGTTCGTGAAGAGCACCCTGCTTACGATGCTGCCGAAGGTCACGCGGGAGTTCACCTACCGCCAGATCCGAGGTATTTCGCAGATTTTCAGCCGCGTCATCGACGCGAAGTCCCCGTTCACCGGTTCGCATTCCCGCGGGATCAGCGAGCGGACGGGGGTGCTCTGCCGCTATTACGATTTTGACGAGAAAACCTACTGGATGATGCGCATCGCCGCGGACCTGCACGACCTCGGCAAGCTGGCCGTGCCGAACAGCATTCTCGACAAGCCCGCCAAACTGGACCGGGAGGAGTTCATGATCATCCAGTCGCACCCGTTTTACACCCGCCGGATCCTGGAGATGATCCGCGGGTTCGAGGCGATCACCGAATGGGCCTCCAACCATCATGAGAAGCTGGACGGCTCCGGCTATCCTTACGGGCTGGACCGCTCGCAGCTGGACTTCAATTCCCGCATCCTCGCCTGCGTGGATATCTACCAGGCCCTTACGGAGGACCGGCCCTACCGGAAAGCGATTCCCCACGCCCAGGCCATGAAGCTGATGCAGGGCATGGCGCGCGACGGCCTGATCGAACCTTCCGTGACCGAGGATATGGACACGCTTTTCCGGGAATAAATTCCGGGTGGCTTGACGGTCGAGTGCCAAAAACCCCCGTTTTCATTGACTTGCCGGACCGAAACCCCTATAACGGAGAGGAGGGATTCGATGTGGCGAGTTTTGAAACGGGGGCGTCTTTATGGAAGAAAAAACGGCTTTTGGAAAGTTCATTTCCGCCAAGCGGAAAGAAAAGGGGCTGACGCAGGGCGGGTTGGCCCAGCGGCTTTACGTGACGGAGTCGGCCGTCTCGAAATGGGAGCGCGGAATTTCGTATCCGGACATCACGCTGGTCACCGCCCTCTGCTCGGCGCTGGGGATCAGCGAGCACGAGCTGATCACCGCCAGCGACGACGTGCACCAGCGCCAAGTGGAGCTGCAGGCCGAAAAATACCGCCGCCTGCGAAGGGGGTATCTGCGGACGTTGGATATCCTCTACGGCGCGGCGCTGCTGGTATGCCTGATCTGCAATCTGGCCGTCGATCATACGCTGAGCTGGTTTTTCATCGTCGCAGCCTCTTGCCTTACGGCATTTTCCGTCACATCCGTGCCGGTGCTCGCCGTAAAGAAAAAAGGGCTCGTCACGCTCGGCGCGTTTTTCCTCTCGCTGAACCTGCTGCTGCTGGTGTGCTGCGTCTATACCTCCGGGCGCTGGTTCTTCGTGTCGCTGGCGTCGCTGGCGTTCGCTTTTTCCGTGGTCTTCGCGCCGTTCGTGCTGCGGAACATCGTGCTGCCGAAGGAGTTCTGCGGGCACAAGGCCCTCCTTTCGATGGGGGCGGATACGCTGCTGCTGTTTCTGCTGGAGGCGGCGGCCTGCGCGTATCGGAACGATTTCTCCCGCTTTTTCTATCCCGACGGGGTCCTCACGCTTTATCTCCTGTCGCTGCCGTGGGCTTTCCTTCTTGTGATCCGGTACGCCGGAATCAGCGCGCGGTTCCGGACCTCCGTCTGCCTTGCGGTCTTCGGGCTGTATGCCTTTATGGTCAACGGCGTGTCGGCCGCGATCACTGACCGCGTGCCGCTGGCGTGGCCGGCGGTCGATCTGGGGAATTGGGGCGACTTTCATTATTGGAACGGCAACGTGACCGCCCTGATCGCGATCGCCTGCTTGGCCGCGGCCCTGCTGTTCGTCTGCGCGGGGGTTTCGGACGCCCGCAGGCGCTCCCGGCCCGCGGAGACGGAGCGGGCGGCCGGCGGCGCAAAGGAGGATCGTCATGAGGCTTGAGATTCGGCATCTGTCGATGAATTACGGAAAGGCGCGGGCCCTTTCGGACGTGACCCTCACGCTGGAAAGCGGCGGCCTGACGGGCCTCGTCGGGCCGAACGGGGCCGGGAAATCCACCCTTTTGAAGATCCTTGCCACGCTTCTGCGGCCGTCGAAGGGGGAAATTCTGCTCGACGGTGCGGATATCCGGAAGAAACCGGACGCGATGCGGGGCGTCCTCGGGTATCTGCCGCAGGAGGTTCCGGTCTACGGCAGCCTGAACGCGTGGGAATTCCTCTCGTTCATGGCTTCGGTCAAACGGCTGGACCCCGCGGCGGCGGGGGAGCAGATCGGGGCGCTGATGAGGACGCTGCATCTCTCGAACGTCGGCAGAAAGCGGCTTTCCGAGTTTTCCGGCGGCATGAGGCAGCGCGTCGGCATCGCCTGCGCGCTGCTCGGGAACCCGAAGGTGATCATCGCCGACGAGCCGACGACCGGCCTTGACCCGCAGGAGCGCGTCACGCTGCGCAGCCTGCTTTCCGGCCTGGCCCGGAGCCGGATCGTCCTGCTCTCCACGCATATCGTCTCCGACGTGGAGGCCGTCGCGTCCGACCTTGTCGTGCTGAGAGGGGGAAAAGTGCTGTTCCACGGCGAGCCGGAAGAATTGATCCGCCGTGCGGACGGCCATGTGTGGGAATACACCGTCCCCGATCTTTCCCGGATCCCGGCGGGCTCGGCGGTCAGCTCCGCCGTGCAGGAGACCGCGGGCGTCCGCGTCAAGACGGTCGGGGCGCGGCCCTCCGCCGCGGACGTGCGCTCCGCGCCCCCGACGCTGGAGGACGCCTGCCTTTGTGCCATGGGAGGCGAGTCGCTGTGAAAACGGCGCGCGCCGTGTGGGGAGCCGCGAAGGCGGATTTTCTGGAGCGGGCGAGGCGATTTTCGTTTCTCGCGTTGTGCGCCCTCGCCGTATTTTTTACGTTTTGGTTCGTTCCGCGCCCCGCCGGCTTCACGGCCCTGGTGATCGATCCCGGCGAGTTCGTCCAGGGCGGCGATCCCTCCTGGATCCCGATGTCCGCGGCGATGTGCGGCGGCATGCTGCTGTGCCTGTTCGGGTTCGCCTACATCCTGAATTCGGTCCGGCGCGACCGGGAAAGCGGCGTCCTGTCCCTCTTAAGGACCTCTCCGACGAAGCGCCTGCCTTACCTGCTCGGCAAGCTGGTTTCCGACGCCCTGCTCCTGCTCTGCCTGCTGGCCGCCGTCATGGCGGGGGCGTTCCTGATCATGGAGATCCGTTTCCCGGGGCGGTTTCTTCCGGCCTGGGACTTTTTCTCGCCGTTTCTGTGCGTCGTTCCCGGCCTGATCTTTGTTTCCGCCTTTGCGCTGCTGACGGAGTGCGCCCCGCTGTTCCGCCGGAGAAGCGGCCTTTCCATCGCGCTGTTTTTCTGCTTTTCCATCGCCGTCCTCTCGCTCGCCGCGGTGGATATCAACCCGCACCGCCTGATTTCCGTCCTGGATTTCAGCGGATACCTGTGGATGCGGGACAGCATCTCGGCGGCGGCCCGCTCGGTGACGGGGCGGCCCCTGACGCAGATCAGCATCTTTACGGACTCCCATGTCGGCGGCGCGAATCTGAAAATTCTGGCGTTCCACGGCCTCGCGCCGTCCGTTCTATACCTCACCGACAAGCTGGTCCTGCTGGCGGCGAGCGTCCTGCTTACCGTTCTGGCGTCCCGCTTGCTGCCGAAAACGGAAAAAGTCTCCGCCGCTCGGCGGCCTTCGCCGGCGCCGTCCAAGGCGAAGGGTTCCTTCCGCCCGGCGGTCCCCGCCTGCCGCTTCGGGCTGTTTCCTTCCGAGCTCCGCAAGGCGCTCGGGCCGCAGCCGGCGTTCTGGTGGGCCTGCGCCGCGGGGCTGTGGACCGCGTGCCTGTTTTCCCCGATGGAAACCGTGCGGAGCGCCCTGTTCGCGCTGACGTTCGCCTGGCTGATCCCGGTTTTTTCCCGCATGGGCTGTATGGAGCACCAGAGCGGGATGACGTCCGTCCTTCGCGCCGTTCCCGGCGCCATGGCCCGGCAGGCGCTGGCCTGCTGGCAAGCGGGGGCCGCGGTTTCTCTTGTGGCCGCGCTTCCGGCGCTTGTCCGCCTGTTCTGCCTGGCGGATGGGGCCGGATTTCTGTCCGCTCTGATCTTCGCACTGTTCGTCCCGTCCATGGCGCTGTTTCTCGGCGAGTTCACCGCTTCGAACCGCCCGTTTGAAGTCCTGATGCTGATCCTGTGCTTTCTCGCGCTGAACGTCCCCTCGCTCCTCGTCGCGGACCGCTTTTCGGATTCCGCCGGCCTGCGGATGAACGCGGCGGTTCTGCTGTCGGCGTGCATGCTGTTTCTCGCCTTCGGCAAAAGGCGGAACGAGCGGAGGGCGTAGCCTTCCGGGGGACCTGCGGCAGGCCGGCCGCCTTGTTCTGCGAAGCGGCGGCCTTATCGCGGCGTCTATTTTGTTCCGTACCTGAAATCCTCCAGATAGGCTTCGACGGATCGGGTCATCTCCTTTGAAAAGTCGGTATTGAACTTCCGGGAATAAAGAGCTTGGCACCACGCTTCGTAAGTCAGGTGTCCGGGCCGGTTCCGAAGCATCCGCCGAAGCTCCGGTCCCTCCATCCGGCGGTAGCCGTTTTCGTGGACGATGTGTTCCGGATCGCAGCGGAGCGGCTTGGGCCGGTCCTTTTGCTGCCGGGTGGGGTAGCCGAAAACCAGCATGGCCGCCGGAAACGCGTACCGGGGGAGGCGCAGCAGTTTCCGGTGCTCCTCGCAATGCTCCATGATGTCCCCGATATAGCAGGAGCCTACCCCGCAGCTCCAGGCGGCGGTGACGGCGTTCTGGGCGGCGATCACCGCGTCCTCCACCGCCAGCATCAGGTCGCCCCTGCCGGGTTCCCGCGGCCGGCAGTCGCAGTCAGCGAAAGCGTCGTACCACTTCTGCACGTCGGCGCAGAAGATCAGCACCATGGGAGCCTTGGCGATAAAGGGCTGGTGGTCGCAGGTGGCCGACAGACGGTCTTTCAGCGCCTGGTCCGTGATGTCCAGAATCGTATAGAGCTGCAGGTTGCCCGCCGTCGGCGCGGCCATTGCCGCCAGCAGGATTTCTTTTTTAATCTCGCCGGGAATCGGTTTGTTTTCAAAGGCGCGGACGGATTTTCGGCTGTGCAGATTTTCAATGACGGGATTCAAAGAGACCATTTCCTTTCGTGATTGAAATCTGCATTTATTATAATACGACCCGTCCGCAAAGGCCACGGGTAAAAAAGAATTCATGCCGCCTTTCGGGCGGCATGATGGGACGGGCTGCATCGGGAGGGGAAGCCGGAGCGGCGGTCACCGGACGTCCGCCGCGTTGCGGTATTCGACGGGCGAGAGCCGCGTGGCCTTTTTGAAGAGGCGGGAGAACTGTGCGACGTCGCCGAAGCCGACCATATCGGAGATCTCGTGGACTTTCAGCGACGGATCTTTGAGCAGAATTTTTGCCTTTTCCAGCCGCGTGCGGTTCAGGAGGCCGCTGAAGCTCTCGCCGGTCACCCGGTTCAGCAGCTTGCTCAGGTACCACGGGCTCACATAGGTTTTCTCCGCAAGCTCCTTCAGGGTCAGCTTATCCGCGTAATGCACTTTGATATACTCCAGCGCGCTCCGGACGATCAGGTTGTTCGCCTGGCTTTCCCCGGCTTCCTCGCTTTCTTCTTTTTCCCGCTCTCCCGTCCGCGCGGCGCGGCGCTTCCCCAGGTTTTCCGTCATTGTGCGGAGGGCCTCCTCCAGCTCGGCCATTTTGGAGGGCTTCAGCAGAAAGCGCGTCACGCCCAGGTTGACGGCGCGCTTGGCGTATTCGAAATCCCGGTAGCCGGTCAGCACCGCGATCTGCATCTCGGGGAATTCGCCCTTCAGGCCGGCCAGCATGGTCAGGCCGTCCATGTTCGGCAGCTTGATGTCCGTAAAGAGGATGTCCGGCCGGTTCTCGCGGATCGCCAGGGCGCCGGATTTCGCGTCCGGCGCCGAAGCCACCACCTCGCAGCCGAATTTCCGCCAGTCGACGACCTTTTTCAGCCCTTCCACGATGATCTCCTCGTCGTCGATCAGAACCACTTTGTACATGAGCGCGCCGCCTCCGAAAAAACCCCTCAGCCCTTGAGGGCGCCGATCGTCAGGCCCTTGATGATGTATTTCTGCAGGAAGACGTAAACGATCAGAACGGGGACCACGACCAGCACCACCGCCGCGGCCATCAGGCCGTAGTTCACGCCGGCCAGCGAGCTGATCTCGCTGAGCAGGCGGGTGATGGTGAAGGTATCCCGGTAACGCAGGAAAAACATCTGCGTGAACAGGTCGTTGTAGGACCACAGGAACGTGAAGATCGCCACGGTCGCGAAGGCCGGTCTCACGATCGGGACGATCACCCGGAAAAAGATCTGGAACACGCTGCATCCCTCGAGATACGCCGCTTCCTCCAGGTCGACCGGCAGCCCGCGGATGAATCCCGTCAGCACGAGGATGGAAAAGGAGAGGTTCCCGGCGATCTGGGGCAGAATCACGCTGAGCTGGGAAAGGAAGATGCTGTCCGTGTTCACGATATGCCAGCCGAACATCATGCGGAAGACCGGGATCACGGTGGAAAAGACCGGGAACATCATGCTGGCGACGATCAGCGAATAGAGGGCCTGCCGTCCCTTGAAGCGGTAGCGCGCCATGCCGTAGGCGGCGAATCCGGCCAGAAGGATCACCGCGGCCGTCACGACGGCGGAGATGATCAGGCTGTTTTTGTACGCGCCGAGGATATCGACGCGCTCGAAGGCCGTCCGGTAATTGTCCAGCGTGAAGCTTTCCCCGACGGGGATCGAAAAGGAATCGGAACGGATGAGACCCTTCCGCTTGAAAGAATTCACAATGACCCAGAAAAAGGGATAGATGGTCGTCAAAGCCCAGAGGGATAAAAGCAGATAGGTCAGCGCGCCGCCGGGGACGGATCTTCGGGCCCTGCTCTTTTTTGCTGCAGCTGTTGTCGTCATCCTACCATCCATCCTTTCGTGGCATAAAAGCGCGGGCTCTGCGGAGCCGTTTCCCGCGGCCCGGGCAGGCCGCCCTGCCCGCGGGAGGGAAAAATCAGTAGTCTTTTTCCTTGAAAACCGCGTTGGCGGCCTGCGAAATCACGACGCCGAGCACGACGATCACGATGGCGACGGTCGAGCCGTAATCCACGTCGCCCGAGGTGAACGTCTGGTTATACATGTAGGTGCCCGTCAGCCACGATTGGTTGAGCGGCATCCCGTCGCCCATCATGACCCACGGCAGGTCGAAAATCTTCAGCGCGCCGGTGATCGCGAGGATCAGGCATGTGCATAAAACGTTGTGCAGCAGCGGCAGCGAGAGGTACCGGACGCGCTGCCACCGGCCGGCCCCGTCGATCTCGGCGGCCTCGTAGAGCTCCGGGGAGATGTTGTTGAGCCCCGTGGCGATGATGACGAAATAAAAGCCGACGTACTGCCACATGACCGGGGCCGACATGGTGAAAAAGAAATGCGCCTCGTCCTTCCAGTCGACCGGCTCCGCCGCCCCGAATTTCAGGAGAAGCTGGTTGACCATGCCGCCGTCGTACAGGAAGATCAGGTTGAACAGAAGGCCCAGCGCGGTGGCGGAGATCACGATGGGGAAGAAGTAGACCGTGCGGAAAAACTGCGTTCCCGCGCCGATGCTGTCGACCAGCAGGGCGAGCGCGAGGGCGATGCCGACCTGAAAAACGATCGTCAGCAGCATCAGCAGCAGGGTGTTTTTCACCGCGGTCGCCATCAGCGGGTCCTGGAACAGCTTGGCGTAATTCAGATACCACGGCGCGTTCATCCCGCTCGCCGCCGTCCCGAGCCCCTCGATATTGCAGAAGCTGTTGTAGATATTCATGAAGAACGGGTAGTACAGGAAGACGCCCATGAACAGAAAAGCGGGCGTAAGAAAAGCGAACAGCGGCGTTTTTTTCTGATAGATCGTCGAATCCATTTTCAGCATCGCTCCTCTTAGAAAAACCGGAGAGACGGCGATCTCTCCGGTTTTCCGCTAAAACTTCGGCAGGGAGGGCGTCAGCCCTTGACGGCCAGACACGCGTCCACGACCTGGGCTGCGGTCTTTTTGCCGGTCACGATATTCTTGATGTCCGCGAACAGCGCGGTGCGGGCCTGCTGGCCGAGGTTATCCTGCGCGGCGGGGGCGATGCCCGTCTGCCCCTTGGCCATCTCGATCGCCGCCAGCGTGAGGGAATCCGCTCCGCTCGGGGGCGTCGCGCCGTTCTTCAGGGCGGTGACCGAGACGGCCCCGAACTTGGAGACGACCTCGTCCGTCGTCATGGCCTCGACGAACTTGACGCAGGCCTCCTGCTTGGCCGGATCGTCCCACGCCTTTTTGGTGATGTAATAGCCCATCGAGATGCCGCCGATGATGTCCGTCGCTTTTCTCTGGCCCGCGGCGGGCACGTAGGTCACGGTGAAATCGTCGATGCTCTTCGCGTTCTCCTGGAACCAGCCGACCTTCCAGGAGCCGTCGATCGCGAACGCCGCCTTATTGTCCGCCATCATCTGGAAGGTTTCGGCGTCGGTCGCGGTCAGGGTGTTTTTTGGGAAATACCCTTTCCCGTAAAGCGTCTTGATGTCGTTCAGCCCGGCGACCCAGGCCTTGCCCTCTTCGTCCGAAGAGGACGCCGGCAGCTTCGCGTGGGCCTCGATCGTGTCGTGGTTGAAAATGGTGAACTCGAACCAGTAGTGCGGGATCTGCTGCAGCGAGCAGGCGATCGGCGTGTAGCCCTTGCCCTTGATCTTCTCGCAGTCCTGCAGGAACTGGTCCCACGTGTAGTCTTTGCCGGGGACCTGGACGCCGCTGTCGCTCAGGACCTTCTTGTTGACGAAAAGCCCTTCCCAGTAGCCGTTGACGGGGATCGAATAGTTCTTGCCGTCCACCGGGGAGGCCCCGAGCAGCTCGTCTTTCATATTGGAGGCGTAATCCGGGTATTTCGCGCGGATCTCGTCGACACTGACGACCTTGCCGGCCTGCACGATCTTGTTCGAGTCGACGCCGTTGAAATAGAACAGCACGTCGGGCTCCGCGCCGGTCTCGAAGTCGGCCATGACCTTGGCCTTCCACTCTTCGTCGGAGGTGCTGGAGGCGTCCTTGACCGTGTTCCCGGTCGCGGCTTCATAGTCCTTGACCGCCGCCTCGTAGTTCGCGCGGTTTCCGTCGTCGCCGCCGTAGGAGGTCACGACCGTGATCTCGGCCGGTTTGGGCGCTTCGGAAGAGGCCGCGGAAGGCGCCTCGGCCGCGGAGGACGCCGGCGTCTGGGTCTGCTGGGGACCCTTACAGCCGAGCATCGCGCCGCACAGGGCCAGCGCGAGCGCAAAGGCCGCCGCTTTTCTGATTTTCATAATTTTACCTCCCTAAAATTCAGAATGACAGAGATCATTTCTGCGCTTTCTATCTTACGCCCTGAAAGAATAAATAGTAATGATTAGTTTTGCTGTTTATTGTATATTATTGTTTATTTTGTACAGGAGTAAGGACCATACGGGCCACGGTGTGCTTTTTGTCATTCACAGACATCGAAAGGCCGCTGCCTTCTCCGAACAGGATCTTCAGCCTCTGGTGGACGTTCCGGATCCCGAGGTTCGCAGAATTTTCCCCCGAAGAGTCGTAATCGTCGGAAAGGAGGAGCCGCACGCGCTCCCGGTCTTCCGGGGCCATCGCGGCGTCGTTTTCCACCTCCAGAATCAGGCGGTTCCCTTCCCGGAAGGCCCGGATCTCGACAATCCCTTTTTGGTGGGCCCGAAAGCCGTGCTCCACCGCGTTTTCGATGACCGGCTGCAGGATCAGCCGCGGAACGCGGAGATCGGCGGCCGCGGGGTCGATCTTTTTCCGTACTGCGAGCCTTTTCCCGAACCGCTCGGAGATGATGTAGAGGTATGCGTCCACATACGTCAGCTCTTCGGAAAGAGGGACGATCGGCCGACCCTTCCGGTCGACGGCGGCGTCCATCAGGGTGGAGAGCGCCTCGATCATGCGCGAGACCTTCCCGTCGCCCGCCATCCGCGCCTCCCAGTTGATGATCTCGAGCGTGTTGTTCAGAAAATGGGGGTTGATCTGCAGCTGAAGGGCCGTGATCCGCGCGTCGCGCAGCGCAAGCTCTTCCTTATAGATCCGCTCGAACTGGTGCTTCAGCTTGTAGGACATGCTGTTGAACGCGCCGGCCAGGTGCCGGAACTCGGCGTTCGGGAACCGGTCTTCCATCTGAACGCCGAAGTCCCCGCTCTCGATGCGCCCGGCCTGCTCGGTCAGCCGCCGGATCGGCGCCGATACGTTGCGCGTGAAAAACACGAGCACCGCGGCGAGCAGCGGGAGGATCAGCCCCACGATCACCGCGAGCGTGATTTTGAAGCCGGAAAGCTCTTTGGCGAGCGGGACGCTGTTCACCCGGATCACATAGGACAGGCGGCAGTCCGGGACCCGGCTGGAGCCGTAGACATAGGCTGCGCTCCCCGCCTGCTTGTAGAAAAGGCCGCTCTGCGGCAGATCGGCCGGAAGGACGTCGGAACGGATCTCGGAGCCCTGCAGCACCACCTTCGCGCCGTTGATCCAGACGGTGGCGTCCGTTTCCCACGCGACGTTTTGGATGCCGCCGAACACCGTGCTCAGGTTGAGCTGCAGAACCAGCACCGCATAGGTCTTATAGTCGCTGTCCAGAAGATTCCGGACGACGTAAACGTTGCCGTCCGCGTTGAGAAAGCCGATATTCGTTCCCAGTGTGTCGGAAATGCGCCGGACCGTCGGATGAGCGTCGCTCAGGTATTTGCGGACCCCGGAGTAGGTCTCGTTGTAGGCGAAAAACACGTCGTCGGGGGCTTCGGTAAAATACAGCGTGGTCAGCAGAAACCGGTCGTCGTATTTATACTGCTTGACGAGGAATTCCCTGAGGTCGCCGTAAAGCGCGGTCCGGTCCCCGGTCTGAAGGTACGACCGGTACAGGGATTGGACCGTCCCGTTGTACGAGACGTAGCGCGAGGCCGAGATGATCGAGCCGAGCTGGCTCAGCGCGTTTTTCACGGAATCTTCGGCGGAGGACGTGATGGTGTCGGAAACCTGGCGGTTGATGTTGGTGTTGATATAATAACCGGTCACGCCGCTCAGCAGCGCCACGGGGAAAATCCAGCAGACCAGGACCACGGCGATCAGTCCCCATTTCAGAGAGAAATCCCGTTTTTTCTTCGATGCGGACGGCTTTTGCATCCCCGACTCCCTCCCGATGCGGAACCAACGCTTCTCACAAATTATACTATATTCCGCATAGGGACGCAACTGAATTAGCCGAACGGCACAAAGCGGAACGGCGGCTGAACCGCAGCCGCTGCTCCGGAAGCAGATCCGGTACCCGCCCGGATGGCCGGCCCGCCGGCTTACAAGAGGAAACTCCGGCAGAAGCTCGTTTTCAGCGGAATTTTTGTGGCGCGTTCTTTGGTGTCGCGATGAGAAGGGTATAATTCAAAAAAGTCCTTGCAGTTTACCCGAAAATATGATATATTAAAAAAGCCGTTGAAAAACGGCGCATGATTCCATGGGGTATTAGCTCAGCTGGGAGCGCAGAGCATCCGGTAAGCAACACCTCAGAGTC
>DAIUFE010000003.1:0-99705 GCA_036844765.1 Caproicibacter sp. | reverse complement strand
ACGGGGCGGGAGATCAGCCTGCGCATCAACCTCGCCAACCTGGAGAACGAATGCTGCCGCGCCGCGTTCCTGCGGGGCGCGTTCCTGGCCTGCGGCAGCGTTGCCGACCCCGGGCGGGAATACCATCTGGAATTCTCCGTGCCCCACCGCAACCTTGCGAACGACCTGCTCGGTCTGTCCAGGGACCCCATCGGACCGGAGACGGAGCCGCGTCTTTCCCGCCGCGGCGGGACCTATGTGGTCTATGTGAAAGGGGCGCAGCGCGTGGCGGATTTCCTCTCCTACCTCGGCGCGCAGGACGCCTCCATGCGCCTTTTGCAGGTGCGCATGCTCAAGGATCTGCGCAACCACGTCAACCGGCAGACCAATTTCGAGACGGCCAACCTGGGTAAAACGGCCTCCGCCGCGGCTCAGGAGGTGCTGGCGATCCGGAAGATCCGGGACGCGCGCGGCTTTTCCCGCCTGCCGGAGGAGCTGCGCGCCGTGGCGGACCTGCGTCTGCGCCACCCGGAGCTTTCGCTGCGAGAGCTCGGCGAGCGCCTTTCGCCCCCCCTGAGCCGCTCCGGCGTCTACCACCGCCTGCGGCGCATCCTCGGAATCGCGGGACGCGTATAACCCCGGAAAGGAAGCGGAAAGCCTTGTTCGTCCATCTTCACGTGCACAGCGAATACAGTCTGCTGGACGGCGCCTGCCGCATCCGGCAGCTGGTGGACACCGCCGCGCGGCGCGGCGCGCCCGCCGTCGCCGTGACCGACCACGGCGTGATGTACGGGGCCGTCGATTTCTACAAGGCTGCCAAGGCGAAGGGCATCAACCCGATCATCGGGTGCGAGGTCTATGTCGCGCCGCGGACGCGCTTCGACAAGACCCACGAGCTGGATTCCGAAAACCGGCATCTGGTGCTGCTCTGCGAGAACAACACGGGCTACCGCAACCTGATCGCCCTGGTGTCCCGCGCGTGGACGGAGGGTTTCTACTCCAAGCCGCGCGTGGACTACGAGCTGCTGAAGCAGTACCACGAGGGGCTGATCGCGCTTTCCGCGTGCCTCGCGGGCGAGGTCGCGCGGTGCCTGACGGCGGGCGACTACGACGCCGCCAAGGCCGCCGCCCTGCGCTACGACGGCATCTTCGGCCGGGGGAACTTCTACCTCGAGCTGCAGGACCACGGCCTGCGGGAACAGAAAGCCATCAACCCCTCCATCATCCGCATCGCGCGGGAGACGGGGATCCCCCTCGTCCTGACGAACGACTGCCACTACATCCGCCCCGAGGACAGCGAGATGCACCGCATCCTGCTCTGCATCCAGACCAACCACACCATCGAGGACAGCGACGCCATGGAGTTCGGCAGCAACCAGTTCTATTTCAAGACGGAGGAGGAGATGCGCGCGCTGTTCCCCCAGGTGCCCGAAGCCGCCGACAACACCGTGAAGATCGCGGAGCGCTGCCACGTGGAGTTCGAGTTCGGCAAGACGAAGCTCCCCCGCTTTGACACGCCGAACGGGCAGGACAACGTCGCCTATTTCCGTGAAAAATGCTTCGCCGGCCTGCGCGAGCGGTACGGCGAGCACCCGGACGAACGCGTCGTCAAGCGTCTCGAATACGAGCTGGGCGTCATTGAGAAGATGGGGTACGTCAACTATTACCTGATCGTGCACGACTTCGTGCGCCACGCCAAGGAGGTCGGCATCCCCGTGGGGCCGGGGCGCGGCTCCGGCGCGGGCAGCCTCGCCGCCTACTGCATCGGCATCACCGGCATCGACCCCATCCGGTACAACCTGCTGTTCGAGCGCTTTTTGAACCCGGAGCGCGTGAGCATGCCGGATTTCGACATTGACTTCGCGGACGAGCGCCGGCCCGAGATGATCGACTACGTGGTGCAGAAATACGGCGCGGACCACGTGGCGCAGATCGTCACGTTCGGCACGATGGCCGCGCGCGGCTCCATCCGCGACGTGGGGCGCGCGATGGCCATCCCCTACGCCAAGGTGGACGAGATCGCCAAGCTGGTGCCGATGGAGCTGAACATCACGCTGGACAAAGCGCTCGAAGCCTCCGGCGAGCTGAAGCGCCGGTACGACGAGGACCCCCAGATCCGCAAGCTGATCGACATGGCCAAGCAGCTGGAGGGCATGCCGCGCAACGCCTCGACCCACGCGGCGGGCGTCGTGATCACGGACCGGCCCGTCGCGGAATACGTCCCGCTGGCCAAGAACGGCGACTCGGTGGTCACGCAGTACACGATGACCACGCTTGAGGAGCTGGGCCTGCTGAAGATGGACTTCCTCGGCCTGAGGAACCTCTCCGTGATCCGGAACGCGCAGGACATGGTCGCAAAGCAGGAGCCCGGGTTCCGGATCGAGAATATCCCGATGGACGACCGGGACGTCTACGCGATGCTCACCTCCGGCGCGACGGACGGCGTGTTCCAGTTTGAATCGGGCGGCATGCGCAGCGTGATCATGCAGCTGCGGCCGGAGAACATCGAGGACCTCATCGCCGTGATCTCCCTCTACCGCCCGGGGCCGATGGAGTCCATCCCGCGCTATATCGAGAACCGGCACCACCCGGAGAAGGTGACCTACCGCCACCCGCTGCTCAAGGGCATCCTCGACGTCACCTACGGGTGCATCGTCTACCAGGAGCAGGTCATGCAGATCTTCCGCACGCTGGCGGGCTACTCGTTCGGCCGCGCCGACATCGTCCGCCGCGCCATGAGCAAGAAGAAGCACGACGTGATGGCGCGCGAAAAGGAGATCTTCATCCACGGCCTGGTCAACGCGAAGGGTGAGGTCGAGGTGGAGGGCTGCGTCCGCCGGGGCGTGGACGAAGCCACGGCCGAGGCGGTCTACGGCGAGATGGCGGGCTTCGCCTCCTACGCCTTCAACAAATCGCACGCGGCCGCCTACGCCGTCGTCAGCTACCAGACGGCGTGGCTCAAGTGCCACTATCCCCGCGAATATATGGCCGCCCTTCTCACCAGCGTGCTGGACAGCACCAACAAGCTCGCCACCTATATCGCGGAGTGCCTGCGCCTGGGCATCCGCGTGCTGCCGCCCCACGTGAACGAGAGCGGCAGCGGCTTCACCGTCGCCGGGAAGGACATCCGCTTCGGGCTGCTGGCGGTGCGCAACCTCGGCAAGGGCTTCATCGACGCGCTGACGGCCGAGCGGGAAAAAGGCGGCCGGTTTTCGAGCTTTTTCGATTTCTGCAGCCGGATGTACGGCGGCCTGAACCGCCGCGCGCTGGAGAGCCTCGTCAAGAGCGGCGCGCTGGACGGCCTGGGCCTGAACCGCCGGCAGATGCTGAGCGGCGCCGACCGCGTGCTGGACTATCTGGACAAGGACCGCAAGCAGAACGTCGAGGGACAGATCGGCTTCTTCGGCTTCGGCGGCGCGGAAAAATCCGGGCGCGAGGAATTCCGCATCGAGCCCATGCCGGACCTTTCCGCGGCGGACAAGCTCGGCATGGAAAAGGAAGTGACCGGGATGTACCTTTCCGGCCACCCGATGGCGGCCTACGCGGGGATGTACGAGCCGCTGCGCGCCGTGCGCATCGGCGAGATCGTCGAGGGCGCCAAGGAGGAGGGCGGCCGCTGGCGCGACGGCGACACCGTCACCGTGCTGGGCATCATCCAGAAGGTGAGGCTCAAGGTCACGAAAAGCAACAGCACCATGGCGTTCGTCACGCTGGAAGATCTGTACGGCTCCATCCAGATGCTCGTGTTCCCCAGCACCCTGACGGAATACGCCGAGCTGATCGCGGAAGGGAGGATCGTCCGGGCCGAGGCACGCGTCAGCGTCCGCGAGGACCGGGACGCCGAGCTGGTCTGCCAGAGCCTTGCCGACGCGCCGCGGAAGCGCTCCTCCTGCCGGCCGGGACTTTACCTCAAGGTGCCCGGGGCCGACAGCCCCCTGTACCGGAAGGCCCGCAAATACCTCGCGGTGTTCGACGGGCCCACGCCGCTGTATATTTATTTCTGCGACAAAAAAAAGCTGATGCTCGCGCCGCTTTCGATGCGCGTAAGCGTAAACGACGTGCTGGTCCGCGAGCTGAAAAAGCTGCTGGGCGGCAAAAATGTGGCGGTTATCGACAATTTGCAACAATAATCTATGTAAGTGGTAGAATAATCCATATCAGGACCTTGTCATTTTTCATTTTTTGCGCTTATAATAAACAGGGCAGTTCTGCCGTGCCGGCCCGCGGAAGCGGGGACCGCGCGGCTTCATAAATGCAGCATAGACGACAGGAGGGCACTTTAACTATGGCGAAAAAAGCGATTGCCGTTCTGACGAGCGGCGGCGACGCGCCGGGCATGAACGCCGCGGTGCGCGCCGTGGTCAGGACCGGCCTTTCCTACGGGATGCGCGTGATGGGCATCGAGCGGGGCTTCAACGGCCTGCTGAACGGTGAGATCGTGGAGATGAACCTGCGCACGGTTTCCGACATCATCCACCGCGGCGGGACGATTCTTTATACGGCGCGCAGCCCGGAGTTCAACACGCCGGCCGGCGTGCAGAAGGCGGCGGACAACTGCCGCCGCATGGGCATCGACGGCGTGGTGGTGATCGGCGGCGACGGCTCGTTCCGCG
Source organism: Caproicibacter sp. (assembly GCA_036844765.1). GTDB lineage: Bacteria > Bacillota > Clostridia > Oscillospirales > Acutalibacteraceae > Thermocaproicibacter. Next base: position 95,113 of record DAIUFE010000003.1, on the reverse strand, counting down.
GCGCGCGCGACCTGACGGGCGCGGGCATCCCGTGCATCGGCATCCCGGGCACCATCGACAACGACATCGCCTCGAGCGAATACACCATCGGGTTCGACACCGCCATGAACACGGCCGTGGAGATGGTGGACCGCCTGCGGGACACCATGGAATCCCACGACCGGTGCAGCGTGGTGCAGGTCATGGGCCGCCGGTGCGGCGACATCGCGCTGCAGACGGGCATCGCCGTCGGCGCGACCAGCATCCTGGTGCCGGAGGTGCCGTATGACTTCCAGAAGGACATTGTGGACCGGATGCAGCTCACCCAGAAGACCGGCAAAAAGCACTTCATCATCGTCGTCGCGGAGGGCGTGGGCGGCGTCGACAAACTCGCGAAGGACATCGAGGAGGCGACGGGCATCGAGACCCGCGCGACCATCCTCGGCCACGTGCAGCGCGGCGGCTCCCCCACCCTGCGCGACCGCGTGGTCGGCAGCCGGATGGGCGCCGTGGGCGCGGCGCTGCTTCACGAGGGCAAGAGCAACCGCGTGGTCGTGATGCGCGGCGGCAGAATCGTGGACCTCGACATCACCGAGGCGCTGAGCATGAAGCGCGTGTTCGACAAAGAGCTTTACGACATCGCGCTGAGGATCTCCATCTGAGTTTTTTTGCCTTTCCGAAAAAGCGGGTTGACAATCCGGCGGAAACGGCATATACTGTTCCCAAATAATAAAAACCTGCGAGTAAGAGCAGTACCCCGGGACCGGCGCGGCCAAGAGAGCCGCAGGCGGTGGGATTGCGGCGGAAGCGCCTCCCGGGCGAATGGACTTACGAGGGCGGGGCGAACGGCGCTTCGGCGCCCGGTAGCCTTCGACGGGAGCTTCACCCGTTATCCAGGAAGCGCGCATCGCCGTTTTTCGCCGTGCGCGGAGCAAGCGGGCGAGTGATCGCCAATCCGGGTGGTACCGCAGGAAAATCCTCCTGTCCCTGAAAATTCAGGGGCAGGAGTTTTTTTATTCTTTTATATTTCTTAAAGGGGGAAAATCGGATGAAAAATTCCATCAAAAAAGCACTGGCCTGCGCCTTCGCGTTGCTGACGGCCGCGGGCGCGGCCGCCTGCTCCTCCGCGCCGGCCGCCTCCGGCGGAGCGGACAAAAAAGCGACGATCGGGATCCTCCAGTACGCGACGCACCCCTCGCTCGACAACTGCACCGAAGGCTTCAAAGAGGGCCTGAAGGCCGGCGGCTTCGAGGAGGGCAAAAACCTGACGATCGACTTCCAGAACGCGCAGGCCGACAACGGCAACGCCGACCTGATGGCGAAAAACATGGTGTCCAAAAAATACGACATGGTCGCGGCGATCGCGACGCCCGCGGCGATGTCCGCCTACAGCGCCGCGCAGGGCACCGACATTCCCGTGGTGTTCACCGCCGTTTCGGACCCCGCGGCCGCCGGGCTGGTGCAGTCCAACGAAAAGCCGGGCCTCAACTGCACCGGCTCCTCCGACGTCCTGCCGCTCGAGGCCCAGCTCAAGATGATCCGCGCGTTCCTGCCGGACGCCGAAAAGATCGGCGTGCTCTACACCGCGAGCGAGCCCAACTCGGTCTCCACGCTCAAGCGTTTCCGCGAGCTCGTGCCGAAGTACGGCTTCACGGTGGAGGCCGTCGGCATCAACAACTCCTCGGAGGTCTCCGCCGGTGCGGCGTCGCTCGTCGCGAAAAAGGTGGACTGCATCAACAATTTCACCGACAACAACGTCGTCAACAACCTGAGCACCCTGCTGCAGGCTGCGGACGGCGCGAAGATTCCCGTCTTCGGCTCCGAGGTGGAGCAGGTTAAGAACGGCTGCCTCGCCTCGCAGAGCATCGACTATGTCGCCCTCGGGAAAAAGACCGGCGAAATGGCCGCGAAGATCCTGAAAGGCGAGGCCAAAGTCTCCGAGACGCCCGTCTACACGGTCAGCGAAGGCAAGCCCGTCTACAGCAAGGCCGTGCTCCAAAAATTAGGGCTTTCCCTCCCCGCCGACTATGCGGAAGCCGAAGCCGTCGGGTAATACTATAAAAAAGCCAAAAGGAACGGGGGCGGTCGGATGGATATTTTTCTCGGCCTGGCAGTCAACATCCTGCAGGAGGGCTTCCTCTACGCGGTGATGGCTGTCGGCGTGTACCTCACCTATCAGGTGCTGAATTTTCCCGACCTTTCGGTGGACGGCACGTTCCCGCTCGGGGCGTGCGTGACCGGGGCGCTGATCCTGCGGGGCGCGGACCCGTGGCTCGCGTGCCTGGTCTCGTTCCTGTGCGGGGCGACGGCCGGCTGCGCGACGGGCCTGCTGCACGTGAAGCTGCACATCACGGACCTGCTTTCCGGCATTCTGGTCATGACGGGGCTGACGAGCGTGAACCTCGTGGTGACCGGCGGGACGTCGATGGTGGCGTATTACAACCGGCCGACCGTGTTCTCCTCCGGCCCGGCCGCGCTGATCCCGGGCCTTTCGCGGGCCGGGCGGATCCTCGCGGCGGCGTTCGTCTGCTGCCTGCTGGTCAAGCTGGCGGCCGACTGGTACCTGGGGACCAAATCCGGGCTGCTGCTGCGCGCCGCCGGCGACAACCCGCAGTTCGTCGTCTCGCTGGGGCGCGACCCCGGCGCGTCCAAAATTCTCGGGCTGATGATCGGCAACGGGCTGACGGCGCTCTCCGGCTCTCTGCTGAGCCAGCAGGCAGGCTCCGCGAACGTCTGGAGCGGCACCGGCATGGTCGTGATGGGCCTCGCCTCGGTGATCATCGGGACCAGTCTGTTCGGGCGGTTCCGGCTCCTCAGGGCCACCACCGCCGTGGTGCTCGGCGCCGTGGTCTACAAGGCGTGCCTGGTCGCCGCCATGCAGCTCGGCCTGCCGGCGGACTACCTGAAGCTGCTGATGGCTGTGCTGTTCACCGCGGCGCTCGTGGCGAACCGCGCGGCGCCGTTCCGCGGAAAGGGGGGAAAGCAGCATGACGCTTCCGGCTCCTGACCGCCCGGAAAAATTCCTCGCCGAGCTGCGCCACATCGACAAATCCTTCGGCTCCGGGCCTCTGTTCCGGGACTTCAGCCTCGCGGTCGGGGAGGGGCGCTCCGTCTCGGTGGTGGGCAGCAACGGCTCCGGGAAAACGACCCTCCTGAATATCCTGAGCGGCAGCGTGCGGCCGGATGCGGGCGAAGTCCTGCTCGGCGGCGAGCGGATCGACCGGATGGCGGAATACCGCCGCGCCCGCTTTCTGGGCCGCGTGTTCCAGGACCCCGCCGCGGGGACCTGCCCGCGGCTGACCGTGCTCGAAAACCTCTCGCTCGCCGGCAACAAGGGGGCGGCCTTCGGTCTGACGCGCGGCGTCTCGCGGCGGCGGACCGGCTGCTGGCGCGCGCAGCTCGAACCGCTGGGCCTCGGCCTGGAAGACAAGCTGGACGTCCCCGTCGGCAGCCTTTCGGGCGGGCAGCGGCAGGCGCTCGCGCTGCTGATCTGCACCCTGACGCCGATCCGCCTGCTGCTGCTCGACGAGCACACGGCGGCGCTGGACCCGAAATCGAGCGGGACCGTGATGGAGCTGACCGCGCGCTTCGTCCGGGAAAAGAAAATTCCCGCGCTGATGGTCACGCACAACCTGAAATACGCGCTCGCCTTCGGGGACCGGCTGATCATGATGCACCGCGGACGCATCGTCCTCGACGTCTCCGGCACAGAGAAAAAGGCCCTCTCCGTCCGCGACCTGACCGGCCGGTTCGACGAGATCAGCATCGAGGACGGGAATTCCGTCTGACCCGGAAAAGTTGCCCGGAACGCCGTTTTGGGGTATGATAGGAGAAAGGGGGCGGCGGATTTGCGGATCACGGTGATCGGGTGCGGGCGCTGGGGCGGCTGCCTCGCCTGGTATCTGGACCGGCTGGGCCACGAGGTGACCCTGTACGGCCGCGGGGGCTCCGAAAAGCTGGCGCGGTTCCGGAGCACCCGCACGAACGGGCTGGTCACGCTCCCGGAAAGCGTCCGGCTCACGACCGACCTGGCCGGGGCCGTCGGCACGGCGGAAATTTTGGCGATCTCGATCGGCTCGCAGGGCTTCCGCGGGCTGATGCGGCAGCTCGCCGGCCTGGACCTGGCGGGTAAGACCGCCGTGCTTTGCATGAAGGGGCTGGAGGCGGAGACCGGGAAGCGCCTGACGCAGATCTTCGGGGAATACCGCCCCGAAACGCCCGTGGCAATTTGGGTCGGCCCGGGCCACGTGCAGGATTTCGTGCGCGGCATCCCGAACTGCATGGTCATCGACAGCGAAAGCATGGATGTGAAGAAATTCCTGGTCGGGGCGTTCTCGGGCGAGCTGATCCGCTTCTACTACGGCAGCGACCTGCTCGGCAACGAGATCGGCGCGGCCTCGAAGAACGTGATCGGCATCGCGGCCGGCATGCTGGACGGCCTGGGCAAGACCGCGCTCAAAGGCGCGCTGATGTCGCGCGGGACGCGGGAGATCGGCCGGCTGATCTCCGCGATGGGCGGCCGGGAGATCACCGCCTACGGCCTCGCCCACCTCGGGGACTACGAGGCGACGGTCTTTTCGCCCTACAGCCACAACCGGCGCTTCGGCGAGCTTTTCGTGAAGGGCGAGCCTTACGGCGAGCTGGCCGAGGGCGTCGCGACCACCACGGCGCTCGTGCGTCTCGGGGAGCAGTACCGCGTGGACCTGCCGATCTCAAAAGCCGTCGATTCTGTGATCCACGGCGGCAAGGACCCGAACCGCGTGCTCTCGGATTTGTTCCTGCGCAGCATCAAGATGGAATTCTGACCGGATTGAAAACGACTCCAAGGAGAATCAGAACCGATGGATGAAAAGAAAGGCGAAAACAAATTTTCCCGCCCGACCCCGCCCGACCTGCACGCGAAGCCGAACCCCCGCAGCCGGGTCGGCAGGGTCGTCGGCGTGGTCAGCGGAAAGGGCGGCGTGGGCAAAAGCCTGGTGACCGCCCTGCTGGCGTCGCTGCTCCGCCGCCGCGGGCTGAATACCGGAATCCTCGACGCCGACATCACCGGCCCGTCCATCCCGAAGCTGTTCGGCCTGCGCGGCAAGCTCAAGGGGAACGACGCGGGGATTTTCCCCGCCCGGAGCGCGGAGGGGATCGGCGTGGTCTCCTCGAACCTGCTGCTGGACGACGAAAGCATGCCCGTGGTCTGGCGCGGGCCGCTGATCTCCGGCATGGTGCGGCAGTTCTGGACCGACGTCGTCTGGGAAGACGTGGACTGCCTGTTCGTCGATATGCCGCCGGGCACGGGCGACGTGCCGCTGACGGTGTTCCAGTCGCTGCCGGTGGACGGGATCGTCGTCGTCACCTCGCCGCAGCAGCTGGTCTCGATGATCGTCCTCAAGGCGGTCAACATGGCGAAGATGATGGGCGTCCCGATCGTCGGCGTGGTGGAAAACATGAGCTACGTGAAGTGCCCCCGCTGCGGCGAGGAGATTCCCGTCTTCGGGGAGAGTCGAACGGCGGAGACCGCGCGGCGGTACGGCCTGCGTCTGCTCGCGCGGGTGCCGCTCGACCCGGCCGTCGCCCGGGCGTGCGACGAGGGCCGCGCCGGGGAGATCGACGCGCCGTGGCTGGAAGCCGCCGCCGACGCCGTGGCCAATCTGAAAAAGCGGTGAAAGCCGCCGGGGCGCCGCGGCCCGACGGCTTTCGGCCCGGTTTCGACCCGATCGCTGAAAATATTTTCCCAATCTGTTGATTTTTGTCCGAGGCGGGTGTAAACTATAGATATAGGCATTTGCCTAAAATAAAGGCCGACACCATCCGCCGGCTGAAAAGCCGGCCCGCACGGAACGCGGGGCGGCCGTCGGAAAAGCCCTTGTTGCAGGGGGAAAAACATGCTATACTGCAAATAACGGGAAAAAGGAAAACGGAGGGACCTTTATGAAATCCGGCTGGCTGGCCGCCGCATTGCTCGCCGCCGCGCTGCTTCTTCCGGACACCGGCTGCTCCCCCGCCGCGGGCCGCCCGGCGAGCGCGGCCGCCGCGCCGTCCCGGGCGGAAGAGGTTTCGTCGGCCCCGCCGCTCTCGGAAGCCCCCGCATCCTCTTCGGGAACGGCGGTCTCCTCTTCGGGCCCGGCGCTCTCTTCGGCGCCGGATCAGCCGCCGGCGGATCCGTCCTTTCTGGACGATGCGGTCTTCGTGGGCGATTCGGTCACGCTGAAGCTGAAAAACTACGTCACCCAGCGCCGGAAGTCCGACCCTTCGTTCTTCGGGAAAGCGCGCTTCCTCACGGCCGGCAGCATGGGCAGCGGCAACGCGCTGCAGCCGGTCGGGGAAAACTCGATCCATCCGCTCTACAACGGCGAAAAAGCTCTGCTGGAGGACAGCGCGGCGAAGATGGGGGCCAAAAAGGTCTACCTGATGCTCGGCATCAACGACCTTGCGCCCTACGGCGTGGACGGCGCGGCGGCCAACCTGGAAAAGCTGGGCCTGCGCTTCCTGCAGAAGCAGCCCGGCGCTTCGGTCTGGGTGCAGTCCGCCACGCCGATGCTCCAAAAAAAGCAGATGCGGACGCTGAACAATCAAAACATTGCGGAATACAACGGCCGTCTGCGCGAAATCTGCCGGAAAGAGGGATGGGCTTTTCTGGACATCGCCTCCGTCCTCTCCGACGCGCAGGGCGCGCTGAAGCCGGAATACTGCAGCGATCCGGACGACCTGGGCCTGCATTTCACGGACGAGGCCTGTGAAATCTGGATCCGGTACATCCTGACGCACACGAAAGCCTGACGGGAGGGCCGATCATGAAAAAAGCAGCGTTGCTTCTCGCCGTGGCCGCGGCGGCCCTCCTCCTTCTGGCCGGCTGCGGGCGGAAAACCGCCGTGAAAAGCGCCGACCTCGCGCAGGTGATGGCGCGGATGAAAGACGCCGCCGCCAACGACGAGATGATGGACCTCACCGCGGACGACCTGATGCCGAACTACGGGATCGACGCGCAGGACGTGAAGCAGTTCGCCGTCTGCGTGGATTCCACGGGGACCAAGGGCGACGAGATCATCCTGACCGAGGGGAAAGACGGCGGCGCGGCGGACCGTATCCGCGAAAAGCTGGAGCTGCGGTACAAGCAGAAGCAGATCGAGATGAAGGACTATCTGCCGGAGGAATACGCCGTGCTCAAGCAGTGCAGCGTCCGCACGGACGGCAATTACGTAAGCCTGATCGTCTCCCCCCAGCACGAAGAGCTCGAGAAGATTTACCGGGACGCGCTCGGCCTGTAAGCGCCGCGCTCAGCCGCCGGAGAGCGCAAATTTTTCCACCGCATAGGCGACCCCGTCGTCGTCGTTCGAACCGGTGACGAAGTTCGCGGCCTTCCGGGCGGCGGGCACGGCGTTTTCCATCGCGACCGCGAGGCCGGCATAGCGCAGCATGGCGACGTCGTTGTCCGAATCGCCGCAGGCCATGACCTGCGAGGGGCTCACGCCCTGGCGCAGGCACAGGTATTTGAGGGCCTCCCCTTTGTTGCAGGAGGCCGCGTTGATCTCGATGTTGACGGAGCCGGAGCTGGTGACCGTAAACCGGCGCAGGCCGCTCAGGCGCGCGCCGATCTCCTGCCGCAGCTCCGCCGGGACGAACGGGACGTTGATCTTTTCGACGGAAAGGCCGTGCGACACAAGATACTCGGGCAGGCGGTCCACAAAGGTCTGCGAGCGCAGGATGTACCGGTAGACGGGGTCCGGCAGCCCCAGCCGCTGCAGGCGCTCGAATCCCTTCCGCTCGGAAAAGGAAGCGCCCCCGCAGTATGCCTCCGACATCAGGCCGTAGGAAGAAAAAAAGCGGATGATCTCGACGGCGTCCTCCGTCGGCATCGGGTTGGAATACAGCACGGACCGGTCGCGCAGATCGAGAAGCGACGCGCCGTTCGCCGTGACGGCGTACCGCACGCCGGGAATCGCAAGAACCGGCTCCGGCAGCATTTTCGCCACGCGCCCCGTCGCCGGGACCACCAGCACGCCCCGGGCGGCGGCCTCCCCGAGGGCGCGCCGCGTCCGGCCGGAGACAGTGCCGTCCGACCGGAGGACGGTGCCGTCCAGATCGACGGCGATCAGGCGCACCTTCATCGGCCGTCCCCCGCCGCGCGGTTCATCCGGTCCGCGAACGCGGCGATCCTCTCGTCGGAAAGCGCGACGAAGTCGCTCTCCCCGTCCGGGGCGGCGATCCCGCGTGAGCGGGCGTAGGCACGGGCGATGATCTTCGAGGCGAAACGCTCCACCGGGTTCATCCTCGTGAAATAAAAAGCTCCCCCCAGACCGCTGCAGGCCGCCAGCCTCTCGACGATCTCGGGGGGAAAATTGCGCTTGAGATAGGCGCGCACGTTCTGTTCGTCCTCCGCAAAGCAGGAAAGGAAAATCCCCATCGGCTTCTGCAGAAGCTGCTCCCGGTAAGCCCGGCAATAGCGCCGCGCTTCCTTCTGGACGGAGCCGCCGTACACGGAGCAGCCCAGGATCACCCGACCGTAAGGGCCCGGGTCCGCGTTCGGCGTCCGCTTCAGGTCCGCGACGTCGGCGGGGCCTTCCATCTGCTCCGCGACCCGGCGGGCGCATTCCGCCGCCGCTCCGTGCGTAGTGGCATAGACGATCAGCGTTTTCATTCTTTTTTCCTTTCGCCGTTTTCGGATTCCAAACAAAATTTGACATCAATAATCGCGGAAAAAGCGGACAAACTCTGTGCAGGCAGAGAAAGCGCCGCCTGAAAAACGCATCGCGCGCAAGGCGTTGTCTCTGTTAGGGCAGGCTGACAGCCTGCCCGGTCTTTTTTTGCGGGCCCGGCCGCGCAGCGCGGCCCTCCCGCTTTTTTATTTTATGCCCGCGGAGCCCCGCTGTCAAGCCGGAAGCGGCCTTCCCGGGTTTTACATCTCCGCGCCCGTGTGCTATACTGGAACGCGGTGCCGCGCGCCGGACGCGGCAAATTTTCGATACCGCAAAAGGGGCATTTCATTGAAAAAAGGAATTCTCTCCATCATCCTTGCAACATTCTTCTTCAGCACCATGGAAATCGCGCTGAAAGTTTCCGCCGGGAGCTTCAACGCCATCCAGCTCACGTTCCTGCGGTTTTTGATCGGCGGCCTGCTTCTGCTCCCGCTGGCCATACGGGAGATCCGGCGGAAAAAAAGCGTTTTCCGGCGCGGCGACCTCGCGTTTTTTCTGCTGAGCGGCTTCCTCTGCGTCAATGTGAGCATGATCCTGTTCCAGATGGCCGTGCTGTACTCCCCGGCGTCCGTGACGGCGGTGCTGTTCAGCTGCAACTCCGTGTTCGCCGTGCTGTTCGCGCGCCTGCTTCTGGGGGAGCGCATCGGCGTCCGCACGGTCGTATCCATTCTGGTCATCGTGGCCGGGATGGCGGTCATCATCGACCCGCTCCATGGGTCCGGCAGCGCCCTGGGCATGGCGCTCGCGCTCGGCGCGGCGGTCACGTTCGCGCTGTATAATATTGTGGGGCGCACCAAAAGCGGCCGGTGGGGCGGCATCACGCTGACCTGCTTCAGCTTTCTGTTCGGGTGCGCCGAGCTGCTGCTGCTGATCGCCGCGGGCCGCGTCCCGGCCGCCGCCGGGTGGCTGCGGGGCGCGGGCCTCGGCCTGTTCGCGGAGGTCCCGCTCGCGGCCGGCGTCACCCTGCAGAGCCTGCCGGGCCTGCTTTACGTCGGAATCTTTGTGACCGGCCTGGGGTACACCTTCTATTTTCTCGCGATGGAGCAGACCTCCGCGGCGACGGCGGCGCTCGTCTTCTACATCAAGCCCGTCCTCGCCCCGCTGCTGGCCCTCGCCGTGCTGGGGGAAGCGATCACCGGCCGGATGACGGCGGGCATCGCGCTGATCATCGCGGGCTCGCTGGTCTCCTTCCTCCCGGCCGTCTTCCCGAAGAAAGCGGCGGAGGATCAGTCCGCCGAGCCGGAGACCGCCGAAGCCGCCGGAGAATCCGAAGAGGAAATTTCATGAGCCCTGACGCCGAGGTCCGCCGGTCCCGGCGGCGCACCGTCTGCCTCTCGATCACCGACGGCCTGCGCCTGCTGGTGAAAGCGCCGCTTTCGATGACGGACGCGGAAATCTCCGCCTTCCTCGAACAGCACAGGCGGTGGATCGAAAAGCACCTTCTCCTGCGCAAGGAGCAGATGGAAAAGGCGCCCGTCTTTTCCCCGGAACGGATCGCGGCGCTGCGGGAGCAGGCCGCGCGGTTCGCCGGCGAACGGGTCCCCCGCCGCGCGGCGGAGATGGGCGTCGTCCCGGCGGGCGTGAGGATCACCTCCGCCGCGACGCGCTGGGGCTCCTGCAGCGGCAAAAACCGCCTGTGCTTTTCCTACCGCATCGCCCTGCTGCCGCCGGAAGCCGCGGAGTACATCGTGGTGCACGAGCTGGCGCACATCCGCGTGAAGAACCACGGCCCGGCATTCTATGCGGAGGTCGCCCGCTATCTGCCGGATTACCGGCGGCGGATCGCGCTGCTCCGGCAGGCGCAGCGGGAGCTCGGATTATAAAAAACGCGGCGTCCTCCCCAAAACGGCCCCCGGACGAACGGAAAAGCCTCCGGTCGCCCGGGGGCCGTTTCAGGCCCGTGCGGGAGCAGAGAGCGGCTTGTCTTTTCCCGAGAGATATGAGAAAATAGAGATGCTGCCGGCGCGGCCGCTCCAAGGTGCGGCGGGCCGGCTTTTCCAAAAAAACGCGGCGGCATATCGCCGCAGGGAGGAACGATCGTGATAAAACAGAAAAAAACAGTCTTCAACCGCAACGTGAACCCGGGCACTCGCATCATGGACGAAACCGCGACGGCGGCGCGTTTCCTGCTCGGCGGCATCGGGACGGGGAACATCTCGGTGGATGCGCGCGGGCGCCTGACGGACGTGGAGTGGTGGAACCGGCCGAACAAGGGCTTCCATCCCCCCTACACCTTTTTCGCCGTCCGGGCGGAGGATGGGGAGCATCCCGCGCAGGCGAAGATGCTCGCGGGGCCGCACGAACCGCTGTTCGTCTATCAGGAGGGCGGCGCGACGACCGACGTCGAGGGGCTCTCCTGCTTCCGGCATTCGCGGATGACGGGCGAATACCCCTTCGTCTATGTGAAGCTCGAGGACGAGGAAATGCCGATCGAAGCGGAGCTGGAGGCGTTCACGCCCTTCATCCCGCTGGATGCGGACGATTCCTCGCTGCCAGGCGCGGTGCTGCGCTACCGCGTGCGGAACACGGGGGCGCGGCCGCTGCGGGTCAGCGTGGCCGGCTCGTTCTGCAATCTGTGCCGGTTTGAAAGGTACAACGACTGGAAGCGGCCGGAATTCGGCGGCGCCTCCGTCAATACCTATGTGGAGGAATCCCTTCTGCGCGGCATCCGCTTCACGCCGGCGGACCGGACCGAATCCGACGCCGATTATCTGGAATCGGCTTTCCTGACGACGGAGAAGGATGCCACCCACCTGACCTACTGGAACGAGGGCTCCTGGTGGGACGGCCTGCAGGATTTCTGGAACGATTTCACGCGGGACGGGGAGCTTTCGGGCGAACGGCCCGGACACGACGGGGCGAAGCTCCGGCAGAACGACCCCCGCGTCGCCTCGCTCTGCGTCAAGAAGGAAATCCCCGCCGGGGAAACGGCGGCGTTTGAATTCCTGATCACGTGGTGCCGCCCCAACCGCTACCATTGCTGGCGGCAGGCGCCCCATCTGCTCCCGAAGCCGGCGGGCGGGCTCCCGCTCCTGCGCAACTATTACGCGAAGTTCGGCGGCCCGCTGAAGGTCGCCCGCTATCTCGCGGAGCACCTCGAATCCCTGGAAAGCCAAAGCCGGCTGTTCCGGCGGACGCTTTTCGGCGGCAGCTATCCGCCGGAAGTGATCGACGCCGTCGCGTCGAACCTCACGGTCCTGCGCAGCCCGACCTGCTTCCGTGTGGAGGACGGCACCTTCTTCGCGTGGGAGGGCTGCATGGACCGCATCGGGAGCTGCGAGGGGAACTGCACGCATGTGTGGAACTACGCCCAGACGCTGGCGTTCCTGTTCCCGGAGCTGGAGCGCAGCATGCGGCGCACCGAATTTCTCACGGAGACCGACGAGCGCGGGTGCATGAGCTTCCGCGCCTGCCGCTATCTTGAAAACCGGGTCGGGGACCCCCTGCCCGCCGCCGACGGGCAGATGGGCTGCGTGATCCGCGCCTACCGCGACTGGAGGTTCAGCGGAGACGACGCCTTTCTGAAGGAGCTGTGGCCCAAGATCCGCCTCTGCCTCGACTTCGCGCGGCGGCAGTGGGACGAGGACGGCGACGGCCTTCTGGACGGGAAGCAGCACAACACCTACGACATCCAGTTCTACGGACCGAACTCGATGATCAACTCCATCTATATCGCCGCGCTGCGGGCCGGCGAAAAAATGGCGGATTATCTGGGCGACAAGGCGGCCGCCGCCGAATACGGCGAAAACGCGCGGAAGGCCTCGGCGCTGCTCGACGCCAAGACCTTCAACGGCGAGTATTATATCCAGAAGCTCGGCGACGTGAACGCCGTGAAATACCAGTACGGCGACGGCTGTCTCTCCGACCAGCTGTTCGGGCAGGAGCTCGCGCACATCAACGGCCTCGGCTACCTGCTCCCGAAGGAGCACGTGCGTTCGGCCGTCCGCGCCGTCTACCGGCACAATTTCAAAAAATCGCTCCGCGGCCACCACTGCGTGCAGCGCACTTACGCCGTGAACGATGAGGCAGGGCTGCTGCTGTGCACCTGGCCGAACGGCGGCAGGCCCGACTATCCCTTCGTCTACAGCGACGAGGTGTGGACGGGGATCGAGTACCAGGTCGCCAGCCACCTGATCTACGAGGGCTTCGTCGAGGAAGGGCTGAACCTGGTGCGCGCGGTGCGCGCAAGACAGGACGGCGTGCGCCGCAGCCCGTGGGACGAGGTGGAATGCGGGCACCATTACGCGCGCTCGCTGGCAAGCTACGGGCTGCTGCTCGCCCTCAGCGGCCTGCAGGTGGACCTGCCGCACGGGACGATCTCGTTCCGCCCCGCGGCGGCGGGCGATTTCCGCACTTTCTTCTCCTGGGGCACCGGCTGGGGCGAATTCTTCCGCGAAACGGACGCGGCCGGTAAGCAAAGCTGCGGGTACCGGGTTCTGTACGGCGCGCTGCCCGGGGGCGTGCACGTATACCTCACCGACGGGGAAACCGGAAAAGCCGAAGAGGTCCTTCCGGCCGAAAGGGCGCGATAAAATTCCGCTCTTCCTTTTCGCCTTCCGGAGGGGTATTCTGAAAAATCCGGCAATCCGGAAGTCGAAGGATCTCAGATTCAGGCCGGAACGCAGCCTGTTGTTTCTCTTCTTTCCCGATTGGTTCCGAAGCTGAACATGCCCATGAAAAACGCCGCCCGGGTTTTATCCCAGCGGCGTTTTTCCTACCGTCTGCGGCGGACCATACGGCCCGTGCCTTTTTAGGGCAATTCCATTTCAATTTGCGAAAGATGATGTGTTTTCCCCCCGCCTTCGGCGGGGGGAAAACACAAACCCGCTTGCATAATCAACTGGAAATGCTGTAGGGCGCATATGATGGTTTCACGAGCAGAAAATCCGGACCGCGTTCCTCAGAAACACGGCGCATCCGGGCGCGATTTTGTCATAGTAAGCCGTAAAACGGGGATCGTCCACATACATCTGCGCGACGCCCCTATGCGCCTCCCTGCTGTAGCGGTCCCAGTAAAAGCAAAGCCATTTTTTGTGAAGCGCACAGGCCTTTTGCGCCAGTTCGCTGCGGGGATCCCCCTGCTCAAAGGCCGCCTTCAAGGTGTCATGGAGCTCCTGCGTCAGGGTTTCCAGTTCGGCATACTGTTCTTTGGTCATGTTTTTGAGCTTGGCGTTCGAGCGGTTGACGGTTTCGTTCCCGTATTTTTCGCGGATCTCCTCCCCGTATTCCTGCTCATTGTCCGAAATCAGCTTCTCCTTGAAGCCCTCGAACTTTTCTGCGGACGACATGCTGATCTCCCCTTTCATGGACCGGATGGATTTTTCCAGCGTGCGAAGCATGGCGTCCACGTGCTCCCTTTCGCGCTTCAGCAGTTTCTTTTGGAGCAGGAACGCCTGCCTGCGGTCGAAAGAGGGATCGTCCAGAAGCGTCCGGATATTTTTCAGCGAAAACCCGCAAGCCCTGAACAGCAGAATCTGCTGCAGGCGGTCCAGATCGCGGTCGGAATAATCGCGGTATCCGTTCTCCGCCCGGCGTGAGGGCCGCAGCAGGCCGACGCTGTCGTAGTGGCGCAGCGCGCGCACGCTGACGCCGCTCAGCTTTGCCACCTCGTGCGTTTCCACTCGGCATCCCCTTCTTTCGCATTTCACAGCATTTCCAGCGCAGTTGCGGAAGGCTTTTTGCTTTTCCCCCCCGCCTCCGGCGGGGGAGAAGCAATTTCCGGCTCTCCGGCACGGCTGGAATCGCTACGGCTATTAGGATAGACCCTGACGCTGCGGAAGGGTCAAGAGCTTTTTTATAAAAATATGCGGACCGTCACCCGGCGGAGGCGCCGCGCGCCGCGCCGCGGTTGACCCGCTCCCGGCAGAGCGCCATCGGCAGGATAAACGCCAGCAGATAGACCGGGAAAGCGGCGATGCCGGCGTACTGGGCGATCCACCCGAACAGCGCTGGCATGAACGTGGAGCCGACATAGGCGAACGCCATCTGGATGCCCATGATGGACTGCGAGACGCTTTTGCCGAAAATCTTCGGCGTGTCCTGCAGCATGTTGGGATAGATCGGCGCGCAGCCCAGCCCGGCGACGCACAGGCCGACCGGCAGCTTCCAGACGGGCAGCGGCAGAAGCAGCAGCACGGCGCCGGCCAGCACGCAGCCCTGCCCCGCCCGGATAAGCTGGCGCTCGCTCAGCCGCAGGGAGGCGAAGCCGGAAACGAACCGCCCGAACGTGATGCCGAAATAATAAACGGAGGTCCACCGGGCCGCCGTGTCGGCCGTGACCCCGTATTTTTCGACGGCATAGCTGCCGCCCCAGAGGCCGATCGTCTGCTCGACCGCGCAGTAGCAGAAAAAGGCGGCCAGCACCAGCTTCGCGTTGGGGAGCCGCAGAAGCCTGCCGAGCGAAACCACCTCGGCGGATCTCTCTTTGCCCGGCGCCTCCCGCCCGCCGGCGCGCTTCCAGAGCGGCAGCGTGACGAGCAGCAGGACGAACAGGGCGGCCTGGACGGCCGCGACCGTCCCGTAGCCCATGCGCCACTGGCCGCCCCGCGCGAGCCACAGCGAGAGGATCAGGGGCCCGCAGGTCGCGCCGATCCCCCAAAAGCAGTGCAGCCAGTTCATGTGCCGCGCGGCGTAATGGAGGGCCACGAAATTGTTCAGGCCGGCGTCCACCGCGCCGGCGCCCAGCCCGAGCGGAACGGCCAGGACGCAGAGGAGCCAGAACGAGCGGGAAGCGGCGAAGCCGGCCAGCGCAGCGGCCGTCAGCCCGACGCTGACGGCCGTAAGGAGGCCCGTCCCGAACCGGCGGAGCAGCCGCGCGCTCATCATGCTGGAGACGATCGTGCCGCACGAGACGATCATGGAGACGATCCCCGCGTATGAGACCGGCGCGGAGAGGGAGACGCGCATCGCGGGCCATGCGGAACCGAGCAGCGAATCCGGAAGACCGAGGCTGATGAAGGAAAGATAGATGAGGATGAGAAGCTGTGTGAGCATCTTTTTTTCAACCTGCGTTTCGATGTAAATTTGAGGAACGGCGGGCGCTCCGCGCACCCCGCCCGGCCGCCGAAAATGTTCTTGACAGGCGCGCCGCCGGGCCCTATACTTATTTCAGCATCTATATGTGAATCACATATAGCGATTCAGACGGCGATTTCAAGAGCTTCCGTCGGGACTTTTCTCAGTCCCCGTTCAGGGTGCGGTAGGTCTCCAGGAAAAATTCCAGATTCCTGATCCGCTGCTCGATCTGCCGCTTGTAGTCCTTGAGCTTCTCGCGGCCGGAATCCGTGATTTCATACCAGCGGGTCGCCGGCCCGGGGTCTTCGGTCTTCCAGTCGGATTGGAGGAAGCCGTCCCGCTCCAGCTCCTGCAAAGTGCGGTAGATCACCGCGCCGTCCACGCTGTAGTTCGGCAGCCGCCTGCGGAATTCGTTCAGCAGCGCAAAGCCGTAGAGTTTTTTCTCTTCGAGAAAAAGCAGAATATAGGCGGGAAGAAAGCGGTACGTGCGCCCTTTTCTTCCGGTTGACTCCATTTTTCGCAAGCCTGCCTTCCCGTGATGATTTACGTCCATCATACTACAAAAGAGTCCGGAACGCAAAGCCCATCGCTGTCTCCGAAAAAACGCGGCGAAAGGATCTGACCCCGTGGGATACCTCAAAAAATACGTCGCCAAATATTACAAAATGTTTTTAGTTGCGGTCTTTTTCCTTTCGGTAGAGGCCGTTTGCGAGCTCTTGCAGCCCGCGATGCTGTCGAAGATCGTGGACGTCGGCATCCGGAACCGCGACCTGCCCTACGTGCTGCGGACGGGCGGGCTGATGCTGGGCGTGACGGGCATCGGCGCGGTGGGGGCCGTGGTGCGCAACAACCTTTCCTGCAGGGTCTCGCAGCGGTTCGGGGCGCAGCTTCGGCTGGATCTGTTCGGCAAGATCCAGCGCATGCCGTACAAGAGCGCCGAGCAGTTCGAGACGGCCTCCCTGGTCACCCGCCTGACGAACGACGTGACGCAGATGCAGGACTTTGTGAACGGGACGATGCGGCTTTTCGTCAAGGCCCCGCTCCTGTGCATCGGCAGCATCGTGATGTCGGTCCTGCTGGACCTTCGGTTCTCGCTGGTCCTCGCCGCGGTGGTGCCCGCCGTGGCCGCCGTGATTCTGCTCAACAACCGGGTGGGGTACCCGTATTTCCGCAGGGTGCAGGGCGCGCTGGACCGCCTGAACGGCGTGATGCGGGAGTTTCTTTCCGGCGTTCGCGTGGTCAAGGCCTTCAACCGTTCGGATTATGAGGAGCGCCGTTTTTCCGGGTACAACGAAGAGCTTTCGCGCGTGCAGGCGGAGGCCATGAAGGTCACGGCGATCTTCTCGCCGGCCGCCATGGCGGTCGCAAACCTCGGCATCGTCGCGGTGCTGTGGTTCGGCGGCCTTTCCGTCGACGGCGGGACGATCCAGGTCGGCAAGATCATCGCGTTCATCAACTATCTGACCCAGATCGCGAACTCGCTCACGCGGATCTCGATGATCTTCACGCGGTTCGTCCGCGCGCGCGCCTCCGCCGAGCGCATCGGGGAGGTGATGAACCGGCCCGGCGCCGAGAAGCCGGCCCGCCCCGCCGCGCCGGAGCCGGGCGGGAACGCGGGGATCGAGTTCCGCCGCGTCTTTTTCTCCTATTCCGGCGACCTGGAAAAGGCGGCGCTGAGCGACGTCAGCTTCCGCGCCGGCCCGGGGACCGTCCTCGGCCTGATCGGGACGACGGGCTCGGGCAAAACCACCCTGGTCAACCTGATCCTGCGGTTCTACCGCGCCACGGAGGGAAAGGTCCTCGTCGGCGGCATGGACGCGGGGAGCGCCGATCCCGCCCGGCTGCGCGGGGAGATCGCCGTCGTGCCGCAGAACAACGTGCTCTTCTCCGGCAGCATTCTCGACAACATCCGCTGGGGCAAGCGGGACGCCGGCATGGACGAGGTGGAAAAAGCCGCCGAGACCGCGCAGATCCGGGACTTTATCCGGTCGCTGCCCGAGGGCTACGGAACGATCCTCGGGCAGGGCGGCATCAACCTCTCCGGCGGGCAGAAGCAGCGGATCGCGATCGCCCGCGCGCTGGTCAAGCGGCCGCGCATCCTGATCCTCGACGACTGCACCAGCGCCGTGGACGTTCTCACCGAGGCCGCGATCCGGGAGGGGATCCGAAGCGATTCGCGCGGCATGCTCTGCCTGGTGATCGCGCAGCGGATCACCTCCGTGATGGACGCCGACTCGATCCTCGTCCTCGACGCCGGGAGGATCGCGGGCAGCGGAACCCACCGCGAACTGCTGAAAAGCTGCGGCATCTACCGGGAAATCTACGCTTCCCAGTTCGGAAAGGAGGCGCTGGACCGTGCCGAATGAAAAGCAGTCCGGCGGCGGGGGCGAGTTTCTCCCCATGCCGCGCCGCATGCGCGGCAGGATGCGCGCGCCGGCCGAAAAACCGAAGAATTTTCTCGGCTCCATGAAGCGGCTCTGGAAATTCTTCGGGCGGGAAAAGCGCCTCCTCGTCGTGATCCTGGCGCTGGTGACCTCGGATTCCGCCATCCTGCTGGCGGCGCCCTACCTGACGGGCCGCGCCGTGGATTATATGGCCGGCGGGCCCGGCGCGGTCCGGTTCGGCCCGCTGGGTCGGGCGGTCCTGCTGCTGCTGGCGGTCTATCTGTGCGACCTGTTTCTGACCTGGCTGAGCAACTTTCTGATCGCGGACGCCTCCCAGCGCATCGTGAAGGCCATGCGGAAATCGCTGTTCGACAAGTTCCAGCGCACGCCGCTCGCCTATTTCGACCGGCACACCCACGGCGACCTGATGAGCCGCTTCACCAACGACATCGACAACATCAGCACGGCCGTCTCCACGCTGACCGTCTCGCTGATGACGGACGCGATCGGCATTGCGGGCTCGCTCGCGATGATGCTGCTGATCAGCCCGCCGCTCACCGCCGCGGGCGTCGCGATCGTGCCGCTCGTGCTGCTGCTTTCCGGCACGGTGGCCAAACGCACGGCCGTCCTGTTCAAAAAGCAGCAGAACGCGCTCGGCCGGCTGAACGGGCAGATCGAAGAGAGCATCTCGGGTCTGCAGATCGTCAAGGCGTTCAACCACGAGGAGGAGATCGTCGGCGACTTCAGCCGCATCAACCGGGAACTTCTCGGCGTGAGCCTCAAGGCGCAGATCATCTCGGGCTATCTGATGCCGCTGATGAACATTCTCAACAACCTCGGCTTCGCCCTGGTGGCGGTCGCGGGCGGCGTGATGGCCGTGAAGGGCAGCATCACCGTCGGCGTGATCGCGAGCTTCCTGAGCTATACCAAGCAGTTCTCCCGGCCGCTGAACGACATCGCCAACATCTACAACTCGCTGCAGACGGCCGTGGCGGGCGCCGAGCGCATCTTCGAGGTGCTCGACGGCGCGGAGGAGCCGCCCGACGGCCCGGACGCCGCCGAGCTCGCGCGCCCGAAAGGGGACGTGGAGTTCCGGCACGTGACCTTCGGCTACCGCGAGGGCCTGCCGGTCCTTAAAAATCTGAGTTTCCGGGTGCCCGCGGGGAGCACCGCCGCGCTGGTCGGCCCGACGGGCGCGGGCAAGACCACGATCGCCAGCCTGGTGAACCGGTTCTACGACGTGCAGTCCGGCGAGATTCTGCTGGACGGGCGCGCCATCTCCGGCATCCGGCGCGAGAGCCTGCGCCGCTGCTTCGGCATCGTGCTGCAGGACACCTACCTGTTCTCCGGCACGGTGGCGGAGAACATCCGCTACGGCCGGCTGGACGCCTCGGACGCGGAGGTCCGGCAGGCCGCCGCCCGCGCGGGCGCCGACGGCTTTATCCGGAAGCTGGAAAACGGGTACGGCACCGCGCTCTCCGAAAGCGGGAAGAACCTGAGCCAGGGGCAGCGGCAGCTCATCGCGATCGCCCGCGCAATCCTGGCCGACCCGGCCATCCTGATCCTCGACGAGGCGACCAGCAGCGTGGACACGCGCACCGAGATGCGGATCCAGCAGGCCATGACCGAGCTGATGCGGGGCCGGACCTGCTTCATCATCGCGCACCGCCTGAGCACCATCCGGCGCGCCGACCGGATCTTCGTGATCGACGGCGGAAAAATCGTCGAGAGCGGCACCCACGAGGACCTGCTCGCGGCGAACGGCTTTTACAGCCGGCTGTACCTCAGCCAGTTCAACAACATCGCGACCTGAGGCTCCGTCACCCCCGCCCGGCGACAACCCGGACCGTGCTGCCCGCCATGCCGCGCGTCACCACAACCTGCCGGTCGATCTGCTCCCGCAGCTCCGCGATATGGGAGATGATGCCGACCAGCCGGTCCCCCCGGGCGAGGTCCGCGAGCGCCTCGACCGCCTGGCGGCGGGACTCGTCGTCCAGCGAGCCGAAGCCTTCGTCGACGAACATGGTCTCGATCCGCACGCCGCCCGAGCGGCTCTGCACCACGTCCGAAAGGCCGAGGGCCAGGGCCAGCGAAGCTTTGAACGACTCGCCGCCGGAAAGCGACTTCACGCCGCGGATCTTGCCGGTGTAGTGGTCGAGGACGTCGATGTCCAGCCCGAAACGGGCGCGCAGGTCACTCGCGGCCTCCCGGCGCAGGAGGACGTACCGCCCGTCGGTCATGCCGGAAAGGCGCAGGTTCGCCCGCTCCAGGATACGGCCGAAATAGGCGGCCTGCACGAACTGCTCGAAATTCAGCCGCTGCCGCCCGGCCAGCGCACCGTTCGCCGTGCGCGAAAGGTCCAGCGCGCCCTCGTACCGCTCCAGCAGCGCGCCGCGCTCGCCGAGCGACCGCTTCAGGCGTGCGAGCACCCGGCGGTTGCCGTCGAGGCGCGAGGAAATCCCGCGCAGGGTTTTCTCGCATTCCGCTTCGCGCGCCTGAGCCCCGGCGAGCGCGGCCTTCAGCTTTCCGCAATCCGCCGGGGATTTGCCGGCCATCTCCGCCTCCAGTCGGGCGGCGGCTTCCCGCGCGCTGCGGAGGTCGTCGCGGTAGGCGGCGACGCGCCGCTTCAGCTCTTCCAGCTCCCCTTCCGGCAACAGCGCCGCAAGGTAGTCCGCTTCGTTGGAAAATCCGGACCGGGCCAGGCTTGCGGCGTACTCCGCGCGCTTTTCCTCCCGCTGCCTTTCGGTTTCCTCCCGGTTCCGCCGCGTCTGGGCCAGCACGGCTTTTTCGGCGCCCAGCGCGGTCCCGCAGGCCGCGTGCTCCCGCTGGGCCCGCTCGAGCGCCTTCCGCAGGCCGTCGAGCTCCTCCGAACGCCGCTTCAGCTCGTCTCGGGCCTCTTCGGCGGAACCGAAGCGCAGCGTCCCGCGCAGAGTCTGCTCCTGCGCGCGCTTCGCCTGCGCGGCGGCCCGCAGCGCGGCACATTTTCCGTCGAGGTCCGCCGCGCGCGCCTCGGCCTCCGCCAGGGATTTTTCCTGTCGCTTCTGCTCCTCCCCGAGCCGGCTTTTGCGCCCGCACCGCTCTTTCAGGGCGGCGAGAGACCGCTCCAGCTCCGCCCGCACGGCGCGGGCGGAATCCCGCGCGGCCTCCGCGCGGGCGATCAGTTCCCGCACGCTTTTGCAGCCGGTCAGGTCGCCCAGCACGGCCGAAGCTGCCGCGCGCAGATTCTCCCGGTCGGATTCCAGCCGCGCGGAGGCCTCCTTCGCGGCGAAACCGGCGCTTTCCAATTCCGCGCGGCGGCGGTCGCGCTCCGCCTTGAGGCGTTTGAGCTCCGCTTCATCCGGCGCGGGGCGCGGCAGCGGCGCGGGGCGCGGATGCACGGTGGAGCCGCACACCGGGCAGGGCTGCCCGTCGGTCAGGCGTGCGGCCATCAGCCCCGCCTGGCCCCGCAGGAACGCGATCTCGGCCTCTTCGGCGCTGCGGTTCGCCCGGCGGAACAGCGGCTCCGCCTTCTCGTACCGCTCCCGGCGGTCGCGGCACGTCTTCAGCGTCCCCAGCACGCCGGAAGCGCCTTTCAGGATCTGTTCCAGCCGGGCGCAGACCTGCTCCTGCAGCCGGAGCTTCCCCTCGCAGGCGGCGCGCTGCGCCTCGGCGTCCCGCAGGGCTTCCAGCTCTTCCGCCCGTTTCTGGAGATCGGCCTTCAGCGCCGCCCGGCTCGCGGCGGCCGCGTCCCGCTCCGTCGAGAGGGCGCCGAGCTCCCGCTCCGTCCGCTCCGCCGCATCCCCGAGGGAGCGGATTTTTTCGTATTCCGGCAGCGCCGCCGCGAGCCGGGCGGTCTCGCCCGCAAGCTCCGACCGGCGGGCCTCTTTCCCCTGCTCCCGCTCGAGGGCGGCCTGGCTCTGCGCCAGGGCGCGTTCTTCCTCCGCGATCTTTTGGACGGAGGCGGCGGCGGCTTCCCCGAGCCGCCGCGCGGCGTCCCGCTCGCGCAGATAGGCGCGGTGCGCGGGCGCGACCAGGGTCTCCGCCCGCTCCGCGGCGGTCTCCCGCCGCTGCTCCCGCTCCCTCTGCGGCGCCTGGGCCTCCAGCTCCGCGCAGCGGCGGCGCGCCTCCCCGAGGAGGGCGAACGTCCTTTCCAGCTGCTCCGCCGCGGCGATCTTCCCCGTGAGGGCCGCCGTTTCGGCGCGCGCGGCCCCCCGGCGGGCGGAAAGCTCCTCGGCCTCCCGCCCGTCCGCGCCGCAGGACTGCGCGAGCAGCTCCAGGAGACGGTCCGCCGCGTTGACGTTGCCCTCCTCCGCAAAGCGCGCGAGGGCCTCTCCCGTCAGGGCGGTCCCGTCCGGCACCGCGGCGGCGGCGTCCTGGAAGACGGCGCGGGCGTTGTCCTCCAGCGCGGACTTCAGCTCCTGCTCGCGCCCCTTCAGCGCGTCCTGGATTCTGCGGCAGACGCCGGTGTCGAAGACGCGGCGGAAGATTTCGGACCGCTCGGCGCTGTCGGCCAGCAGGAGCCTGAGGAACTCGCCCTGCGCGATCATCGCGGTCTGCCGGAACTGCCGGCAGTCGATGCCCAGCAGCGCCGTGATCTCCGCCGTCACCGCCCCCGCGCCGGAGCAGACCGTTCCGTCCGGCCGGGTCAGCGCGGCGTCGGCGCCTTCCATCGTGGTGCCGCCGCCGCGCTTCGGCCGGCGGTAGCGCGGGTTGCGCCGGATCTTATAAATTTTCCCCGCGTGGGAAAAGGTCAGCTCCACATAGGTCTTGGCGTCGGACGCGGCGAAATCGCTGCGCAGCGTGTCCGCCGTGCGGGTGGAGCCGCTGGCCTCGCCGTAAAGCGCGAAGGTGATCGCGTCGAACACGGTGGTCTTGCCCGCGCCGGTGTCGCCGCAGACGAGGAACAGGCCCGAGGAGCCGAGTTCCCGCAGCGGCACCTCCGCGCGGCCGGCGTAGGGGCCGAACGCGCTCATCACAAGGTCCAGCGGCTTCACGGCTCTTCCTCCTCCTTTTCCGCGCTTTCCGCGGCGCGGACGGCTTTTTCCAGCTCCGCGCGCTCCGTCTCCGGCAGATCGCGCCCGTTCTGCTTGCGGTAGAATTCCGCGAAAAGGTCCTCCGGCGTCCGGTGCTCCAGGTCGCCCGAGGCCGCGGAATCGGAGTCCTCCGGCGCCCGGGCCCCGAGGCTCCCGAAATCGATGCGCATCAGGTTCGGGTAGACGGCGCGCAGGCGCCCCACGGCGTCCGCGACCTCGCGCCGGTCGGTCAGAACGGCGCGGATATAATCGTCCGCCGCGCCCTGGGCGGCGATCTCCGGGCGGGTCAGCTCGTCGATGGGGCCTCGGATCTCCCTCATGTCGTGCAGCGGGGTCAGGGGCAGCGGCGTGATCTCGACCTTCCCCTTTTCGCCGAGCTCCGCGAGCGTGACGGATTTCTGCTGCCGCGCCTCCGAAAAGGAATATTTGAGCGGAGAGCCGGCGTAGCGCACCTCCGGCCGGCCGATGTGCTGGGGACCGTGCAGGTGCCCGAGGGCGACGTAATCGAACGCGCCGAACAGCGAGGAATCCACCTCGTCCGACCCGCCGACCGCGAGCGTCTCGGAATCGCAGCGCTCCGGCCGCACGCCCCGGGCCGTGACGAACTGGTGGGCGACCAGCACGTTTCGCTCCCGCGGGTCGACGTTCCCCGCGGCCAGCGCGCAGCGCACGGCGTCCTGGGTGGTGCCGGCCTCCTCCCCGAAGAACGGGGCCGCCGACGCGGGCTTCAAAAAAGGCAGAAGGTACAGATGCACCGGGCCGAAGCGGTCGGCCAGCACCGTCTCGTCCGGCCGGCCCCGGAAAGCGCCGGCGAGCGCCACGCCGTTTTTCCTCATGATGCGGCTGCCGAACTCCAGTCGCTCGGGCGAATCGTGGTTCCCGCTGACGGCGAACACCGGCGTCCCGCGGGCACACAGCTCCGTGAGAAAATCGTCCAGCAGGCCGACGGCCTCCCCCGGCGGGACGCTGCGGTCATAGAGGTCGCCGGCGATCAGCACCGCGTCCGGTTTGGCTTCCTCCGCGAGCTTCAGAATCTGCCCGAGGATGAACCGCTGGTCCTCCGTCATGCTGTATTCGTTGACCCGCTTGCCGATGTGCAGGTCGGAAAGATGCAGAAATCGCATCGCGCGCCCTCAGCGGTCGAGGATCTCGATCCAGTAGCCGTCGGGATCGGAGATGAAATACAGGTCCATCGCCCGGTTTTCGTAGCAGATGCAGCCCATTTTTTCGTGCAGCTCGTGCGCCGCCTTCTTGTCCGGCACGCGGAACGCGATGTGCATCTCGTTGTCGCCCAGATCGTAGGGCTTTTTCCGGTCGCGCATCCAGGTCAGCTCCAGAAGGTAATCGGTCTGCCCGTCCCCGAGAAACGCGATGACGAACGAGCCGTCCGGCGCGTTGATGCGGCGGACCTCCTTCAGGCCGAGCGCCTTCCCGTAAAAATCAATGCTCCTCTGCAGGTCGAACACGTTGAAATTGGTATGTAAAAACCTCGACTGCATAAAAAGTCCCCGCTTTCATGCTCTTTTACCTTCATCATAGCATAAAAGCGGGAAAGATTCATCTGAAAAAGGCCGAAATTTCCGCGCCGGCTTACTGGATCACGACTTTCGTCCCCTCGGGGATGTTGTCGTAAATCCATTTCGCGTCCTCCACCGGCAGGCGGATGCAGCCGTGGGAGGCCGGCTCGCCGAGCTTGTCCGCCTCCTCCTGTTCCATCTTGTAATCTTTGTCGAACGGCACGCTGTGGAACAGGTACGTCCCGTAAAAGCGTGTCCAGTAATAGGCGCCTTCCTCCACCTTCGCGTTGAAGAACGACTTTCCCCGGTCGGAGACGGTAAACGTCCCGACGGGCGTCTCGTCGCCCTCTTTTCCGGACGAGCAGATAAATTCCTTCACCGGCCGGCCCTGCGCGTCGAGCACGCGCACCTTCTGCTCGGAAAGCAGCACCTGGACGGAGAGGGGTTTTTCGGCCTCCGCCAGCGGGGTCAGCGCGGGCGCGGAGGATTCCTCGGCGGGGGCCGGGGCGGAGGAAGCGGGCGCGGAGGAAACCGGCGCCGCGGCCTGCGGCGCGGAGAGAACCGCCGACGAAGCGGGCTCCTCCCCCTGCGGCAGAACGGAGCCGATGCGGCCGCGCAGGCCGGGCTTCAGCGCCAGAAAGCAGGCCGACGCGCCGGCCGCCAGCACCAGCAGGACCAGCAGCAGCCGGGTCCACGGCTGCCGCCGATCGGCCCGATCCCCGCCCCATTCGTCGAATTCACGTCTTTGCACGCCGGGCGCACGTCCTTTCATTCCCCAAAAAATTTACGGAGCCGTCCGCTCCATCCCTTATTTTGTCCGCACTTAAGGTTATTATAAAGGATCGCCGCGGGATTTCCAACCCTGCGGCGCAAGGATTTACATTCTATTCACAAAAATTGTGCGGAAATTTGATCAGAAAAAAATTAAATTCTTCTTTACATTTTCAAAAAAGCGTGGTATACTATGCATGTTTTGATTATGCAAATGGATTCACATGGATATGTAAATCATGTTATCGTTGCATGATTATGTGCCATGTGATTTTTTACATCCAAAACAAATTTATTTCAGGAGGCTTTTCCTAATTATGAACGGCACTGTAAAATGGTTCAACGAAAGCAAAGGCTATGGCTTCATTTCCAACGACGAAGGCGGCGACGACGTGTTCGTGCATTTCTCCAGCATCGTCGGCAACGGCTTCAGGACCCTTACCGAAGGCCAGAAAGTGACCTTCGACGTCGAGCAGGACCCGAAGAATCCGGGCAAAATGCGCGCCGTCAACGTGCAGGCGGTCTGACCTGCCGAGAAGGCGATCGGCCCGGGGCAAAAGCCGGGCCGTTTTTTTATGCCCAAAAAGCGCCGCCCGGGTTTTCTGACGCCCGGGCGGCGCTTGGGGCTGAAATGGTTTCTCCCCCGCCGGAGGCGGGGGAGAAACCATCAGCGTTCCGCAGTTCAGCTGAAAATACCGCAGTTTTTACGGCGCGGGAAAGCGGGGCGGCGCGGAGATCAGTACGCTCCGCCCATGCCGCCGTCCGCAGGGGCGGCCGGAGCCGCCGGAGCGGGCTCCTTCTTGTCGGCGACCAGCGATTCGGTCGTCAGCACCATGCTCGCCACGGAAGCCGCGTTCTGCAGGGCGGAACGCGCCACCTTGGTCGGGTCGACGATGCCGGCGGAGATCATGTCACCGTACTTGCCGTGCAGCACGTCGTAGCCGTAGCCGACCTTGCCGGCCTTCCGGATGGTGTCGATGATCACGGAGCCCTCCAGACCCGCGTTGAAAGCGATCTGACGGGTGGGCTCTTCGAGCGCGCGCAGGACGATCTTCGCGCCGGTCTTCTGGTCGCCCTCGGACTGGTCCGCGAATTCCTTCACGGCCGGGATCGTGTTGAGCAGCGCGACGCCGCCGCCGGCGACGATGCCTTCCTCAACGGCCGCCTTGGTCGCCGCGAGGGCGTCCTCGACGCGCATCTTCTTTTCTTTCATTTCGATCTCGGTCGCGGCGCCGACTTTGATGACCGCCACGCCGCCGGAGAGCTTCGCCAGGCGCTCCTGGAGCTTCTCCTTGTCGAAATCGGAGGTGGTCTTTTCGATCTGGGCGCGGATCTGGGCGACGCGGTCCTTGATCTTCTTCTTGTCGCCGGAGCCGTCCACGATGATGGTGTTCTCCTTGTCCACCTTGACCTGGCGGGCATGGCCGAGCTGGTCGACCGTGGCGTCCTTCAGCTCGAGGCCGAGCTCGGACGAAATGACCTGGCCGCCGGTCAGGATGGCGATATCCTGCAGCATCTCTTTGCGCCTGTCGCCGAAGCCCGGGGCCTTGACGCCCACGCAGGTGAAAGTGCCGCGCAGCTTGTTGAGGATCAGGGTGCTCAGGGCCTCGCCCTCGATGTCCTCGGCGATGATCACGAGCTTCTTGCCGCTCTGGACAATCTTCTCAAGCAGGGGCAGGATCTCCTGCACGTTCGAGATCTTCTTGTCCGTGATCAGGATGGACGCGTCGTCGATCACGGCCTCCATCTTCTCGGTGTCGGTCACCATGTACGGGGTGATATAGCCGCGGTCGAACATCATGCCTTCCACGACCTCGGAGTAGGTCTCGGCGGTCTTGGATTCCTCCACGGTGATCACGCCGTCCGCCGTGACCTTGGACATGGCCTCCGAAATCAGTTTGCCGATAAAATCATTCGACGCGGAGATCGACGCGACGCGCGCGATATCGTCCGGGCCGGAGACCTTCTTGGAATTCTTCTTGAGGACCTCGACGGCCTTGTCGACCGCCTTCTGAATCCCCTCGCGCACGGCCATCGGGTTCGCGCCGGCCGTCACGTTCTTCATGCCCTCGCGGATCAGCGCCTGCGCGAGCAGGGTCGCCGTGGTGGTGCCGTCGCCGGCCACGTCGTTCGTCTTGGTGGCGACTTCCTTGACCAGCTGCGCGCCCATGTTCTCGAAGGCGTCCTCGAGCTCGATCTCCTTCGCGATGGTGACGCCGTCGTTCGTGATCAGCGGGGCGCCGTATTTTTTATCGAGGACCACATTGCGCCCCTTGGGGCCGAGCGTGATCTTGACCGTATCGGCAAGCTGATTTACGCCGCTCAGAAGGGCCTTCCTGGCATCTTCGCCGTAAATAATCTGTTTCGCCATAAGTCTGATTCCTCCAAATTTATTTTAGTCGGGTCCTTATTCCACGATCGCGAGAATGTCGCTCTGGCGGACGAGCGTATATTCCTTGCCGTCGAGCTTGACCTCGGTTCCGGAATATTTGCTGGTGATCACGCGGTCGCCTTTCTTGACGACCATCTTCACTTCTTTGCCGTCCACCAACCCGCCGGGGCCGGCCTCGACCACGTCGGCGATCTGCGGCTTCTCCTTCGCGGAGCCGGCGAGAATGATCCCGCTTTTCGTGGTCTCTTCGGCTTCTTCCATCTTGATCAGGACTCTGTCCAGCAACGGTTTGACAGTCATAAAATAGATCCTCCTTCAGAATTGATTTTGCATCGGTGGTTAGCACTCATTTAGTTCGAGTGCTAAGAACTATTTTAGTTGCTTCTCTCTCAAAAATCAAGGGCTTTTTTAAGATTTGGCAGGAGTTAATAATTTTTTTACAAATGATTCCCTTCGGGCACCAGGAAGCGCAGGACGCGCGGCTGAACGGAGAACGTCTCGCTCCGCACGTAGCGGCAGTCCCCGTCGATATTCTCCGCGACAGGGCGCCCCGCGGCGATCTCCATCTTCCTGCCGCGGCAGAAGGTCAGGACGCCGTCGAACTCCGGCGCTCCGATATGCCGGCCCTCCTTATACAGAACGGCCAGCCTCGGGAGCCTCCGGAAGGGCGGCTTGCGGATCAGGACGAAATCGAGCAGGCCGTCGTCCAGCTCCGCCTGCGGCGCCGCGCAAAAGCCGCCGCCGTACCAGCGGCCGTTGCCGGCGAACGCGATCACAAAAACGTCTTCGTAAGTGCGGACGCCGTCGATCGTGATCCGGAGCTTTTCCCCGATCCTGCCGAGCAGCACCGCCGCGAGCGCGAGGTCGTAGGCGGCCGGCGTGCTCAGAAGCGGCACGCGCTTGATGCGGGCCGCCTTCAGCGAGACCTTCGCGTCGATGCCGACCGAGCAGCAGTTCACCGCCAGGCCGGCGTCCGAGCGGGCGGTGTCGACCGTGCGCGGCCGGGCCGCGATCTGCCCGGCCGGGGAAAGGAAATCCTCCTCGCGGCCGAACATCTTAATATAGTCGTTCCCGGAGCCGCAGGGGAAAATGCCGACCTCGACGTTTTCGCGTCCCGCCGCGCCCGCGGCGACCTCCCGCAGCGTCCCGTCGCCGCCGACGCCGTAGATCCGCACCGGGCCCTCTTTCCCGCCTTCCAGGGCGGCGAACTCCGTCGCCTGCCCGGGGCGCTCCGTCACATGGCAGGTATAGGGGAGCCCGCGCTCCTCCATATAGGCGCGGACGCGGGGAAAAAAGGTCCTATAGGCGTTCCGCTTACCCGCCGTGGGATTCACGATGAATGAATACCGCACCGCAGCTTCCTCCCGTCCCTTTTCTATTCTTCCCGTTTTTCGTGGAAATACATGTAATACTGGCAGCGGATCATGCCGTTGTAAAGCTTTCTCCGCCGCACGGCCCTGCGGCCGAAGCAGCTTTCGAACGTCTCGTCCGGGCTGATCACGGCGTAGCTCCACCCGGGCCGCGGGACGAATACGCGCCCCATGGCGCGGTAGAGGCGCTGCGCGCCTTCCCGGTCGAGCAGGCGCTCGCCGTAGGGCGGGTTGCAGATCACGCAGCCGTACTCCCCCTCCGCGCGGAAATCGGAGATGTCCCGCCGCTCGGCGCGGATATGGTCCGCGACGCCGGCCCGCTCCGCGTTCCGCAGCGTCAGGGCCACGGCGGCGGGGTCGATGTCGCCGCCCCGCGCCGCAAAGGGCGCGCCGCGCGTCTCGAGGGAGCGGGCGGCTTCCCGCTCCGCCTTCCAGACGGAGGGGGCCGGGCGGTCCCAGCGTTCCGCCGAAAAGCCCCGCCCGAGGCCCGGAGCGACGTTCAGCGCATAGAGCGCGGCCTCGATCAGGATCGTCCCCGAGCCGCAGCACGGGTCGTAGAACGCGGCGTCGTGCCGGACGCGGGAAAAATAGACCATCGCCGCGGCCAGCGTCTCGCGGATGGGGGCCTCGGCCGCGTCCGGGCGGTAGCCGCGCTTATGCAGGCCGGGGCCGGAGGTATCGATCATCAGGTCGGCATGGTCCCTGAAAATCAGGAACTGCACCTGCCGGGCGGGGCCGGTCTCCTCGAACCAGCCGACGGAATACTTCCCCTTCAGCCGCTCGACGACCGCCTTCTTGACGATCGACTGGCAGTCCGGCACACTGGCCAGCTTGGAATCGAGACAGGAGCCCTTCACGGGGAACGCGTCCCGTCTGCCGATCCACCGCTCCCACGGCAGCGCGCGCACCCCCTCGAACAGCTCGTCGAAGCTGCGGGCGGGAAAATCGCCCAGGCGGATCAGGACCCGCTCCCCGTAGCGCAGGCGCAGGTTGGCCCGCGCGATCATCTCCGGCCCTCCGCTGAAAAAGACGCGTCCGTTCTGCGGCCGCACGTCCGCGGCGTCCATCCGCCGCAGCTCCTCGGCCAGGGGCCCTTCCAGCCCGAACAGGCACGGCGCGGCAAACTGAATCTCGTCTGCTCCCATAAAACCGGGGGCCGCGGCATTCGCGGCCCCCTATGATACCCGCTTTCCTTCGCTCGTATTTTTAGAGATTATCCGGTTCCAGCAGGCCGTAGCCGCCGTTCTTCCGGTGATAGATCACGTTGATCTCGCCGTCCGCCTGATTGCGGAACATGAAAAACTGATGCTCGAGGAGGTTCATCTGGAGGATGGCCTCCTCCACGCTCATCGGTTTGACGGGGAACCGCTTGGTGCGGACGGTTCCGTAGTCCTCCTCCGCCTCGTCCCCGGCGGCTTCCCCGCCCAGGGCCTCCGGGAGCGCCGCGCCGTGGATGCGCTTGTCCAGCCGGGCCTTGTTCTTGCGGATCTGGTTCCCGAGCGCCGCGATCACCGTGTCGAGGGCGCTGTTCATCTCGTCCGAGGTGGCTTCCGCCCGGTAGAGCATCCCGCGCGAGCGGATCGTGATCTCGACCGTCTGGCGGTTCCGCTCCAGCGTCACGACGATCTTCGCCTCGGCGTCGCTGTCGAAGATCCGGTCGAACCGC
Organism: Caproicibacter sp.; assembly: GCA_036844765.1. GTDB lineage: Bacteria > Bacillota > Clostridia > Oscillospirales > Acutalibacteraceae > Thermocaproicibacter. The sequence goes on along the minus strand of DAIUFE010000003.1, from coordinate 64,321 downwards.
GCCAGCTTTTTCGCGGCCAGCGTCTTGAAATGGTCCTTCAGGTTTACTTTCCGTCCGACGATGGTAACCTTCATGCTCCCAACAGCTCCTTCGTTGAAGATAACGGAGCCAAGCTCCGCTCTGTCTTCACTATAGCATATTTTGAGGAGGATGGAAAGGGGCGCCGCCCCTAAATCACCGCGGAGCGGCGCCTCGTGACGTGGCAGCCCACGTTGACGGCAACCGGCAGCCCCGCGATATGCGTGGGGGCGGCCTCGATATTGACGGCGAGCGCGGTGGTCGTGCCGCCGAAGCCCTGCGGCCCGACGCCGAGGCCGTTCACCTCCCGGAGCATCCGCTCCTCCAGCTGCGCGTAAAACGGGTCGGCATTCCGCCGGGAGACGGGGCGGCACCGCGCCCGCTTGGCCAGCAGGGCACACCGCTCGAAATCGCCGCCGATGCCGACGCCCAGCACCACGGGCGGGCACGGCCTGCCGCCGGCCTCCCGCACCGTCTGCGCGACGAACGCGACGATCTCGTCCGCCGAAGCGGACGGGTTGAACATGCGGATGCGGCTCATGTTCTCGCTTCCGAAGCCCGTGGGGGAAACGAGCAGGGAGACGCGGTCGCCGGGCACGAGGCGCGTGTGCAGCACGGCGGGCGTATTGTCCCCCGTGTTCCGCCGGCGGAGCGGGTCCGCGACGACGGAGCAGCGCAGCAGGCCGTCCCGGTAGCCGCGCCGGACGCCCTCGTTCACGGCGTCCTCAAAGGCCCCGCCGGTGAAATGCACCTCCTGCCCCACCTCGGCGAAGACGACCGCCATGCCGGTGTCCTGGCAGACGGGCAGGCGCATCCCGCGCGCCGCGTCCATGTTCTCCCCCAGCGCGCGCAGCACGGAGCGCCCGAGCGGCGATTCCTCCGTTTGCGCGGCGGAGCGGATGCGCGCCTCCACGTCCTCCGGCAGGACGCGGTTGGCCTCGATGCAGAGCCGGCGGACCGTCTCTGCGACCTGCCGGAGATCGACCTCCCTCACGTCCGCCGCTCCGCGCGGCGGACGATTGTTCCGCCCGCGATCACGAGCGACGGCTTGGCCTCCAGCGAGAGCGGGTTGCCGCGGAACGCCGCGAGGTCGGCGTCCTTGCCCGGCTCGATGGAGCCGACCCGCGCGCCGATGCCGCAGATCTTCGCGGGGTTGATGGTGATGGCCCGCAGGGCGTCCGCGGGGTCCATGCCCTCGCGGACGGCGAGCGCGGCGCACAGGGGCAGGTACTGGATCGGAACCACGGGATGATCCGTGACGATGGCGGTCGGCACGCCCTTCCTCGCGAGGATGCCCGGGCTGGCCGGCGTCAGGTTCTTCAGCTCCGGCTTCCCCCGGTCGGAGAGAAACGGCCCGGAAAGGACCCTCGTCCCCTCCCGCAGCAGCTCGTCCGCGATCAGGTGGCCCTCCGTGCCGTGGATGATCACATAGTTCAGATGGAATTCCTTCGCGATGCGGATGGCTGTATAGATATCGTCCGCCCGGTGGGCGTGGAAATGGACCTCCGCCTCCCCGGTGAGCGCGGGGATCAGCGATTCGCTCCGGAAGTCGAACGCCGGCGGCGTCACGCCGGGATTCTCCCGCGCGCGGCGGCGGTTTTCCAGATACCGCTTCGCCTTATAGAGCGCCCCGCGGATCAGGGCGGCCGTCGCCATGCGGGTGGACGGCGTCTTGTCCTTGCCGTGATAAACGGTTTTCGGGTTCTCACCCAGCGCCATCTTCACGGCTACGGGGGCCTTGAGGATCATGTCGTCGATGCGCGTGCCGCTGGTCTTCATCGCGATCATCTGCCCGCCGACGGGGTTCGCGCTGCCCGGCCCCGTCACCACCGACGTGACGCCGGCCGAGACGGCGTCCGAAAAGCAGCGGTCCAGGGGGTTCACGGCGTCGATCGCGCGCAGCTGGGGCGTCACGGGGTCGGTCTCCTCGTTCCCGTCGGCGCCCTCGAACGTCAGGGCGTCCTCCCACATGCCGAGGTGGGTGTGCGCGTCGACAAAGCCCGGATACAGCCCCGCCCCGCCGAGGTCGAGCACCGGCTCGTCCGTCTCCGGCGCGAGGGGCCGCGGACTCACTTCTTCGATTTTCGTCCCCCTGACCCGGACGGAGCCGTCCGGAAGGGTGCCGTTCGTGACGGTATGGACCGCCGCATGGATGATCAGCATCGGAAACCTCCCGCCGGCCGGCGCCGCGCAGGGCCCGGCCGGACTGAAATTGATTGGACCGCGGAACCGCCGTTGCGATTCGTCTTTCTTGGAAAAGAAAAAGCGGAGTGACCCCACTCCGCAGGACTTGTCCCCGCCGCGGCGGAACGGCGTTAATGGGACTGGTTCGAGCCCCGTTTGGAAAAGCCGCCGCGCTTGGCCTCCATCACCCGCTTCAGATCCGACATCTTCTCGTCGCTCGTCTGCTTGAACTTCGCCATCATGTCCTCGAAAGTGGCGGGCTCGTTCCGCCGGCCGGGTCTCCACTCGTAGCTGCCCGGCCTGCCGGGGTGCCCGGCGGGGCCTCTCTCGGGCCGGCGGCCGTTTTCCGCCACCCGCTTCATGGAAAGGCTGATCCGCCCGTCCTGGCCGATGCTCAGGATCTTCACCTTGACGACCTGATTCTCCGTCACATAGTCGCGGATCTCCTTCACAAAGGTCGGCGCAATTTCCGAGATGTGGACCATGCCCGTCTTGCCGCCCGGAAGCTCCACAAAGGCGCCGAACTTGGTGATGCCCGTGACTTTCCCCTCCAGGACCGCTCCTACCTCAAGCTGCATATGTAAGCCTTTTCCTCCTTAAGGTCCGACCGTTCATTTTCCGGCTATATTGACATAAACGCGCTCTCCCGGCTTTGCGAAATCCAGCCCTTCGCGGGCCGCCCGCTCGATATAATCGCTGTTCGCGTCTTTGCCGCCGGAAGCGGCGCCTTTTAGATCCTCGTTTTTGATTTCCTGGACCCGGATCTCCTGCCGGACGGAGGCGAGCTCCTGCTGCTTTTTTTTGATCTGCGCCTGCTGCCCGACCAGAAGCGTCAGAAAATAAACCGCAAAAGCGAAGACCGCGATCCGCAGCAGGATGTTCCTCTTCCGCCTGTGTCCCTCGATGACTTTCACGGCCCCGCACGCGCCTTTCGCCTTTTTTTCCGGCGTCCGCCGCGCCGGATTCTCTGATGCTGATTATACACTATCCGGCGCCGAGGTTTCAAGCGTTTTTTCCGGTTTTGCACACGTTTTTTAACAGAACTGACAAATCGTGCCGCTTTTTCCCCGCTCTTTTTGCAGAGGCGCTTCAGAAGCCGGCCCAAAGGGCCGAAAATCTTCCCGTACAGAAAATCGGCCAGAAGGCGGAACAGCCGGACCGTGACGTTGCCGGCCGTAAAATGCCAGGCGAACCAGCCCAGCAGTTCCCCCAGAAGCAGATAGAGGCGGACCTCCCCGCCGTTGACGCCGAGATTCACGAGGAAGGTAAAGAGCGCCGCGACGACCATATAAAGGAAATCCTGAATAAAAACGGAACGCTTTTCCGAACGGAAAAGCGCCCGCCAGATGCGCAGAACGTCGTACACGGCGCCGAGCAGGACGCCGGATGCGAGGAATGCGAGGAATCCGGCCGTCTGGGAGGAAAGGACTCTGTTCACCGCGCCTCACTCCCCTATTTGAACAGCCTGCCGAAAAAACCGCCCGCGGAACGCACTTCGGAATACGAGACGGAGGAGATCCCGCCGTCGAGCGTCAGCTCCCCGGTCTCCAGGTTCAGGCGGTCGATATGCAGCTTTTCCCCCCGGACGATCAGGTCGCCGAGGTCGGTGCTCGCGACCACCGTCTGCTCGTCGAAGCTCTCCACGTTGGAGACGCCCGTGGCGGTCAGGGTGGCGCGGTTTTCAAGGATCAGGCTGTGCGGCTTTCTGGCCGGCTTCTGGCCGGCCGCCGTTTTCGCTTCGGCCAAAGGGATCCCCCTCCCGCATTTCGTTCTGCTCCATTTGTATGCGAACGCGGGAAGACATATACTTAGCGCCCGGCCGGGCCCTCCGAAAGAATCTGATACAGGCCGGCGGCGTCCCCCTTGGCCGCGTAGGGGTCCACGCCCAGCACCCGCACGCGCACCGCGCGCACGCCGATGCAGATCTCGATCTCGTCGCCCGGGCGGACCTCCAGCGAGGCGCGCGCGGGCCTGGAATTGACCAGCACGCGCCCGGCGTCGCACGCCTCGTTCGCGACCGTGCGGCGCTTCATCAGCCGGGAGACCTTAAGGTATTTGTCCAGTCTCATGGCAGCTCCTTCCCCCACTGACGCGCCCGCGGGGCACAAAGAACAGGGCCGCAGTGAAGCGCGGCCCTGTCACCCGCCCGCGGGAGCGGACAAATTTCAGACTCAGATCGCCGTGGCATCCTTGAACGCCTTGCCGGCCTTGAATGCGGGAACCCGGGACGCGGGGATGGTGATGGGGGAGTTTGTCCTCGGGTCGCGGCCCTGGCGCTGGCTGCGGTTGTGCAGCTCAAAGGTTCCGAAGCCCACGATCTGCACTTTTTCATCCTTCGCCACGGATTCGACAATCGTGTTGAGCATCACGTTCACGGCGTTGTCCGCGTCCTTTTTCGACAGTCCCGTCTTTTCGGCGACCGCCGCGATCAACTCGGTTTTATTCATATTTTTGACCTCCGTCTTTTTATTATTCAACAGCAGAAGCTGAGAATTCTGTGTTCGCCCCGCCGCCCCGCCCAGGCTCCCCCCCACGGGCGGCGGAGAACAGCAAAACGTCCGGAAAAGCCGTCCTTATTTTACCTTATCCAATTATGTTTTTCAAGTATTTTCGCAATTTTTTGTCCGTGGGGCAGCATCAGCACGTCGCGCCGGTCCAAAGCGCGGAACCAGAGGATGCAGACGGCGTAGAGGAACGCCGCGGCGAGGATCGCCAGACAGGTGGCGATCGAACCCTTCAGATGCGGCAGCGACGCGGCGCCCTTCCAGATCAGCCACGCCGCCCCCACGCTGACCGCGGAGGCAAGCGCGGGCTTGCAGAAGATCGCGAAGAAATGCGGCGTCGTCTTCGTGATCCTGCACAGCAGGGCGAGGGCCAGAACGGTGATGAGAAAATAGCAGACGAGCGTCCCCGTCCCGGCGCCGAGCACGTTGATCTCCGGGATGCCGACCAGGGCGTAGTTGAGGACGACCTTGACGACGAGGCCCACCGCCATCAGCTTGACGGGAAGGTCCACCCGACCGATCGCCTGCAGCATGCTGTTGATCGGCGTGCTGGTGGCCGCGAAGATGGAGGCGAGGCCGAGCAGGGCCAGGATCCGCCCGACGATGGCGGGGTTGTTATGCGGATAGATCAGCGCCGCGATGGGCTGCGACATCACCGAAAGGCCGACGCCGCACGGGATGGTGATCAGCGCCACGACCCGCAGCACGGACTCGACGCTGTGCCGGAGAGCCTTCGGGTCGTCCTGCGCCCACGCCGCCGTGACGCTCGGCAGCGCGCTGATGCCGAAGGCCTGCGTGAGCGCCGGCACCAGCATGAACAGGTTGTTGGCGTTCGTGAAGCATCCGAACAGAAAGGAGGGCACCAGCTTGAGCTGGATCACCTCCTGCGTGAGGTCGTTCCGGTACATGTTCAGGAGGACTTCCGGGTGGGTCTCCATAATGTCCCCGATGCGCATTTTGAGGAACGTGCTGTCCACCAGCGTGGAGAGGTTGACGGCGAGCGAACCGAGCGCAATGGGGATGGCCGTGCGGATCAGCCGGGAGGTGATCACCCGACCCGGCGCGGGGCGCGGGGCGTACCGCAGCATCTCGGGGGAGATGCCGTCGCCGTGGCGCTTATGGTAGAGGAACAGGAACAGGAAGCCGAACATGCCGCCCAGCGTGACGCTGAAGATCGCGCCCGCCGCCGCGTACGGCAGCGTCGCCAGCTTGGCGTACTGCTCCGAAGTGGCCCTGACGCCGTACACCGTGCCCGAGGCCGCGTACTGCCGCATGCCCTCCCGGATGATCAGGGAAGCGGCGGCCAGGCCGAACACGACCTTGCACAGCGCCTCGATCACCTCGGAGATCGCCGTGGGGTACATGTTGCGCAGGCCCTCGTAATACCCGCGGTAGATCGACATCATGCTGGTGAAGAACACCGCCGGGGCCAGCGCGTAGATGGCGGGGAGAAAGTTCCCCGGGTTGCCGCTCTCGACATAGCTGACGTAGGGCCGCGCCCCGAAGAACATGATGGAGCAGGCCACGATGCCGAGGGTCAGGAAAATGCGGACGGACGCCCGGTGGATCTGACGGATATCCCGGAACCGCCCGCGGACGGAATTTTCCGACACCATCCGCGAGATGGCGATGGGGAACCCGGCCGTGGCGAGGCTGAACAGTGGGGCGTAGATCGAATAGGCGAACCCGAAATAGCCGCTGCCCACCGTCGTAAGGATCCAGGCGAGCGGGATCTTGAACACCGCGCCGATGACCTTCTCGAGCGCGATCGCCACCATCAGGATCAGCGCGCCGTGCAGAAAGCTCTGCCGGCGCATGCCGCGCCCGTTTCTCCGTTCCATCGCAACACATCCGTTCCCTTCAGAAAGCTACGGCATTTTCAGTGGAGCTGCGGAACGCTTCTTTTCTCTCCCCCGCCTTCGGCGGGGGAGAGAAAAGTTACATCCCTCCACTGCGACTGGAAACGCCGCCAGAGCGGGGCGCCCGCTCCCCTGCCAAACTGTATGCCGCCGGGCGCGCGCGCATGCCAAAAAGAAAGGGAGAGGCAGAACCCCTCCCTCCGCGATCCACGCGGGACCCCTATTGCTGGTCCGATTGGTTCGATCGGTCCGTTTTGTCTGTTTTGTCCGTCAGCTTATGCCCGCACCGGCTGCAGTAGACGGAGCCCTGGGCGTTCTCCTGCCCGCAGCTGGCGCAGACCAGCTTTTCGCGGGCGGCCGCGAGCTGGGCGTTCACCGCGTCGAGCTGCTCGTAGAGCTCGTCGATCGCGCGCACGCTTTCGGCGGTCAGATCCGAAGAGTCGTTTTCGGTCTTTTTCGCCTCGTAGACCGCGCGGCCGAGCGATTCAAACCGTTTCGAGATCTCGTTGTTCAGGTCCGCCGCGCTGATCCTGAGCTTGGAGATATCGACGAACTGGCTGGCTTTTTTGCCGACGACATTCGCCGCCGACTTGGCGTTTACGATCACATCGTCCAACAGTCCCATAACAGCACACGCTCCTTCTGTCCGTCGTTGTCCGTTGATGATTTCCTATTATACCATGCGGATTCCGTTCCGGCAAGCCTAAACGCCGCCGATGAATTCCCGGATCACGGAGTCCCTCGGCACGAGGCCGGCGTCGACGGGGCGGACGCGCCCGAGGCCCTCCGCGAGCCTGTCGGCATACGCGCGCCGGGGGCTTTCCGCCGGCACGGTATGTAGCAGGGGCAGCGCCTGCTCCCGCAGGACGCAGAGCTCATACGCGTGGAAGGAATCGACGGCCGAGTCGGCGTCCCGCAGAAACGGCTGGATATACCGGCGCTCGCCCGCCATCACGTTGTCCCACATCCTCAGCGTCTTTTCGGGCGGTGTGCCGCGGAAATTGCGGTCGCGTACCAAACGCCGCACCAGCCGGACGTCGTCGGGGCCGAACAGCCGCTCCGCCCCGGCCGAGACGCCCTGCGTCACGCTGATGTAGACGCGGTGCGCGTCGAGCTCCGGCAGGCCCTCCGTCAGGGCCGGGTCCAGCGCGTGGATGCCCTCGACGACGGCGACGTCCCGCCCGCGCAGGCGCACCTCCCTGCGGTACGGGAACGGCGTGTGCCTGCGGAAATCATAGACCGGCATGCTGCAGCGGCCGTCCTCCACGAGGCCGGCGAGGCACCTGCGGATATCCGCGACGTCGATGGCCTCCAGCGATTCGTAGTCCCTGCCGCCGTCCGGCAGGAGCGGGGCGATGTCCCCGCCCAGAAAAAAATCGTCCAGCGAGACGCCGACCGAACCGACGCCCAGCCGGTTCAGCGCGCCCGTCAGCAGGCGGGCCGTGGTGGTTTTGCCGCTGCTGGTGGGCCCCGCGAGCATCACCAGCCGGCACGGCGGCTCCTGCCCCGCGATGCGCCGCGCAAGCTCCTCCACGGCGTCCCGGAAGGCCTGCTCCGCGCGCAGCACGAACCGACGCGGGTCCTCCTCCGCGGCGCGGTTGATCGCCTCAAGGCTGCCGCACGCCCCCGAACCGGTCTGCCAAGCCTGCATAAAATTCCATCACCCGGTCTTTTCTACTCATCATTTCCCCATACCGTCCAATATATTCATAAGGATATTTGAAGTTGAAGATCCGTTCGATCCGGTCCGCGAACGGGTCCTTCAGCTTCGTCACCGCGCCCGATCCGCAGGCGAGGATAGTCTGGCACTCCTCCATGATCATCACGTTGTAGAGGCTCTCGAACCCCGGCTTCGCCCAGCCGGTGTTCTCGAGATTGCCCACCATGCGGCTCTGGCGGTACAGATAATACGGCAGGTAGCCCGCCCTCGTCAGCGCGGCGTCCGCGTCCGCCAGCATCCGCTCCGCGTCCGCGGCGCCCGCGAGCAGCGGGGCGTCCTCTTTTTCCTGGGCGAGCCGCGCGGCGCGCTTGAGCGCCAGCGTGTGCACCGTCACGCATTCCGGCGCGAGGGCCAGCACGCCGCCGAGTGTGCGGCGGAAGCTCTCCGGATCGTCGCCGGGCAGCCCGGCGATCAGGTCCATGTTGATGTTGCGGAAGCCGTGCCGGCGCGCCAGCGCGAAGGCGGAAAGCGTCTGCGCCGAGGTGTGCCTGCGCCCGATCCTTTTCAGGACCTCGTCGTTCAGGGTCTGCGGGTTGATGCTGATGCGCGCCGCCCCGCCCGAACGGATCGCCTCCAGCCGCTCCGGCGTGACGGTGTCCGGCCGCCCGGCCTCCACCGTAAACTCCCGGCATTCCGAGAGATCGAGGCTTTCCCCCACCGCGCCCAGCACCGCCGAAAGCTGCTCCGGCGAGAGGACGGTCGGCGTGCCGCCCCCGATATAGACGGACTGGAGCCTCAGGCCCAGCCGGGCGGCGATCTCCCCGGTGCGGCGGATCTCGCCGCACAGAAGCTCCACGTAGCGGGGGATCAGGCGCGCGGCCTTTTCGACGGATGCGGAAACGAACGAGCAGTAGGCGCACCGCGTGGGGCAGAACGGAATGCCGATATAAAGGCTGAAGCACTCCGGCCGGTTGAGGGCCAGAATTTTTCTCTGGCTCCGTTCCGTCCGGAGCGCGAGCGCCGTCTTTTCGGGCGAGACCAGCAGCTCCTCCCGGAAAAAGCGGGCGGCCTCCTCTTCCCCTTGCCGCGCGGCCAGGCGGCCGAACAGCTTGACGGGGCGCACGCCCGTGAGGATGCCCCACCCGGGCCGGCAGCCGAGCGCCCGCGACAGCAGCCGCCAGAGCAGGACGGCCATGCGGCGCTCCTCTTCCTCGCGCCCCGCACCGGGCGGCAGAAGCTCCGAGGCCTCCTTCTCCTCCCCGCCGGTTTTGAGCCGAACGGCGATACGGACCCCCTCCGGCAGTTTTTTCAGGCCGGTGTAGACGGCGGGGCCGTCCCCTTCCCCCGGTGTCTCCCGGATTTTCGCGCGCGGGTAAAAGACCCGGCACAGGCATTCCATCTCATAGCGGAACGGGTGCCCGTCGACGATCAGCGTCATGGTTCTTCGAACCGCATCTCGGGGCTGTTGCGGCGCTCGTACTCCAGGGTGGATTCCGGCCCGTGGCCGGGGTAGACGTGCGGGTCGCCCGGGAGCGCCGCGAGCTTTCTGAGCGAAGCGCGCATCTGCTCCCCGCTGCCCGTCGCAAGGTCGGTGCGTCCGCAGTCCAGGCGCATCAGCGTGTCGCCCGAGAACAGGGCGTCGCCCGCCAGGTAGCAGCAGCCCCCGGCGGTGTGCCCCGGCGTGTGGATCACGCGGATCTTCAGCGTCCCGAGCGGGATCACGTCGCCGTCCTTCAGCAGCGTGTCCACGCGGAACGGCGGGACGGCCACGCCGAAGAAGAGGGAGGAGCCGTTCTGGAGGGTGTCGGCCACCAGGGGCATCTCGGCGGAATCGAGATACACCTTCGCGCCGGTCAGCTCCACCGCCCGGCGCACGCCGGTGATGTGGTCGAAATGGCCGTGGGTGAGCAGCACGGCCTCCACCCGGCCGGCGGCGCGCAGGGCTTCGTCGAGCTCCGCGCTCTCAAAGCCGGGGTCCACGACGGCGGAGACGCCCGACGCCCCGTCGGTCAGAAGATAGCAGTTGGTCGGCAGGGGACCGCCGACGATGGTCTGTACTTTCACAGGGAAAAACCTCCTTGAGCCAAAGGGGAGCTACGGACGCCGGACGGAAAGGATCCCGCTGATGTTCGAGAGCCGCGCGATCACGCTCTGCAGCTGCTCGATGCTGCGGATGGAGACGGTGGCGGTAATCACCGCGCTGCCGTCCTTCGCCTCCCGCGAATTGAGCGAATGGATGAAAAGGTGCAGGTTGAAGAGCTGCTGGGTGATGTCGGCCAGCAGACCGGAGCGGTCCTCCCCGACGATCTCGAGCGTGGCCTTGAACTCCTCGCGCACCTGGCCCGCCCAGTGGACCCGGACCCAGCGCTCCGGCTCGGCGGCGGCGCTCAGATCCCGCGGGACGTTGGAGCAGCCGCGCTTGTGGATCGAGACGCCGAACCCGCGCGTGATGAAGCCGATGATCTCGTCGCCCGGCAGCGGGTTGCAGCAGCGCGCGAACTTGACCAGGCAGTTTTCCATCCCCTCCACCACCACGCCGGCGGGGCTTTTCCGCGGGGCGGCGGGCGGGGTCGGCAGGCGCGGCGGGGCCGGGGCGGCGGCCTGGTGCTTTTTCTGCCAGGCGTCCCGGACCTTCGGGATGATCTTCCAGACCGGCACGCCGCCGTAGCCGATCGCCGCGTAGACGTCCTCGGCGGCGGGGCAGTTGTAGCGGGGGCCCAGCTTCGCGAGGATCCCGTTCAGCTCGCCGTCGTCCAGCTCGATGCCGTTCCGGCGGATCTCGCGGTCCAGCTCGGCCCTGCCCTCGGCGATGTTCTCGTCCCGCCTCTCGCGCTTGAACCAGGAGCGGATCTTGTTGCGCGCCTCGCCCGTGCGGACGATCTTGAGCCAGTCGCGGCTGGGGCCGCGCGCCTCCTTCGAGGTGAGGATCTCGACGATCTCGCCGGTGCGGACCTGATAATCCAGCGGGACGATGCGCTTGTCGACCTTGGCGCCCGTCATGCGGTTGCCCACGGCGCTGTGGATCGCATAGGCGAAGTCGATCACCGTGGCGCCGGCGGGCAGGCTGATCACGTCGCCGCGCGGGGTGAAGACGAACACCTCCTCCGGCACGAGGTCCGATTTGATCATGCGCACCAGGTCGGTGGCGTCGCCGCTGTCGCGCTCGTTGTCGAGCATCTGGCGGATCCAGGAGAGGCGCTTCTCGAACGAATCCTCCTTGCCCGACATGCCGAGCTTGTATTTCCAGTGCGCCGCGATGCCGTATTCGGCGGTGTGGTGCATCTCCCACGTGCGGATCTGCACCTCGAACGGGATGCCCTCCTTGCCGATGACGGTGGTGTGCAGGGACTGGTACATGTTCGGCTTCGGCGTGGAGATATAGTCCTTGAAGCGGTTCGGCAGCGGGCGGAACATGTCGTGGACGACGCCCAGCACGTTGTAGCAGTCGTTCACGGTGTCGACGATCACGCGCACGGCGTAGATGTCGTAGATTTCGTCCATCGAGCGGTTCTGGATGAACATCTTGCGGTAGATGCCGTTGATGCTCTTGACGCGCCCCTCGAGATACACGTTGGGGATGGTCCGGGACACGCGGTCCTTGATCTTCGCCTTGGTCGCTTCGATGAACGCGCTGCGCTCGCCCGCGCGCAGCTCCAGCCCGTTCTCGATCTCGCGGTAGGCGACGGGGTCGAGGATGCGCAGCGAGAGATCCTCCAGCTCCTCCTTGACGGCGCGGATGCCGAGGCGGTGCGCGATGGGGGCGTAGACCTCCATGTTCTCGAGGGCCTTGTCGCGCTGCTTCTGCGGCGGCATGAACTCGATGGTGCGCATGTTGTGCAGGCGGTCGGCCAGCTTGATGATGATCACGCGGATGTCCTCGGACATGGCGATCAGCATCTTGCGCAGGTTCTCCGCCTGCTGCACCTCGCGCGAAGAATACGGGATGCGGCCCAGCTTGGTGACGCCGTCGGTCAGGCCGGCGATCTCCTCCCCGAACTCCTTGCGCACCTGCTCCAGGCTGACGGGGGTGTCCTCCACCACGTCGTGCAGCAGGCCCGCGGCCACCGAGGCCGTGTCCATGCCCAGCTGCACAAGGATGCACGCCACCGCCACCGGGTGGGAGATATACGGCGCGCCGGAAAGCCGCTTCTGGCCCCTGTGGGAGCTTTCCGCAAGGCGGTAGGCGCGCTCGACGAGGCCCCGGTCGTAGTCGTCCCGCTCGCTCGCGCGCATCAGGGCCACAAGGTCGTCAAAAGTCTGAAGCGGCCACGCCATTTTTCACACCGGCTTCCTGGTAAGATTTCAGGGAGGAAAGCAGCCGCGAGCCGGAAAGATCGGTCTTGCCCTCGCGGGGCACCACCCGCAGCGAGCCGCCCGCCGCGGACCGCCCGCACCGGACGAGGCCAAATTCTTCGAGGACCCCGAGCGCCGCCAGCACCTTCGGCAGAGCCGCCGGTCCGCCCGGCAGGCGCGCGGCCAGGTCTTCGGCGGACCCGGCGCATCCTCCGCCGTCCCGCACGGCGCGGTACACGGCGGCGAGATCCCGCCGGGCCGGCAGCAGCGAGGCGGCCTCCTCCACGGAGAGCGCCTCCCCCCGGCGGAACCGCTCGTACAGGGCGCGCCCGGCGATCAGCGCGTCCGGGTCCGCCCCGGAAAGCCGCATCTCCCGGATCACGACGGAGAGCGTCTTTCGGCCGTTGAAGACGTCGGATTCCAGCAGGACCGCCAGGTCGACGGCGTCGCCGATCCGGTATGGAAACTCCTCCAGCGTCGTGCCGAACCTCATGCAGCGGACGCTGCAGCCGTCCTTTTCCACGGTCACGCGCAGATGCTTCCCGCCGCCGACCGGCTCGATATCCCGGATCGCCACGCCCATCAGCCCGAACAGCGGGCGCGGGTTGCCCACGCCGAACGGCTCGAGCGCGCTCAGCGCGTCCGGAAGCTCCGGGGAAAGGCCGCGCGGCTCCAGCAGGCAGTCGATGCGCAGGACGGGCGCCGGCATCGGCCCGGGCAGCGACGCGGCATAGCGGTTGATCCGCTCGCGGAACGCCCCGACGTTCGCGGCGGGAAGGGTCATCCCCGCCGCCATGGGGTGCCCGCCGAACCGCGTGAGCAGGTCCCGGCACGCGCAGACCGCCTCGAACAGCGAAAAGCCCGCCACGCTGCGGCCGGAGCCCTTCGCCTCGCCGCCCCCGCACGAGAACACCACGCAGGGCTTGCCGAACCGCTCCGTCACGCGCGCGGCCACGATGCCGATCACGCCGGGGTGCCAGCCCTCGCCCGCGGCGACGAGCACGCGGTCGTACAGCAGCTCCGGCGAACGGGAGAACTGCTCCATCACCTTTTCGAGGATCTCGGCCTCGATGCGGCGGCGCTCGCCGTTGTCGCGGCAGATCTGCTCCGCCAGCGCGCCGGCCTCGTCGGGCGATTCGGCCGTCAGCAGCCGGACGGCGCGGTCCGGCGAGCCGACGCGGCCCGCGGCGTTGATGCGCGGCACCACGGCGAACGCGACCTCGCGGGCGGTGACGGGGCGCCCCTCCAGCCCCGCCTGCTCCAGCAGGGCGCTCAGGCCCGGCCGGTCGCCGCGCGACATCTGCCCGACCCCGGCGCGGACGAGGGCGCGGTTCTCGCCCGTGAGCGGGACCGAATCCCCCACCGTGCCGATGGCCGCGAGGTCCGCGTAATTATCCAGCAAAGCGCCGGCGCCGTCCCCGCCCTCCAGGGCGGAGATCAGCTTGAACGCGACGCCCGCGCCGGAAAAATCGCGGTACGGGCAGCGGCTGTCGGCGCGCCAGGCGTCCACCACGGCGCACGCCGCGGGCAGCACCTCCCGCGGGCGGTGGTGGTCCGTCACCACGGTGTCGACGCCGAGGGAGGACGCGAACGCGATCTCCTCGTTGGAAGAGACCCCGTTGTCGACCGTGACGATCAGCTTCACGCCCCGGGCGCGGAGTGTCTCGACCGCTTTTTTGTTCAGGCCGTAGCCCTCGCCCTCCCGCTCGGGGATATAATAGACGACGTTCCCGCCGCAGGACTCGAGGTATGAATAGAGCATCGCGGTGGCCGTCACGCCGTCCGCGTCGTAATCGCCGTAGACCGCGATCTTCTCGAAACCGTCCAGCGCGCGGCCGATGCGGGCGGCCGCCCGCTCCATATCGGGCAGCAGAAGGGGGTCGGAGAAGGCGGGCTTCCCCGCGAGGAACTCCTCCGCGCGCGCTTCGTCCGCGATCCCGCGCGTCTGCAGCAGAACCGCCAGAAGCTCCGGAATGCCCGCCCGTGCGGCGAACTCCTTCGCGGCCGCGCCGTCGTGCGGCAGAACCCGCCATTTTTTTATGCTCAAACCGACCACCCGCCCCATGTCTCCACAGCATTTCCAGTGGAACTGCGGAAGGCTTTTTGCCTTCCCCCGCCGGAGACGGAGAAAAGCAATCTCCCTCTCTCCATCACGACTGGAATTGCTATAAATTGTACCATCTTGGGGCGGCAGATTCAACTGCCCTTCGGCTGCGGCCGCAAAAAAAGACGGAAACGGACGAAAACCGCCCGCTCCCGCCCTGCGCCTTCGGCATCAGCCCTGCGCGCCGGAACCCTGGTACTGCTGCTTGGTCTGATCGATCTTCTGCTGTTCCGCCGCGGGGGTCTGGTACCACCCGCGCTGCTTCATGGCGTCGAACACTTCGGCCTGGATCTGGTGCTCCTCCGCAAGGATCTTCAGAAACTCGTCGCGCACGTTGGGCGTGGCGCACTCGTTGGTGAAGGCGTTGTAGGTCTCGGTGAGGAATTTCTGGGAGGAAAGCACGTCGTTCATCATTTCTTTTTCGGGCATCGTCCCGGTCGAGAGATTCCCGCTGATCTGGTTGGGTTTCATCGGCAAAGCATCCCCTTTCTCTCAGTTCAGGAAGCCCATCAGCCGGTCGAAATGGTTCTGGTGCTTCTGGGCGATGGCGTCGCATTGCTGCTTGAGCTGCTGGTCCGTGCACATCTGGGAATACGATTTCAGCTTCGCGATCAGCGTCTGTTCGCTGGAAAGCTCCTCTTCGATGGCGGCCAGCTCCTTCGCGGTGATCGTCATGGAAAGATCTCCTTTTTCTGGGATGCCCTTATTTTCCCCCGCGCGGCTTGAGAATATACACGCTACATGGCACCGGGCCGGTCTATGTAGCCTGCCGCATCGGTTCCCTGGCGGACAGACCGAAGCTGACGGAGAGGGCCTGGTCCACAAGGGACATGGACCTCCCGTCCACGCGGCCCATCCGCTCCTTCAGTCTGTGCTTGTCGAGCGTGCGCACCTGCTCGAGCAGGACGATCGAATCCTTCGCAAGCCCGGTGGTGCCCGCCTCCAGCAGGATGTGCGTCGGCAGGTTGGCCTTCGACCGCTGGCTGGTGATGGCCGCCGCGATCACCGTCGGGCTGAACCGGTTGCCGACGTCGTTCTGGATGATCAGGACCGGCCGCACCC
Source organism: Caproicibacter sp. (assembly GCA_036844765.1). Lineage (GTDB taxonomy): Bacteria > Bacillota > Clostridia > Oscillospirales > Acutalibacteraceae > Thermocaproicibacter. Next base: position 48,637 of record DAIUFE010000003.1, on the reverse strand, counting down.
CGCCCTGCTCCGAACCCACGACGGGGCTGAGGTCGGCGTAATAAATATCGCCTCTGCGGACAATCATATTTTCACGCTCCGAATCTTCAGGATCATGTTTTTTCCGTAAAATATTGTTGGCAAACTTTCGGGGATTTATTCATCGGCCGAACGTCCCCCATGCCATAATATTAACGGCCGGAGCGGCTTGACAGCGGGCGTGCGGAAAAGCCCTCAAAGTTTTTTCGGGCATGCAAAAGCCCGGGGAGCGGAAACTCCCCGGGCTGCGGCGCGGCGTTTACCGGCCGTTCGGCACTTCGGAAGTGCCTTTTTCGCGCAGATAGGTGCTCTCGAGGTCCGAAAGATGCAGCTTGACCGCGAGCGGATACCGGGCGAACGCCTGGCTGACGGCGCCGCAGCCGCCCTTCGCGGCGTCGTCGAAGCCGCCCATGTGCCAGCGGATGGCGACGGCCTCGGAGGTCTTCAGGCGCATGAACCGCTCAATCAGAAAAACGGATTTTTCCCCGTGGCCGTAAGGGAAACTGTCGTCGATGGAGTAATACGGGCGCTTTTCCCAGGCGCCGGTCTTCTCGTTCTTGACGTTGCGCGTGCCTTTTTTATAGAACTGCGCCTTGCAGATATCGTGCAGAAGGGCGCAGACGGCGAAGCTTTCCTCACTGTCCGTTTCCGGGTCGAAATGCTTCTCCCGCATCACGCGGTAAACGCTCACGCTGTGCATGACCAGCCCGCCGAGGCAGGCACAGTGGAACCTCGTGCTGGCGGGCGCGACGAAGAAGTCCGTCCCCTGCAGCCACTTCAGCAGTTCCTCGGACCCGGCCCGCGAAATGTGTTCGCGATAGATCTGCTCGAATTCTTCCCTGGAACCCATTGGCTTTCCCTCCGTTCCTTCCGCTCCGATTATACCATATCCGCGGGCGTTTTTCACCGCGCGGGGCGCGATTCCCCGAAAAACGGCGGCGCGGCTGGCGGCGCGGCCGGCGCCGTGCTATAATAAAAGCGGAGTTTTACAGCAGTTCCGGCCTGGGCGGAGCGGCCGAGCCCGTCTCTCCCCCGCCGCGGCGGGGAAGAAGCAAAGAACTTCCCGCAGCCCGGCTGGAAAAGCGACAGGGAACCTCTTTTCGGAAAGGAAGGATTTCATGAACAATTTTGTTTTTTCCATCCCCACGGCCATCTATTTCGGCAGGGGGCAGGTCGAAAAGCTGGGCGGCATCGTCCGGCGGTACGGCTCCCGCGCGCTGCTGGTCTACGGCGGCGGAAGCATCAAGCGCAGCGGGCTTTACGGCACCGTGCTCGCCCGGCTCAAAGAGAGCACCGTCGCGGTGACCGAGCTTTCCGGCGTGGAGCCGAACCCGAAGATCGCCTCGGTGCGCGAGGGCGTCCGGCTCTGCCGCGAAAACGGCGTGGACGTCGTGCTGGCCGTCGGCGGCGGCAGCGCCCTCGACTGCGCGAAGGTCGTCGCCGCGGGCGCCCTTTACGCCGGGGACCCGTGGGAGCTGGTCACGGAGCCGGCCCGGATCCAAAAGGCCCTGCCCGTCGTCACCGTGCTGACGGCGGCGGCCACCGGCTCCGAGATGGACGCCTTCGCCGTGATCACGAACCCCGAGACGCACGAGAAGCTCGGCACCTCCGGCCAGCTGCTCAAGCCGAGGGCCTCGATCCTCGACCCCGCGCTGACGTTCACCGTGCCGAAGCGCCAGACCGCCGCCGGCACGGCCGACATCATGAGCCATATCTTTGAAGATTATTTCACCAACGTGAAGGGCGCGTTCCTGCAGGCCCGGTTCGCTGAGGGCCTGCTCAAGACCTGCATCCGGTACGGCCCCGCCGCGCTGGAGCATCCCGACGACTACGAGGCGCGCGCCAACCTGATGTGGGCCTCCAGCCACGCGATCAACGGGCTGCTCTCGTGCGGGGCGGAGGTGGCCTGGAGCGTCCACGCCATGGAGCACGAGCTGAGCGCGTTCTACGACATCACCCACGGCGTGGGCCTGGCTATCCTGACGCCGAACTGGATGAAGTACGTGCTGAGCGACGCCACCGCCCCGAAGTTCGCCGAGTACGGCGTCAACGTCTGGGGCCTCGACGCGAAGCAGCCCGCGCGGACGGTTGCGGAACAGGCGATCCGAAAAACGCGCGCGTTCTTCTCTTCGCTCGGCCTGCCCGCCACGCTGCGCGAAGTAAATATCGACGAGAAAAACTTCAAAATCATGGCCGAGCACGCCGCGAAGCACGGCTTGGAAAACGCCTTCGTCCCCCTCAAGGCGGACGACGTATTGCAGATTTACCGCGCCTCCCTCTGAAAGCCGCGCACTTCCCGCCGGCCCGGGCCGGCGGGATTTTTTTATCGGATGCGAAAAAGCGGGGCCGCGGGACGGTAATACATATTTTCCGCGCGGATGTCAAAAATGAGGGTGTCCGGTTTCCGCGGCGCCGAAAATCCCGCGGAAAACCATCATCCGAAAGGCGGTGGTCCGGCCTGATTTCCATTTTTTTATGCGGCGACCCGGCCGACGCGTCCGTCACGCAGGCGCTGCTGCCGGCGCTTTCGCTCCACGGCGGGGCGCGGTACTGCGGGCCCTCCAAATTCGTGGACCGCGGCGGGGACGTCGCGTTCTCGGTGTATGAATCCGAACGGGTGCCGGAGCTCGAGACGGAATCCGGCATCCTGATGCTGAAAAACAGCGTCCGCCCGCAGGAGGCCGTGAGGATCCCCGCCGGCTTTCTCTGCGTGCTGGAGGCTTCCAACACGGCGGCCGCCGCCCTGCTGAAAGGCTCCGCCTGCGTCGCCGTGACCTGCGGGACCGGCCAGCGCGACACGCTGAGCATCGCCGGGCTGGAAAGCACCGGGGCGACGCTCAGCCTGCAGCGCAACCTCGTGACGCTGACGGGGAAGCTTTTGGAGCCGCACGATTTCAACGTCGTTTTTTCCGAAGAGCGCAGCCCGCACCAGATCCTTTTTGTCTGCGCGGCGCTGCTGATCGCCGGCGTGGATTCCGCCGGGGGCTACGCGATCTGAGGGCTCTTGCATAATTTGTCACTCATAAAGAACCGGCAAAAGTCGAAAAATAGGACTGCAAACGCAAATCAAAAACGATATTGATCCTGAAATCGAAGGAGTGTTGCAGCATGGCAAAGAACGTGGTTCCCGAAGCCCGCGCCGCTCTGGACAAATTCAAGATGGAAGCGGCTTCCGAAGTCGGCGTGAACCTGAAGCAGGGCTATAACGGCGACCTGACTTCCAAGGAAGCCGGCTCCGTCGGCGGGCAAATGGTCAAAAAGATGATCACAAGCTACGAGCAGGGCATGAAATAACCTTGCCCGAAAGGCTGGCAGGCCGTCCGCACCGGACCCGGTGCGGGCGGTTCTTTTTCTGCCGAATTCCTCCCCGATTGTATTCCCCGGCTCCGTCTGATATAATAGACCGGAAAAACAGAAGGGATGCTTGCGTTGGAACGCTGCGATATCGCGGTGATCGGCGGCGGGGCCGCCGGCCTTTTCGCCTCCCTTTCCGCCGCGCGGCGCGCTTCGGAACTGGGGAAAAAGCCGAAGATCGCCGTGCTGGAAAAGAATCCCCGCGTGGGGAAAAAGCTGCTGGCGACCGGCAACGGCCGCTGCAACCTGACCAACCGGGACGCAGAAGCCGCCGCCTACCACGGCGACGCGGAGGCGGCGGCGCCCGTGCTGGAACGCTTTTCCCCCGGGAAGGCGGTGGAGAGCTTCCGCTCGCTCGGCCTCGTCTGCCGCGAGCTGGAGGGCGGCCGCGTCTACCCCTACAGCCTGCAGGCCTCGTCGGTGGTGAACCTCCTGCGGCGGAACCTCGCGGCCGCGGGGATCGGGGTCGTCTGCGATTTTACGGCGGAAAAAATCGAAAAGTCCGGGGACGGATTCCTCGTCCGGAGCGGTGAGCGGGCGGTGAGCGCCCGGCGGGTCGTTGTCGCGACGGGCGGAAAGGCCTGCCCGCAGTCCGGCTCCGAAGGGGACGGATACGCGCTGCTGCGCCCGCTCGGGCACCGCAGCACGCGCCTGTGGCCCGCGCTGGTGCAGGTGCGGACGGACCCGAAGCGCGCGCGCCCGCTCAAGGGCGTGCGCTGCGGGGCGGAGGCTTCCGTTCTCTGCGGCGGAAGCGCGCTGAAAACCGCGCGCGGCGAGGTGCAGTTCGCGGACGGCGCGCTCTCCGGCATCTGCATCTTCGACCTTTCCCGCATCGTCGGCGAAAAGGCCGGCAACCCCGGCGGGCTGGAGATTTCTTTGAACCTCGCCCCCGAATACGGCGAGGACGAGCTCGCGCGGTTCCTCGCGCGGAGCGCCCGACTGACGGCGGACGTCTCCGCCGCGCAGGCCGCGGAAGGGCTTCTGCCCAAAGCCCTGTGCGCCGAGGTCGTCCGCGCGGCGGGCCTCTCCCCCTCCGCGCCGCCGGCGGAGGGCGATTTCGCCCGCATCGCGCGCCGCATCCGGGATTTCCGTTTCCCCGCCCTCGGCACGCTGCCGTGGCGGAACGCGCAGGTCACGGCCGGCGGCATCCCGCTGAGCGAGACGGGCGAGGGGCTGGAATCGAACCGGTGCCCCGGCGTCTTTCTGTGCGGAGAGATTCTGAACGTCGACGGGGACTGCGGCGGCTTCAACCTGCACTGGGCGTGGGCCAGCGGATACGAGGCCGGGAGCGCCGCCGCGCGGTCGCTCTGCCGCTGAAAATAAAGGAGGAACCGCTTTCATGTACCGGATCTCGGGCCTCCGGCTGACGCCGGACGGCACGGAAGCCGACCTGAAAATAGAGGCCGCAAAGAAACTCGGGGTGCGCCCCCGGGACATCCGCTCGCTGAAGCTGTACCGAAAATCCGTGGACGCGCGCCGGAAGAGCGACGTCCACTTCGTCTGCACCGTGGAGGCGGACTGCCCGAACGTCCCCGCGCCGCCCGGGCGGAACGCGGCGCAGGCGGAGCCGTACCGGTACCGCCTGCCCCCGAGCCGGCCTTTGGACCCGCGCCCCGCCGTCGTGGGCTTCGGCCCCGCGGGGATGTTCGCCGCGCTGATCCTCGCGCAGGCCGGGCAGCGGCCCGTCGTCTTCGAGCGCGGCTCCCGCGTGGAGGAACGCCGGAAGCAGGTCGAGCGATTCCGGCGCACCGGGGCGCTGAACCCGGAATGCAACGTCCAGTTCGGCGAAGGGGGCGCGGGCGCCTTCTCCGACGGCAAGCTGAACACGGGCACCAAGGACCCGCGCGCCCGCAAGGTATTGGAGGATTTCGCCGCCGCGGGCGCGCCGGCCGAGATCCTGATCCTCGCGAAGCCGCACATCGGCACCGACCTGCTGCCCGGCGTCGTGCGGAATATCCGCTCCCGGATCCTGGCGCTCGGCGGCGAGATCCGGTTCGACACGCGGGTAACGGGGCTGAAGATCCGGGACGGGCGCGTGGAGGGCCTCGAGTTCCAACCGCCGGGCAGCTCCGCGCCCGACCGGCTCGAAACCCGCAGCGTCGTCCTCGCCGCCGGCCACAGCGCCCGCGACACCTTCGGGATGCTGCTCTCGCTCGGGCTGCCGCTGGAGCCGAAGCCGTTCTCGGTCGGCGCCCGCATCGAGCATCCGCAGCGGCTGATCGACGCCGCGCAGTACGGAAGCTTCGCGGGACGCCCCGCCCTGGGCGCGGCCGATTACCGGCTGGCCGTCCACCTGCGGGACGGGCGCGGCGTCTACACGTTCTGCATGTGCCCGGGCGGCACGGTCGTCGCCGCGGCCAGCGAGGAAGGCCGCCTGGTCACGAACGGCATGAGCGTCTTCGCCCGCAGCGGCGTCAACGCAAACTCCGCCCTGCTGGTGGGGGTGGGGCCGGCGGATTTCGGCGCGGACGGCCCCCTTGCGGGCGTGGAGTTTCAGCGCAGGCTGGAGGAAAACGCCTTCCGGCTGGGCGGCGGGGGATACCGCGCGCCCGCGCAGCGCGTGGGGGATTTTCTGGAGCGCCGGCCGTCCAGCGCCTTCGGGGACGTGGCCCCGACCTACCCGCTCGGCGTGACGCCGTGCTCTCTTGACGGCTGCCTGCCCGCGTTTGCCGCCGACGCCATGCGCGAGGGCATCCGCCTGATGGACCGCCGCCTGCGCGGCTTCGCGGACCCGGACGCCGTGCTGACCGCCGTGGAGAGCCGCAGCTCCTCGCCCGTCCGCCTGCTGCGCGGCGAGGACCTGCAGTGCCTCGCCGCGCGCGGGCTGTACCCGTGCGGCGAGGGGGCCGGGTATTCGGGCGGCATCGTCTCCTCCGCCGTGGACGGCATCCGCTGCGCGGAGGCGATCCTAAGGTCCTCCCTTACCTGAAGCGCCCGTCCTGCCGCTTTCTTCCATGTTCCCGCGACCTGTTGCCGAAAGTCGGAAGCGGCGGTATAATGGGGAAAAAGCAAGAGAAAGAATCTGAAAATATGGTCAAAAAAATAGCAGCCTCCCTGCTTGCAGTCTTGTTGCTGCTCGCGGCCTCCGCCTGCTCGAACGGATTCCCGTCGGCGCCGGACGAGGCGTCTTCCGGCTCGGAATCCTCCTCGTCCGCATCGCCCCCGCCGTCCTCCGCACCGGCATCGTCCGCGCAGAGCCCCGCGCCGTCCTCTTCCCCGCCGAGTTCAGCGCCCGCGTCGTCCGCGCGGCCGGCCTCTTCCCCGAAGACCGGGTCCAAGACGGGACAGGTCCCTTCGGAAGCCCCGAAGCCGGAAAAAGCGAAAACCGTCCGGCTGACGTTCCCGGAGGGCTTCACCCTCGCGCAGATCGCCGCCCGGCTCGAGAAAAACGGCGTCTGCACCCAGAAGGAGTTCGTCAAAGCCGCGCAGACCTACGATTTCAGCTACTATTCGCTCGTCAAGAAGATCCCCGCCAGCGCAAAGCGGGCGTATAAGCTGGAAGGGTACCTCTACCCCGACACCTACGAATTCTACACCGACATGAAGCCGCAGGACGCCGTGGGCCGCTTCCTGCGGAACGCGGAGAGCGCGATCGGCAGCAAATACGCCTATCCCGGCATGACGACCGACCAGGTGATCACGCTCGCCTCGATCATCGAGCGCGAAGCGGACAACGCCGACGAGATGAAAAAGGTCTCCTCCGTCTTCCACAACCGGCTGAAAGCCAAGATGATCCTTCAGGCCGATTCCACGCGGGATTACTGCAACAACTACCTGATCCCCGTCTTCGGCGATTCCTATAAATATTATTACAATACTTACCCGGGCCGCGCCCCCGCCCTGCCGGCCGGGCCGATCTGCAACCCCGGCGCGGCGGCGCTGAGCGCCGCGGCGAACCCCGTGAAAACGGATTTTCTCTATTTCGCCACCGGCACCAACCATAAATATTATTACGGCAAAACCCAGGCCGAGCGCGACGCGCAGATGAAGGCCGACGGCGTGACTCCGTTGTATAAAGACTGATCTGTCCGTGCCCTTCCCTTGTCCCTTTTCCCTGAATCAAAGTTTTCGCCCGCCTTTTTCAAAAGGCGGAGGACCCGTCTTTTTGAAAAAGGCGGGTTTTTTCGCGTCCGCGGGATAACGTCCGCGAATTGGGAAAACTGACTATGGCAGTTCAAGCCGCACTCGAAAAAAAGTGCTTCTCCCCCGCCTTCGGCGGGGGAGAAGCACAAAGTCTTCCGCGGCTCCAGTGGAAACACCGTAAGAACGGCGCGCGAAAGGGGGAAAAACATGGGCGGGACGGGCGACGCGGACGGGCAGCTGAAAAAAATGACCGGTCAGCCGATCCCCCGGCTGGTCTTCTCGCTGGCGGCTCCGGCCGCGGCGGGCATGATGATCTCGGCGGCGTACAACCTGGCGGACACCTATTTCGCCAGCCGGCTGGGCACCCGGGCGGCGGGCGCGGCGGGCGTCGTGTTCTCGCTGACCTCCGCCATCCAGGCCGTGGGGTTCACGCTGGGTATGGGCGCGGCCGGGCTGATTTCGCAGTATCTGGGAAAGAAGGAAAACGAGCGGGCCGAGACGGCCGCCGCGACCTCTTTTTTCTCTTCGCTCGCGGTCGGCGGCGTGATCGCCGCGCTCGGCCTTTTTTTCCTCGACGGGCTGGTCCGCTTTCTGGGCGCGACGCCGACCATCCTGCCCTACGCGCGGGACTACGCCCGGCTTGTCCTGCCGGGCGCGCCGGTCATGTGCGCCTCGTTCGTGCTGAACTGCACGCTGCGCGCCGAGGGGAAAGCCTCGCTCGCCCTGACGGGCGTCGCGGCGGGCTGCGTCCTCGACGTGGCGCTGAACCCGCTTTTCATGTTCGCCTGCGGCATGGGCATCGCCGGGGCCGGGCTCGCCACCCTGCTGAGCCATACGGCCGCCTTCCTGATCCTGCTTTTTCATTATCTGCACGGGCGCACCGTCGTGCGCCTGAGCGTGAAACGCTTCACCCTGCGGCGGACCGTGCGGCGGGGCATCCTCAAAACGGGGCTGCCCTCGCTGATCCACCAGGGCCTTGCGAGCGCCGCCTCCGTTGCAATCAACGTGGCGGCCGCCGCCTACGGCGATGCGGCCCTGGCCGCCATGGCGATCGTGGGGCGGGCGTTCTTTTTCATCCTCGGCGCGCTGATCGGCTTCGGGCAGGGATTCCAGCCCGTGGCGGGGTACAATTACGGCGCCAAAGAATACGCGCGCCTGCACAAGGCCTTCTGGTTCTGCACGGCGACGGGCTTCGCGGGGCTGCTGGCGCTGTGCGGGCTGGGCTTTTTCCTCGCGCCGCAGATCCTCTCCCTGTTCCGGCCGGACGACCCGGGGGTTGTCGCCGCGGGGGTGCCGGCCTTCCGCGCGCAGTGCGCCGTGACGCCCGCGCAGGTGTTCGTCGTCCTCTCCAACATGATGTTCCAGTCCATCGGCAGAACGAAAAAAGCCTCCCTGATCGCGGCGCTGCGGCAGGGCCTCTGCTTCTTTCCCGCCGTCTGGATCCTGCCGCGCTTCTTCGGCCTGACGGGCGTGGAGCTGAGCCAGCCGGCCGCGGACCTCGCCTCGTTCCTGGTCTGCGTGCCGGTCTCCGCCGGGTTTCTGAGGCGGCTGAAAAGCTCCGCCCGCTCCGGCCGCCCGCCGTCGGACGAGGCGGAACGGCGGCGCTGAGGCTCCGTCCGGATCCTTCCCCGAACCGGCGCGGTATGGTATAATAAGCAAAGGGGAGATGAGGGGTCATGCCGCTCGGGGAACGGGAGCTTGCGTTTCTGAAAGAGGCGCTGCCTTTCTGGGAAAAACTGACGGACGCGCAACGCGGCCTGATTAAACGGAACGCCGTGCTGCGCCGCTTTCCCGCGGGGGCGGTCCTGCACAACGGGCCGGACGACTGCGCGGGCCTGTTCGTGATCCGGAGCGGGCAGGTGCGTTCCTTCATCCTTTCGCCCGCGGGGCGCGAGGTCACGATGTTCCGCCTGTTCGAGCGGGACGTTTGCATCTTTTCCGCCTCGTGCATGATGAAGGACATCCGGTTCGACATCCATACCCAGGCGGCGGAGGATTCCTCCACCATCCTGATCCCGACCGCCGTCTACAAGGAGCTCTCGGAAAGCTCGCTGCCGGTGGCCGATTACACCAACCGGCTGCTGTCCTCGCGCTTTTCGGACGTGATGTGGCTGCTCGAGCAGATCCTGTTCATGAGCTTCGACCGGCGGCTGGCGCTGTTCCTGCTGGAGCACGCCGGCCCGGGCGGGGAACTGAAGGCGACGCACGAGGAGATTGCCCGCGACATGGGCACGGCGCGCGAGGTTGTCACGCGCATGCTGCGGTATTTCCAGTCCGAGGGGATGGTCCGGCTCTCCCGCGGGCGGGTGGCACTGGCCGACGTGAAGAAGCTGGAAAAAATGGCGAAATAGGCCTTTCTTCCGGTTTGGCCGGAGAAGAAAAAGGCCAGTCGGTAAATAAAAATGCCGCCTTGAGCGACTGCAAAGCCCGGCGCGCTATCCGCGTGCAGGGCTTTTCTTATTTTGCGGTCTGGCTGCCCGCAGCGGCGCAAGCGTGTAACAGTTCTCATACCTATCAAAGATTTTATCACTTATTTTCAAATAGCATTTATAGAATAAGCACAATTATATGTATTATTTGCAAAGATATTTCCATTATTTTACTTTATGATATTAAATAGTGATCTTACCGTTTTCCCAGATAACCTATCGATTCCGCAGAGAATAACAAATCGGGAAGGAGTGTACTATGAAAAAGAAAAGCGAGCTTTGGAACGGTATTTTGGCGGCAGTTCTGTCGGCAACTTTGCTGATTTCATCTCTTCCGACAGCAGCCTATGCCAACGAAAAAAGCGGTATGAATCAGCCGAACGACCAAACAGCAGACTATGCCGAAAGAGAAAGCAGTGCGGATCCGCCGGACGACCCGGCGGCAGAAGAGGCCGAAGAAAGCGGCACGGATCAGCCGGACGACCCGGCAGAAGAGGCCGGAGGAGAAGATGCGGATCAGCCGGACGACCCAGCGGCAAGCCTGTCAGACAGCCCACAGGACTGGCAGTTGGTCCCTAATTCCGGGTTTGAGTCAGGGACCGCCGGGCAGCTCCCCGACAACTGGAGCGTCGCGGACGGCTCCGACATCGATCATGGTTCCGCCGTGATCAATGAGGACCCAAGCGGCGTCAATTACGGGGCTTATTCCCTAAAACTTTCTTATCAGGGCAGTGGCATATACGCCGTAATGAGCGATCCGATGCCCGTCACTGCAGGGGAAAAGCTCCGCGTGAACGTCCTCAGCAAAAAAGCTTCCGGAAGCGGTAATTATCAGGCCTATCTGAATTATTATGATGAAGACGGTCAAACCGTCGGCACTTCCCGAAAATATGGGACCAGCACTTCCAACGGATGGTCTTATGTCACCACCAATACAAAAGGGATCGATGCCGCTGTGATCCCGGCCGGGGCTGTGACGGCGCGCTATGTCTTTTCGCTGGGCGCTCAGGGAGACCAGACGGACGTGGGTTTTTACCTGGACCGCGCCACGGTGATCCGCCTGGATCCGTCGGTCGCCGCCGTGCCGAACGGCGGATTTGAAGAAGGTTCCGACGAAAGCACCGGTTTCCCCGTTGGCTACGACGTGTGGGAATGGACCGACAATGCCAAGGGGACCGTGGAGCTTACGACAGAGGATGCGTACAAAGGGCAGTACAGCGTCAAACTTTCGACAACCGAAGGCACCGGGCAGAACAGTATCCGCAGCGCCCTCGTCGCAGTCGAGCCTGGAGTTTCTTACGATTTCAACGCATATACCTACGCCGCGAGCGGGGGAAATCCGGTCGTCCGAGCCTATTTTTACACCGGCGACGGCGCTGAATTAAGTCTGAAAGACACCACTTCAAATGTCCCCGGTGCCTGGGTAAGAACAAAGAATGTGGCGACGGCGCCGGAAAACGCCGCTTTCGCATCCGTGATCGTCTACCAGTACCGTTCGGCGGATACCGTGACCTATGTGGATGAAATATCCATCATTAAAACGTCGGACGACGCCGAAGAGGAACCGCTCAGCTCCGCCCTGCTGAATCCGGGATTTGAAGATACCGCCCAAACGAACGGCCTGCCGTCGAACTGGAAGCAATGGCCGTCTAACGCCGCCGGAAAATACGTCCTTACTACCGCTATGGTTCACAGCGGGAACGGATACAACGGGACCCGTTCTCTTGAACTGGTCGATGACAGCGATCAAACGGCCGGGATAGCGAGCGACCCGGTTCAGGTAAACGCAGACAAAAAGATACGCGCGTCCGCATGGGTTTACAATCAATCCGGTTCAGGCATCGTCCTTTACCTGAATTTTTACGAAACCAAAGAGGACGCTATGAACGGAACGAACCGGATCGCATCGCCGCTTCCCAACTCTTTTTGTTCCGCTCCTGGCCAATGGACTTTCGTCACCGCCGAAGGCGTCGCTCCGGAGGACGCAACGTGCGCGACCGTCGGATTTTACAGCGGCACCGACGCACGGACGGACAGTTTCCTGGACGACGCAAATTTGACGGAGATCTCCGAACATACCTATCCCGACGCCATCCTGAACGCCGGCTTTGAAGACGGCGCGGGAGCCGGCGATATTCCCAATCATTGGGTGAAGCTGAATGCCGCGAATCAGGTATCTCTTTCCGGAGAACAGCACTATGAGGGAAACTATTCCGTAAAGCTGGTCAACGATTCTCCCCGGGGATGCGGTCTCCGCAGCTCCAAGGTGGCGGTCACGCCGGGCGTGACCTATGAGGCAAAGGCCAAAATGTACTGCGCCATCGGCAGCGCGGATCTTTATCTGGAGTTTTGGTCTGACGCCGACAGCCGGATCAGCACAAAAACAGCAACGATCAGTCAAACGAAGCAGTGGTGCGACATTTACGCCATTATGGCCGCACCGGCCGGTGCGACCTACGCCACATTGCTTTATTATCAGAACAGCGGCGAGCAGGGAATTGTGTATGGCGACTGCGCTTCCATTGAGCCATACGTCCCTCCCGCCGGGGAAGTACGGCATTTTACCTCCATCATAAAGGACCATCCAAAGGTATTTTTTACGTCGGATGACATCGCTTCGCTACGCAGGCTGGCACGCAGCGCCGATCAGACGGCAACCGGTGTGACCGGCAAAGAAGTGGCAGACCAGATCATCAGCCAAGCGGACGTATATCTGAACGAGACGTCTTATAAAACGTCGTTTAGTGCTTACGGCACCACATACAGCATTACCATCCAGAATCCGCCCGTTCAGCAGCCGGAATCCCCCGATCGCCCTGCAGGATACAACGTGTTTCCGTTTTGGACACAGCTTTCCAGAGGGATCGAAGATCATCTGGAAATCCTATCGATGGCATATATGCTGACCGGGAAATCGGAATATGCACGAAAAGCGATCGATTTCGTGTCCGCCATGAGCGGATGGGACCTATGGCATGATCCGAAAGATAATTATCCGGAAGAACAGCTTACGAATCTGGATACCGCGCATCTCGTTCAGGGCGCGGCAATGGCATACGACGTCTGCTACGACAGAATGACGGAAGCGGAAAGGACGAAAATCCGGGAAGCGATCGTCACACTGGGCCTCGAGCCGCTGTATCACGACGGGCAGTATAAGCTGGACTGGAATATCCAGGGGCTTCGCAATGCCGCTCTCGCCACCGGCTCCCTGGCGGTTATGGATGACGTGGACAGCGGCGCTACCGACCGCTATCTAACTTGCGCAACGGACTTCTTCGACTGGTATCTCGACCAGAAACAGGAGTCCGGCAACGAAGAGGGATTCGGCTATACCAGCTACGCTCTTGAAAATATCGTCGGATCGTTCGACCAGCTGGCGCGGGTGACGGGAGAAACCTCCCTTATCAAAAACTCTTATCTGAACGACACCCTGATGAAGTGGATCATCCATTTTTCCGCACCCGGATCCCTGTCCCTCGCCCCCGTTTCGGATATGACCGAAGGGACCCAGGAATTTTATCAGACCTGCTCGGCCCTCGCAAAGAACGGAAACGGTCTTGCCGGGTGGTACCTGACCCATGCAAAGCTGGGCAGCAGCGATATTTTACTGACCCAGAAATTCCTATTCCTCTGTAATCCGGATTCTATTAAAATCACGGAGCCGGGTAAAGTGCTTGGCAATTCCAGCATCATACCCGAAGTGGGATGGGGCGCCCTGCGCACCGGCTGGGGAACGACCGATTCCGTGCTGGGTCTGATCAGCGATAATTCCTCGATGGGCCACAACCATTTCGATCAGAACAGCTTCCTGCTTGCGACCAACGGGACTTGGATCGCCGACGACCCGGGATATTCCACTTTCGTTTCGACGGAACAGGCACGGCAGCAGTTCCGCGGAAAAGTTGGCCACAATACCATTCTGGTGAACTGGGAGAAAAATACGGACAACGGCGCCCAGGTGTTTAAGGGCGGTGGCTCTCTGACACCGAATATTCTGACTTCTTCCTACGGCTATCTTATCGGCAGCGCGGAAGATTCTTACGGGCTGGATGTGCTGAAACAGTTCGACCGGCATGCCGTTATGATCAATCATGACGGACACCCCTACTATGTGGTGTTTGACGATCTGGACTCCGCGCAGGACCGCACCTACACGTGGAGCCTGTTCACCGGCGGCTGGGACGCCTTCTCCGTGGATGGCAGGACCGTTGAAGGCATTACTTCCAGCCAAACGGGAAATCTTCTCAAAATCAACAGGAACGCGACGAATCTTTACGCCCAGTTCGTCGGAAACGGCAAACTTCAGATCGACAGCGACATGTACACCGTCAACGACCAGGAGGAAGGTCCGTATATCCACGTCTCAAATACGCAGAAGACCCGGCAATATCAATTCATGGCCGTTCTAAATACCTACGCAAGCGCGATCAACATTCCCGCAAACATCTTCCAGCCGACGAACGTCATCAGCGGCGGATGTACCGGCGTGCTGAGCACGCTGGATCAGAGCTCTGGCATTCCCCTTTCTGTCGCCCTGTTCCGCGGCGAATCCGGAGCCGGATCCAAAGTAACCTACACCTTTGAGGTTCCGGAAGACGGGGATTACGCCGTGGATTTGCTCCATCCGGCTTCTCCCGCCTACGGAATCTATCAAATGTCCATTGATAACATCCCCTACGGTAAACCGATGGACGGCTACAGCACGTCGGTTATCCTGAACGCCGCCCCGTTTACCGTCGGAAAAATGCATCTCTCTGCCGGCACCCACACGCTGACGGCGGTCTGCACCGGAACAAGCGTCCCCGAGGGCAACAAATATCTGCTTGGCATTACTGCGATTCGTCTGAAGAAAAGCAGCGTGGACTCGTCCGCCGATGCGCCGATCAGGGTCGCGCAGACCGTCGATGACGCCGACGTTCTGGGCGCCAGACTTTCCTACGTCGCTGATGCGGATGATATCGTCCTTTTCAGGCGGAGCGAGGCGGCGATTGAAAACTCTCTCGGCGTTTTCACAGACGCAAAACAGGTTTCTCTGGTCGGGCTGAAAAAGGACGGTACGCTCGACGGCATCGGGGTCAATCACGCAACCGCGCTCCGTTACAAAAACAAGGCCTTGCTCGCATCGACGGAGCCCGTTTCCGCCTATGTGGATTACCGAGGCGGGACCGTTACGATTCAATCGGACAAAGCCTCAAAAATCACCTATTTGGATGGGAAAGGCGGCGGAACTGCCCATACTATTTCCGTAAACGCCGGCACGACCACCGAAAAGATCCTCGAAAGCGCACCGTCGAAAAAGGATTCTTCGCCGACGCCGATCCCAAGCGCGCCTATTCAGAGAGATACGGCCACCTATATCAGTGACACGACATACGATCTTCATGTCGATGGAGCCTATACGTTCAGGATCACGAGCAAAAACGGCAAAGCCCCCGGGTTCGTTGTCGGCACGGCAGGCGTGTTCGACGTCGCGCTTGTCAAAGTGACCGGCAGCGATTATTTCTTCAAAATCACGGCCATCGGCGCGCCGGGAGCCAAAGCCGGGATTTACATCAACGGCGGCCCCAGGCTTCTGATCGCCACGGTCGGCTCCAATCTTGGCGATGTCAGGTTGGACACCGGCGGTAGGTTGAACGTCAAGGCCGGCAAAACTTATCAGTTCAGGATAACCTCCGCAAAGAAACCCTCTTTTGTATGCGGAACCCCATCCACTTTCCGTGTTTTCTTTAACGGGTCAGATGGGAACGATTATTTCTTCAAAGCAACCGCTACCGGTAAAGTCGGAGACAGTGCTGGGTTTTACGTCAACGGGGAGAAAGTCCCCCGAACGATAAGCACGATTATAAACTGAGCGCTCGAAACAAAACATAGGACCAAAAGGGGGCTGTTGCAAAACAGTCTTCTCGAAAAACAGCGCACAAAAAATACGCCTCGATTGGGCTTTCAAAGCCGATTCAAGGCGTATTTTCTTGCAATTCAGGTTATTGCTTTGTGCAATCTGCTGTTGCGAATTCGTTTTGCAACAGCCCCTGTGATTTTTCACTTCAAAACGGATTCACGGGTTGCCCACATGGACGCGGACCGGCTCCTTGAGCCAGCCCAGGCGGACGCCGTTTTTCTCGTCGGCCGTGACGGAGATGGCCGAAAGCGGGCTGTCGCTGTTCTCGACGAGCAGGGAGGCGATCCTGTCCTCGACCTGCCGGCGGATCAGGTTGCGCAGGTCGCGCGCGCCGCTCTTTTTCCCGATGGAGTTCCGGGCGAGCCAGCGGGTGGCCTTTTCGTCGTAGGTCAGCAGGATACCGCGCTCCTTGAGCGAAGAGACGTATTCGTCGAGCATCAGGTGGGCGATCTTCTCGAAATCGTCCTCGCCCAGCTGGCGGAACACGATGATTTCGTCCACGCGGCTCAAAAATTCGGGCCGCAGGAAATCGGAGAGCGCCTTGAGCGCCCGCTCGCGGGTCACGTCGGCCTCGCTGCGTGCGAAGCCCAGCGCGCCCTCTTTTTTCTCGCTCCCGGCGTTGGACGTCATCACGATGACCGTGTTCTCGAAATTCACGTTACGGCCGTGCGCGTCGGTGATATGCCCCTCGTCGAGGATCTGGAGCAGGATGTTCATCACGTCGGGGTGCGCCTTCTCGATCTCGTCGAACAGCAATACGGAATACGGGCGGCGGCGGACCTTCTCGGTCACCTGGCCGGCCTCGTCGTAGCCGACGTACCCGGGCGGCGAGCCGATGATGCGGGAGACGGAGTGCTTCTCCATGAACTCCGACATATCGAGGCGGATCAGCGTTTCCGGCGTGTCGAACAGCTCCTGCGAAAGGACCTTGACCAGCTCGGTCTTGCCCACGCCCGTGGGGCCCACGAAGATGAACGAGGCGGGCCTGCGGCGGGGGCTGATCTGCACGCGGCTGCGCCGGATGGCGGCCGCGAGGGCGGCGACGGCCTCCTTCTGGCCGATCACCCGGCTGTTGAGCACGCTCTCGAGGTTGGCGAGCTTTTTGAGCTCGCTTTCCTGGATGCGGCTGGCCGGGATGCCGGTCCACAACTCGATCACCCGCGCGACGTCGCGCTCCTCGACCTGCGAGCCCAGCGCCGCCGGGGCCAGTTCCTTTTCCCGCTCGGTCAGCTTCGAGATCCTCGTCCGGATCTCCGCCAGCCTTTCATAATCCGGCTCCGAGCCGGCCGCGGTCAGGTCCTCCTCCTCGGCGCCCAGGTCCTCCAAGTGATCCTTCACGTCGTCGTATTCCGCCATGGGTTTGTTGCGCAGGGCGGCGCAGGCGCAGGATTCGTCCAGAAGGTCAATGGCTTTGTCGGGCAGAAAGCGGTCGTTGATGTACCGCTCCGAAAGGGTGACGATCTTTTTCACGATCGGGCCCGGCACCCGGACGCGGTGGAACGACTCGTAATACGATTTGATCCCGGTCAGGATCTTTTCGGTGTCGGCCAGCGACGGCTCCGCAATGGTCACCGGCTGGAAGCGGCGCTCCAGCGCGGCGTCCTTTTCGATATACTTGCGGTATTCCGTGAAGGTCGTCGCGCCGATGACCTGGATCTCCCCGCGGGAAAGCGCGGGCTTAAGGATGTTGGCGGCGTTCATGGAGCCCTCCGCGTCGCCGGTCCCCACCAGATTGTGGACCTCGTCGATGAACAGGATGATGTTGCCCTCGGCCTTCACTTCGTCCAGCAGGCCCTTGATGCGGCTCTCGAACTGGCCGCGGAACTGCGTGCCGGCGACGAGCGCCGTGAGGTCCAGCAGATGGATCTCCTTTTTCCGGAGCACGGCGGGCACCTTGCCGGCCGCGATGCGCAGGGCGAGGCCCTCCGCCACCGCGGTTTTGCCGACGCCCGGCTCGCCGATCAGGCAGGGGTTGTTCTTCGTGCGGCGGCACAGGATCTGGACCACGCGCGCAATCTCTTTCTCGCGTCCGACGATGGCGTCGATCTCGCCGGCCCGGGCCTTCGCCGTCAGGTTCGTGCAGTAGGCGTTGAGGTGCTTCCGCTTGGTTTTATGCTTCTCGCGGGCGAACCGCCGGCCCGCCTCGCCGTTCTGGACATGCTCCGGCGAGCCGGAGTTGCCGGGAAAAATGTTCTGGATCAGCGGAAAGGTCGCGGCGCCGCCCGGTACGAACCCGCTCAGCGCGTTCCGGTTTTCGTTCTCGCTTTCGTTCTCATTGCTTTCCGAGCCTTCCGGATTTTCCTGCATCAGGTCGCTCAGCTCCGATTCCATCGCCTCCACCTGATCGTCGGTGATCCCCATTTTATCCAGCAGATCGTTCACGGGCTTTATCCCCAGTTCCTTCGCGCAAACCAGGCACAGACCGCGGCTCTCCTTGATATCGCCCGTGGGGGAAAGGAAAACCACGGCGGGCCTTTTGTGGCATCTGGAACACATGATCACAGCAATCACTTCTTCTCTTCCTGATATCGGATTTTCGCTCTTGATATCTAATCTTATTTTATCATATCATGAAACAGACCGGTTGACAAACATCCGCTTACTTCTTTTTCTTATCCATGACCTCCCGGATATCCAGCCGGTATTTCGGGTCGTCCGAGCGGAGGATGGCGAAATACGTCTTCGCATAGCGGATAAACGCGTAGATCATGAACCCGGCCGTGATGGAGAGCAGGATCACGGAGACCCGAAAATCCTCCGCGTCCGCCATCTGCATCACGACGATGATCCCGAACGAAATATAGAACAGGACCGTGGCGGCCTTTCCATACCATTCTGAACCGCCCGGCTTCTTCTTATTCTTGCCGATCAAAAAGATGGCCGCGATGACCATCAAAGCCTCCTTGACCACGAAAATCGCCAGCAGCGGGATCAGGGCCGGCTCCTCCAACGCAAGGCACACCGCGACGGACGCCTGCGTGAGCTTATCCGCCAGCGGATCGAGCATCTGGCCCAGCTCCGTGGACTGGTGGAACCTGCGGGCGATCACGCCGTCCAGCCAATCCGTCAGGCCGGAGACGAGCAGCACGATCGCCGCTTTCAGGAACGACCGGTGGGTGAAATAGACGATGAACGGAAAAATCAGGATGAACCGCACGACGGTCAGCGCGTTGGGGATGTTGAAATTCCTGTTTTTATTCTTCATTCCTGCTTGCCTCATTCCAAAGATGGGTCTGAAACATCGTATAGAGCGGGTTGCGCGCCGCCGCATACTGATAAATACGGGAAAGGGAAACCTCCCGCCAGGGCTCCGGCGCTTTCTGCCAGAGGCCGGCGGGCAGCAGGACGAGCTGGAGCGCGGCGCAGGCGAGCAGCACGACCACCGTCCCTTTCAGCAGACCGAGCGCCCCGCCGAGCAGGGCGTTGATCTGCCGCAGGACGGGGAGGCGGAACAGGGTGTCCAGCACGCGCGCGAACACCTGCACCACGGCCTCCAGCGCGGCGAAAAGGAGGGCCCCGGCCACGATCTTCGCCACAAACGGGTTCTGCAGCCAGGGCTGGCCGGTCTTGGCCAGCCACGGCAGAAGCTGGTCGGCCAGCGGGCGGGAATAGAACGCCGTCACCACCACCGCCGCGATGCTGCCGAGGAACTCCACCAGCGCACGCACAAACCCTCTCCGGAAGCCGGAAACGGCAAAAACGACCAGAATCGCCAGAAACAGAAGATCCACGACCGTGCCCATCCTGAAATTCCCCCCGCCGCGCTCCGTCCTGTGCGGCCCCCTGAGGAGCCTACCTCAAATATAACACAAACGGGCGGATTGCACAAGCCGGAGGTCAGCGGCTGACGACCAGCCGGATCTCGGAGATGCCGAGGACATAAACCGAGCTCTCGTCCCGCAGCGCAATCGCCCGCGCGTCGGCGCCGGCGTCGGCGCTCCGGCCGGAATCGGGCGGGGCGGAAAGCGGGAAGAACCAGACCTTCCCGCCTGCGAGGGCCGCGGCCTCCTGCCCGCAGAGGGAGACGGACAGCGTCCTGCCGGAAATTTTGCGGGAAAGCAGGCGGGCGCCGCTTCCGTCCAGAACGGTCAGCGCGCTCTCCGCCGCGCCCTCATACGGCGAGAGGGCGAGCGCCGTTTTTCCGCCGCCGGAAGCGTAGGCGGCCAGCTTTTCCCCCTCGTAGCTGAAATCCGTCCTCCGGCCCGAAGAGGGGTCGACGATCAGGGCGCCCGTGTCGCCGACGGCGGCGACCGAGGAGGGATTGTCCCAGAAAACGGCGAGCAGCAGGTTGCCCGGGCAGGTCGCGACGGGTTGCACGGGCTTTTCGCTGCTGAGGTCGATAAGGTAGAGCGCGGAGACCAGCTCCCCCTCCTTCGCGGAGACGCCGGCCACGGCCGCCCGGCGGCCGTCCGGGCTGAGGGCGACGGCCGCGGGATAATAGTCGTAGAACCAGTAGCGGGAGCGGACGGCACCGTCCGCGGTGTAGGAAACCAGCATCCCGCAGTAGCCATCCGCGGCGGTCACCAGCGCGCACTGTCCGTCGGGGGCGAGCGCCCCGCCCAGGATGTCCTGCTCCGCGGAAAGCTCCAGCGACTTTCCCCCCGTCGTCTCGATGCGGAAGCTTTTTCCGCCCAGATTGAACAGCAGCGCCCGGGGCCCGCTGACCTTCAGCACGGGCTTGGCGTAGCCGTGCTGAAGGCCGAGGATCTCCCGCGCGGTGGAGTTGTAGACGGAGAGCCCGGTGTCGCTCGCCACGACCAGATTTTTCCCGGAGGAGAGAAAATTCTGGGGCGCAACGGAGGAGCCGGAGATGCTTTGGGGAAAGCCGTCGCCGAGGCCGAGGCCCACGATGCGGCTCTGCACCCACTGGACAATGTTCTGTGGCGTGAGGTTGGCGCGGTCGTACCAGCCCGCCACCGCCAGCGCGCTCAGCGCGAGGATCAGAATCATCCGGTACACCCAGCGGGGAATGCGGCGGAGCCGGCCCGGCGGCGGCCCGCCGGGCCTTTTGCCGCGCAGGGCGTGCTTCGGCAGCGCGTCCAGCCGGGCGGTGTCGTACCGGTGTTCTTCGTCACGCATGGCGCTCCTCCTCCCCGCCGTACCGCACTTTTTTGAGGTAGAGGCCCTGCGGCGGCGCGGTCGGCCCCGCCGCGCCGCGGTCTTTGGCGGCGAGGATGCCCGGCATGTCCTCCGGGGCGAGGCGGCCCTGCGCGACCCGGAGCATCGTGCCCACCAGGATGCGCACCATATGGTACAGGAAGCCGTCCGCGGCGACGCTGTAGCGGACGAGGCCCCCGTCGCGGCTCCACTCGGACTTCGTGACCGTGCGGGTCATCCGGCCCGGCTCGCGGGCGTCCTGCGCGCAAAACGAGGTGAAGTCGTGCGGCCCCAGAAAGCAGGCTGCCGCGCGGTTCAGGCGCCCGAGATCCAGCGGATACCAGTAGTGCAGCGCGCGCCCCCGCAGGAACGGGTCGCGCACCTCCCGGTTCCAGATCAGGTACTGGTACTCCTTGCCGGTGCAGGAGTAGCGGGCGTGGAAGTCCTCCGGCGCCTCGCGGCAGGAGAGCACGGCGATGTCCTCCGGCAGAAAGTGGTTGAGCGCGCCCCGCAGCCGCGCGCACGGGATGTCCCGGTCCGTGCGGAAGCCGACGCAGAACTCCAGCGCGTGGACGAACGAATCCGTGCGGCTGCAGCCCTTGACGTCCGGCCGCGCGCCGAGGACTTTTTCGAGCGCATCCTGAAAAACCTGCTGGACGGTCACGGCGTTTTGCTGGACCTGCCAGCCGTGGTACCGCGAACCGTCGTAGCGGAGGACGAGCAGCAGATTTCGCATAGCGGCTCCTTTCTTCCGGTCAGCGCAGGGAGGCGGGCAGGAACGCCGCGCACAGCACGACCCCCGCGCAGAACGCCGCGGAGACGGCGGCCGCAGCCGCGTCGAGGCCCGTCATGTGCAGCTGCTTCATGCGGGTGCGCCCCTCGCCGCCGTGGTAGCAACGGCACTCCATCGCCATGGCGAGGTCGTACGCGCGGCGGAAGGCGGAGACGAACAGCGGGATCAGCACGGGGATGAGCGACCGGACGCGCTGGCGCAGGCCGCCGCTTTCCATATCGGCCCCGCGCGCCTTCTGGGCGTTCATGATGCGGTCGGTCTCCTCCAGCAGCGTGGGCACGAAGCGCAGGGCGATGGTCATCATCATGGCGATCTCGTGCACCCCCACGTGAAGGACCTTCAGCGGGCTCATCACACGCTCGAGCGCGTCGGTCAGCTCCGTGGGAGACGTGGTGAAGGTCAGGACCGAGCTGTAGAGGATCAGGCAGACGATGCGGACGCAGATGAAGACCGCGTTGCCGATGCCGCCGTCGGTGATCCGCATGAACTTCCAGCTCCAGACCGTGGCGCCGCCGCCGTAGAACAGGTTGAGCGCGCCGGTGAACAGCACGATGAACCACACGGCCTTCAGGCTTTTGAAATACAGGCCGACCGGCACGCCGGAGAGGATCAGGACCGTCAGCATCAGCCCGGCCATCAGCGCGAGGCCCGCGAAGTTGGTGGCGACGAACAGGAACACGATGAACGCGAACGTGAGGATCAGCTTGACCCGCGGGTCCATCCGGTGGATGAGCGAGCGGCCGGGCAGGTACTGCCCGAGCGTGATGTCGCTAATCACGGCGCGCACCCCCCTTCAAAAGCAGCGGGCGGAGCTCCTCGACCGCCTCGTCGACCGTGAGCGCGGGCCGGACCGGATACCCCTTCTCCCGCAGCGTCAGCAGGATCGAGGTGATCTGCGGCACCCGCAGGCCCAGGGCCTCCAGCTCGCGGCCCCGGGCGAACACGGCCGCCGTCCCGTCCAGCATCACGGCGCGGCCTTCGCTCATAACCAGCACGCGGTCGGCAAAGCGCGCGATGTCCTCCATGCTGTGGGAAACGAGGATCACCGTGCTGCCGCGCGCCAGGTGGTAGGCGGAAATCTGCTCCAGCAGCATATCCCGCCCCTGGGGGTCGAGGCCCGCCGTCGGCTCGTCGAGGATCAGCACGTCCGGGTCCATGGCGATCACGCCCGCGATGGCGGCGCGGCGCTTCTCCCCGCCGGAAAGCTCGAACGGGCTTTTGCCGAGCAGCTCTTCGTTCAGGCCGACGAATTTCGCGGCCCGGCGCGCGCGCTCCTCCGCCTCCTTCGGGGAAAGGCCCATGTTCCCCGGGCCGAAGCAGATGTCCTTGAGGACCGTCTCCTCGAAAAGCTGGTGCTCGGGGTACTGGAACACCATGCCGACGCGGAACCGCACGGCGCGGATCTTCTTCGGCTCGGCCCAGATGTCCTTCCCGTCCAGCAGAACGGCGCCGGACGTGGGGCGCAGCAGGCCGTTCAGCGTCTGGATCAGCGTGGATTTTCCGGAGCCGGTGCGGCCGATCACGCCGAGGCGCTCCCCGCGCCGGATACCGACGCTCACGCGGTTCACGGCGATTTTCTCGAACGGCGTGCCGGCACCGTAGGCGTAGGTCAGGTCTTTCGTTTCAAGGACAAACATGGTTTCCCCCAACATCAGGCTTTCCGCGGCGCGGGCAGCAGTTTTTCCAGCGCCGCGACGCATTCGCCGGCGTCCAGCGCGCACTCCGGCAGGTCGAACCCCTCCAGCCGCAGGCGCCAGACCAGCTCGGTCGCCTGCGGCACGTCGAGCTGGTGCGCCTTCAGCAGGCGGACCCGCGAGAACACCTCGCGGGGCGTCCCCTGCGTGAGGATCCGGCCGTCGTCCATCACGACCACGCGGTCGGCCCCGACCGCCTCGTCCATATAATGCGTGATCAGCACGACGGTGATGCCCTGCTCCCGGTTCAGGCGGTGGACGGTCTCCAGCACCTCGCCGCGGCCGCGCGGGTCCAGCATGGCCGTGGGCTCGTCGAGGACGATGCAGTCCGGCCGCATGGCGAGGATGCCCGCGATGGCGACGCGCTGCTTCTGCCCGCCGGAAAGCTTGTACGCCGCGTTCAGGCGGTAATCGGCCATATCGACCGCCTTCAGCGCGTCGTCCACGCGGCGGCGGATCTCCGGCGGAGGGACGCCGAGGTTCTCCGGCCCGAAGGCCACGTCCTCCTCCACCACGCTCGCGACCAGCTGGTTGTCCGGGTTCTGGAGGACGAGGCCCACGCGGCGGCGGATCTCGAGCTTGAGGCTCTCGTCCGTGGTGTCGAGACCGTCGACGTAGACCTTGCCGCCCGTGGGCAGCAGCAGCGCGTTGAAATGCTTGGCCAGCGTGGATTTGCCGGAGCCGTTGTGCCCCAGCAGCGCGACGAACTCCCCCTTGCGGATGCCGAGCGTCACGCCGTGCAGGACCTCGTAGCTCTCCTCGTCCTCCTGCGGCGGGTAGGCGAACGACACGTCCTCGGCGGAAAGATATTCCCTATCCATCGGCGCGCCCGCTCTCCCAGACCGCCGTGCTGCCGCACGGCAGCGTGAGGCCGCTCCCGGAGACCGGCAGACCGATCTCCCCGGACCAGACCCGCCCGCCGAGCTTTTTTTGGAGCAGCGCGCCCAGCAGGTACTCCATCACGGCGGCCGAAAGGCCGGCGGTGTAGGAATTCAGGAGGAAGAACAGCGGCCGCTCCGAAAGGACGGGCAGGCACAGTTCCACCAGCGGGTAGAGCTGGTCCTCGAGCTTCCAGACCTCGCCGCCCGGCCCCCGCCCGTAGGAGGGCGGGTCCATGATCACGGCGTCGTACCGGCTGCCGCGGCGCCGCTCGCGCCGGACGAACTTTTCGCAGTCGTCGACCAGCCAGCGCACCGGCCGGTCCGCAAGGCCCGAGGCCACGGCGTTCTCCTTCGCCCACGCGACCATCCCCCGCGAGGCGTCCACATGGCAGACCCGCGCGCCCGCTTTCAGGCAGGCAAGCGTGGCCGCGCCCGTGTAGCCGAACAGGTTCAGCACGCGGACGGGCCGGCCGGCCCCGCGGATCTTTTTCTCCGCGAAGTCCCAGTTGACGGCCTGCTCGGGAAAGAGGCCGGTGTGCTTGAAGCCCATCAGCTTCAGGCGGAACGTGAGGCCTCCGTACCCGATCTTCCACACAGGCGGTACGGGCTTACGGATTTCCCACCGGCCGCCGCCCGAGGAGGAGCGCAGGTAGCGCGCGTGGGCCTCCTTCCACAGGGGATGGGTTTTCGGCGTGTTCCAGATGATCTGCGGGTCGGGGCGGACCAGCACGACGCCGCCCCACCGTTCCAGCCTTTCGCCCGCCGAGGCGTCGATCAGCTCGTATTCCTTCCAGTCAGCGACTCTCAATCTTTTCCGTTCCCTCCGTGTCAGGTCAGGCGCTCGCGGATCACGTCCGCCACCGAGTCCGCAAGGTCCTGGATCTTCCTCTTGTCCTCGCCCTCCACCATCACGCGCAGCAGCGGCTCCGTGCCGGAGGGGCGCACGATGATGCGGCCCGCGCCGCCCAGCTCTTTCTTCGCGCGCTCCACCGCGCGCCTGACCTCGTCGTCGGTATAGAACCGCAGCTTGCCCTCGGGCTTCACGGCCACGTTGACCATCACCTGCGGATACCGCTGCATCAGCGTCGCCAGGCTGGAGAGCTTCGCCTGCCGGCGGTGCACCAGGCTGAGAAGCTGCGCGGCCGTAAGCTGGCCGTCGCCCGTCGTGGCGTAATCGAGGAAGATGATGTGGCCGCTCTGCTCGCCGCCGAAGTTGTAGCCCTCCAGGAGCATCTCCTCCAGCACGTAGCGGTCGCCGACCTTCGTCGCCTCGAACTGGATGCCGTTCTCCCCGCAGAAGCGGGTGAAGCCCATATTGGTCATGATGGTGCCGACCACGGCGTTTTTCGCGAGCTTCCCGCGGGACTTCATGTCCAGCGCGCAGATGGCCATCACGTAGTCGCCGTCCACGAGCTGGCCCTTCTCGTCCACCGCGAGGCAGCGGTCCGCGTCGCCGTCGAACGCGACGCCCGCGTCCAGGCCGTTCTCCGCCACGAAGCGCATCAGGCTCTCCATGTGGGTTGAGCCGCAGCGGTCGTTCACGTTGACGCCGTCCGGCCGGTCGGCGAACATATGGCACTCGGCGCCGAGCTCCGAGAACAGCAGCTCCGCCGTTCTGCTGGCGGCGCCGTTCGCGCAGTCGATGCCGACCTTCATGCCGGTCAGCGGGAACGGCACGGTGCTTTTGACGTGGTCGACATAGTCGCGCACGGTGTTCGGCGCTTCGGAGACGCTGCCGACGTCCCCGCCCGTGGGCAGCTTCGGGGCCGGGGCGCGGCCGAAGACGATGGCCTCGATCTGCTCCTCGAGCGCGTCGGGCAGCTTGTAGCCGTCCCCCCGGAAAATCTTGATGCCGTTGAACTCGCACGGATTGTGCGAAGCCGTGAGCATCACGCCCGCGTCGGCGCCGTATTTGCCGACGAGGTAGGCCACGGCGGGCGTCGGCACCACGCCCAGGCGGACGACGTTCGCCCCCACGCTGCAAAGGCCGGCGGTCATCGCGGCCTCCAGCATGTCGGAGGAGACGCGCGTATCCTTGCCGATCAGGATCTTCGGGTGCCGGTGGGCGCTGTCGGTCAGCACTGCGGCGGCCGCGCGGCCGATGCTCATGGCGAGCTCGCAGGTCAGTTCGCTGTTCGCGACGCCGCGGACGCCGTCCGTTCCAAATAATCTGCCCATATCAAAAACACTCCCACTTTTTTTCAGTATGGATTTTCTATGACGGGCCGGCACCGGAGAACGTGTTTTCCACCGCGCCGGGAAGAACGTCGTAAACCGAAAGGCGCATCCGGGACTCGAACTCCCCTTTGATCCCGAACAGGGCCTTCCATTTCTGCAGCGTCAGAGCGTTCACGCCGTGCCGCAGCGCGACGTCCACCAGACGCTTTTCCATCAGGCAGAAGCCCGAAACCGGCGCCAGCGCGTCGCAGAGCTGGATCAGGCGGTCGTACTCGTCGTACCGGGCCTGCGAAAGGCGCCGGGCCGTCCATTGGTATTCCTCCTCCGTGCAGTCCCATTCGCCCTGCGCTTCCTCGATCTTTTGGCTTCCGGGGAAAGAGTGCGTCAGGCAGATCTGCGCGGCCTTGGGGAATCCCAGCGAAAGGCAGTAGCGGCAGCCGCCGGGGATATGCCTCAGGCCGTTCGGGCCGTCCCGTCTGCCGATATCGTGCAGAAGGCCGAGGACGTACGCCTCCCCGGCGTCCATCCCCGGGCAGCGGCCGGCGATGTTCCTCGCCGCCTGCGCGACGTTGCGGGAATGGGCCGCCCACGGCCCCGGATTTTTCGCCTCGCCCTCCGCGAGCAGGCGCTCCGCCGTGTCCTCGTCCGGGAAAAGCCGTCCCATCTTCACCGCTCCCCTCAAAACAGGCTCTGCTGGCCGGAGCCGGGCGTCTCGGGCGGCTTGAGGCCCAGGTGCTCGTAGGCGGCGCGCGTGGCGCACCGGCCGCGCGGCGTCCGGCTCAGGAACCCGATCTGCATCAGATACGGCTCGTAGACGTCCTCGATCGTCACGGCCTCCTCGCCGATGGCGGCGGCGAGGGTTTCCAGCCCCACCGGCCCGCCGCCGTAGAATTTGATCAGCGCGCCGAGCAGGCGGCGGTCGTTGGCGTCGAGGCCGAGCTCGTCGATCTCCAGCCGGTCGAGGCCAAGCTTCGCCGCCTCGCGGGTGATCCTTCCGCCGGCGACCACCTGCGCGAAATCGCGCACCCGCTTGAGCAGCCGGTTCGCGACGCGGGGCGTCCCGCGCGAGCGGGAGGCGATCTCGAGGGCGCCGTCGGCCTCGACCGGGATGCCGAGGATCTTCGCGCTGCGCGCGACGATGCGCGCGAGGTCGCGCGGGGAATAAAGCTCGAGCCGCAGCACCACGCCGAACCGGTCGCGCAGCGGGGCGCTGAGCTGGCCGGCCCGCGTCGTCGCGCCCACCAGCGTGAACTTCGGCAGCGGCAGATGGTACGAGGCCGCCATCTGCCCCTTGCCGGTGATGATGTCCAGCGCGAAATCCTCCATTGCGGGGTAGAGGACTTCCTCCACGCCGCGGGAAAGGCGGTGGACCTCGTCGATGAACAGCACGTCGCCGGGGCTCAGGTTGGTCAGGATGGCCGCGAGGTCCCCCGGCTTCTCGACGGCGGGGCCCGAGGTCACGCGCAGGTTGACGCCCAGCTCATTCGCAATGATGCCGGCGAGCGTGGTCTTGCCGAGACCCGGCGGGCCGTAGAGCAGCACGTGGTCGAGCGTCTCTTTGCGCTGCTTCGCGGCCTGGATGAAAACGGACAGGTTCTCCTTCACCTTATCCTGCCCGATATATTCGGAAAGGGTCTTCGGGCGCAGGGGGTTCTCCACTTCCTCGTCCTCGGGGGTGTACTCGGGGGCGACCACGCGGTTCTCGAAATCGCTCTCGTTCCCCTGCGCCGTGCCGAAGCCGCCGTTCAACTGTTCCATCGCACCGCCTTTCTATCCGTGGGCCAAGAGGCTACCGGCCCGCTCCCCGCCGGCCGGGGTCCATCGACCGCAGAGAAAGCCGGATCAGCTCCTCCACGGGCAGGGCGCTGTCGAACTTCGCCACGACCGCGGCAGCGTCCGACGGCAGGTAGCCGAGCACCGTGAGGGCGTTGACCGCCGCCTCGGCGTTCGACGAGGCGGAAGCCGCCCCCTGCGCCGGGGCGAAGCTCGCGTCGGCCCGGATGGTCTTGACCCGGTCGCGCAGCTCCAGCGCGATGCGCTGCGCGAGGCGGGGGCCGACGCCGCTCGCGCGGGTCAGGGCCTTGCTGTCGCCCGTGGCCGCGGCGGCGGCGACCCGCTCCGGCGTGAACTCCGACAGGATCGCGAGGGCGACCTTCGGCCCGACCCCGCTGACGCCCGTCAGCATCTCGAAGCAGCTGCGCTCCGCCCGCGTCGCAAAGCCGAACAGGACGAGCGCGTCCTCGCGCACCTGCAAATGGGTGAAAAGCCGCACCTCGCCGCCCGTCTCCGGGAGCGCGCGGGCCGTATTCGCCGACACGCGGCACAAAAAGCCGACGCCGCCGCACTCCACCACGGCGAACCCCGGTTCCGCCCGGGCCAGCGCACCCCTGAGAAAATCAAACACGGCTCTTGGGCCTCCTTTCCCCCGCCGCGCGGATCCTCTGCGCCAGCAGGGCGCGCCGCAGCCGCGAGCCGGCCGCCTGCCCGTGGCACACCGCCATGGCCAGGGCGTCCGCCGCGTCGTCCGGCTTCGGCAGCTCCCTGAGGCCCAGCAGGCGGCGCGTCATCTCCATCACCTGCTGCTTGTGCGCCTGGCCGTAGCCGGTGACCGAGAGCTTGATCTGCAGCGGGGTGTACTCGAACACCTGCGCGCCGGCCTTCTGGGCGGCGAGCAGGATGACCCCGCGCGCCTCCGCGACGCCGATGGCGGTCGTCTTGTTGCTCTGGAAATACAGCTTCTCGACGGAGACGGCGTCCGGCTTCCAGCGCAGCATCCGCCCGGAAAGCGCGTCGTAGATTTTCTCCAGCCTGCGGTTGAAATCCAGGCCGGCCTGCGTGACGACGGCGCCGTGCTCCAGCGGGCAGAAGCGGCCGTTCTCCGCCCGGATCAGGCCGTAGCCGACGATCGCGTAGCCCGGGTCGATCCCCAGAATGATCATGCCGCGGCCCTCCCCCGCAATAATTCGTTTTATTATAACACAAAAGCCCGGCCAAGGGAATCCCCCCGCCGCGCACTGGTTTTTCTCCCCGAGCATATTCTATAGGTGAGGATTCCCGGAAAATGCGGCGGAAGATTGGGAATTTTTAGCGTCTCCGTGCATGGGCGTCCTTGCGCCCGGCAATACTATACAAGAAAGAAAAGCGGAAGGGAGGGGCAGCCGTGGAGAACAGGAAAAAGAGCGGCGGCTATATGCCCATCGGGCTGATGATGTCGCTCGCGCAGCACCAGGAGGCGATGCGGACCTTCAGCCTTCTGGACGACGCGAAGCAGGAGGCCGTTCTGCGTTATGTGAAGGATTCCCGCACCGGCCAGGAGGCGAAGGACCGCATCCGCAGCGCGGTGGACCAGCTGGAGCAGGGCAGCACGGGATTCCTGGGCTGAGGGCCGCGGCGGAGGCGCGCGTCCGGCGCGCCTCCGCCGCCTACATATTTTTGATAAAATTCGGGCCAGAGAGACGGGACCCGCTTCGCCCCCGCCCCAGGCGGGGGCGAAGCGAAAAGCATCCCGCAGATCAGCCGGGGCGCTGCAAAGCCGGGCCAGCTGCAGAATTGCAGAATATAACAATTGGAGAAACCGGGATTTCATGTTATAATGCAATCACAATCATCACGGTGAGAGAAGGATCCTATTATGGAAAACAGGAACGCAGGCTACGCCTACCCCTATTCCTGCCCGAACTGCGGCACGCCCGTCGCGGCGGACGCCCGTTTCTGCCCCCGCTGCGGGGCGGACCTGAGCGCCGCGGCGGCGCGCCCGGCCATGCCGTACATATCCCCCTACAACCGCCTGGTGGCGCTGCTGCTGTGCATCTTCGTCGGCTACCTGGGGGTGCACCGCTTCTACGTGGGGAAGATCGGCACCGGCATCCTCTGGCTGCTTACGGCGGGCTGCTTCGGGATCGGGGTGCTGGTCGACCTGATTATGATCTGCACGGGCAGCTTCACGGACGGCTACGGCCTGTTCGTAACCAACTGGAACGGGACAAGGTGATTTCCGCAAACATTTTTTCTCCCCGCGCATAAGATGGGTTCAGGAGGTGGTCGCTGTGATCACAACGCCCCCATTCGGCCTGAACCGCCTGGCGGGGCTGCTCCGCCGTTCCCCGGACGCGCTGGCCGTCCTGAAAGGCAGCGCGGCGTATCCGGAGATCCGCGGGACGCTTTCGCTGTACCGCGCCGGCGGCGGCGTGTTGCTGGCCGCCGAGGTCCGCGGCCTGCCCCGCGGCACGGGCCCCTGCGCGGTGAACATTTTCGGCTTCCATATCCACGAGGGCTCTTCCTGCACCGGGAACGCCGAGGACCCGTTCGCAAACGCCGGCGCGCACTGGAACCCGGAAGGCTGCCCGCACCCCGCGCACGCGGGCGACCTGCCGCCGCTCTTCGGCAGCCGCGGCTACGCGTTCCAGACGTTTTACACCGAGCGTTTCACGGTCGAGGACGTCGCCGGCCGGGTCGCGATCATCCATGCGCAGCCGGACGACTTCACGACGCAGCCGGCGGGCAACTCCGGCGCAAAGATCGCCTGCGGGCGGATCCTGCCCGTGCGCAGGCGCTGACGATAAGCGCCGGAAACGCCCGCGACGGCCGCCCGAAAATAATTTTATTCATAAGGGAATTCTGTAACACAATGAAACGGTCCCCATAAAATGGTAGTGGGAACAAGTTCAGCTGAACGTGTTAGGAGGATGATTTTATGGATAAAACCAATGTGCCGGCCGGCGGCTTGGCGCCCGACGAAAATCCGGGAAGCATCAAAGAAGCCGTCTGCATCAACGCCATGCGCGTGTACGATTCGTGCAGTTCCAAGGAATATCTGGAAGACCGCAGGGTCTATTTTACCCCCGACAAACACGACCTTATCGAACAGGCGGCCAGCGTGCGCATCCGGAACGCCACGGTGATCAAGGTGTTCCTGCATCTGGAGCCGGTCCCCTTCAACCAGGGGTTCTACTCGGTCGACCTCAACTTCTTCTTCGATGTGTGTCTGGATGTGTTCAGCCCGCAGTCGGCGTGCCCGACCATCGTGCACGGCGTCTGCACGGCCAACAAACGGGTCATTCTTTTCGGCAGCGAAGGCAACGTGAAGATGTTCGTCTCCGGCCGCGGGGAAGACCCGGACGTCGAGATATCGACCGGCAAGGTCCTGCCGAAAGCCACGTGCCAGGTTTCGGAGCCCATCGGCCTTTCCGCCAAGATCTGCGACCGCCCGCCGCAGGGCTGCGACATCTGCAACCGGATCCCGGACAGCATCTGCTCGCTCTACGGCACGGAATTCGATTACGGATGCACCCATTCGGTCTACGCGACCATCGGCCTGTTCACCATCGTGCAGCTGGTCCGCACCGTGCCGATTCTGGTGCCCACCTACGATTTCAGCGTTCCGGAAAAGGAATGCGCCCCCACTTCCGACAGCCCGCGCGAAATGTTCCGCCGCATCGACTTCCCGACGAACGATTTCTTCCCGCCGAAAGTCGGAGATACCGGCGGTTCCAACCCCAGCGCCAGCAACAACAGCGCCGCGGCTCAGGAATAATCCGCGAACCCCGTCCGGTCCGACCGGGCGGGGCTTTGTTTTACCGTTTTTGAAGCGGGGCGAAATTCGCCATCAGCTTTTTCCTGCCGGCCTTTTCAAACGCGATCTCCAGCAGCGTGTCGTTCCCCAGCGGCGTGGCGGAAAGCACCGTCCCGCCGCCGAAGGTCCTGTGGGACACGCTGTCCCCCGGCCGGAAGCGGACGCCCGACGGCGCCGGGGCCGGGCGGAAGGCGCGCGCCGGCCCCGCGGCTGCCGGCCGGGGAGCCCGGGCCGCGCCGGCGGAACGGAAAAAGGGCGCCTCCGCGTGCGGGCGGGTGATCTCCAGCAGCTCCGGGGGGATCTCCTTCAGGAAGCGGGAGGGGGCGTTGCGCTGGCTGCTGCCGAACAGCATCCGGCTCTCCGCGCTGAGGAGGTAGAGCTCCCGCTTCGCGCGGGTGATGGCCACGTAGGCCAGGCGGCGCTCCTCCTCCACCTGCCCCGGGTTGAACAGGACCTGCATCCCCGGGAAGACGCCCTCCTCCATGCCGGGGAGAAACACGACGGGGAACTCCAGCCCCTTGGCCGAATGGATGGTCATCAGCACCACGCTGTCGGAGGAGTTGTCGTAATTGTCGATGTCGGTCAGCAGGGCCACCTCTTCCAGGAACCCGGTCAGCCCGCCTTCGGGATTCTCCTCGTCGTAGCGCGCGAGGTCGGAGGCGAGTTCGTTCACGTTGTCGATGCGGTCCTGGGCGTCGTCTTCGCCGGAAGCCGCCAGCGCCGTTTTATAGCCCGTTTTGTCGAGCAGGGCGCGGTAAAGCTCGGCCAGCTCCGTCTTCCCGTCGGCGGCGAGGGCGGAAAGGCCCTCGATCATCGCGGCAAACTCCGTCAGCTTTGCGGCCGAGCGCCGCAGCGGGGCGAACTCCTCCGCATGGCGCAGGACGTAAAACAGGGGCTCCCCCACGCCGGAGGCGATCTGCTGCGCCTGCGCGACCGTCTTTTCCCCGATCGCGCGCCTCGGCGTGTTGATGATGCGCAGGAGCCGGACCTCGTCGTTCGGGTTGCCGATCACGTTGAGGTAGGCGATCATGTCCCGAATCTCCTTGCGGTCGAAGAACCGCAGGCCGCCGAGCACGCGGTGCGGGATGCCGGATTTCGTGAACACGCGCTCGACCGCCTGGGACTGGGAATTCATGCGGTACAGCACCGCGAAGTCGGAAAACCGGCGGCCCGCCGCCGTCTCCTCCAGGATTTTTCTGGCAATCCACCCGGCCTCGTCCTGCTCGTCGGCGGCCACGTGCCACCGCAGCTTTTCCCCGGCCGGGTTTTTCGTCCACAGGGTCTTGCCCTTCCGGTTCTCGTTGTGGGCAATCACGGCGTTGGCCGCGTCGAGGATGTTTTGGGTGGAGCGGTAGTTCTGCTCCAGGCGGACGACCTTCGCGCCGGGGAAGCTCTTCTCGAAGCTGAGGATGTTCTCGATCGTCGCGCCGCGGAACTGGTAGATGCTCTGGTCGTCGTCGCCGACGACGCAGAGGTTGCCGCTCTTTTCGGCCAGCAGGCGGATGAAGAGGCACTGGGCGCGGCTGGTGTCCTGGTACTCGTCGACGAGGATGTAGCGGAAGCGGTTCCGGTAGCGGTCCAGGACGTCCGGATTCTTCTGGAACAGCACGATGGTGTTGAAGATCAGGTCGTCGAAGTCCATGGCGTCGGCTTCTTTCAGGCGGGCCTGGTACCGCTGGTACAGCTTCCCGATCTTCGCGGCGCGCTCGTCGGTGCCCGCCGCCCGGTAATACTCGTCCGGGCCGACCATGCCGTCCTTCGCGCGGGAGATCTCGGCCAGCGCGGCTTTATGGGAGAGCTTTCCGTCGTCGATGCCGAGCTCCTTCTGGCAGCCCTTCATCACGCGGCGGGAATCGTCGGTGTCGTAGATGGTGAAATGGCTCGTGAAGCCGAGCCGGTCGGCGTCGCGCCGCAGCATCCGCGCGCAGGCCGCGTGGAAGGTGGAGGCCCAGACCTCCTCCCCCGCCGGGCCGAGCAGGGCGGAGAGGCGCCCCTTCATCTCGTCGGCGGCCTTGTTGGTGAACGTGATGGCGAGGACCCGCCACGGCGGGCACGGGTCCTCGGCGAACGCGCCCGCAGCCTCCGCCGGGACGGGCGCCCCCCCCGCGACGGCGTCCAGCACTTCGCCGGGCGGAAGGGGTCCGCTCAGCCCCGCGCGGTAGGCGTCGCCGTGGCGCACGAGGTTCGCGATGCGGTTGACCAGCACCGTGGTTTTGCCGCTGCCGGCCCCCGCCAGAACCAGCAGGGGGCCGTTCACTGTGAAAACGGCCTCCCGCTGCCGGTCGTTCATCCGGGAGAACTCCTTCTCCAGGACCCTTTTCCGCAGTTCGAGAAAACGTTCGCGCGTCCATTCCGACATCAAAAATCCACCGTCCCATTCAAATTTCCGGTCGTTCCACCGGGGCCGGCCCTTTCCGGCGCCCGCCCCGCCGCGGAGGGCTGCTCTCCCCGCGGGCCGGCCGTCAGCCCAGCGCCACGTCCAGCACCATCATCAGCGCAAAGCCGAACGCAAACCCGATCGTCCCCCAGTTGGAGTGCTCCCCCGCCGAAGCCTCCGGGATCATTTCCTCCACCACCACATAGATCATGGCGCCCGCCGCAAACGCGAGCAGATACGGCAGGATGGGCACCAAGTACCGCGACAGCAGAATCGTCAGCACCGCGCCGATCGGCTCGACAACGCCGGAAAGCGTCCCGTTCAGAAAGGCTCTGCCCCGTCTCTCGCCCGCGCCGTACAGCGGCATCGAGATGATGGCGCCCTCCGGGAAGTTCTGGATGGCGATGCCGATCGAGAGGGAGAACGCGGCGGCCAGGGGGATGGTCTCGCTGTCCGCCAGCATGCCGGCGAACACGGCGCCCACCGCCATCCCTTCCGGGATGTTGTGGATCGTGACCGCCAGCACCAGCATGGTGGTCTTTTTCCAGGACGCCCGCGGGCCCTCCGGCTTGTCGGCATGGAGGTGCAGGTGGGGGATCAGCATGTCGAGCACGAGCAGAAACACGATTCCGAAACCGAAGCCGACGACGGCGGGGACGAACGCGAGCTTCCCCATTTTCCCCGACATATTCATGGCCGGGATGAGCAGCGACCAGACCGACGCCGCCACCATCACGCCCGCGGCGAACCCGGAAAGCGCGTTCTGCAGCTTCTGGTTGATCGATCTTCTCATGAAAAAGATACAGGCGGCTCCGAGAGTCGTCCCCGCGAACGGGATCAGAAGCCCGACCGCGGTGCTTTCCAGCGAGGTCATTTTCTCATCATTCCTTTGCAGGCCGCGCCCGTGCGGCGGCAATTCCGTTTTTTATTATAGCATAGATTTCCTCTTCTCCGCACGTTTTCCGCGGATTTTCGACCGGGCGGGCCCTTCGGCGGCGGTTGATTCCGCCCGGGATCGGTGGTAAACTGCTGATGAAAGCCGCATCTTTCAAAACGGCGCAGACTGATTTTGGATGGAGGAATCGGGATGAAGGAATTCATGGACAGGGACTTCCTGCTTTCCAGCGAAACTGCGAAGGAGCTGTTCCACCGCTATGCGGAGCCCCTGCCGATCGTGGACTACCACTGCCACATCGACCCCGGCGAGATCGCCCGGAACCGGAAGTTCGACAACATCGCGCAGCTCTGGCTGGGCGGGGACCACTACAAGTGGAAGCTGATGCGCTCCAACGGCGTCGAGGAGAAATACATCACCGGCGACGGCTCCGACCGCGAAAAATTTCAGGCGTACGCGGAGGCCCTGCCCAAAGCCGTCGGCAACCCGCTGTACCACTGGACCCACCTGGAGCTGAGGACCTATTTCGGCTACTCCGGCGTCCTGAACGGCGGCACGGCCGAGGAGGTCTGGAACCTCTGCAACGAAAAGCTCAAAACGGACGCGCTGAGCGTGCGCGGTATCCTGAAGCGGTCCGACGTCCGGCTGATCTGCACGACGGACGATCCCGTCGATCCCCTGGACGCCCACCAACGGATCCGGGAGGACCCTTCCTGCGCCGTGAAGGTCCTGCCCGCCTGGCGCCCCGACAAAATCCTGAACCCCGCGGCGGACGCGTTCCCCGCCTACGTCCGAAAGCTGTGCGAAGTCTCCGGTGTCGCGGTCGGCACGTTCGCCGGTCTCTGCGAGGCGCTGAAGAAACGGCTGGATTTCTTTGAGAGCATGGGCTGCCGGGCCTCCGACCACGGGCTGGACGAAGTCGTCTGCGCCCCGGCCCCGCGCGCGGAGGTGGACTCGGTGCTGCGGTCCGCTCTGGAGAAAGCGCCCCTTTCTCCGGAAAAGATCGACGAGTACCGGTACGCGGTGCTTTCCTTCCTCGCCGGGGAATACGCCGAACGCGGCTGGGTGATGCAGCTGCACTTCGGGGCGGACCGGAACGTGAACACCGCCATGTACAAAAAGCTCGGGCCGGACACCGGCTTCGACTGCATCGCCCCCCCGACGGGGAAAAAGGGCCTGACCCGGTTCCTGGACTCCCTGTTCCGGGAATCCCGGCTGCCGAAGACCATCCTCTACTCCCTGAACCCCAACGACAACCTCTACCTCGATTCCGTGATCGGCTGCTTCCAGGGCACCGGGGCCGCCGGAAAGCTCCAGCACGGCGCGGCGTGGTGGTTCAACGACACCAGGGACGGCATCGTCGACCAGATGACCCGCCTCGCGAGCCTTTCGCTGCTGGGGAATTTCGTCGGCATGCTCACGGATTCCCGCAGCTTCACCTCCTATCCCCGGCACGAGTATTTCCGCCGCATCCTCTGCAACCTGATCGGCGGATGGGTGGAGAACGGCGAGTATCCGGACGACCCGGCGGCCCTCAAAAAACTGGTGCAGGACATCTCCTATTACAACGCGGTGCGCTATTTCGGCTTCTCCGTCTGAGCCCTTCGCAGCCGGCAAAAAGCCTTTGCCCCGGCCGTTTGACCGGGACAAAGGCTTTTCCTTCTGCCGCGCCGCTTTCTCCCCCGCCCCTCGCAGGTTCGTACGGCAAAGGCCGCTTCAGCGGAACCGGATTTTCAGCTCACAGATGGAGTAAGGTTCCGCCGTGCACTCCACGGCGCAGTCCCGCACCGCGACCCGCGACCCGGTCGGCTGCCCGAACAGATCGACCGCTTCGGCGCGGGCGACCGGTTTGCCGAATTTCAGCGAGACTTTCCCTTTTGCGCCTCCCACTTCGTAAAACCGGACTGCCAGGCCGCCGTCCCCGCCGCGGAGCACGGCCGAGAGCACGGCGTGGTCCGAATCGAAAGCGAGCAGGCCGTTTTCCATCGGCAGCTTTCCGGCGTGCGGGAACGACGACTGGTAGATCAGCGGATGATTGAGCGCGTCCGCCATATCTTCGGCCGCTTTTTCGTTTTCCGCGGCAAAGCCCGTCCAAACAGCGACGGTGTGGACCCCGACCTCGGGATAGGGATCGGGGGCGGTCGAGCTGTTGAGCAGGGTGAGGCTGAGCGCCTTCCCCGTCCCCCGGAAGCCGTATTTGCTGTCGCTGACCACGATCAGGCCCTCTCCGGAACCGCTCTCCGCCAGGCCGTACTGAAGCGCCGGCACGTCGTTGTTCAGCGGCTTCCTGCGGATCGCTCCGCCGGGGACGTCGTAAAGGTAAGAATCTGCCGCATAGGCCGTCGGGACCCGGTACGTCAGCACGGGCACGGTCTCTTTTCCGATTTCCCGCCAGTCGATCCGCAGGTCGGTGCGGAGCGCCGCGGCGTGCCGGTCCAGCGTGTGGGTCGCCTCAACGCTGGACCCCGCCACGAGATAGGTCGCCCGGACGCTTTCCCGCAGCGGCCCGGAAGCGATCTTTTCAAGCTTCACGCACCGATCGACCGGGATTTCCCTCACGCTGCGCCCGATATTCCAGGCGTTGGACGTCGCGGCCTCCGTTTCGATATAGGACAGCCCCGCCGTCTCGCCGCCGGCCAGCAGCTCCCGGCCGTCCGCCGCGCCGCGCAGGGAGCGGATGCGCCCCGTTTCCGCGTCAAAAGCGACCCGGATTCTGTCGTTCTGCAGAACGGGATCGTCGTAAAAATCGGAAAGCCGGTCGAAGTCGCGGAAATACGTCGGATCGCTTTCCGGCGTGTCCTGCGTGAGCACCAGCGTCGTATATCCCAAAGCCGGGACGGTCACGTCGACCAGGATGCGGAAATACCGGTGGTCCCAATATTGCTGTTGAGAGGCGTCCAGCAGCTGGGTCTCCACCGGGTTATGCCGGCAGTCCTCCACCCGGACGCAGCGCAGGTCGCCCGGCCAGTCCCAGACCGTCAGGGGGACCACTTCGCTGCGCCGCACGGGGAGCGTGTTGAAAATATGGAAGACGCGCGTTTTTCCCGATCCGCGCTCGGGGCTCGGAACGCCCGCGAAATCTTCGGTGCCGTACCCCGCTCCGGCGCCTGCGGACCGCGTATGGTAGGAATCGGCGTCGGCGGGAACGGAGGAGGTGTCGATCTGCTCCCCGATCGCGCGCATGGCGTTCTGCGCCCGGGTATCCGCCGTGGCCGCGGCCGTCTGATACAGGCTCATCGCGTATTCCCTCGAATCCTGCACGCAGGAGCCCGTCAGGATATCGTGGAAATGCGTGAAAAGGACGTTCTGCCACGCGCGGCGGAGCGGCCCGGGCGCCGGGGAAAAGCCCGCGGCCTCCCCCGCCAGGGCGGTCAGGCTCTCGGTATCCCGCAGCTTCGCCTCCAGGCGCCTGTTGCCGCGCTTGATCCGGCTCTGCGTCGTATAGCAGCCCGGCGCGAAGAAATTCAGCTCGTGCTCCACGACCGGAAGTTGGTCCCGGACCGACTCCGCCTCCAGGAAAAACTCGCGGAACGTCCCGAAGCGGATCTTCGGGTAGATCTTCCAGGACATCATTTCCAGGGCGCGCTCCACGTCGCGCCGGGTCGGCCCGCCGCCGTGGTCGCCGACGCCGTACACGATCAGCCCCGTCTTCAGGCCCGCGCACCGGCGGGAAAGCTCGACGATCCCGGCCGCCATGCGCGGCGTGACAAAGCCGTTGTACCAATACGGCTCGCGGTAGGCGAGCAGCTCGCGGCCGGACGGCGCGCGGTAGCGGTAAAGCACCGTTTCGCCGCCCAGGCCGCGGCAATGATACAGATATTTCACCCCGCCGAAGCGGTCGATCTCCGGCATATGGACGCCGTGCCCGAACGTATCCGGCGAAAAGTCGACGTCGAAATGCTCGGCTCCCCATACGGAGGCCAGGTATTCCCGCGCGTACTGGATCTGCCGCAGCAAGGATTCCGTGTTGGGCATGTTCTGGTCGGTCTCCACCCACGACGTCGCGGTGACCTCCCAGCGCCCTTCCGCGATCCTCCGCTTGATGCGCTCCATCAGCTCCGGGTCCTGCTCCTCCACGATCCGGTACACGCTCGCCTGCGACTGGGAGAAGCGGAACTGCGGATACTGCTCCATGATGCCGAGAATGGAGCGGAAGGTGGCGAGGACGACCGCCACCGTCTCGTGGTATCCCCACATCCAGTTCATGTCCATGTGCGCGTGCGCGGCGAGGATCAGGCTGTATTCCTTCGCCGGCCGTTCCAGGGGGGACAGGATTTCCTCGGCCTTTCCGCACGCCCGGTCGGTCAGGACCCCTTCTTCCCCGATGCAGGAAAGCAGGCCGTCCAGCGCCGCTTCCAGCTCCGGATCGTAGCGGCCCCGCTCCGCCTGCGACAGCTTCAGCGCGAATTCCAGCTCGCTCAGGATGCGGACGTTGGCGCGGCTCGGCCCCGTGATATTGGCCTGCTCTTCCTTCGGCACGCCGATCGTATCCTCATAACCGTAGGTCTCGCGGTTCCCGCCGACGGCGGTTTTCAGTTTAACGAATTTTTCAGTCAATCGTTTCATGGGATTCCAGCCTTTCTTTATTAAGATCAGACGGCCTCCAGCTTTATTAGAAAGATGTCGTTTTCACGCAGTTCAATTTCAATCTGGAAGCTGCCGGAGCCGTCCACCGCGACGTCTTTCTGCCGGAGCGGCGCGCCGCCGGCCTCGGTTTTCAGTTCCTTCACCTGCTCGCGGCTGAGGCTGCCCGCGGGCTCTTCCATGCCGAGATAGCGCGTATACGCGTCGTTCCGCCGGTATCCCACGCCGTAAACCGAGAGCCGGTAAGCTCCCGGAACCAAGCCGCCGACCGTCACGGATACCTTCCCGGCCGGCAGCGGCGGCGTATCTTTGCAGTAATAGAGCTTGTCTTCCCGGTCCTGCCGGACGGCGCCGTTCCAGAACAGAACCTGCACGTCTTTGCCCGTGCGACAGGCGAAAGCGTCCGGGTCGTCGCATTTCAGCTCCCAATCTCCGAGCTCGTTCAGGAACCGGTAGGCGAAATAGGCCGGCTTTCGGATCCCCTGGAGGTTGACGAGCCCGAATCCGCCGTGGAAGTTTCCGGTGGGCGGGCCGTCCTCCTCGAACACATCCGAAATCTCGCAGTAGGAAAGGCACCGGACGCCGCTCACCCTGCGGATGCGCGAGAGGAGAAAGGATGCCGCCTGGTAACTGTCGCGCAGGGGGTCCCAGTAATCCCAGGTCAGCCCCCACTCCGTAAAATAAACGCCGAGGCCCGGCATGGAGGATTGAGCTACCTCCCGCAGCGCAGACCGGACGCCGCCCTCGATCCCTTCCGGGTCGAAAGCGACCTTCCCCAGAGGCCAGGAGGGCCCCGGCGTCCAATCCGGAATCGGCGGCTGTTTCGGGGGGCGCTCCCTTTCCGCTCCGGGCGGCTCCGGCGCTCCTTTCGTCGAGTAGCTGTGCGCCGTGACAAAATCGAGCGGGACCTTCCTCCCGCGGCAGTACTCGATCAGCGCCCCGATCCAGTCGCTGTGCGTCGCGAGCGCCGGTCCGCCGACCCGGTAATCGGCGCAGACCGATTTGACGGCCCGCGCGGTTTCCTCATACAGCCGGAAATACTCGTCGCGGCTTCCCGTGAAAAACGGCGGGTTATCCGGCTCGTTCCAGACCTCGAACA
Source organism: Caproicibacter sp. (assembly GCA_036844765.1). Classification (GTDB taxonomy): domain Bacteria; phylum Bacillota; class Clostridia; order Oscillospirales; family Acutalibacteraceae; genus Thermocaproicibacter. The sequence continues at coordinate 7,681 of DAIUFE010000003.1, read as the reverse complement.
GCCATTGCTTCACTTCTTCCCGGCCGTACCGCCGCGTGAAGTGCAGAACGACCTCCCGGATCAGGCGGCCCCACTTCGCATAATCCTTCGGCGGGGTCACATTCGCCCGCTCCCAGAAGACCGTCGTTTCGCCGCTCGCGAGCTTCTCCGGCATAAAATCGAACACCAGAAACGGACGGACGCCGATCTCCATCAGGAAGTCGCAGACCTCGTCCGCATACTGCCAGCTGTAGATGGGATTCCCGTCGGCGTCCTCGCGGTAAATCGCCAGATCCTCCTGCAGCAGGCCGTGGAAACGGAGGTATCGGAACCCGCACTCCCGCGCCGCCATGGCGACGTGCTCCTGCAGATCCCGCCGCAGAAGAAGCCCCGCGCGGCCGACGCCCGCGCACAGGGTGCAGAAACGCTCATTTTTTCCCTTCACGGCCGACCGGTCAACCCGGATTTCCCTCATGTCATTTCCCTTTCGCACCGGAATTTCCGCCCCGATATACCCGATATATTTTACGGACCGTCGGCGCCGACCCGGACCGGGCCCTTTTTATCCCTTGATGCCGGCGCCGATGATGCTCTGCTTGATCTGTTTGGAAAACACCGCCGTCAGGACCAAAACCGGCAGGATCGTGGCGAGCGAGATGCCCATCAGGAAGTTCTGCTTGATCTGGTCCGGCATCTGCGAGAAAGTGTAGATCGCGACGTTCAGCGTCCAGAGGTTCGGCTTGTTCGCCACCAGATAGTACCAGAAGAAGTCGCTCCAGCCCCAGATGAACGACTGGAGGGTGATCAGGATCACGATCGGCTTCGACATCGGCATGCAGATCTTCGAGAAGGTGTACGCCTCGTTCGCGCCGTCGATGCGGGCCGCGTCGAAATAGGAGGCCGGGATGCGGTCGAAGAAGCCCTTGTAGAGGTAGATGTTGAACGGGGCCGGCGCCAGGGCCGGGAACAGCATACCGGCGTAGTTGTTGAACATGTGGAACGATTTCATCAGCAGAAGCTGGGGAACCATGATCACGACGAACGGGATCATCATGGTCACGAGGAAGAAAAGCAGGATATAGTTGGCCGTCCGCTTGCCGAGCAGCTTCGAGAGCGGATACGCGGTGATCGCGGGGATGAAGACCTGGCACAGGATCGTCCACACCAGCGTGAGCAGCGTGTTGCCCATGAACGCGAAGAAGCTGTAGTTCCGGATCGACTCGAAATCCTTATAGACGATCTGGGGCACCTGGTAGTAGTATTTGAAATTTTCCAGCATCAGAAGATTGTCGGTGTGCTGGGTGGTGCCCAAAAAGGTCCCCGTCGTCTTGAATTCCTTGCTCAGGTAGTTCCCGATCTCCGCGTTGAAGCGGTTCTTCCCCAGCCGGTCCGCCTGGTAGCTTTCGCCGAGGCCGTCCGGGCTGAAGGAATAGCCGATCTTGCCCGAGGATTTCAGGTACCGGTCGCCGTACAGCAGCACGTCCGGCAGGATCCGGCACCCGTAATAGGTATCATACTGCATCTGAAACTTCAGTTCAAGGCCGTGCGCGCGGGAATAGAAGATCGTCTTCCCGTCCCGGACGCCGTACACCTTGATCTCCTCGATATTGTCCTTGTTCAGCTCGTAGATGGTGGAATACATCGCCAGCGTGGAATCCCGCAGAAGGGTGTCCTTGAGCTTTCCCTCCGGCAGGTCCTTCTGCCCGGAATAATCCAGCACGATGCTGATGCTCTCCGCCGCGGGCGGAACGATCTGCGGCGGATAATTATAGATCGCGTTCTCCCCCTGGACCGAAAGGCTGATGATATAAAACAGGGGAAAAAGCAAGATGATCAGAAAGATGAAGGTGACGACGTACGCGACGACCTTCGCCCTTTTTTCCGATTTGTCCATTTCTCCGTTCCCTCCTCAATCCTGCTTCTCGTTCAGGCGCAGCTGGAAGAACGTCAGCAGCGCGATGACCAGCATCAGCGTCAGCGAGGCGGCGCTCCCCAGGCCGTAGTTGAAATTCTTCATATAGCAATGGTAGATGTAGAGGGCCACGGATTCCGAGGCCATCGCCGGCCCGCCGTTGGTGTACTGGAAGATATTGTCCAGCATCTGCATCGAGCCGATCACGGCCATCACGAGGTTGATGAAAATCAGGAACCGGATGTTTGGCAGCGTAATATAGAACATCCGCTTGAAGCCCGTGCAGCCGTCCAGCTCGGCCGCTTCCTTCACGTCCTCCGAGATGCCGTAGATCGCCGCGAGGTACATCAGCACGCCGATGCCGCCGCCGAGGATGCCCGGGAAGACGATGCAGAATTTCACCCAGTGGGTGTCGGAAAGCCAGGCCTGCGGCGTGCCGCCGAACAGCTTCAGCAGGTAGTTCGCCGCGCCGTAGGAGGGGTTCCAGATCCATTTCCAGAGCACGATGTTGATGGTGCCGGGGATCACGGCCGGCAGGATGTAAATGGTCGAGACCAGGCTGCGGAGCTTGACGATCTGCTCGAGAAAAAGGGCCTGGATGATCGGGATCACGAAGGTCAGGAGCAGATTCAGCGCCAGGAAGACGATCGTGTTCCGCCACGACTGCCAGTAATCGGAATCCTTAAAAAGGCTGACGAAGTTGTTCATCCCGACGAACAGCCCCGGCGGGTCCTGGATATTGTATTTGAAGAAGGAAAGCTGGACGGCCTTGACGATCGTGTAGTATTTCAGGATCAGCGTGAACGCGACCCCCGGCAGCAAAAACAGGACGGGAATCAACGCCCTGTGGATCCGATAGGCGGCCTGCTGCTTTTTTGTTTTTTCCACTCCGGATACCTCCCAATGATCGAATAAGGGACATTCCTCCCCGACGGAACTCTCCCGTCCCTTCCGGCCTGCGGAAGCGGCGAGCCCGACTGCGGGCGGCCTGAACGGCCGCCCGCAGGGGAATCCGCCGCCACCCGGCGATTTTCGGAACCTGGATGATCCGCCGCAGGAAGCATGCCCCTCGGGTCCATGCCTGACTGCCACTCTATTTCAAGGATCGGATGTATTTACGTGAAGAAGCGGCCTCGCCGCCCGCCGCGCATAAACATGCACGGCTTTCTTTACTTTTTGAACTGCTTGTTGAATTCCTCCACGGCCGGCTGCGCCTTTTCCTCCGCTTCCTTCAGGGTCTTTTCGATATCGGCGTTCGTGTCGCCGAAAATCTTCGCGACCGCGTCGTCAAGGTACTGCCCGACCGCGCCTTTGCCGTAAAACTCATGCTTCGCGAGCTTGCCGCCTTCGTCCACGATCTTCTGCACCTCGGGGTCCACCTCGCCGAACTGGGTCATGTCGATATCGGTGCGGGGGCAGATGATCGGGACCCACGGTCCCTGCGTGGCCTTGAATTTATAGACGCTGGTCACCGCGTCTTTGGAATTCATGAACGTGATGTATTTCCACGCGGCGTCCGCGACGTCCTTGTCCTTGGTGAAGACAATGCCCGTGCCGTCGCCGCCGTCGATGTTATAACCCTTTCCGCTCGGGCCGGCGGGGAAGTTGAAGAAGCCGATGTCCTCCGGCTTGCCGCCGTTCTTCGAAACGCCCGACGCGTCGCCCAGGCTGCCGACGATCATCGCCGCTTTGCCCTGGCCGAAATCGCGCTCCAGCCCGTCGATCTGCATGGTGCGGTCCGACTGGATCACGTTCGCCTTTTCGAGCTTCCGGTAGAACTCGGCCGCCTGGATCGCCGCCGGATCCGTGAAGGTCAGTTCCAGCGTGCCGTCGTCGTTTTTCTTGGTCACGTCGCCGCCGGCGCCCCAGACCCAGATCTCAAAATGCCAGCCGGCCCACTGCACGCCGTCCAGCGCAAAGCCGTACTGCTGCTTTTCGGGGACCGTCAGCTTCTGGCAGTCCTCGAAGAACTCGTCCCAGGTCTTGGGCGGCTCTGCGATGCCGGCCGCCGCGAACAGCTTCTTGTTGTACTGCAGGGCCAGCGCGTATTTGCCGCCCGGGATCCCGTAATGCTTGCCGTTCAGCGCGAAGGTCTCCACCTGCGTCTCCTCATAGTTCTTGAAATCGGGCGTCTGGGCGATATAGTCGTCCAGCGGCAGATAGACGCCCTGGTAGATGCAGGTCTGGAAGGACGGGTAGCCGTTCGTCAGGACGGAGGGCGCGTTCCCCGCCGCCATGGCGGAAAGGATATCCGCGTTCTCCGGCGTCTGGATGATGTTCAGCGTGATCTCCGGATACGCTTTCTTGAAGCCATCCTGCAGGTCGAGGATCGCCTGCGACACGTCCTTCGGCGTCTGCCAGATCGAGATGGTGGCCGGCTTCGCGGCCTCGGACGACGCCGCCTCGCTGCTGGGCGCCGTGGATTCTGCCGGCGCCTCGGACGATGCCGCTCCGCCGCCGTTGGAGCAGCCGAACATCGACGCCGTCAGAAGCGCCGCGAGAGCGATGCTGACGATCTTTTTCATAAGCAATTTCCTCCCTAATTGATTTGTTATTTTTAGTACATATTTATTTTAACTCTAAATAGTTTTTAGTTGAATGTACCTAACTAAAGAAAAAGGTCACAAAATTAACGGATTTCACCGCCCCGGGGCGGGTCGTTTCCGCTTCCCGGAGCCGGCGGTTCTCCCGCCGCGGGCACGCGGATCACGACGGAAGTATAGCGGCCCTCTTCGCTTTCCAGCTGGAGGCCGTAGCCCTCGCCGAAATGCAGCCGGATCCGCTCGTTGACGTTTTTCAGGCCGATGCTGCTGCCCGACATGTCGTTCCGGCGCAGGCGGTCGTTGATTTGGCGGAGCTGCTGTTCCGGGATGCCGGCGCCGTTGTCGCGGATCCGGATCACGAGGTCCGCGCCCTCCCGGCGCGCAGCGACGGAGATCCGGATATCCTGCCCCCTGGAACGGATGCCGTGCTTGACGGCGTTCTCCACGATCGGCTGGAACGTCAGCTTCGGGATCCTGCAGGAAAGGATGCCTTCGTCCTCCATCTCGGACGTGATCTCGGCATGGAAGCCGTCCTTGAACCGCAGCACGGCCACATAGGACTGCACGTGCCGAAGTTCCTCGTCCACCGTGACCAGCTTGTCGGCGCGGACCGTGTTGAACCGCAGGAATTTAGAAAATTCCTCCAGCATTTTGCTGACCTTGCCCTCGCCGTTTTCCTCGAACATGGCGTTCCACCGGATCAGGTCCAGCGTGTTATACATGAAATGCGGGTTGATCTGCATCTGCAGCGCGTCCAGCTCCGCGTCCTTGCGCTTGATCTGCTCGTTTTTGCGGATCGTCTCCTCCTCGACCAGCGTCTTCAGCAGATCACGGATCCGGGCGAGCATCCCGTTGAACTGCTCCCCCAGCACGCCGATCTCGTCCCCCCTGTCGTCGCGGTATTCCGCCTGAAGGCCGTTCGGGCCGATCTGCCCCATGGTCCGCTCCAGATTTTTGAGCGGCACGGAAATGCTGGAGGTCACGAAATACGAAACCAGAAGCGAGAACAAAATGCAGGCCACGGCCACGGCGATCGTGATGTTGCGTATCTGGAAAATACTTTTATAGAGCTGATCCTGCCCGACCATATAGACCACGGTCATGTCCAGCTTGCTCACCGGCGCGGCCACGAACAGGACGCTGGCGCCGGCGACCTTCCGCACCGACGTCCCTCCCCCCTCCGCGGCGAGCTCGCCGACCGTCCCGGCGTCCGGCATGCGGTCGATCAGATAGGTGGAATTCAGGATCGCCGCCGTGCCCTTTTTCCCGGCCAGGAAGACCACCTCGTCCTTGTCGTACATGTCGCGCAGGTCCACCGTTTTCTCAAAGGCCGAAAGCGGCACGGTGATGATCACGACGCCCAGCGAGCTCTGCGGGCCGAAGGCGGGGATGGACTGGAGCAGCGTGAGATACCCGCTGATATAAAACCCCTTCGATTTCTCATACTGGAACACGCCGATGTCCCTGGAGGAATCGCGCCAGACGCGGGAACCGTTGGCTTCCACCGCGCGGCGGTATTCGTCGGACCGCCGGTATTGCTCCGGGTCGCTGAGGCTCGCTCCCTTCGCGTTCCCGTCGTAGTCGATCTCCGTGAACTCGTCGCAGTCGTCCAGGATCTCCAGATTGCTCACGTCGCTGGAAAGCGCGAACTGGTACAGCAGATTCTCAAGCTGTCTCTTGCACCGGGCATATTCCGCCTGTGATTTTTGGGACGTGAAATTCCCCTGCCGCAGGCTCTGCATGTCGACGAGCAGCTCCCGCACCTGCCCGCTGGCGCCGACCTGGGCGGAGAGCGCCTCGTAACGCCCCAGCTTCACGTCGATGGTGGCGACCAGACCGTTCAGCACCTGCCGCGTGCTGCCGGAAATGTTCCGGTCGATTTCCCGCGCGCTGATCGAAAAGGTAAAGAAGCCCACCAGGGAATTGGTGACAATCAGGAGGATCAGGGACAGGAAAAACAGCCGCCGGTAGATGCTGAAACGCCGGAGGAAATGGATGATATGGGCGGAAAGGGACGGCGCGGCGCCCCGGAGGCGGCCCGCGTTCATGAGACCTGCCCCGCTTCGCTCAGCGCGGGGAGCTTCTCCCGGTATTCCTTCGGCGTCAGCCCCGTGATCTCGCGGAAAACCTTGCTGAAATGCTTGGGGCTGTCGTAGCCGACCAGTCCGCTGACGTCATAAATGCGGAGGGCCAGATTGCCCAGCAGCCTCTCGGCGTTTTCCACCCGCACCTTGGTCAGATAATCGATGAAATTCATCCCCATTTTTTCCTTGAACAGCCGGCTCAGATAAACGGGGTGGACATAAGCGATCTCCGCCAGCCTCTGCAGCGAGACTTCCTCCGCGTAGTGGGCGTCGATGTAGCGGAGGACCTTTCCGACCACGGGGCCCACACCTTCCCTTTCGCCGGCGCGGTCCGCACCCGTCTTCTCGTTCGCATATTTCTTCTGCAGCTCGATCATCTGCGCGCGCTCCGCGTTTTCGCGGTCGAGCGTCGATTTCAGCCGCACAAAAATCTCCCTGAGCTCGCCCAGGTTCACGGGCTTGCTCAGGTAGTCGAAGGTCCCGAGACGGATCGCCTGTTTCGCATACTGGAAGGTGCTGTAGCTGCTGAGCACGACCGCCTTGATATAGGGGTTGATCAGCCGGGCGTCGTGGATCAGCTCGAAGCCATCCGCCCCCGTCATCACGATATCGGTCAGCAGCACGTCAACCAGGTTGGCCTCGATGAACCGGACCGCCTCCGCCGCGGACAGCGAAGTCCCGGCCACCTGAAAGCCGATGGCGTTCCAGTCCACAAACTTCTTCAGACCGTCCAGAACGATCCGGTCGTCGTCTACCAGAAGGACATTCAGCATGTGTCTTCCTCCCTCGTCTGAGAAAAAGCAGCCGCGGCATCCGCACTGCATCGGAATCCATTTGTAGAAATACTACATATTATCCGGTTGTATTATATCATAAATTATATTGGAATCTATTATTTTCCATATCATAATTAATTTCAGGTACTTTTTGTTAAAAACGAGTCCGTTGTGCTCTCGGAACTGGTTTGCACGGCAGGCATGCCGCCCTGAAAAAAAATTCCGGGGATCCACCTCTGGCGTGGGTCCCCGGGACTTCATTTTGTCATGTCCGCCGGACTTTCCGAATCATTCCGGCAAGTCAGGTCCGTCTTTTCATGATTTCATCCAAGTTTTGCGATCGTTCCGATCGTGCGCGGAGATTTTTCGCCGTTCACATAGAACCCC
>DAIUFE010000002.1:76418-119601 GCA_036844765.1 Caproicibacter sp. | reverse complement strand
TAGTCATCCACAAGAACCTGAATCTTGCGCGTCTGCCAATTTCGCCACTCTCGCGCGGTGACTTGGTTATTTTAACATAGAAGCGGAACGTTGTCAAGCCCTTTGGATCGGAAAACACATGGTCCGTCAGCAGATGCGGGGCAGGCCCTCGCCGTACAGCGGGCCGACGACGCGCGTCCCGCCGACCGTCGTCTTGAGCAGCACCAAACGTTCGCCGCGCGGCCCCACCCGGCCGATCACCGACGCGTTTTCGCCGTACCGGCTCTTCCGCATCAAGGCGAGCGCCCCCGGGGCGTCCTGCGGCGCCACCACGGCGATCATCTTGCCCTCGTTCCCCATATAGAGCGGGTCCAGGCCGAGAATGCCGCAGAACCCCTTCACCTGAGCGGAAACGGGGATTTTTCCTTCGTCCAGCTCCATCCGGCAGCCGGAAGCCTCCGCGAACTCGTTCAGCACCGTGCCGAGGCCGCCGCGCGTCACGTCGCGCATGGCGTGGACTTCCACCCCGCCGCGCAGAAGCCCGCCGACCATCTCCGTGAGGGGAGCGCAGTCGCTCCGGATGGTGTTTTCGATCCCCATCCGCCTGCTGAGGATGGCCGCATGATGATCGCCCAGATTGCCGGAAAGCAGGATCGCGTCGCCCTCGCGGCAGCGATCCGGGCCGATCTGCGTGCCGCCGCGCAGAAAGCCGACGCCCGCCGTGTTGATATAGAGACCGCCGGAGCCTTCGACCACCTTGGTGTCGCCCGCCACGATGCGGACGCCCGCCTCCCCCGCCGTCGCGGCCATGGAAGCGGCGATCTTCCGGAGATCGCCGGTCTCGGCGCCCTCCTCGAGGATGAAACCGCACGTGAGGTAGCGCGGCTCGGCACCGCTCATCAGCAGGTCGTTGACCGTGCCACACACGCACAGCCGCCCGATGTCCCCGCCCGGAAAAAAGAGCGGGGACACGACGAAGCTGTCCGTCGTGACGGCGATTTTCGCGGCGCCCGGCACGACCGCGGAATCCCCCATCTGGGACAGGACCGGGTCGTCGAACGTCTTTTCAAAGATTTCGGAAATCAGTTCGGCCGTCGCTTTTCCGCCGGAGCCGTGCGCCATGGTGATCTTCATTGGGCAGCCCTCCCGCCGATGAAATAATTATAGCAGCTTCCCTCCTGCGAGACCATGCAGGCCCCTTGCGGAGTGCGCGGCGTGCAGGCACCGCCGAACAGCGGGCATTCCGCGGGCGAGACCACCCCGGTCAGCACCTGCGCGCACCGGCACTCCGGGTTCAGGCTGCGGTCGTCATCCAGGCCGAGGCTGCCCGCGTCGAACCGGGCGTATTCTTCGCGCAGTGCGAGGCCGGAGCCGGGGATCACGCCCATGCCGCGCCACGCAGCACCACACGGGGCAAAATACCGTTCCACGGCCTTTTGGGCCGCCGCATTCCCGCCTTCCGTCACGGCGGAGGGGTACAGGTTGAGGACGCCCGCCTTCCCTCGCCGGCGGACGAGGGCGTAGAGGGAAGCGAGGATCTCTTCGCCCGTAAAGCCGGACACTACGAACGGGATGCCGTACTTTTGGGAAAGCGGCTCAAAGATCCGGCTGCCGGTCACGACGCTCACGTGCCCCGGGGCCAGAAAGCCGTCGACGCCGCCCTGGTTTTTGCAGATCCAGTCGATCACCGGAGGCATGGTCTTCAGCGAGGTCAGCACCTTCAGATTCTCCAGCCCCGCCTCCTCCGCCTCTTCGAGGAGCATGGCATAGACCGGCGCGGTCGTCTCGAACCCCACCGCCGCAAACACAAAACATTTGTCTTTTTCCCCCGCCGCGGCCCGCAGTGCGTCCAGCGGGGAATAGAGCATCCGCACGCGGCCCCCGGCCGCCTTGGCGTCGTTCAGGCTGCTGCGGCTGCCCCGCACCCGCAGCAGGTCCCCGAACGTCAGGACGGTCGTGTCCGGCTGAAGGCTCAATGCCACCAGGCGGTCGATATAGGATGTGACCGTGACGCACACCGGGCAGCCGGGGCCGGAGATCAGCCGGATGGCCGGCGAGAGCATCCGCGCGATGCCGCAGCGGGAAATCTGCGCCGTGTGCGTTCCGCAGACTTCCATCAGGCGCAGCTCCGGGCCGTCATAATTCTTCAGATAGGTCCGGATGTCCGTCATAGCTCCTCCAGCTCTTTGAGAATATCCCGCATCGCCTTTCCCTCGCTTTCGGTCAGCACCTGAAGGATGCAGCCCGCGTGGACCAGGACGTCGTCGCCCGGCTTCACCTTTACAAGGCCGGCTTCCGCCACCAGCGTGTTCCCGCTGAAATCGACCGTCGCCTTTCTTCCGTTGACTTGAATCACTTTACCCGGTAAAGCCACGCACATGGCGCGTCCCTCTCTTTCTACGACCGATTTTTCCGGGCGCAGACCCACGCCTGCCCCAGGCTGATCCCGCCGTCGTTGCACGGAACGGCGGAATTGAAATAGACCTCGAATCCGTCCGCGGCCAGCAGATCGCGGCAATCGCCCAGCAGAAGCAGATTGGCGAAGACCCCGCCGCTCAGCGCGACGCGGTTTTCGCCGCTCTCGGCGCGGATGCGGCGGCACATCTCCGCCGTCATCCGCGCCGCAGCCCGGTGGAACCCGAGCGCGGCGGCGCCGCGGTCCGCCCCGCTTTCGGCGGCGCGCAGAAGCTGCCGCGTAAAATCGACCTGATCGGCGCAAAGACATCCGTCCCCGCCGTCCGACAGGCGGAACCGGAACGGATACGGTTCCCGGCCGGCTGCGCGGGCCGCGGCCGCCGCGTTTTCCAGCGCGACGGGGCACTCGCCCTCGTAGCCGTTCTTTTCGCGGATCCCGAGGATCGCCGCCGCCGCGTCGAACAGACGCCCCATGCTCGAGGATTCGAAAGTGCCGACGCGGCTGGAAAGCGCCGCGGAAACGAGCGGGAAATCGCCGCCGCCCGACCGCGCGCCCGCCGCGAAGCGGTAGCAGTCCGCCGTCAGGGCGGCGTTGCGGGCCGCGGCGTCGCCCCCGCAGAGCGTCACGCGGCTCAGACGGCCCGCGCGCCGGAAGCCGGCGCCGCGGCAGAGCAGGAATTCCCCGCCCCAGACCGTGCCGTCCGTCCCGTAGCCGGTGCCGTCGAACACGACGCCGATGCACCCGTCCAGCCGGTGCTCCGCCATCACCGACGCCGCGTGCGCGTGGTGGTGCTGGACCGGCACGGCCCGACCGCCCGGAAGACCGGCGGCGATCTTTTCCGCCAGATCGGAGGAAAAATATCCGGGGTGCAGATCGCAGGCAACGGTCTGCGGGGCAATGCCGAAAATGCGCTCCATCCGCTCCAAAGCGGAACGGTAGTTGCGCTGCGTCCGATAACTCTCCAAGTCTCCGAAATACTGGCTGAGATACGCCCGGCCGCCGGAAAGGAGGCAGAAGCAGCTCTTCAGGTCGCCGCCCGCCGCCAGGACCGGCTTGGGAGAAGAGACGCCGAGCCGGATCGGAAGCGGGACATAGCCCCGGCTGCGGCGCAGGACCTGCGGAATTCCGCGGAACACGCGCGCGACGGAATCGTCGAGCGGCGTGCGGATTGCCCGGGTGTGGTACAGAACGCCGCCGAGCAGCGGGGAATCCAGCTCCGCCATGCGCTCGTCCTCAAACAGGATCGGCTCGTTCGTGCGGTTCGCGCTCGTGACGATCAGGGGCCCGCAGGCGTCCGTCAGCAGCCGGTGCAGACCCATGGAGGGCAGGAACGCGCCGAGAAACCGGCTTTCGCCGCAGACCCCGCGGCAGAATACCTCTTTACTTTTTTCAAGCAGAACGATCGGCCTTGCGGGCGAGCGGAGCAGGGCTTCCTCCTCGGGGCTTACGCGGCAGGCCGCGCGCACGCTTTTCTCGTCCGGGAACATCACGGCGAACGGCTTCTTCTCGCGCCCCTTCAGCCGGCGCAGGCGCTCCACCGCCCCGGCGTCCCCGGGCAGGCAGACGTACTGGTATCCCCCCACGCCCTTGACGGCAACCACGGCCCCGCTCCGGATCAGAGCGATTCCTCTGCGCAGGGCGTCCTCCCTTTCGCAGGAGTCCCCTCCCCCGGCAAACAAAAGCTGGGGGCCGCAGTCGCGGCAGGAGATCGTCTGCGCGTGGCGGCGCCGGCCTGTCCGGTATTCCGCCGCGCAGGGGCCGCACATCGCAAAGTCCCGCATCGACGTGTTTTCCCGGTCGTAGGGGAGCGCGTCCAGGATACTGAACCGCGGCCCGCAGGAAGCGCAGCTGATGAACGGGTAGCCGAAGCGCCGGTCCGAGGGGTCCAGCATTTCGCGCAGGCAGTCGCCGCAGACGGGCAGATCCGGCGGAAAAACGGGAGGTCCCGCCGCGTCCGCCGCCCGCCCGCCGCTCGGGGCGATCGAAAAGCCGCCGAAGCGGCGTTCCGGGACTTCCCGCGACGAGAGCTCCAGCACGGCGGCACCGGGAGGGCGGCGCTCCCGGAGCAGGCGGAGAAACTCCGCCACGGCCGCTTCGGGACCGGAGGCGAAAATCTCCACCGCGCCGCCGCTGTTTCGCACCAGACCGTCCACGCGGGCTTCCCGGGCGATTCCGGCGACGAAAGGACGGTAGCCGACCCCCTGCACGACGCCGGTTACCGTCACAAAAACAGTCATGCCGGATCAGGAAACGCTTTTCCCGGCGGCGGCCGGCGCCGCGGGCGGCTGGGGCTTCCGCAGAGTCTCGGAGGTCTTTTCCGGGCCGGGCTGCGTGTAGCTTTGGTGCATGGAAAGGCATTTTTTCGGGCAGCCCTCCACGCAGCTGCCGCACTGAACGCAGCTGAAGCGGCGGATGGTCCACGTCTTTTCCGCGCGGTTGACCGTGATGGCCCCCGTGGGGCATTTGCGGGCGCACAGGCCGCAGAGGATGCAGAGGTCGATGTCGTTCTCGATATGGCCGCGCGTGCGCTCCATGAATTGCTTCGGCTGCTGAGGGTAAGGCCGCGTGGCGGGCTTGGAGAACAGGTTGCGGAATTCGGTTTTTACAAAAGTGAACAGACTCATGCTCTCACCTCTCGATGCAGCTGACGCACGGGTCGATGGTCAGGACCAGCATCGGGATCTCGGTCAGCTGGCAGCCCTTCATCAGCTCGATCATTGCCGGAACGTTCGCGAAGGTCGGCGTCCTCACGCGGAAGCGGTCCAGAAATTTGGTGCCGTTCGCCTTCACGTAGTAGATCGCCTCGCCGCGCGGCTGCTCGACGCGCATCATGTACTCCCCTTTCGGGAAGCCCCGGACCGGGACGGCGACCCCGCCCTCCGGGATCTTGGCGACCGCCTGGCGGATCAGGTCAATGGACTGGAACAGCTCGCGGATGCGGACCTGCGTGCGCGCGTAGCAGTCCCCCGCGTCGGCCGTGATCGGCTCGAAGTCGAGGTCGCCGTAAGCGTCGTAGCCCAGCTCGCGCGTGTCGCGGGCGACGCCGCTCGCGCGCAGGAACGGCCCGGCCACCCCATAGAGCTGCGCCTGCTCCTTCGTCATGCGGCCCACGCCCTGCAGCCTGCTGTTGACGGCGCTGTTGCCGAGAAAGGTCGAGGCGATCTCCCGGAGCTCCGTCTCGATGCCGCCCAGCGTCTCCACGAAGCCGTGCAGCATGGCGTTGTCCATATCTTTGCGCTGACCGCCGATTTTATTGACGGAGAAGATCAGCCGGCCGCCGGTGGAGGCCTCGAACATATCCAGAATCTTTTCGCGGATGCGCCAGCTCTGCATGAACAGGCTCTCGAACCCGAACGCGTCCGCGAGCAGGCCGAGCCAGAGCAGATGGCTGTGCATGCGCGACAGCTCGCTCCAGATGGTGCGCAGATATTTGGCGCGCGGCGGCAGCTCCACCCCCATGATGTGCTCCACAGCCTCGCAGTACGACATGCCGTGCATGAAGCTGCAGATGCCGCACATGCGCTCCGCAATATAAACGAATTCGTTGAAGTCCTTTTTCTCCACCAGCTTTTCCAGGCCGCGGTGAATGAAGCCGATGGACGGGACGACGTCCACGACCTTTTCATCCTCCAGGACCAGGTCCAGGTGGATCGGCTCCGGCAGGACCGGATGGTGTGGGCCAAAAGGAACCACGCTGCGCGTGCTCATTTTGGGCCGCCTCCTTCTTGATCTTCTTCGCTTTTCAGTCTGTAGGGCGCCTTGACGGCGGTGCGGTACAGGCCGCCCCTGAAATCGACCGTCATGAACTCGATCGGCACGCCGAACAGGTCGTGAATTTCGTTTTCATAGAAATAAGCGGAAGGATAGATAGGACTGATGCTTTCGACCTTCTGCCCTTCCGCCACCGTGAAGCGCAGGTTCAGAAGGTCATATTTGACGCTGAACGAATACGTGAGCTCGTAGCGGTCCTTCAGGGTGGTCGAACAAATCTGCACGAGGCGGTACCCCCGGGCCTTGAGCTCGGTCACCTGATTCAGCAGGCTTTCCGGCCGGATCTCGACCAGATTCATGCTGTCGTCACTGCTGCTCTCCGCCATGGCTATCCCTCCTTCCGGGCCGGGGCTCCGGCCTTCATCCGTTTTTCCTTTTCATCCAGCAGCACGGCGGCCTTCCTCAGGCCGTCGATGATGGATTCCGGCTTCACGGCGCAGCCGGGGACGTAGAGATCGACGGGAATGACTTTGTCCACCCCGCCCAGAATATTATAACACTCTTTGAAAACCCCGCCGTCGCAGGCGCAGATGCCAACCGCCACGACGACCTTCGGGTCCGGCATCTGGCTGTAAAGCTGCTTGACGACGGGCGCGTTCTGCGCGTTGATGCCGCCGGTGATCAGAAAGATATCGGCGTGCTTGGGGTCGCCGGTATTCACAACGCCGAAACGTTCCAGATCGTAAACCGGGGTCATGCTGGCCAGCACCTCGATATCGCAGCCGTTGCAGCTGGAGCCGTCGTAATGCAGGACCCACGGCGATTTTGACATTCTCATGACTCGCACACCGCCTTTCTCAACGGACCAGGGCGAGGATCAGCACGTTCGCGCCGCCGAAGATCAGGGTGACGGCCCACGCCCAGCCCAGCATTTTATCCCACCGAACGCGGGGGAACACGTTGTCGACCAGAACGATCAGAAAATAGCACGCGAGGCAGGTCAGCACCGCCGCGGGGATGCTCCAGACGCCCCGGTTCAGGACGAACAGCGCGAGGAAGCCCAGCAGCAGCACGTCCTCATACCAGCCCGCAAGCTCCACGAGGCCGAGCTCGCTGCCGGAAAGCTCCGTCGTAAGGCCCTTGACCATCTCCTGATGCGCATGGTGCGAGGAACTGATGTCGAACGGCGATTTGCGGAACTTGATCACAAACACGAACACCACGCCGAAGAACACCCCCGGCAGGAGCGCGATGGCCGAAGCGCCGCGGCCGACCATATCGTCCACGAAGAAGCTGCCCGAAACCATGTAGAGGCCGATCGCCGCAAGCAGCAGCATCGGTTCGTAGGACATGATCTGGATCAGCTCGCGCTGCGCGCCCATCGAGCTGTACGGCGAATTGGCGGAGCAGGCCGCCATGAACAGGAACACCTCGGCCAGGGTCAGGGCGAAGAACGAAAGCAGCAGGTCGCCGCCCGCAAAGAACAGGCAGCCCGTAAAGACCGAAAAAGCAAAATAGCCGCCCACCAGAAAATCCTGCAGCCGGTTCACCACGATCGTCTGCTTATGGAACAGCTTCCAGACGTCGTAGAAAGGCTGCAGCACCGGCGGGCCCTGCCTGCCCTGCATCCGCGCGCTCGCCTTGCGGTCGAGGCCGTCCAGCAGCCCGCCGGCGAACGGGGCGCAGATCAGGAACAAAAGGATCCGAAGAACCGTCTGCCACACCATCACAGCGCACCCCCGATCGCCACGATCATCAGAACCGTCAGCCCCGCCGCGGAGACCACGAGGGATGGCTTCAGAATCTTATTTTCACCGAACCGGTCCTCCATATACCAGTTGGCGAGGTACATGGATTTCGGCCGGCCGCGCGAATCCACGAAATGGCGGTCGTCGCCCTCGTTGACGCCGGCCATATATGCCGGGACCACCTTGCTCCGGCTGCCGGAGGTCAGCAGCCTCATCACCAGGGGCAGGATGACGATCATGCACAGCATCATGATCATGACCTTGACGTCCGCATCGCTGATGATGGCCGTCAGGCGCGTATGGAACATCAGGACCAGCTGCGGCTGCACCAGCCCGGCGGAAAGCGCCGGGAACAGCACGCACAGCAAAATGACCAGCGCCGTAAGAGTGCCGATGGCGGTCCATTCGCCCTTATGGACGGTATCGGGCAGGCGCTCCGACTGGTGGGTCACCGCCACCAGCTTGCCGAGCCATTTGCCCCAGTACAGCAGCGTGCTGCCGCTGCCGAAGACCAGGAACAGGATCAGCAGCACGCTCCTCGAATCCACAAAAGCCTTGAGCGCGGCCCATTTGGCGATCAGCATTCCGAACGGCGCGAGGAACATGCCGAAGATGCCGACCGTCATCACGAAGGCCAGCTTCGGCAGACGGACGATCAGTCCGTGCATATCCTCGATGTTGCGGCTGCCGATGCTGTTCTCCACCGCGCCGACCGACAGAAACATCAGCGACTTGGAGACCGCGTGGAACATCAGCAGAAGGATGGCCGCCCAGACCGCCTCGTAAAGGCCGACGCCCGCGCAGGCGGTGATCAGCCCGAGGTTGGAAACCGTGGAATAGGCCAGCACCTTTTTGCCGTCGCTCTGCGACACGGCGAGCAGCGAGGCCGCAAAAAAAGTGAAGCCGCCGATGCTCGTCACCAGAATCCCCGACAGGCTGCCGTACAGCAGCGGCGAGATGCGGATAAGCAGGTAGACGCCCGCCTTGACCATCGTGGCGGAGTGCAGCAGGGCGCTCGTCGGCGTGGGGGCCACCATGGCGCCCAGCAGCCAGCCGCAGAACGGCATCTGGGCGCTCTTGGTCAGCGCCGCGAAGGCCAGCAGCGTGACCGGCACCAGCACGGCCTTGCCGCCCGCCGCCATGCCGAGGTTGACCAGGTCCTGGATATTGGCCACGCCCAGGACGAGCGTGCAGTACAGGATGGCCAGGGCAAACCCGAGGCCGCCCAGCAGGTTCATCCACAGCGCGCGGAACGAATTGCGGACCGCGATCTTCGACTCGTTGTAGCCGATCAGCAGGAACGAGCAGATGCTCGTGATCTCCCAGAAAAAATACATCCATGTCAGGCTTGCGGAAAAAACCAGCCCGAACATGGCGCCCAGGAATACGAACAGCATTGAGAAGAAGAACGGAGAGCGGTCCCGGTATTCCTTGTGGTGCGCGTGGTAATCCTTCAGATAGCCGACCGCGTAGATGCAGATCAGGCTCCCCACAAGGCCCACCACCAGGCACATCGTGACCGTGAGGTTATCCACCGAAAGGTGGACCTGACCCTCGACGCCGCGCCCCGAAAGCTCCATCCACGCGACCGGGAGCGTCTGCGCGGCGGAAAGCAGCACGACGTAGTACTTCCGGAACCGGAAGCCGTAGTAGAACACCAGCGCCATCAGCAGAAACTCCCCCGCCAGGATCGCCTGGTCCAGCGACCGCGTGTCCGTCAGGTAGGAGCGGCTGCGGCCGGCCGTGAGAACGTCGGCCGTCAGATAGACCACGGCGGCGATAATCAGGGCGCTGCAGGAGTACACAAAGCCGTCCCGGACCCTCCCCGGCTTTTTCATCTGCGACAGGACGATCGCAGCGAAGAAAGGAAACAGAATCAGAAAAGCAACGACTGTCATTACATCACCGTTCTTCATTCGTTATGGGTCTTATAATGGAATTCTTTCCATGAAAAAACACAGCTTTGATCCCGCGGAGCGGCGGACCGTCCCTCCATCCGCCTTTTTACCCGGGGCAGATCTCCGCGCCGATCAAAGCCGCCGTCCGTCAGGCGATGCCGGCAGACTTCGTTATAATAATAACACAATGGTGGAAATACACAAGACAAAAGCCCTCTTTTTTTCAAAAAGTCCCGCCGCTTCCGCATCTTTCGACGATTTTTACAAAATTTCAGCGAGCGGCTGCGGGTTATTTTCATCCGGCAAATATTATGCCCCTCTTCTTTATTCTTTTTCAATATCTTTTTTTGCAAAACAGGGGTATAATGTAACTTGATAATTTCTTAACATTTATATGCAGGAATTATCAAAAAATCCAGTCAGCAAAAGGAATTATCTTATGCATCAGTATGCATACAGCATGCAAAAGCCGGTCTTTTCGCGGTTTTCGCGCTGGGTGAAAACATGCTGTGACATCCTTCAGGAGGGCGGTTCGGAATGAAGAAAAAAGCCAGTAAAATCAGTATTTTGGGGACCGGCAACGTGGGGGCGACCATCGCGTACACCCTGACGCTGGAAGGCCACGCTTCCGAGATGGTCCTGGTCGACATCAACCGCGACAAAGCGCAGGGTGAAGCGATGGACATCATCCAATGCACCGCGCTGTGTCCGTCCGTCGACATCTACGCGGGCGATTACCCGGACATTGAGGGCTCCGACATCGTGGTCGTCACGGTGGGCGGCGCCCGCAAGCCCGGCCAGTCCAGGATCGACCTGGCGCAGAGGAACGTCAACATCATCAAAAGCGTGGTCCCGCAGGCCGTGAAGTACGCACCGAACGCCGTCTATGTGGTCGTCAGCAACCCCGTGGACATCATCACCTACGCGTTCCTGAAGCTGAGCGGCCTGCCGGAAAACCACGTGTTCGGCTCCGGCACGCTGCTGGATTCCAGCCGGCTGCGCGAGAAGATCGCCCACCACGTGAAGGTCAACCCGAAGAACGTGCACGCCTACGTGTTCGGCGAGCACGGCGATTCCGCGATGGTCCCGTGGTCCCTGACCAGCATCGGCGGGATCCCGATGCAGGTCTTCTTCGACCACATGCGGAACAAGACCCACGAGATCACGGCGATCGACCACGAAAAGGTGGAGGAAAGCGTGCACCGTTCCGGTGGCGAAGTGATCCGCCTGAAGGGCGCCACCTATTACGCCATCGCCGTCGCCACGTCCAAGATCTGCCGGAACATCCTGCGCAACACGAATTCCGTGATGACCCTTTCCGGTCTGCTGCACGGGGAATACGGGTTCGACAACCTCTGCATGAGCATCCCGTTCATTCTGAACCGCGACGGCATCGTGAACAGCATCGCGCCCCCGCTGGAAGAGGCCGAAATGGAAAAGCTGCGCGCCAGCGCCGAGCTGCTGAAAGACACCATCGCGAATCTGGACCTGTAAATTAAAAAACGAAGGGAAGCATCGGAATGGACTATGCCCAGGAATCGCTGAAGCTGCACTATAAATGGAAGGGCAAGATCGAAGTGGTCTGCCGCGCGCCTCTGAACACCCGCGACGACCTTTCCCTGGCCTATACGCCGGGAGTCGCCCAGCCTTGCCTTGAAATCCAGAAGGACGTGAACAAAAGCTACGAGCTGACCCGCCGCGCCAACCTCGTCGCCGTGGTGACCGACGGAAGCGCCGTGCTGGGCCTCGGCAACATCGGCCCTGAGGCCGGCATGCCCGTGATGGAAGGCAAATGCGCGCTGTTCAAGGCGTTCGGCGACGTGGACGCCATCCCGCTCTGCATCCGCTCCAACAGCGTGGACGACATCGTGAATACCGTCCGCCTGATCGCCGGGAGCTTCGGCGGGATCAACCTCGAAGACATCTCCGCGCCGCGCTGCTTTGAGATCGAAAAGCGGCTGAAAGCGTGCTGCGACATCCCGATCTTCCACGACGACCAGCACGGCACCGCCGTCGTGACCCTGGCGGCAATGCTGAACGCTTTGAAGCTGACGGGCAAAAAGATCGGCGAGATCCGCGTGGTCACCAGCGGCGCCGGCGCGGCCGGCATCGCGATCATCCGGCTGCTGAACGCGATGGGCCTGGAGCAGGTCGTGATGTGCGACCGGCACGGCGCCATTTACGAGGGCCGCGAGGGCCTGAACCCCGTCAAGGAAGAGATGGCGAAGATCACCAACCGCGAAAAGAGGCGCGGCAGCCTTGCCGACGTGCTGAAGGGCGCGGACGTGTTCATCGGCGTCTCGGCGCCGCACTGCGTCACGCCCGAGATGGTCCGAAGCATGAACAAAGACCCCATCCTCTTCCCCATGGCAAACCCGGTGCCGGAAATCATGCCGGACGAGGCGCTCAAAGCCGGGGCGGCGGTGGTCGGCACGGGGCGCAGCGACTTCCCGAACCAGATCAACAACGTCCTCGCGTTCCCGGGCATTTTCCGCGGCGCGCTGGATGTCCGCGCGTCCGACATCAACGACGAAATGAAGATCGCGGCGGCCCGCGCCATCGCGGCGTTCGTCCCGGACGACAAGCTGGCGCCCGACTACATCATCCCGTCCGCGCTGGACCGGAACGTGGCTTCGGCCGTCTCCAAGGCGGTCGCCGAAGCGGCGCGCAAATCCGGCGTGGCGCGCATCTGAAAAAAATTCAATTCTCCGCAAAAAACTCCCGCACAGATTTTTCTGCGCGGGAGTTCGTACGTTCCGGGGCCTCAGGACAGCTCGCTCTGGCCGGTGAAAAGCCGGTAGTACCGGCCCTTCTGCTCCACCAGCTCCGCGTGGCTGCCGCGCTCGATCACCTCGCCGTGCTCGAGGACGAGGATGGCCTTCGCGTTGCGCACGGTCGAAAGGCGGTGGGCGATCACGAACACCGTCCGGCCCTCCATCAGGCGGTCCATGCCGCTTTCGATTAGCTTTTCGGTATGGGTGTCCACCGAGCTGGTCGCTTCGTCCAGGATGAGCACCGGCGGGTCGGAGACCGCCGCGCGCGCGATGGCGAGGAGCTGGCGCTGCCCCTGGCTCAGATTCGCGCCGTCCCCCGAGAGGACGGTGTCGTAGCCCTCCGGCAGGCGCCGGATGAAGGAATCCGCGTTCGCGAGCTTCGCGGCCGCGATGATCTGCGACCGGTCCGCGTCGGGGTTGCCGAAACGGATATTGTCGGCGATCGTCCCCGTGAACAGGTGCGTGTCCTGCAGGACGACGGCGACGGAGCGCCGCAGGTCGTCTTTCCGGATGTCGCGGACGTCGATGCCGTCGTAGGTGATCGCGCCGGAATTCACGTCGTAGAACCGGTTGATCAGGTTCGCGATCGTGGTTTTCCCCGCGCCGGTGGAGCCGACGAAGGCGATTTTCTGGCCGGGCTTCGCGTAGAGATCGATCCCTTTCAGAACGGGATCCGCGCTCCCGTAGCCGAACACGACGTTTTGGAAACGCACGTCGCCGCGCAGGGGCACGATGCGGTCCGCACCGCCCTGCCCCGGGACCCGCCAGCCCCAGCGGCCCGTTTTCCGGTCCGTCGCCTCCAGCTCCCCCGTCTCCGTCTCCCGGACATGGACGAGTGTCACGGTGCCGTCGTCCTTTTCCGGAGGAATCTCCGTGACCTCGAGGATGCGCTCCGCCCCGGCGAGGGCCGCGAGCATGAAGTTGGCCTGCTGGGCGAACCCGTTGATCGGCATGGCCGTCTGCCGGACGTACACGAGATAGGAGGCAAGGCTGCCGAGGTCGATTCTGCCCGCGATGGCGAAAAAGGCGCCCAGGCACGCGGAAAGCGCGTAGTTGAAATAGGAGATGCTGACCACCACGGGGATCAGCAGGCCGGAGTAGGTCAGCGCCCTTGCGGCGACCTCGAACAGGCTGTTGTTCCGCTTCGAGAATTCCTCGAAGTCTTTTTTCTGGTGGTTGAAAATCTGGACGATCTTCTGGCCTTCCACCATCTCTTCGATATAGCCGTCGAGGTCGCCCAGATAGTTCTGCTGGTACGTGAAGAAGCGGTGGCTCTGCTTCGCGCTGTGCC
Source organism: Caproicibacter sp. (assembly GCA_036844765.1). Lineage (GTDB taxonomy): Bacteria > Bacillota > Clostridia > Oscillospirales > Acutalibacteraceae > Thermocaproicibacter. Next base: position 105,784 of record DAIUFE010000002.1, on the reverse strand, counting down.
GAACGAACAGGAACGTGAGCAGGAAGAAGAACATCACCACGGCGGAAAGCAGGGGGCTCAGGAAGATCAGCACCGCGAAGGTCCCGACGATCATCACCAGGCTGTGGACCAGCACGGTAAAGCTGTTGTTGAGGGCCTCGGAAATGGTGTCGATATCGTTCGTGAACCGGCTCATGACCTCGCCGTGGGTGTTCGTGTCGAAGAAGCGCAGCGGCAGGGACTGGACCTTGCGGAACAGGTCGCCCCGGATGTCCCGGACGATCCGCTGGGCGGCCCGGACCATCAGCTGGGTGTAGCCGTAGGTCGCCAGGACGCCCGCGAGGTACACGGCCCCCATGAACAGCAGCATCCGGGTCAGACCGGAGAGATCGCCCGGGATGATGTACCGGTTGATCGCCGGCTTCAGCAGGTAGGTGCCGTAGACGTTGGCGCCCGCGCTCGCGGCGGCGAGGAGACAGACCGCCCAGAGGGACGCCCGGTGCTTCCCCAGGTACCGCCCCAGGAAGCGCAGGGTGTTCCCGATGTTTTTCGGCTTTTCGTGCCGCATGGTCCTCGGCATCAGACGGCGGCCCCCTTTTCCTGAAGTTCGTAGAAATCCCGGTAGATCGGGTTGCGCGCGAGGAGCTGCTCGTGCGTGCCGATCCCGTTGACTCTGCCGTTTTCGATCACGACGATCCGGTCCGCGCCTCGGATCGAATTCAGCCGCTGCGTGACGACGATCTTCGTCGTGCCGCGCAGCTCGCGGTTCAGATTGTCCCGGATGCGCGCCTCCGTGGCGGTGTCGACGGCGCTGGTGGAATCGTCCAGGATCAGGATCTTCGGGCGCTTGAGCAGGGCCCGGGCGATGCAGAGGCGCTGTTTCTGGCCGCCGGAGACGTTCACGCCCCCCTGCCCCAGGTCCGTCTCATATCCCTGCGGCATGCGGGAGAGGAATTCGTCGGCGCAGGCGACGCCGCACGCCCAGTCCAGCTCTTTTTGGGTCGCGCGCCCGTTGCCCCATTTCAGGTTTTCGAGGATCGTCCCCGAAAACAGGGTGTTCTTCTGCAGGACGACCCCGACCGCGTCGCGCAAGTGCTCCAGCGAATACTCCCGCACGTCCCGGCCGTCCACGCGCAGCACGCCGCCGGAGACGTCGTACAGCCGCGGGATCAGCTGCACGAGCGAGGATTTGGCGGAGCCGGTGCCGCCGATCACGCCCACCGTGCTGCCCGCGTCGATATGGAGGCAAATATCCGAAAGCACGTATTCCTTCGCCGTGGGCCGGTATTTGAAATAGACGTGGTCGAAATCCACGTCTCCGCGCTCCACCGAGGCGTGTCCGGGGCCGTCCGCGATGGCGGGCGGCTCGTCCAGCACCTCGAAGATCCGCTCGGCGGAGGTCATCGAGCGGCTCAGCATCAGGAACACGTTGGAGATCATCATCAGGGAGTTCAGGATCTGGAGCACATAGCTCAGGAAGCCGGTCAGCTTGCCCACCTGAAGGGAGCCCGCGTGGATCATGTTCCCGCCGAACCAGAGGATGCAGACGATCACGGAGTACATGACCGCCTGAAAACACGGCATGTTCAGCGTGGCAAAGTGGAACGCGCGCTCGGAGGACGAGCGGACGTTCTCGTTCACGCCGCCGAATTTCCGGCACTCGCCCTCTTCCCGCACGTAGGACTTGACCGTGCGGATGGCGATCAGGTTTTCCTGCACGATCGCGTTCACGCGGTCGAGCGCCCGCTGCATGGAAGCGTACAGCGGGCCGAGTTTTTTTAAGATCAGGAACAGGCAGGACGCGAGGATCGGGATGGCCGTCAGAAAAACGAGCGCCAGCTTCGGGCTCATCACGATGGACATCGTGAGACCCATCACGAGCATGGCCGGCCCGCGGACGATGGGGCGCAGGCCGTTGCAGACGGCGTTCTGCAGCACAGTGATGTCGCTCGTCAGCCGCGTGATCAGCGAAGCGGTGCTGAAATGGTCCAGGTTGGAAAAGGAATACCCCTGCACCCGCCGGTATTCCGCCTCGCGCAGCTCCGTGCCGAACCCCTCCCCCGCGCGGGCGGAATAGCGTGCGTAAAACGCGCCGAGGGCAAGCGAAGCGAGGGCGCAGGCCCCCATCAGCAAGCTTCTTTGAAGGATATATCCGGTGTCCCTGCGCGCGACGCCGACGTCGATGATATCCGCCATGATGAGCGGGATCACGAGCTCAAACACGGACTCCAGCACCACGCATACCATGCCGATATAAAGATCCCTGCGGTATTTCTGAAAATAAGCAAACAGTCGTTTCAGCACTTGTTTTCCCCCAGAATAATCGGATCGCTACGCCAGTTCCTTTCCCGTCAGATTCCGGTACATGCGGCCGAGATAATCCAGAAACCGCTCGGTTTCGTCTCCCGTGAACCCTTTGAGCGATTCCGCTTCGATCTGTGTGCAGAGAAGCTTCCATTTTTCATAGGCTTCTCTCCCCTTTTCCGTCAGGCAGACGGATTCCGCCCGCCTCCGCTCGGCGGGCGCGGAGCGCCGGACCAGCCCCGCCTGCTCCATGTGGTCCAGAATCTGCGAGACCGTGGCCGGCTCGATATCGGACGCCTCTGCGATCTCTTTCTGCATGCAGCGGTCGTGGCGGGAAAGATAGTTCAGCACCTTCGGCTGCCCGGGCGAAAGGCCGATCTTCGCCATCCGCGGCCGCGTCCGGTTTTTTTGCGCGTGATACGTTTTGACCAGCGCCAGATGAAGCCCCACCGGCATATCGGAGCACCCCTTTCCGTCCGCGCTTACGATTAGTATCCTAACAGTTAGCTTCCTAAATTATAGCACCGAAAAAGCCGCCGTTCAAGCGGAATCGTTCCGCTATTTATGGTATTTTCCGTGGCCGAGGATCTGGAAGGCCCGGTACAGCTGCTCGCACAGCATCACGCGCGCCAGCTGATGCGGGAAGGTCATGGGCGACATCGAAAGCCGCAGCTCCGCCCGGCGCTTGACTTCTCCGCTCAGGCCGTACGAGCTGCCGACCGCAAAGGCGACGGCGCCGGCGCCGTGAAGCTCCCTCTCCCCGATCCATCCCGCAAGCCGCTCGGAGGAAAAAGGCGTCCCCTCCACGCACAGCGCGGCGAGCGCGGAGCCGGCGGCCGCCTTCAGGATGCGGAGGCCCTCCTCCTCCAGCGCGGCGGAAATCTGCGCCGGCGAGGGCGCGGCGGGCAGGCGGGTTTCCGGCAGCTCCAAGACCGAGAAACGGCAGAAGGGGCGCATCCGCTTTTCGTATTCCGAGCAGGCGTCGCGCCAGTACGATTCTTTCAGTTTGCCGATGCAGATCAGACGGATTTTCAGCATGGCGTCAGAAGATCAGAATCTTCCCCCCGGAATTCTCCCGGGGGGCCACATAGAGCTCGAAATCCCTTCCCGCCTTCAGGCCGGAGAGGGTCAGCGAGCACAGCGCGGTCTGATAGGCGAGCTCGGGCGTGTTGTTTTCGGCGCTCAGGTGCGCGAGGACGAAGCGCGTGGTGCCGGAGGCCGCCAGGCCCCCCAGCTCCGCGGCGCAGTCCGTGTTGGAAAGGTGCCCCGTTTTTGAGAGGATGCGCCGCTTGAGCGGATAGGGATACGGCCCGTTCTGCAGCATGCCGACGTCGTGGTTCGATTCCAGCACCACCAGATCCGCCCCGGTCAGCGAGCGCCGCGTTTCCGCCGAAAGGCACCCCAGGTCCGTGGAGAGGGCGACGGTGCGCCCGTCCTCCAGCTCGACCCGGTAGCCGACGCATTCCGCGCTGTCGTGGGAAATCGGAAACGGCGTCACGGACATGCCGGCGCACTCGACCCCGCCGCCGATCTCGCGGCTGGGAAAAGCGGGGTCCAGGCAGCCCATCCCGTCCAGCGCGGCCAGCGTTCCGCCGGAGGCGTAGACCGGCAGGCGGAAGCGCGACGCAAACACGCGCAGGCCGGCGATATGGTCGGAATGCTCATGGGTCACAAAAACGGCTTTGACGGCCGAGGGCTCGATCCCGCACCGCTTCAGCATCGCCGCGATCTGCCGGGCCGAACGGCCGGCGTCGATCAGGATCCCCTCGCGGGCGGAACCTATGTAATAGCAGTTTCCACTGCTTCCGCTGAAAAGCGGACAAAATCTCGCCATTTTGCCTCCAAAAGAAAAAACCGGCGGACGGCCGGTTCCGGAACGATCAGATCGCCTGCGCCGTCCGCGCCGGCGGAACCGGGACCCGGCGGATATCGCCGCCCAGAAGGCGGAGCTTCGCGTCGATGCTTTCGTAGCCGCGCTCGATCTGGTCGATGTTCTCGATCTGGGTCGTTCCCCGCGCGCACAGCCCCGCGATCACCAGGGCCGCCCCCGCCCGGAGGTCCGGCGCCTTGACCGGCGCGCCCTCCAGATGGTCCACACCCTCCACGACGGCGATCTTGCCGTCCACGGAAACCTGCGCGCCCATGCGCTTGAGCTCGTCCACATAGCGGAAGCGGTTGTCCCATACGTTTTCGTTGATGATGCTCGTTCCCTCCGCCAGGGAGAGCAGCACGCAGATCTGCGGCTGCATATCGGTCGGGAAACCCGGATGCGGCATCGTCTTCACGTTGCACTTGCTCAGCTTGCCGGTGCGCGTGACCCGCACCGAGTCGTCGAACTCCTCGACGGTGACGCCCATTTCCTCCAGCTTGGCGGAGATGGATTCCAGGTGCTTGGGAATCACGTTTTTGACGAGCACGTCGCCGCAGGTGGCGGCCGCCGCCGCCATATAAGTCCCGGCCTCGATCGGGTCCGGAATGATCGAATAAGTCGTGCCGCTCAGGTGCCGGACGCCGTAGATTTTGATCACGTCGGTCCCCGCGCCCCGGATATCCGCCCCCATCGAGTTCAGAAAGTTCGCGAGGTCCACGATATGCGGCTCCTTCGCGGCGTTCTCGATCACGGTGACGCCCTCCGCCTTCACGGCGGCGAGGATGATGTTGGCCGTCGCGCCGACGGAGACCACGTCGAGGTACACACTGTTGCCGGTCAGGCGCTCCGCGCGGACGTCCACCATCCCGTTTTCCAGGCGGTGCTTCGCGCCGAGCGCGGCGAACCCCTTGAGGTGCTGGTCGATCGGCCGGACGCCGAGGTCGCAGCCGCCCGGCATGGTCACGACGGCGTGGTGGAACCGCCCGAGCAGCGCGCCGAGAAGATAGTAGGAGCCGCGCATGTGGCGGGCCAGGTCTTCCGTCGCAACATGCGTCCGGATCGGGCGGGGATCGATCTCCAGCGTGGAGGAATCGATATTGCGCACTCCGGCGCCCAGGTCGTAGAGAATCCTTGTAATGGAAGCAACGTCGGTGATATCGGGGACATTTTCAATGCGGCAGACCCCGTCCGAAAGAATCGCCGCGGGAATGATCGCAATCGCGGCGTTTTTCGCACCGCTGACCGCCACTTCTCCCCTCAGGCGGCGTCCGCCCCTGATCACGAATTTATCCAATCCGGTACGCTCCAATCTTAAAATTCAAACAGTACTATTATAACAAGCTTGAGCGGTTTCAATCCGCCTTGCCGCGCGGGAAGCGGCAGCAAAAATATACAGGCAAAAAGGACTCCGCCGCCTGCGGCCGGCAAAACGATTCCCGCGGTTTCCGCCGGAGCGGCCCTCATAAAAGCCGCGCCGGCCGGGCAAAACGACAGCCGCCGGAAAAGGCGCGCGGACGGTCTCCGCGCCCGCTTTTGGCGGAACTCTAACTGATCATAATACACGGGCCCGTAAAAGTCAACAATTTCCCGCCCGGAATTCTTATATGGGAAGCCTGAACAAATATTTTCAATTTTATTCTAAAATATAAAGCGTTATGAAACGTATTTCAGCGGGTTCACCTTCGTTCCGTTTTTAATCACTTCAAAATGGCAGTGGGCACCCGTGGAATATCCCGTGCTGCCGATGCGCGCGACGGCCTGTCCCTTGGAGACCTTCTGCCCGGCCGAGACCAGCAGCCTGCTACAGTGGGCGTAAAGCGTCTGCAGCCCGCCGCCGTGGGAGATCACCACGCGGTTGCCGTAGCCGCCGCCGTTCCAGCCGGCCTCGACGACCGTGCCGCCGTCCGCGGCCACGATCGTCCTGCCGTACGCCCCGACGCCGGAAATATCGATTCCGTAATGGAAAGAGCCCCACCGCCAGGTGAAATACGTCGTGATCGTGTGCAGGGAGGGGACCGGCCACATCAGCTTGCCGCTCGGAACGCCCTTTTCGTTCTGCGGGCGCTTTTTCGTCCCGACGACCACCGTCTTATTGACGGGCTGGACCAGGACCTGCCGGCGGACGGGCTCGCGCGCGGTTTCCGTTCCGTTCACGAGATGCACGCGGTCGACGCAGCGCTGTTTTCCGTCGGAGCCCTGCGTCAGCACGCGGGTATAGTCGGTGTAGCGGGTGTCGTCGTTCTGCGTGACGGTGGAATAAGGGAGCGTTTGGTCGTACGTCACGGTTTTGATCAGCTCCACGGCGAGCTTCGGCACGGCGGTCTCCAGCGTGATCAGATCGCCCGGATGGATGGAATCCCCGAGGGTGTTCCCGTTGATTTTATTCAGCTCCGCGACGGTGGTGCGGTTCGCTTTGGCGATCGAGGTGACGGTGTCGCCCTCCCGCACGAGATAGGCGGTCCCGGACTTGGAAACGCCGCCGATCCGCTTCTGCATCTCCTCCGTGCCGATGATGGAGGTGGTCGGGAAAAGGCCGCTCACGATCTGGATGTTCTGGACGAAACGGGCCTGCGCCCCGCTGTCTCCGCCCCGCGCGGAATCCAGGCGGTTCTGCAGCATATAACGCAGGTCTGCCGCGTTTTTCACGGCGCCGACCAGCTCGCCGTCCACATACAGCCCCCCCGCCTCCTCGATGATCCCGTTCGACTGCCGGATCAGCAGGTCGCAGACCGAGGCCGCCGTCGTGAAGCTGGAGTTTTCCGCCGTGCTCAGCCGGAACCGCGGCGCGAACCGGACGCCGTCCTCCTGTCGGGCCGTATCGTGCACCATGCGCTGCCGGACCATCTCCGCCGCCGTCTCATAGACGCTTTCGTCGCGGATCATGGCGATCTGCCGCCCGCCGTTCGTCAGGTACAGGCCGAAATCCAGGCGGTTCCAGTACCGCACGGTGAGCGCCAGGAACACGAAGGACGCGGCCGGCACGGCGATTTTCAGCAGCGCGAGGAAAAAGCGGCGCAGCACGGCGCAGCCGCCGCGCAAGAGGGAAAAGATTTCCCCCCAGACGTAAAAAAAGCCCTTCCGGCGCGCCAGTGAAAGACGCCGGCCCGTATCGGAAAGACTTTTGGGGACCGAAACCAGCCCGCGGTAAACGCGGAACAGGCGGTTCCCGACCAGAACAAAATAAAAGGTGCGGAAAAGCTGGACGAGAGGCCGCCCGACGCGGACGGCCCTTCGCCAGAGACGTTTCTCGATGCGGACGGTCTGAATCCCGGTCACATATAAAAAGCGGCAGAAAGCGTCCAGCGCCTTGCCGCCGGCGCGCTTCAAAACCTTGCGCCGCGCCGTCCCCTTACGGAATCCCAATGGGAACAACCCTTTCCCGCTGAAGTCATTACAAATTTGTAACCTTTATAGTTATAACACAAAAGTTACCGCAATGCAAGCCTTCGGGAAAGGTTCTTCCAAAAAAAGCGGACCGGCCTTCAGTTTTTATAGCCCAGTTTCGTTTCGTCCCAGTCCCGGATGACCGGCAGGAACGCCTTCGCCTCCGCGACGGCGCCCGCGAGGTCGTGCTCCCGGTAGTTGCCGCACTCCGCTTCGCTGGCGCCCGGGATGGGGCCGTCGTATGCGGCGATCTGCTCGAACACGCGCCGGATCAGCCGGACGGCGTCGCCCTTTTCCACATTCCGGAGCAGAAAATAGAAGCCGGTGCGGCAACCCATCGGCCCGAAATAGATCACGCGGTCCGCATATTCCGAGTTGCGGGCGAACGTGGCGAACAGATGCTCGATGGTGTGCAGGGCCGCGTTGGGAAGATAGGGCGGCACGTTCGGTTTTCTCATCCGGATATCGTAGGTGACGATGTCCCCGTCGACCCGGGAGAGATAGATCCCGGGCAGCAGCTTAGTATGGTCCACACGAAAACTTGCGATTTTGTCCATCGGATAAAACCCCTTTGCAGATAGAATGGGAACACGGTTTCGCCGTGTTCCCATTCTACCACAAACGCGGGCCGGATTAAAGCACCTTCGACAGAAAGTCCCGCAGGCGCGGACTTTTCGGATGGTCGAAGAATTCCGCCGGAGGGGCCTCCTCCTCGATTTTCCCGTCCGCCATGAACAGCACGCGGGTCGCCGCCTCGCGGGCGAAGGCCATTTCGTGCGTGACCACGACCATCGTCATGCCTTCCTGTGCCAGCTCCTTCATCACGGAGAGCACCTCGCCCACCATCTCCGGGTCGAGGGCGCTGGTCGGCTCGTCGAACAGCATCACGTCCGGCTCCATGGCGAGCGCGCGGACGATCGCCACGCGCTGCTTCTGCCCGCCGGAAAGCTGCCCCGGGTAGGCGACCGCCCGGTCCGCGAGACCGACGCGGCCCAGAAGGGCCTCGGCCTGCTCGTCGGCCTGCCGCTGGGTCTTCAGCTTCAGCGAGACGGGCGCCAGCGTGACGTTCTGCCGGATGGTCAGGTGCGGAAACAGGTTGAAGTGCTGGAAGACCATCCCGATTTTGCGGCGGAGCGCGTCGACGTCGCATCCCGGCCGGTCGATCCGCTTCCCCTCGAACCAGACCTCCCCGCCGGTGGGCCGCTCCAGAAGGTTCAGGCAGCGGAGGAACGTGCTTTTCCCGGAGCCGGAGGGGCCGACGATGACGACCTTCTCCCCTTTCCCGATCTCCTGGTCGATCCCTTTCAGGACCTCCACGTCCCCGCCGAGCGTGCGGAAGCTCTTGTGCAGATCCTTAACGGTAATCACTGCGGTGCAGCCTCCTTTCAAAGCGGGTGAGCAGCGCGGAAAGCGCGACCACGATCACCAGATAGATCAGCGCCGTCAAAATCAGGGGCGTAAAGCGGAGATAAGTGATGCTGCGGACGATGTCCCCGCCCTTCGTGAGGTCCTGGATGCCGATGTAACCGGCGACCGAGGTCTCCTTCAGCAGGGCGATGAACTCGTTCCCGATGGCCGGCAGGACGTTTTTGAGCGCCTGCGGGAACACGATCTTCACCATCGTCGTTTTCGCACTGAGGCCGAGGGAACGTCCCGCTTCCGTCTGCCCGCGGTCGACCGACTGGATCCCGCTGCGGACGACCTCCGCCACATAGGCGCCGGAGTTCACGCCGAACGCGAGGACGGCAACCGTAATCTCGCTCAGGTTCATCGGAGAGAGAATGATGTAATACATGATCATCAGCTGCACGACGACCGGCGTGCCGCGGATGACCGTCACGTAAAGGCTGCACAGGCCGTTCGCAAACTTCAGCCTGGCCGGGTTCTCCGCGTGCGCCACCTTGACCAGCGCGACGATCGTCCCGAGGAAGACCCCGATCAGCACGGCGAACACCGTGATCAGCAGCGTGTTCTTCAGCCCGGTCACAATGTACAGATACCGGTTCTTTTCCACCAGGGACTGGTAAAGCTCGTCTCCGAGGCTTGCAAAAAGCTGCCAGACCCATCGGGCCAGATCGTTCAAAAGCGACAGCGGATCCATCTTCGACCCCTTTCCACACGGCGCATCAGACCGCCCGGGCGCAGCTGCAGGGCAGCGGGGGTCTCCCCCGCTCCCCTGCAGACAATCCCCGTCCCGGGCGATCGTTTATCCTTCGAGCGCGGATTTATAATTCTGGATGATCTTGTCCAGCTCGCCGCTCGACTTGAGCTCTGCCAGCACCGAGTTGACCGTGTCCAGCATGGCCTTGTCGCCCTTTTTGACGGCGATGGCGTAATGCTCCACCGTCAGCGCGTCGTCCAGCTTGACGAGCTGATCCGGGTTCTTGGAGACGAATTTCTGAGCCGGGAAATCGTCGATCACGACGGCGTCGATCCTGCCGCTCATCAGGTCGGAGATCGCGTCCGCGCCCTTGTTGTAGCGTTTGACCTCGCCGACCTTGACCTCGCTTTTGCCGTCCTCGTCGGTGCAGTAGGTATCGCCCGTCGTCCCCTGCTGCACGCCGACCTTTTTCCCGTTCAGATCGGCCGGCGCCTTGACGGGGCTGTCCTTCTTAACGATGACGGCCTGGGCCGCGTCGAAATACGGATCCGAGAAATCGACGTTTTTCTGCCTGTCCGGCGTGATGCTCATCCCGGCGGCGGCAAAGTTGCATTTGTTGGTCTGCAGCTCCAGCGTCAGCGAATCGAAAGCGACGTCGTTGATCTTCAGCTTCACGCCGCCCAGTTTCTTCGCGATCGCGTTGGCGATATCGACGTCGATCCCCACGATCTCGTTGCCGTCCTTATACTCGAACGGCTCGAACTCCGCGTTGGTGGACATCACCAGCGTCCCGGAGGATTTGATCTTGTCGACGGTGGTCTCGGCGCTCTGCGCGCCTTCCGACGCCGCGTCGGAGGACGCCGCGGAGGCGGCGCTTTTCCCGGAGGACGAACCCGCTTCCGCGCAGGATGCCATCGAGACGGCGACGGCTGCGCCGAGAGCCAGCGCCGCGAGTTTTTTCAGATGTTTCATGGAACTTACCCCTTCCTGAACCTCTATGCATTTTTCGCTTGAATTGAATGTATTATAGCGCATAATTATTCATAAATCAAGTATTCTATAAAAAAATATGAAAATTTATTCACTCAGGAAGAGAGAACGGAGCAGGGCGGCCATGTCGCCGGGCACCCCGCGGCGCAGGCGGAGCGGCTCCCCCGTCACCGGATGGCGCAGCCGGACCTCGGCGCAGTGGAGCGCCTGACGGGAGATCAGCGCCCGGCTTCCGCCGTACATGTCGTCGCCGGCGAGCGGATGGCCGAGGGCGGAGAGGTGCACGCGGATCTGGTGGGTGCGCCCCGTTTTGAGGCGCAGCGCGAGCAGGGTGTGCGTTTTCCCGGCGCGCAGGCAGCGCCAGAGGGTCGCGGCGGGCGCGCCGCCCGGAACGACGGCGCGCTGGACGGTGTGCCCCGGCTTGAGGGCGATGGGGGCGTCGATCGCCCCGCTTCCGGTCAGGCGCCCTTCGCAGACGGCGAGATAGAGCTTCGACACGCGCCCGGAAAGCCGGGAGGCGGCGTAGGCGTGCTTGGCCAGGACGACGAGGCCCGTGGTGTCGCGGTCCAGCCGGTAGACGGGACGGAAAGCGAACGCTTCCCCGCGCTCCGCCTCCCGCCAGGCAACCGCGTTGGCCAGGCTGTCCCGGTCATGCCCCGGCGAAGGAGCCATGGGCATTGCGGAAGGCTTGTCCACGACCAGCAGGTCTCCGTCCTCATAGACGACGGAGAGCGGCAGCGGCGCCGGCTCGGGGAGCTTTTCGTCGTCCGGGAAAGCGAGGGCGACGCGGTCCCCGGCCCGCAGGACGTCGGGCGCGGCAACCGGCAGGCCGTTCCGGGTCAGGCCGCCGGGCACCCGTTTCAGCTTGGCCGTCTGCCGAGCGGAAAGGCGGCAGAAGCCGCGCAGGAACCCCCTCAGCCTCACCCCGTCGTATTCCGGCGGGACGGAAAACGGCAGGCGCCTCATGCCGGCCTCCTTTCCGAAACAAAAGAGCGGCGGCGTTTTCCGCCGCCGAAAAGATTCGGATTTATTTCACTTCCACCGTCCAGCCGAACGGGTCCCTGATCTTCCCCCACTGGATGCCGGTCAGCGTGTCGTACAGCTTCTGCGAGACCGGGCCGATCTCGCCGCGGTTGATGATCATCACGTCGTCGCCCCATTTCAGGTGGCCGATCGGCGAAATCACAGCCGCGGTGCCGGTGCCGAACGCCTCTTTCAGAAGTCCCTGCCGGGCGGCGTCCGCCAGCTCCCGGATGGGGAGCCGCCGCTCGGAGACCTTCATGCCCCACGACCGCAGCAGCTCGAGCACGGACATGCGCGTGACGCCCGGCAGGATGGAGCCCTGGAGAGCGGGCGTCACGATCTCGTCGCCGAGCTGGAAGAAGACGTTCATGGTGCCGACTTCCTCGACATACTTGCGCTCCACGCCGTCCAGCCAGAGGACCTGCGTGTAGCCCTGCTTTTCGGCCTCGTCCTGCGCCTTGAGGGACGCGGCGTAGTTGCCGGCGGTCTTGGCGAAGCCCATGCCGCCGCGGACGGCGCGGACATAGTTGGTCTCCACGTAAATCTTCACGGGGTTCAGCCCTTCCGGATAATAGGCGCCCGAGGGGGAGCAGATCACGAAGAGGATCAAATGTCTGGCCGGGTGCACGCCGATGTGCGGATCGACGCCGATGATGAAGGGCCGCAGGTACAGCGAGGTGCCGTCCGCATGCGGGACCCATTCCCGGTCCGTCAGGACCAGCTTCTCGATCGCTTGTTCCACGAATTTTTCATCGATCCGAGGGATGCACAGGCGGTCGCAGGAGGAATTCATGCGCGCCATGTTCCGGTCGGGACGGAACAGCAGGATGCGCCCGTCCGCCGCGCGGTACGCCTTCATGCCCTCGAAAACGGACTGCCCGTAATGCAGGCACATGGCGGCCGGCGAAATCTCGAAATCGCCGAACGGGACGATCCGCGGGTTGTGCCAGCCCTGTCCTTCGTCGTAGTTCATCACGAACATGTGATCCGAAAAAATGGAGCCGAAGCCGAGCTTGCTTTCATCCTTGGGCTTTTCTTTGGGATGCTTGGTGAGCTGTACACTGATCTCCTGCATGGAAGTGCCCTCTTTCGTGAATTTTATAAGAATCCGTGATTCATTATAACATTCGTTTCCCGCGTTTTCAAGCTCTTCCAAGCCGGCGATCCTGCGCTCTCGGGGGGGTGGTCCGCTCCAAACAAAGCGCATCCGCTCGGGAAAATCCGGCGGAAAACGTCCGGTTCCATCCGCTCCATAAAAAAATTGGTATAATGTTCCCTTCCCTTACAAACAATAAGGGCACAAAGGGGGTGAATCTTTTGGAGAAACAGAGAAAAAACGGAAATTCCGCACAGCAGGAAGCAAACCAGAACAGGCAGGGTTCCAACTCCACACGCGGTTCGGAAAGGCAGAATAGAAAAGGCCCGTCCCAGTGCAACGATTCCACGGATACTCACGAGAACGACAACTGCAAGGGGTAAGGCGATCCAAAAACCGGCGGGCGGCCCGCAGCGAGTGCGGAGCCGTCCGTCCTTATTTTTTCCGCCGTTTCGTGAGCAGCTCCCAAAGCGTGGCGTCCTCTCCGCGGACGGTTCGGAATCCCTCGCCGGTGATCTCGCCCGCGTCCCCGACGATCAGGAACGCGTTGCGGTCGATCGAGCGCACGATATCCTTGACCCTGGCGACCTCGTAGCGGCGGACGGCGCAGAGCAGCACCCTGCCCTCCCGCCCGGTGTAGGCGCCGCGGGAGCTCAGAAACGTGACGCCGCGGTCCATGCTGCCGAGGATCTGCTTTGCGATCTGCTCGCTCTGCTCCGAGATGATGAACAGGACCTTGCCCGTTCCCACGTCGGTGCCGTAAAGGACCGAGTCGATCAGCTTGGTGGAAACGAAGATGGCGATCATGGCGTAGAGGGCGCTCTCGATGCTGCGGTACACGAAGCCGGAGGCGATCACGATCACGCAGTCCACGGCGAGCATCAGCTTGCCCATCGAGGCGAACCGGACCCTCCGGCCCAGCAGGCGCGCCACAAGGTCGGTGCCGCCCGTGGTCGCGCCGCGCAGGAAGATCAGCGACAGACCGATTCCTTCGATACATCCGCCGAAAATCGCGGCGAGCATGGGGTTCCCCTGATAGGGGCGCACCACCAGGCCGAGCAGATCGATCGCGGCCGAGGAAATGACCGTCGCGACGATGGTCTTGAGGACCATGCGGTACCCGATCTCCAGAACGGCCCAGACGAACAGGGGGATATTCAGCAGAAGGGCCAGCATGCCGATGGGCCAGCCCGAAAGGTAGTTGATCATGGTGCTGATGCCGGAGATCCCGCCCGGCGCGATGTGGTTCGGCGCCGTGAACATCCGGATCGAAACGGCCATCAGGGCCGACCCCGCCGTGTAGGCGACCAGATCCTTCAAAAGCCCGAGGGCCTTATTCCTGAGGGCCGGCAGCATCTTCATTCCCTCCCTCCCCGACCGCTTGCCCGCCGAGGGCGCCGTACAGCGCGCGCAGGCGCTCCAGCCCGCCGCGCAGATACAGGTAGCCGAACACGGCCTCCAGGCCGGTGGCGGCGTGATACTCCGCGTTGTCCGCGTTTTTGGGGACATGCCCGGGATGCGCGTTCCTGCCGCGCCGGAAAACCTCTTTTTCGTCCTCGGTCAGCAGGGGCAGAAGCGTCTGCGCGGCCCGCGCCTGCGCGCCGCAGCACACCTCCCGCACGGAGAGGCGGTGCAGCTCCGAGACGGGGCGGTCGCCCCGCCGGACGAGGCGGCCGCGCACCAGCAGCTCGAACACCGCGTCGCCGACGAACGCGAGCGTCAGGGGGCCGAGCTGCCGCGGGTCCTGATCTTCAAGGCATGGATTTTTCACAGGCCCGCCCCCTATTCCCGGTACTCGAACTCGAAGCCGTAGAGCTCGACCGTGTCGCCCTCCCGGATCCCCGCCCGGCGCAGGGCGTCGATCACGCCGGCCTGGACCAGCACGCGCTGAAAGTAGCCGAACGAATCCGGGTCCTGCAGGTCGATGGGGCGCAGGGTCTGCAGGAGGCGCTCCCCCGTCACCACGAATTTCCCGTCCCGGCGGGCGACGGAAACCTTCTCCTCGGCGGCCGCTTTGTCCGCTCCCCCCGGGAGCGGCTCCGGCTCGAACCGGCGGACGGGCGGCAGCGTGGCGAGCAGGCTGCCGATCCGCCGCACCAGCGGGTCCACCCCCTGCCGGATCGCGGCCGTCAGGGGGAAAAACTCGTAGCCCTGCCGCTCGACAAACGCCCGGAACTGCGCGACGCGCCCCTCCGGCGCAAGGTCGCACTTGTTGCCGGCGACCAGCATGGGCCGGGCAGAAAGCTCCGGATTGAACTTTTTCAGCTCGGAATTGATCACCCGAAAATCGTTTTCGGGGTCGCGCCCCTCGCTGCCGGAAACATCCACGATATGGACAAGCAGGCGGCACCGCTCCACATGGCGGAGGAACTGGTGCCCCAGCCCCGCGCCGCCGCTCGCGCCCTCCACCAGGCCGGGGATATCCGCCACCACAAACGAGCGGCCTTCCTCCAGCCGGACGACGCCCAGCACGGGCGTCAGCGTCGTGAAGGGGTAATTCGCGATCTGGGGCTTGGCCTCGCTGATCACGGAGACCAGCGTGGATTTGCCGACGTTCGGGTATCCCACCAGCCCCACGTCGGCCAGCAGCTTGAGCTCGAGCTGAAGCTCCATGCTTTCGCCCCGCGCGCCGGGCTTTGCGAACCGCGGCGCCTGCCGCGTCGGCGTCGCAAAGCGGGCGTTGCCCCAGCCGCCGCGCCCGCCTTTCGCGACGACCGTGCGCCCGTCGGACGAAAGATCGGCGACCAGCCGGCCGGTCCGGCCGTCGCGCAGGAGCGTGCCGCGCGGCACACGGATCACGAGGTCCGCGCCGGCGCGTCCGTTGCACCGCTTTCCCCTGCCGTTTTCGCCGTTTTCCGCCTGGTATTTCCGGTGATAGCGGAAATCGGAAAGAGTGGAGAGGTTGTCGTCGACCTCAAAAATCACGTCCCCGCCGCGGCCGCCGTCGCCGCCGTCCGGTCCGCCGGAGGCCACGTATTTTTCGCGGTGGAACGCGACTGCGCCGTCGCCGCCGTTCCCCGCGCTGATTTTGATTTTTGCGCTGTCGATGAACATGCCGCTCCCCCTCTTCGCCTACCGCCCCTATTTTTGCACGGAAAGCCGAAAAAAATCCCGGGCGGAAGCACCCGGGATCCCCTCGTTTTTCCGCGCCTGCGCCCGTTACTGCTCCGCGGCGTAAACGCTGACTTTCTTGCGGTCGCGGTCCAGGTGCTCGAACTTGACCCTGCCGTCGATCAGGGCGAACAGGGAATCGTCGGAGCCGATGCCCACGTTTTCGCCCGGATGGATATGCGTTCCGCGCTGCTTGACCAGGATGTTCCCCGCCAGCACGAACTGCCCGTCCGCGCGCTTGACGCCGAGGCGCTTCGATTCGGAATCGCGCCCGTTCCGGGTGGAGCCCATTCCCTTTTTATGAGCAAACAGCTGAATGTTAATCTTTAACATTGCCTACACCTCCGTATGGATGACTTCGATTTCCCCGGGATATTGATCTTTCAGGCCGTTCAGATGCGCTTCCAGTCCGAGGAGGATGTCGCGGCACCGCGCCGCGCTTTCCGGCGGGATTCTGCAGGACATCCGCCCTTCCGCGGCCGAGACGCCGGCCTTCGCGCCGATCACGTCCGTCACGGTGTTCGCAGCGAGGTAGGCCGCCGAAGACACCGCCGCGCACACGACGGCGCTCCCCGCCTCCCCGGAATGGCCGCCGATGCAAAAGCCGGCGGGTTCCCCCGCGCGCGAAAAGAACTCGGCGCGGATCATGCCCCGGCGCTGACCGATTCGATCTGCACCTTCGTATAGGGCTGCCGGTGGCCGATCTTCCGCTTTTCGTTCTTCTTGGCCTTATAGGTCAGAACGGTGATCTTGGGGGATTTGCCGTTCTTCAGAACTTTCCCCGTCACGGAGGCGCCCTCCAGATAAGGGGAGCCGAGCTTCAGGCCGCCGTCGCCCTCGAGCGCGAGCACCTTAAACTCGACCGTGTCGTCTTTTTCGGCCGCAAGCTTTTCCACAAAGATCACGTCGTCCTTCTGGACTTTGTACTGCTTGCCGCCGGTCTCAATCACTGCAAACATGCTTCAAAGGTCCTGCCTTTTTTCTGATCTCGCTATTGGCGGGCGGGTTTCCCGCTTGCTGGCCCGCAATAAGCGGCTTAAAAAGCATACCATATTCCGTCAAACTTGTCAATGCCCTGGGCGGCTCAGTTTTTCCGCCCGGCGAGCCGCCGCGCGAGCTCTTCGAGGTAGGCGCCCTTTTCCCCGAAGACGCCGAGGGCCTCGACGGCTGCCGCGGTCAGCTCCCGCACGGCGCGCCGGGCGCGCGCCGCGCCCAAAAGCGAGACATAGGTGCTCTTGCTTCCGTCCGCGTCGCTGCCCACGGGCTTGCCGAGCGTGCCGGCGTCGCCCTCCACGTCGAGCAGGTCGTCCTCAATCTGGAATGCGAAGCCGAGCGCCTTCGCGTAGCCGTCCGCCGCCGCAACCTGCCGGGGGGAAGCGCCCGCGAGGACGCACCCCATCTTCGCGGCCGCGCGGATCAGCGCGCCCGTTTTGCATTCATCCATCTCCTGCAGCGCCGCGACGGAGACGGACTTGCCCCCGCACAGCAGGTCGATCGCCTGACCGCCCGCCATGCCGCGGGCGCCCGCGGCCTCGGCCAGGATGCCGGCCGCCCCGGCGGCGCGCTCCGCCCCCACGGCGGCGACGCTCCGCGGCGAAAGCATCGTCTCGAACGCCGCGGCCTGCAGCGCGTCCCCGGCGAGAAGGGCCTGCGCCTCTCCGAACACCACGTGGCTGGAGGGTTTGCCCCGCCGCAGCCCGTCGTCGTCCATGCAGGGCAGGTCGTCATGGATCAGCGAATAGGTGTGGATCATCTCCACCGCGCAGGCAAACGGCAGCGCCGCCTGCTGGTCGCCGCCGCACACCCCGCAGAACTCCAGCAGCAGGACCGGGCGGATGCGCTTTCCCCCGGCGAGCAGGCTGTACCGCATTGCCTCGAACAGGCCGGACTGCATCCGCTCCTTCTCCTCCGGCACAAAGCGGCGCAGGGCCTCCTCGATGCGGGGGACGTACTCCTTCGGGTCAATTCTGCCCATCGCTCTTTCCGCCTTTCCCCTCCAGCTCCGAAATCTGCTGAATCTTCTGCTCCGCGTCGGAAAGCTTCCGATAGCAGAAAGCGGCGAGCCGGGAGCCCTCCTCGAACAGCTTCAGGGATTTTTCCAGCGGCTGGTCCCCTTCCTCCAGCAGCTTCACGATCTCCTCCAGCCTTGCGGCCGCCGATTCAAACGTCCTGTTTTTTTCCATCTTGCCCCGCACCCGCCTTTTTCAGATTCGGACCATCCTCCGTTTTCCCGTCCACCGTGCAGTTCAGGCCGCCGTCCCGCATGCGGACCAGAATCTTTTCTTTCTCCCGGACCGCCGCCGCGCCGGAGACGGCGCGGCCCGAGCCGTCGTAGACCACGGCGTATCCGCGCGCCAGCACGGCGAGGGGGCTCAGCGCCTCCAGCTTCCCCGCCGAACGCGCGAGCGCGGCCTTCGCGGCGTCCGTTTTCCTCCGCGCGGCGGCGGCCAGCGATTCCGACAGCCGGTCAACACGCGCCCGCAGCAGCCCGACGGATTCCAGCGGGCTTTGCAGCGCGCGGCTCCGCGTCAGGCCGTCGATCCGCATCCTGCCGCTTTCCAGCCGCTCCCGCGCGGCGCTTTGCAGGCGCTCCCGCAGGGCGGCCAGCCCGGCCGCCAGCTCCGCGCGGTCGGGCACGGCGAGCTCGGCGGCCGCCGAGGGCGTGGGGGCGCGCAGGTCCGCCGCGAAATCGCAGAGGGTGAAGTCCGTCTCGTGCCCGACGGCGGAGATCACGGGGATCCGCGAGGCGGCGACCGCCCTCGCGACCGCCTCCTCGTTGAACGGCCACAGGTCCTCGACCGACCCCCCGCCCCGGCCGAGGATGATCACGTCCGCGCAGTTCAGCCGGTTGAGGCGTTCCAGCGCGTCCACGATCTGCGGCGCGGCGCCCTCCCCCTGCACCAGAACCGGGCAGAGCACCACCCGCGCGGCCGGAAACCGGCGCGCGAGGATCGTGAGGATGTCGTGCACAGCCGCGCCGGTCGGCGAAGTGACAACCCCGATGGACTCGGGAAACCGGGGCAGCGGCTTTTTGCGCTCGGCGGCGAAGAGGCCCTCTTTCTCCAGCTTCGCCTTGAGCTGCTCGAACGCGAGGCTCAGCGCCCCCACGCCCTCCGGCTGCAGGTCCTCCACATAGAGCTGGTACTGGCCGGAAACCTCGTACACGCCGACCCGCCCGCGCGCGATCACGCGCATGCCGTCCTGCGGCAGAAAGCGCAGACGCCCGGCGTACCGCGCGAACATCACGGCCTTCACGGCGCATTTTTCATCCTTGAGCGAAAAATAGAGGTGCCCGGAGCGGTAGTGGTTGGTGAAATTGGAGATCTCCCCGGCCACGAACACCTGGGCGAGGGCCTCGTCCTCCTCGAAACGGGACTTGATATAGGTGTTGAGCTGGGTCACCGTCAGCAGCACCGGCGCGCCCGTCATAGGCCGATCCCCCCCTTGACGGCGGCGAGGACCGCGACGCCCGCCGCATTGTCCGCGGAAAATTCCGGCGCCGCGAAAAACGCGCCGTATTTTTTTTGGAGCGCCCGGCGCAGGAACCCGTCGGACGCGACGCCGCCCGCGAACACCAGCGGCAGATTCCCGAATTTTTTCAGCAGCGCGCCGGCCATGCCGTCCAGCGCCGCGAGGATGGACTGCAGGCAGAACGCGGCGATGTCCTCGCCGGGCGCGCTCCGTTCCTTCATCGCTCGGCACTGGTTCTCGACCCCGGAAAGCGAGCAGTCCGCGCCCCGGAGGACCGGCTTGACCGCAAAGCGGGCGCCCGAGCGGAGCGCCAGCTTCTCGAGCTCCGGCCCCGCCGGAAACGGCAGGCCCAGCATCGCCCCGACCCGGTCCACCGCCTGGCCGGCCTTGAGGTCGAGCGAGCGCGCCGCGGGCTCGGCCCGGAGGACCTCCTCCGGGTCCGGCCGGACGAGGACGGCCTCGGTCGTTCCGCCGGAGACGTGGAACGCGAGGAACTCGCGGCCGAGCAGCTCCAATTTCCCCGCGGAATAGAGCGCCGCGGCGATATGCCCCATCTGGTGCGAAAAGCGGAACAGGGGAACGCCGAGCGCGTCGGCGGCGGCGCTTGCGGCCGCAACCCCGGCGAGAAAGCACGGCATGTAGGAGCCTCGCGCGCTGCGGGGACGGTCGGAAACGCCCGCCGCGGCGATGTTCGAGCCGGAAAGCGGCAGCGCGCCCAGCACCTCCGGCAGCTGGCAGACATGGTGGAACAGCGCGTCGCTCTGCCGCAGGCCGATCCGCCCGCTCCGGACGGGCAGCGGCTTTTTGGACTGTTCCATCGCACCGTTCCTCAGCAGCGCGGCGGACGTGGTGTAATTGCTGGTGTCGACGCCGAGGATATCAGCCATGCTTCTCACCGATCTCCTTCGCCGCCGAGCCGAGGACGCCGTTCACGAACGGGGCGTCGGACGCCGCGCCGTATTTTTTGGCGAGGTTGACGGCCTCGTTGATCGAGACGCTGACCGGGATATCGTCGGCGAACCTCATCTCGTAGAGGGCCATCCGCAGCAGCGCGAGCGAGACCTTCGAGAGCCTGTCCAGCGTCCAGCCGCGGATATATTTGCGGATCTCGCCGTCCAGCAACGCCTCGTTCCGTTCCACGCCGCAGGCGGTCTTCTCGGCGAATTCCTCGATCCGCACGTCCTCCGACATCTCGGCCGCGTCGATGATCTGCTGCGTGCCGTCGTGGTTGAGGCTCCGCGCAAAAATCATCCGGAACGCCTGTTCGCGCGATTTTCTTCTGTTCATGTTTCCTCCCTGACCCGGCAAAAAAAATCCCCCACGCATGTGGAGGACCTTGTCTGCAGAAAAATTTCAAGCCGCGGCAAAACTGCGCGGGGCAGGGCGGCGAACCCGCAGGGAAAGGCATGCGCGCCCGCGCGCCGGAATATTCCGCCGTCGGCCCCGGCATTGTCAAACTTCCACGGGGATATTATACCACATTTCCCCGTGAACACAACTACTGGCGCTCGATAATCTTGATTTTGTCGTACGGAAAGCCGGACTGCCCCGAGACGATATCCTTGATCGCGACGGCGTCGTCCTGGGCGGAGCTTTTCGCCTTGACAACCACGCTGCACTCGTCCTCGTTGATGCACACCACGCAGTCGGTGTAGCCTTTCGCCTTGATCAGGTTCTCGATGTCGGTCTCCTTGAGGATCGCCTTGGTGATGGCGGCCGCCTGGGTCGTGGCCTCCACTTTTGCCGCTTCGCTTTCCTTAGTGTCGTTCAGCAGCTTGGTGATCAGTTCGGTCGCTTCGTCGCGCGCCTTCTGGCGGTCCAGCCTCGCCTGGGCGAAGTAGCCGTCCTCCGTTTCCTTTGCCTCCGTCGGGACGGCGGAAGCCGCCTGGCCGGAAACCGCCTTGCCGCTGGAGGCCGTCTTCGCGCCCGACGAAGAGATTGCCGCGCCCGAAGCGTTGACCAGCAGCGTATCGCCCAGTTCGCGCCCGGACGCAACGGCCTGCGCGGCCGGAAGATCGCTGTCCTTGCCCATAAAAGCCCAATTCAGGGTGACCGCCGCGCCGAGGGCGACAACCAACGCCGCGAGAACCAGCTGCCGCTTACCCATCGTCATAATCGTATTCCTCCCGATCTCTAAAATTGATGATTTTATAGCAACCCCGGGACGGGGCCCTTTTCGTTTGCCGCCGGCTCAGGCGCCCCGGACAACGCAGACCCGGATGGAAGTGATGTGGAGCGCCGTGGTCACGGCGTCCGTGACGTCCTGCCGGACCCTCGGGTCGCCCGCGCCGCTGCACACGACGACGACCCCCTTGACGGTCGGCTGGATCTCCGTGACCGGCAGCGCGCTCTCCGAACCGTCCGAATTCTTTATAATGGTGTGGGTGCTCTCTCCATTGGTGTCCGTCTCCTTTTTGCCCGTTCCGCTTTCGGTGGACTCCTCCGACTGCCGGTTTTCGTTTTTCTCATCCTCGGCGTAGACCTTTTCGGTCGTCTGTTCCAGCGTGACCAGCACCTTGGCGCTCCCGGCCCCGCTGATGTGGGAAAGGATCTCCTCCAGCTCCCGCTCCAGCCGGTCCTCGTATTCCTCCGCCGAGGCGGGCGGCTGCGAGGAGGCCGCCCGGGCGGCGCCCGAGCCGCAGCTCTTCAGGGTCCCGGAAAGGAAAATCAGGACGATCCCGATCAGGCCGGCCGCGATGACGATTTTCCGCCCTTTTTCGTTTTCAGCCAGCTTCTGGAGCAGGCCGGGCCCCGTTTCCCGCCGCGCGCTTTTTTCAACCTCCATCGACGACGACCTCCGTCCGGATCCCGAGCTTTGCCGTCAGGGCTTCCTGCGCCTCCCGGCACCGGGCGGCGTCCTTTTTGTCCAGCGTCACGGTCACTTTACTAATTGATATGCTGCCGCCCTCGTTTGTATCCATATCCACCTGAACATTTTTGCACCTGAGATTCATCCGGGCCAGCTCCGAGGCCGTCAGGCTGGCGATGCTTTTCCGCGCGGCGGAGCGCATCTGGTCGTCGACGGTGCTTTCCAGCCGGGAGGACGTTTCCTTCCCGGCGGCGGAGCCGGAGCCGTTCAGGGCGAGGGCCAGCCTGGGCACCGCGCGCGAAAGCGGGGCGATCAGCGCGCAGACGATGAACGCGCCAATCACGAATTTTTCCATCCGCTCCATCGAGCCCCCGGGGACCAGCCCCTGCGCCAGCGCCGCGACCAGCGCCGCAAGGCAGATGGCGGTCGACCATTCGCGGATCGCGCTCATGTCACACCTCCTATCACCATCATGACGACGGTGGAAATCACCAGCACCATCATGCAGCACAGCAGGATGGCCAGCACGGTGGAGACCACGTCCGACGACGCCTTCAAAAGGGAAGTGACCGCGTCCATACTGAAAATCTGGCTGATGCCGGAGCAGGCCGCGAGGGTCAGCATCCACAGCAGGCATTCCGCGAGGACGGGAAGAAAGATGAAGATCCCGGCCAGAAGGCCGAAGGCGCCGACTCCGGATTTGAGCGTTTTGACGCAGCCGACCACAGTGTTGAACGCGTCGCCCAGGGCGTTCCCGACGACGGGAACGCTGCTGCTGACGACGAACTTCGCCGCTTTCGCCCCCGCGCTGTCGGCGGAGGACGCGACGAGGGAATGCATGGTCACAAGGCCCGTGAACAGCGTCATCCCCAGCCCCATGACCCATTTGACCGCCTTGTTCAGGATGCCGCACAGCCCGCCGAGCTTAACGCCCGGCGAAACGGAAGAGACGACGGAAAGGCCGAGGAAGATGTTCATCAGGGGGACGAGGACGTCGGCGGAAAAGGCCGCGACCGCGTTCCCCGCCGCGACCATCAGCATGTGGTACACCCCCGCCGAGGCCGCCTGCCCCGCCGCCGCCATGACCGCCGCCAGCACGGGCACGCACGCCAGCAGGAACCGGGAGGCGGCCGTCAGCATCTGGGCGGCGTCCGCGATGCAGGAAACGATGGGCGCGACCACGATCGTGCAGACGCAGAGTGTTCCGACCATATCGACCACGCCGCCCATCGGCTTTTCCCCGAACGAAAGCTTCATCCCGTTCAGCAGGGCGCACAGCAGGATCACGGCGGTCACCGAGACGAAGACCCGCAGCGGGTTCCCGGCCTGCCCGGTGAAGATCGCGACGATCTTTTCAAAATAGCCCTGCGGCGTGACGGAGAGGATCTTTCCGCTGTCCGCGCCGTCCACGCCCAGCCCGTCCAAAAGCCTGCGCGTGTCCGGCGGAAGGCTGTCCGGCAGCTCGCCCGCCCCGCTCGCCCGGTACTGCTCCTCGTAATACTCCCCGCTGCCCGGGACCTCTTGCGCGGCGGCGGGGAACGCGACGAAGAAAAGCGCCGCCGCGACCAGTAAAAAGCAGGCCGTTTTTTTCATCTTACTCTTTCAACCACCTATCAGCTTTACGGCGATCTGTGCGATTTTTTCAAACAGCGGGAGCGCGAGGATCACGATGCCGATCTTCCCCGCCAGTTCCACCTGCGAGGCCAGCGAATTCTCCCCGGCGTCGCGGCAGGAATCGGCGGAAAACTGGGTCAGAAAGCAGATGCCGAGCGTCTTGAGCAGAACCGCCGCGTATTCGGACGAAAGGCCGGCCGCCGAGAGCAGCGTGCCGATCTGCCGCACGGCGGGCGCGACGCCCGAAAAGATCCCGAGCAGGATCACGGCGCCGGCCGCGATGCCGACGAGCACTGCGTATTCCTGATGATACCGGCGGAGCGCCGCGGCGACGACGGCCGCGCAGAGGGCGATGCCCGCGATTTGAACGATGTCCATCGTCAAAGCCCGAAAATCGACTTAATGGCCTTGAACAGCGAATCGATCTGCTGGATGATCATCATCAGGACCACGATCAGGCCCGCAAGGGTGGTCATCATGGCCTGTTCCTCCCGCCCGGACCGGATCAGCAGCTGGTTCAGCACGGCCACGATGATGCCGATCGCGGCGATTTTGAAAACGAAATCCACGCTCATTTTGCTCCCCCGTCTTCAGCACAGCAGGATTGCGGCGGCCACGCCCCCGGATACCCCGAGCATCCGGTACAGCTTCGACTTCCTGTCGCGCTCTTCCTTCGCGCTCTTCAGCGCCTGTGCGGCCAGCTCCGAATACAGGCTGAAATGCGAAAGCTGGCCCTGCGTGTCGCTGGTCCCGAACCCGGCGCCGAAATTCAGCAGCAGGGAGACGTCTTTTTTGGAGAACCCCTCCCGCGCCGCATCCTCCAGAACGGCGGATTTCCAGGCCAGCCCCCAATCCGCGCCGGCCGCACACTTTTCGGCGCACAGCAAGAGAAACGGCAGTTCTTCCCCGTGCCGCTGGGCCAGCAGGGCCACCGGGACGGCGGAGTACCGGATCTCGGTTTCCGCGGCGGAGAGGAAGCGCAGGAACGCCTCCAGCCTCCTGACCCGGAGCGCCAGCCTATACGACTCCAGAAAGCCCGCGAGAAACCCCGCGGCGATCAGCAGAACCGCCCCCGTCGCCTTCAGCAAGCAAATCACCCGCCTTGTAAATTCCACGGATCTTCCCCGGCGTATCGTGGCCTCCGAGCATCGCCACGCGGCGGAACGCGCCGGTTTCCAGCAGCGCCGCGGCCTGCTTCCGCCGGATCAGCTCCCCGACGCTGCCGGCGTGGATGCTGGCCACGACGGCGACGCCCGCGTTCAGGCTCTGCCCGACCGCCTCGGTCTCGGCCTGCGTGCCCAGCTCGTCGCAGATCACGACCTGGGGGGAAAGCGAGCGCACGGCCGTCAGGATTCCCTCCGCCTTGGGGTAGCCGTCCAGCACGTCGCAGCACCGGCCGACGTCGTTCTGCGGCTCCCCCCGGAAAACACCGGCGATCTCGCCGCGCTCGTCGACCACCGCAACTTTGAGGGGCATCCCCCGCAGCCCGTCGGAGAGCTGGCGGGCCACGTCCCGCAGCACGGTGGTCTTGCCGCTCGCGGGCGGGCCGGCGATCAGCAGCCCGCCGCTCACGTCGTTCCCCAGCAGGCCGAGCAGCCGGTCCGCCGCCCCCGGAACCTCCCGCGCCACGCGGACGCCGAGCGACGAAACGTCCCGCACGCCCGCGACGGAGCCGTTCTGCACGACCGCCGTGCCGCAGATGCCGACGCGGTGCCCCCCGCGGATGGTCACATAGCCGTTTTTGATCTCGTTCTCATGGCTGTAAACGGAATATCCGCACAGGATGCGGAAGCTTTCCTCGAGGTCGGTCTTCGACGCCGTCAGGCAGTCCGGCTCCGGAAGGCAGGAAACGCCCCCGCTCTTTTTCAGAAAATAGACACCGCCGGGGCAGCAGACACAGACGGGGCGCCCCGTGCGGAGCCGGATCTCCTGTGCGCTCCGCCGGACCTCGCCCGGAAGGCTCAGAAGGGGAAGCCGGATCCGCTCGCAGACGCAGGCCGCGGCGGAAGCGAACCGTTCCCCGTTCGGATCGTTCATCGCCTTGTCCCCCTTTCTTATCACATACATATGGACAAAGAGTCGCCGTTAGAACAAAAAAAGGCCGCCCCCAAAACGGAGCGGTCTGTGTCTGGCTTGCGGGCAGAAGTTTTTGGGAGAAGCGGCGAAAAAGGTCAGCGCGCTTCCAGCAGGTTGTTGAACTCTTCCTCCGAGATCACCCGGACCCCGAGCCGGTTCGCCTTTTCCAGCTTGCCGCCGGCGTCCTCGCCGGCGAGCACGTAGTCCGTCTTTCGGGAGACGCCGCCGCTGACCTTTCCCCCGTGCTTCTCGATGATCTCCGTCGCCTGCGCCCGCGTCAGGGTCGGCAGGGTCCCCGTGAGCACGAACGTTTTACCCGCGAACCGGGCGTCGGTTTCCGCCGCGGCGAGCGCCTTCAGGCGGACGCCGGCGTCGCGCAGGCGTCCCACCAGATGGGCGGTGTTCGGCAGGTCGAAAAAGCGGCGGACGCTCTGCGCCATGATCTCCCCGAAGCCGTCGATGGAGGCGATCTCCCCCTCGCCGGCGCGGAAGACCGCGTCGATGTCGCCGAAGCGGGCGGCGAGCAGCTTTGCGGCTTTCAGGCCGATATGCGGGATTCCGAGCGCGTAGATCAGCCTGTAAAGGTCGTTCCTTTTCGCCTTCTCGAGCGCGGCGACCCGGTTCTCGGCGGATTTCTGCCCCAGCCTTTCCAGCTTCGCGAGCTGCGGGACGGTCAGACCGAAAAGGTCGGCCGGCGACGCGACCAGACGGGCCGAGATCAGCTGCTGGAGCACGGCGGGCCCGAAGCCGTCGATGTCCATCGCGTCGCGCGAGCAGAAATGGATCAGGTGCCGCAGGAGCTGTGCCGGGCATTCCGGGTTGGTGCAGCGCACGGCGGCCTCGCCCTCTTCGCGCGCCACGGGCGCGCCGCAGGAGGGGCAGGTCTGCGGCATGCGGAACGGCTCGCCGTCCTCCGCATGGGAGACGACGCGGACGACCTCCGGGATGATCTCCCCGGCCTTCCGGAGAAGGACGGTGTCCCCGATGCGGATGCCCTTGTCCGCGATAAAATCCTCGTTGTGCAGCGTGGCGCGGCTCACGGTCGTGCCGGCCAGCGAGACCGGCTCGAACACGCCGGTCGGCGTCAGCACGCCGGTGCGCCCGACGTTGACCTCGACGCCCAGCAGACGGGTCTGCCGTTCCTCCGGCGGATATTTGAACGCCTCCGCCCATTTGGGGAACTTCGCCGTGCTGCCGAGCAGGCGGCGCTGGGCGAACGAGTCGACTTTGACGACGGCGCCGTCGATCGAGTAATCGAACGTCCCGCGCAGCTCGCCGATGCGCCGGACCTCCGCGATCGCCTCCCCGATGGTTCTGCACGGCGTGAAAAACGGCGGAACGGGGAATCCGAGGCTTTTCAGAAATCGGAGCGACTGGTCGTGAAACTGAAGCTCCGCGCCGTTCACCTGCTGAACGTTGAACACGAAGATATCCAGCCTGCGGGCGGCGGTGATCTTCGCGTCCTTTTGCCGCAGGGAACCGGCGGCCGCGTTGCGCGGATTCTTGAACGGCTTTTCGCCGTTCAGCTCCTGCGCGGCGGAAAGCTCTTGGAACACCGAGTGGGACATATACACTTCGCCGCGCACCTCGAGAAACGGCAGGGGTTCCTTCAGCCGGTGCGGCAGGCCGCGGATGGTGCGGATATTGGCGGTGATATCTTCGCCCACGGCGCCGTCCCCGCGCGTGGAGCCGCGCGCGAGCACGCCGTCGCGGTATTCGGCGGAGACGGAAAGGCCGTCGAACTTCGGCTCGACGATATAGACCGGGTCCGGCACGACGGCGCGGACCCGGCGGTCAAAATCGACCAGCTCCTGCTCCGAAAACGAATCGTGCAGGCTCTCCATCGGGACGGTGTGGACCACGGGTGCAAACCGGTTCTGCGGGCGGCCGCCGACCGTCTGTGTTGGGGAATCCGGGGTCGCCAGCCCGGGGAACCGCGCCTCGAGGGTCTCCAGCTCCCGGTAGAGCGCGTCGTACTCGGCGTCGTCGATCTCCGGCGCGTCCTCCTCGTAATATTTGCGGTTGTGGTAGCGGATCTGCTCCGCCAGCTCCGCCGCGCGCTTCTTCGCTTCTTCCAGTTCCATCGCTTTTCAACCCCTGTTTTTTGCGGACTATTTCAGGTCGGCCACCACTTCCGGCACGGAGCCGACCACGACCGTCTCGGCCACGACGATATCGGTGTCGACGTCCGTCGTGGTGTCGAATCCCGGCAGGAAGGAATAGACGCTGGCATGGATTTTCAGGCCGATCTGATGCTTTGTCTGGTTGATCCCCGCGGATTCGAACGTGCTCGTGAAATCGGCCGCCACGTTCCCGGAAAGCGTGAGCTCCAGGTAGATGCTCGGCCCGCGCCCGTGGAACAGGTGCCCTCCGATCAGGGTGCCCAGGGGGATTCCTTCCGTCTGGTGCTGCTCCCGGTTCAGGCGGTCCTGGATCGCGGTGATGATCTTCGACTTCAGCCGGTTCATCGACACCATGTCGGTCGTGATGGAGAGGACGCGGCCGTCCTCCCCCCTGCCGACCGAGACCAGGCTGTCGTAGGTCACGCCGTCCCGCTCCAGCTCCTCGAGGACGACGCCGTTGATGATGCTGACGGACTTGATCTTCGCCTCGTTGGCCGTGATGGATTCCACGACGGGCTTGATCTGCCGGTTGAACAGGAAAATCAAAAGGGCGAGCAGGATCAGGGCCAGAACGGCCCTTCCATGCCCGCCGCGCCGTCTTCTCCGCATAGCCGCACCCCCCGAAATCCTTACTGCATAATACTCGGGGAGCAAAAAAAGTGTGAATGCCGGGCTGAAGGAAAACTTTTCCTCCGGTCCCGGACGGCCGCGGTGCAGGAAAAAAGCACAAAGAAACCGGAAATTCCTTTGTGCTTCGCTTACAATATCATAACCGGAAAGCTTCCGCTTATTCCTGGGCGGGGTCTTCCGTCTGCTCTTGTTCTTCTTCCAGAAGCGCCCGGATCGAGAGGCTGACGCGGTGGCGGTCGAAATCGATATCCGTGATCTTGACCTTCACGACGTCCCCGATCTTCAGCACGTCCTGCGGCTTTTCGATCCGGTGGTCCGCGATCTGGGAGATATGGATCAGGCCGTCGATGCCCGGGAGGACCTGCGCGAACGCGCCGAACGAAGTCAGCCCGACGATCTTCACGTCCAGCACCTTGCCGACCGGATAATCGCGCTTGAGAATTTCCCACGGATTGTCCTCCGGCTTCTTGTAGCCGAGGGAAATGCGGTCCTTCTCACGGTCGAGGCCTTTGATATAGACCTGCACGGTGTCCCCGACGTTCACAACCTCCGACGGATGCTTGATGCGCGTCCACGAAAGCTCGGAGATATGGATCATTCCGTCGATCCCGCCGAGATCCACGAACGCGCCGTAGGAGGTAAGGGACTTGACTTTGCCGGTATAGGTCTTCCCGACCTCGGCGGTCTCCCAGAATTTCTCCTCCTGGGCTTTCCGCTCGTCCTTCAGCACGGAGCGGATGGAGCCGACCGCACGCTTGCGGTTGCGGTTGACCTCGATGATGCGG
>DAIUFE010000002.1:19262-76303 GCA_036844765.1 Caproicibacter sp. | reverse complement strand
CATGATCAGAAGATCCATCTCGTCGCCGACCTTGACCACATCCTCCGGCTTGACGTTGGGATCGGCCGAAAGTTCAGATGCCGGAACATACCCCGCCTGTTTTCTTCCGACATCCACCAGGACTTCGCTGGGAGTGACACCGACGACGACGCCGTGAACCTTCTCGTCTGTATTTAACGTCTTCAGGGACTCTTCGAGCATCTGCGCGAAGCTCCCGTCGGCGGTCTTCTCCTTCGGCTTCTGCGCCGCGTTTTCGGCCGTACCCCCGACCGTGTCCTGCGCGCCGTCCTTGGCAGAACTCTCGTTGATTTCTGACATGGTATCAAGTACCTCCTTTATAATGCTGGCCGGTGTAGAAGCACCGGCTGTGACGCCGACACAGCCGAACCGCCTGAGGCCCGGCAGCGGAAGCTCGTCCGCGGTTTCAATGAAGCAGGTAGGGCAGTTCTTTCTGCACACCTCAAAGAGCCTTGCGGAGTTGGAGCTCTGCTTTCCGCCGATAACCACCATCGCGTCACAACGCTGCGACAGGTCCGCCGCCTCCGACTGGCGCATCGCAGTTGCATTACATATTGTATCAAAAATATCGGCGTTTGTATATACCCTTTTAATGTTTTCCAAACAATTTTGCCACTCCGAAACGCGGAAAGTGGTCTGTGCGACCACGCAGACGGGCTTCCTCTTCAGTTCTGGGAATTTCTCCGTGATTTCGCGCAGCTGCGCGGCGTCGCGGAAAACGTGGCATTCCCCCGCGCAGTGCCCCCGGATGCCGCGGACCTCCGGGTGGGCGGCGTCACCCGCGATCAGCACCGCCTTCCCCTCTTCGGAAGCCTTCGAGACCACGGCGTGGATTTTCGCCACGAACGGGCAGGTGGCGTCGCAGTACCGGACACCGCGCCGCTCCAGCTCGTCGTACACGGTGCGCTCCACGCCGTGGGAGCGGATGACCAGCACGGCGCCGGGCGGGACCTCCGAAAGGTCCCCGACGATCCGGACACCCCGGCGCTTCAGCCGTTCCAGCGTCTGGGGATTATGGATGATCGGGCCGAGCGTGCAGACCCGCTCCCCGGCGTCGAGCAGGCGGTCCACCCCCTCGACGGCACGGCACACGCCGAAGCAGAACCCGGCCGATTTCGCAGCGACGACTTTCAATGCCCTTCCCCCAGCATGGCGTTGATTTTTTCCGCAACCAGGGCGGCGCCGGCGCGCATCCCGGCGACGGACGTCCCCCGCAGCGGCAGGTCTTTGCAGGGGATCACCTTCCCGAAGCGGACCGTCACGCGCTTGAACGGCCGCAGCAGCCCCCGGCAGTAGATCGACACCGGGAGGATCGGCGCGCGTGTCCGCGCCGCCAGAAGCGCGACCCCCGCTTTCGGGCGGAACGGCGCGTTGCCGAACACGCAGCCGCCCTGCGGGAAGATTCCGACCACTCCGCCCGCGTCCAGAATCGCCTCGGCCGTCCGCACGGAGGCGCTGTCCCCCGTGCCCCGGCGGACGGGGAAGGCGCCCACCAGAGTCAGAAACCGCCCCGCAAGCCGGCCGTGGTCGGTGAAAAGCTCGTTTTTCGCCATATAGCGGATCTGCCGGAGAAACGGGACGGCCAGCAGGAACGGATCGAAAACGGATTTATGGTTGCTGCAGACGATCAGCTTCCCGCTCTTCGGGATGTTCCGGAGCCCGCGGTAGCGGGTCCAGAAAAACAGCAGGCCCGGGAGTGTGAAGACGCGCAGCAGAATCTGATAAATCAGGCCGGACTTCATCGGGAGCCGTCCTTTTTTCCCCATTCGCGCAGATTTTCTTCCCGGATCGCTTCGATGCGCGCCATCACCATCCGGCTCGCGTCCCGGTACTCGCTCGGCGTGCCCTTTTCGATCCCCAGCTCCCCGGGCGGGATCGGCGGCCCATAGGTCACCAGGCAGCGGCGGAACAGCTTCGGCACCCCGCCGCCCCTGGCCGTGATGCAGCACGGAAGGATGGGGGCGCCGCAGGCGTGGGCGAGCATGACGGCCCCCGGCTTCGGGCGGAGGAGATTGCCGTCCGGCGAGCGCGTCCCCTCGATGAAGACGCCGAGGACGTGCCCCTCCTTCAGGTGCCGTTCCGCCGCGCCGATCGCCTGCTTGTCGCTTTTCCCGCGCCGGACGGGGAACGCGCCCAGTCCGCCGATCACGGCGGCGACGAGGCGGTTCTCGAACAGCTCCGCCTTCGCCATGAAATAGATCTGCCGGCGCTGGCTGTACGCGAGCCGCAGCGGGTCCGACATGCTCGCATGGTTGCAGCAGAGGATCACGGCGCCCGTCTCCGGCAGATATCCGGCGTTGCGCACGCGCATGGGCATCAGCGTATGGAACAGCCACGGCAGGCAGCTGCGCGCGAAGGCGTAAAAGGGCATCCGCTTCTCCCGGTTTCCGTTTCCGGCGCCGGGCCGCGGGCTCTTCAGCTTTTCCCGGATCGCGGCGACGACCTCCGAGACCGACCGTTCCAGCGTGTTGCCGGTCGTGTCGAGAAGGACGGCGCCCTCCGCCGGGACCAGCGGAGCGGCGGCGCGGTGCGTGTCGCTGTAGTCCCGCTTCTTCAGGTCCCGCAGCACCTCTTCGTACTCGGCCGGCTCCCCCCGCTGCAGCATCTCCTCATACCGGCGGCGCGCCCGGTCCTCCGGCGAGGCAGTCAGAAAAATTTTGACCTGTGCGCCGGGCAGGACCACCGTGCCGATATCCCGCCCGTCCATCACGACGGAATGCTCACGGGCGATCCGCCTCTGCGTGTCGAGCAGGAACCGGCGCACTTCCGGAATCGAAGAGACGCCGGACGCGGCCATCGAAACCCGCGGGGAGCGGATCTGGTCCTCCACGTCTTCCCCGCACAGAAGCACCCGCTGCACGCCGTCCCGGTACGTCAGGTCGACCGAGATCTCTTCGAGCAGCGGGTGCACCGCCGCGGCGTCGCCGGGGTCCGCTCCGCGCCGCAGCGCGAAAAGACCGACCGCGCGGTACAGCGCGCCGGTATCCACATAAAGGAACCCCAGCTGCCGCGCCGCGCGCCGGGCGATGGTGCTCTTCCCGGCCCCCGCCGGGCCGTCGATGGCGACCGCAATCATTCGCTCTTTCCCTCCGCTTCGATGGATTTGCCGGCCTCGCGGCCGGTGCAGAACGCGATCTGCAGGTTGAAGCCCCCCGTGTAAGCGTCCACGTCGATCCCTTCGCCTGCAAAGTACAACCCTTTTACACGCTTGGACTCCATGGTCCGGGGATCGATCTCTTCCGTCGCGACGCCGCCGGAGGTCACGATGGCCTCCTCGATCGGCCGGAAGCCCGCGACGCCGACCTCAAACGATTTGAGCAGCCCGGCGAAGCCGGCGCGCATTTCCCGGGTGATGGCGTTGCACCGGGTTTCCGGCGGGATGCCGGAGCGGCGCACCGCCACCGGGATCAGCTTGCGGGGTAGCAGGGCCGAAAGGGAATTGCGGAACTCCCGGTTCCGGTTTTCCCCGAGGTCCCGCAGAAGGCGGGCGTCCAGCTTTTCGGGGCCGAGGGCGGGCTTCAGGTCGATCCGGATGCGGTAGCGCCCCGGCGCCATATGGTTCATGTGGGCGCTTGCGCTGAGGATTACCGGGCCGGAAAGGCCGAAATGCGTGAACAGCAGCTCCCCGAAATCCTCATAGACCGTTTTTCCGAGGACGGCGTCCCGCACCGAAACCGCGACGTTGCGCAGGGAAAGGCCCATCATCCCCCGGCAGTCGTCCCCTTCCGCGACCAACGGCACCAGCGACGGGCGCAGCGGCGTGACCGTGTGGCCGGCCTGCTCCGCCAGGCGGTAGCCGTCGCCCGTCGAGCCCGTGGCGGGATAGGACGCCCCGCCGCAGCAGACGGCCACGTTCCGGGCCGCGATCTTCCCGCCGCCCCGTAGGACGGCGCCGCGGACGGCCCCGTCTTCGAGGATCAGCCGCTCCGCCTCACCCCGGACGATCTCCGTCCCGCCGCGGCGGACATAACCGACGAGGGCCTCCGCCACGTCCGCCGCACGGTCGGAGACGGGGAACACGCGGTTCCCCCGCTCCGTCTTGAGCGGCAGGCCCAGCCCCTCAAAAAAGGCGACGGTGTCGTCCGGCGTGAAGCGGGAGGCCGCCCCGAACAGGAACCGCCCGTTCTTCGGCACGGAGGCGATCATGGTGCGCACGTCGCAGCGGTTCGTGACGTTGCACCGGCCCTTGCCCGTGATGCGGAGCTTTTTCCCCAGGACCGCGTTCTTTTCGAGCAGGCAGACCCGCAGCCCCCGTTCCGCGGCGGTCCCCGCGGCCATCATCCCGGCCGCCCCGCCGCCGATCACCAGCGCGTCCCACATCAAGTGGAGGAATCATCTACCTTTTCATAAACGCCGTATTCGTCCCAGATGTGCTCGAGGTTCTGGAACGTCTGGCGGACCTCGCCCGACTTCTTGATGGTCACCATCACGATCAGCGCGTTGATCAGGCTGAGCGGCGCGCAAAGGGAATCGACGATGGAGGCGATGTCGCTGCGCGCCAGCAGCACGTAATCAGAGTTCTCCGCAATCGGGGAAACCGCCGTGTCCGTAATGGAGACGACTTTTGCGCCCCGGTTGTGGGCGAAACCCATCGCCTTCGCGATCTTCCGGGAATAGCGCGGGAAGCTGATGCCGATCACCGCGTCGCGCTCGTCAACGTGGATCATCTGCTCGAAAATCTCACCCTCGCTGGTGGACTGAACCAGCAGGACGTTCTCAAAAAGCTGGTTGAAGTAATAGGAGAGGAACGTGCCGAGGGCCAGCGCGCTGCGGGCCGCCAGAATGTAGATTTTGCGGGAGGAGGTGATGGCGTCCACCGCCCGGTAGAAGTTCTCGTGGGACGTTTCCTCCATCGTGCGGCGGATCACGTCGATATCCTGGTTGAAGATGAAATCGAGCACGTCGGAATTGCCGATGCGGCTGTTGGTCACCTCGATGCGCTGGACGGAAGTCAGTTTGTTGCGGATCATCTCCTGCATGGCCTGCTGGAGCTGCGGGTAGCCCGTGTAGCCGATCTCCGTCGCAAAGCGGACGACGGTCGATTCGCTGACCCCCACCGTCGCGCCGAGCTTGGAGGCCGTCATGAAAGCGACCTTGTCGTAGTTCTCCTCGATATATTTCGCGATGCGCCGCTGTCCTTTCGAGAATCCGGCCATTTTACTCTGGATCCTCGCCGCCAGTAAGTTGTCCATTCCAAATTCTGCCGTTTCTCCGCGCGCAAAATCATGATCGTATCCGGGCACGCCGCCGCGCGGGACGCCGTGCCCGGCCGAAACTGCAAGAACTCCCCAAAAAGGCGCGGCCGGATCGTGTCCGGTCCGCCCGTCCCCTGACAATTCTAATGCCTGCACCCGAAAAAATCAAGTCACATCCTGTATTTTTGCGCCGCGGGCCGAAAACGCCCGGCGCAGACGGGAACGTTCCTCCGGACTCCCCGCAGGGCGGAAAAAACAGCAAGGCCGCCGAAAAAAAGCAGTCTTGCTGAAAAACCGTGCGGAAATAAGATTCTCCGGACTTGAACAGCGCCGCCTTTTCTTATCCTTCTTTTTTCTTAAACGGAAACTTAAACCGGTTCTTCCGCGGGCCGAACCGCCGGAGCAGATGGGCGTCGATCAGCTGCCGGAACAGGTCGTTGCTGCGGGCCTGGCCCAGCGCGTCCCGGTACTTCACGGGGCGGTAATAGACGCTGCGCTTCTGGAGCTGAAGGAACCGGTAGGCTTCCTGCATCCGGCCCAGGCGGGCCAGCACGTTTGCGGCCTTGATGGCGCACATGGCGTTGTACGGCTCCAGGCCGTAGGCCTCGATATAATTGTAATAGGCGTTCCGCTGGTCGCCGCTTTCTTCGAGGGCTCCGGCCAGATTCATCAGAATGCCCGCCCGGCAGCGCGCGGCGAGGTTCACGCGGATGCCGTTTTCCATTTTGTCCCCGTCCGGCAGCTCCGCCCAGCCGGGGGAGGCGAGGTACCGCTCCGCGCAGCGGATGGTCTGCAGGCTGTATTTTGCCCCGAGACGGCTGTACGCCTTCGTGCACAGATAACACTGCCGCGGCGTGCGCGGTCTGCCGCAGAGCTCCGTCACTTTCAGAAAGGCTTTTTCCCGGCTTCCGGCCTCTCGGATCAGCTCGGCCGCCCGCCGCTCCAGATCCTCGTCGTGCGGGACGCGCTCCCCCAGCAGGGCGAGCAGCGCCGCGGCAAGGTCCGTATTCCCTTCGCTTTCCGGCTGCATGGTCAATCCCCCTCACGGCGCGCGCCGAGCGCCTCCCGCACCACCTGAGCGCGGACGGCCCGCCGCTCTTCCGCAGTCATGGTTCTTCCGGCGGCCAGCGTGAGGGTCGCCGGCTGGACCTCGATCATCAGTCCGTCGATCACATCATAGCTCAAATCAGGGATGAATCCTGTCGCAATTCCAAACCGAACCAGCGAAATCAGCTCTAAAAACTCGTCGTTCCGCAAAAGGCGCGCGCTGCGCAGCAGCCCCAGCGACCGGCTGACGGCGTCCTGCACGGCGATGTCTCCTGCGAGCTTCCGCCGCGCCTCGCGTTCCTGCTCGGCGACCTGCCGGGCGATCCCCGTCAGATTGGCGACCGCCTCCTGCTCCGAAAGGCCGAGCGTCATCCGGTTGCTGAGGCGGTACACCGCCCCGCGCGGCTTTTTCGCCGGGAAGCCGGTCCCCCGCAGGGACATGCGCAGACGGGAAAGGCCCGCCGCGATCCGCGGAACCGCCCCCGAATCCGCCAGCGCCGGCAGATGCAGGGTGAGCGAAGCCGTCATCCCCGTGCCGAGATCGGCGGGATTGCGGGTGAGGTAGCCGAAGCGCCGGTCGAACGCGAAGGGCAGCGACCGGCTCAGAATCGAATCGAGCGTATCCGCCCGGCCGTAAACCTCCCGCAGGGAAAAGCCCGCCCCCGCGGCGCGGATCAGCAGGTGATTCTCCCCGTTGATCAAAACGCAGAGGGATTCGTCCTCCGAAACCAAAAGGCCGCGGCCCCCGCGCTGCGCGATGAAACCCGCGCCGGCCAGGCGGCGCTCCGCCAGCGAAACGGCCTCCTCCTCCGTCAGCCCGTCGAGCGGCACATAGCGGAGCGTGCCGGCCAGCGCGCTGTTTTCGTTTTCGGCTGCCGCCCGCACCCGGCGGATCACCTCCCGCTGCTGCTCCCCGCTCATCCGCCCGGGGAACGGCGTGTCGTCAAGGTTGCGCGACAAAGCCGCCTCCGAGCCGAGGAACACGTCGCTCTCCGGCCCGGAGGACCGGTACCATTTTTTCATCTCGGCGTCCCCCCGCCGGAGGGTTTCGCTTTCCTGCGCACCCGCACGGCCAGGCGGCCGCCCGGGCGCACCTGCGGCAGGGAACCGCCCGGCACCTTGCCGCGGTGGACGCCCCCGCCGTGGATCTGGCGGATCAGCGGCGCCAGACGGCCGTAAAACGTCCGGTAGCACTGCGCGCACCCCACCCGGCCGCTGCGCACGATATCAGCGAAGGAAGCGCCGCAGTCCTCGCAGCGGACTTCGTCCGGGCGGTCCCCCTCGCCCTCGTCGAAAAGCTCTTGCAGGACGCCGCCGAACCGGTACCCGAGGCCGGCGAAAAAGTTTCCGAACCCCAGCCTCTGCGCACACTCCGCGCACAGCGCGGCCTGCGTGAGCTTTCCGTCCGAAACGGTCGCGATAAAAGCGGTTGCGGGCCTTTCCCCGCAGCACTGGCATATCATAGGTCAAACCTCCGTACTTTTCCACTGCTTCTATTATAGCATGGTTTGAAACGCTTTTCCGGAATTTTGAAATGATTTCTGCGCCGTCGGGCAGAAAACTTGTAACACGAGATGTTCCGTCGCAATATTATGTACTGTAAACCGAAAGGAGGAAATATTGATGTGTAACAATTCTTGCGGTTGCGGCTTCGGTGGCAACAGCTGCACCTGGATCATTATCCTTCTCATTATCTGGGTCGTCTGCGGCGGCGGACTCGGCGGCAACAACTGCGGCTGCGGCGACGGCTGCGGCAGCAACAGCAACTGCGGCTGCTGAGTACAAAAAGGAAGGGCTGCGGCCATAGCCGCAGCCCCGGATCCCAGCAGAACAAGGGCCGTTGGAAAACAGGCGTTCGGAAAATAGGCGGGGCGGCCAATGCCGGTCGGCATTGGCCCTCCCGTTTTTTTGTTGTAATCGGCCGCCGGGAAGGCTATAATATTCTCATTGGTCCGGCATCCGGAACGGCAAGGATAAAAACGGGAGGACGGCGAAATGAAACTCTATCATGTGGATGTGAAAAAGCTGGTCGAGCTGCTCGACCGCGCGAAGGGCAACGTCTATCTGCTCACCGACGGCGGGAACAAGCTGAACCTGAAAAGCAAGCTCTGCCAGATGTACGGCGTGCGGCAGCTTCTGGAAACGGCGCGCGATTCGACCGTCACCGCCGAGCTGAGCGTGGAAAACCCCGAGGATGAGCTGATGTTCGTCAACTATATGATGCATAAATGAGCAAAGGGCCTCCGGCGAACCGGAGGCCCTTTGCATGAAGCGATCACCGCACGACGAGGTTGACGAGCCGGCCGGGGACGTAGATCTCGCGGACCGGCTTTTTCCCGGCCGTGGCGGCGGCGATCTTTTCGTCGGCTTTCGCCGCCGCAAGGGCGTCCTCTTTGGAAATATCGGCGGGCACGGTCAGGCGGGCGCGCACCTTCCCGTTGATCTGGACGGCCAGCTCGACGGTCTCTTCGGCGCACTTCGATTCGTCGTACGCGGGCCACGCCTGCTGGCAGACCATCCCTTCCCCGAGCTTCTGGGCGGCCCAGACCTCCTCGCAGACATGCGGGGCGAACAGGTTCAGCAGCAGGGTGAAGATCCTCAGCTCGCCCCGCGTGACGGAGCCGGCCGCGGAAATGCGGTTGATCAGCGACATCAGCGCGGCGATGGCGGTGTTGAACTTCAGGTTCTCGACGTCCTCCCCGACCTTTTTGACGGCCCGGTTGAACGGAACCTCCAGCTCCGCGCGGATCTCGTCCCCGCCGCGCAGGATGTTCTGAAGGTTCCAGTACCGCTCGAGGAAGCGGCGGCATCCCTGAATGCCGTGGATGCTCCAGGGGGCGGCCTTCTCGAAATCGCCGATGAACATCTCGTAAAGCCGCAGCGTGTCCGCCCCGTATTCCGCGACGATATCGTCCGGGTTGACCACGTTCCCGCGCGACTTGCTCATCTTCTCGCCGTTTTCCCCGAGGATCATGCCGTGGCTCGTGCGCTTGGCGTACGGCTCCGGCGTGGGCACCGCGCCGATGTCGTAGAGGAATTTATGCCAGAAGCGGCTGTAAAGCAGATGGAGCGTCGTGTGCTCCATGCCGCCGTTGTACCAGTCGACCGGGAGCCAGTAGCGCAGCGCGTCCTTCCCGGCGAAAGCGTCCGGGTTGTGCGGGTCGGCGTAGCGCAGGAAATACCACGAGGAGCCCGCCCACTGCGGCATGGTGTCGGTCTCGCGCTGAGCAGGGCCGCCGCAGCGCGGGCAGGTCGTCCGGACCCAGTCCGTCATCGGGGCCAGGGGGGATTCGCCGTTGTCGGTCGGCTCGTACGATTCGACGTCCGGCAGGCGCAGCGGCAGCTCGTTCTCCGGCACCGGGACATAGCCGCATTTCGGGCAACAGACGATCGGGATCGGCTCGCCCCAGTACCGCTGGCGCGAAAAGACCCAGTCGCGCAGCCGGTAGTTGACCTTCGGTCGCCCGATCCCCTTTTCCGTGAGGAACTCCGTGATCTTCTTCTTCGCCTGCTCGACCGTCAGACCGTTCAGCATTCCGGAATTGACCATCACGCCGGTCTCGCAGTCTGTAAACGCCTGCTGCTTTATATCTCCGCCTTGGACAACCTCCACAATCGGAAGCCCGAATTTTTTGGCAAATTCCCAGTCGCGGGAGTCGTGGGCGGGCACGGCCATGATCGCGCCCGTGCCGTAGGACATCAGCACGTAATCGGAGAGGAAGATCGGGATCTCCTTCCCGCTCACGGGGTTGACCGCGCGGACGCCCTCGAGCCGGACGCCGGTCTTTTCCTTCGAGAGCTCGGTGCGCTCGAAGTCGGACTTTTTGGCCGCCGCGTCCCGGTAGGCGCGGATCTCGTCCCCGTTCCGGATCCATTTTGCCCATTTCTCAAGGTACGGGTGCTCCGGCGCAAGGACCATATACGTCACGCCGTAGAGGGTGTCCGGCCGGGTGGTATAGACCGTGAGGGTCTCCCCCGCCGTGGTGGCAAAATCCACCTCGGCGCCCGTCGAGCGGCCGATCCAGTTGCGCTGCTGGGCCTTGACGCGCTCCGGGTAATCGACTTTGTCGAGGTCGTCAATCAGCCGCTGCGCATAGGCCGTGATCTTCAGCATCCACTGGGACTTGACCTTCCGCACGACCTCGCTGCCGCAGCGCTCGCACAGGCCGCCGACGACCTCTTCGTTGGCGAGCACGCATTTGCAGGAGGGGCACCAGTTGACGGCCATCTCCTTTTTATAGGCGAGGCCGTGCTTGAAGAGCTGAAGGAAGATCCACTGCGTCCACTTGTAATAGCCCGGGTCGGTCGTGTTGATCTCGCGGGTCCAGTCGAAGGAGAGCCCGAGGGACTGCAGCTGCTTTTTGAACCGCGCGATGTTCTGCTTTGTCACGACGGCGGGGTGGACGTGGTTCTTGATCGCGTAGTTCTCGCTCGGGAGGCCGAACGCGTCCCATCCGATGGGGTAGAGCACGTTGTAGCCCTGCATCCGGCGTTTGCGCGCGATGATATCCATCGCCGTGTAGGAGCGCGGGTGGCCGACGTGCAGGCCCTTTCCGGAAGGATAGGGAAATTCGATCAGCGCGTAATATTTCGGTCTGGAAAAATCGTCGGAAGCGTGGAACACGCCCGCCTTCTCCCAGTTCTGCTGCCATTTGCCCTCGATCTGTCTCGGATCGTATTTCAAGTTTTTCTTCTCCCTTCGTTCGGATCGGAACGCCCCGCGCGGGCGGCGTTATTTGACCAGCACCTTCGACAGGTCGGCGGTCTGCCCGTCGCTCCAGAGGCGGTCCAGGCCGTAAAAGCTGCGGGCGCTTTCCGTGAAGATATGCACGACCACGCTGCCGTAATCCAGCAGCAGCCAGGACCGGGACCGGTACCCTTCCTTGTGGCCGGGCTGTACGCCGAGCTCGCGCAGGCGGAACTCCACCTCATCGGCCAGCGACTGCACGTGCGTGCTGCTGGTTCCGGTGGCGATGATGAAATAATCGGCCAGAACGGAGATGTCTCGGATCCCGATCAGCCTGAGATCGGAGGCTTTTTTTTCATCCAGCACCTTGACGGCCTGTTCCGCAAGTTCGAGCGACGTCATACTTTTCAACAGTCCTTTCTCTTTCAGCTTTCCGCGCGTTCCGCGCGGGTCAGGGTGATTCGGTTGTAGGCGGCGATGGTGTCGGGGTGGATGGCCTTCCGCTGCTTCGCAAGGTCGCCGATGGTGTAGGCCATACCCTCCAGCAGGGCGGTATCCAGATCTTTCTTCGCCGCGGCGCGCAGCGCCTCCACGCCGGGGTAATCCCGGTCCGCGGAGATAAAGTCCGCGATGAACAGGACCTTGTCCATCCGCGTCATATTCTCCCGGCCCGTGGTGTGGTAGCGCACGGCGTCGAGGATCTCGGCATCGTCGATCTTCAGCTCGTTTTTGATATAGGCCGCACCCAGCATGGCGTGCCAGAGTTTCGGCGCGGAGCGTTCCAGCTCCGTCAGCCGGATGCCGTAGCGCCCCATCAGCGCGAGCTGCTCCTCCTGCGGCAGATCCTTCATGATGTCGTGCAGGAGGCCGGCGATCTCGGCCTTCTCCGCGTCCGCGCCGTACCGGAGCGCAAGCTCCTTCGCGGCGCGCGAGACGCAGAGGGAATGGTGAAACCGCTGCTCGCTCAGCAGCGGACGGATAATCTTGCGGTATTCCTCAGGATTCATGCATGCTCACTCCAGATAAAGATGATGTTCCCGGATATAGCGCTCCACCGGCACGGGGACCAGCCCGGCGATGCCGGCGCCCCGGCGCACGGCCTCGCGGACCCCGGTGGAGGAAATCGGGAGATAGGCGATATTTTCCACTCTCGTCCGGGCTCCCCTGCGCCGCAGGGCGCGCGCATATTCCAGCAGACGCCCGCAGCCCGCTTCGCTGCGCGGGGCGGCGCAGACGGTCGCAAGCGAAAAGATCACGTCCGGCTCGT
Organism: Caproicibacter sp.; assembly: GCA_036844765.1. GTDB lineage: Bacteria > Bacillota > Clostridia > Oscillospirales > Acutalibacteraceae > Thermocaproicibacter. The sequence goes on along the minus strand of DAIUFE010000002.1, from coordinate 64,089 downwards.
GCCACTGCTCCAGCGTGAGGAACATGTCCTCGCCGGTGATCAGATAGAGTTCCGCGTCCGGGCGGAGGGCCTTCAGCTCCCGCAGCGTGTTGGACGTATAGCTCGGCCCCGGACGGCGGATCTCGAGGTCGCTGGCCTCGAAGACGCCTCCCGCGGCGGCGCGGCACATGGCCAGCCTGTCCCGCGCGGGGGCAAGGTCCGGCGCCGCCTTGTGCGGCGGCACGCGCGCCGGGATCAGCAGGACCTTCTCCGCTCCCAATGCTTTCGCAAAGCCTGCGGCAAGGTGCAGATGGCCGTTGTGGATCGGGTTGAACGTCCCGCCGAACACCGCTATTTTCTGCATGCTGTCACCCGGATATCCTTTTCTTGTATCATAGTACTTTTCCCGCCGCTTGGGAAGACCGATTTTCCGGATTTTCGGGGTGCGGAACGGGCCGGAGGCGCGCCGCGCCGGCTTCAGCGCGGGTGTTTCCCGCAGTATTCCCTCAGTTTTTCCGCAAAGAGCCGCAGCGCCTTCCCGCGGTGGCTGACGCGGTCCTTCTCCTCCGGCGGAAGCTGCGCGAACGTCCGCCCGCCCGCGAGGAAGACCGGGTCGTAGCCGAACCCCGCCCGGCCCTTCGGGGCGAAGGCGATTTGGCCGCGGCAGCGCCCCTGCGCCGTGAGGATATCGCCGTCCGGGAACACGCAGCAGATCGCGCACACGAATTCCGCGCCGCGCCGCGGGGCCGGGACGTCCTTCAGCGCGTCGAGCAGCTTTTCGACGCGCGCCCGGTCGGAGGCGCCCTCCCCGGCGTAGCGCGCCGAGTAGATGCCCGGCGCCCCGCCGAGCGCGTCGACCGCCAGGCCGGAATCGTCCGCCACGGCGGGGAGGTCCGTCGCGCGGCAGGCGGACCGCGCCTTGAGCAGCGCGTTCTCCGCAAAGGTGCTTCCCGTCTCCTCGACCGCGGGCAGCTCCGCGGCCGCTGCGCCGACGCCGAGGGGTGCGAGGATTCGCTCGAATTCCGCGATCTTGTTGCGGTTATGGGTCGCGATCACCAGTTTCATCGGCTCACTCCTGTTTTGCAAACAGCGCCTCCGCGAATTCGTCGGCGTCGAACGGCTGCAGGTCGTCCGCCTGCTCCCCCACGCCGATGAATTTGACCGGCAGGCCCAGCTCCTCCCGCACGGCGAGGATCACCCCGCCGCGCGGGGTGCCGTCCAGCTTGGTGAGGACGATGCCGGTGACCTCCGCCGCGGCCTTGAACTCCCGCGCCTGGTTCACGGCGTTCTGCCCCGTGGCGGCGTCCAGGACCAGCAGCGTCTCCCGGGCGGCGTCCGGCGCCTCGCGGCGGACGACCCGCTCGATCTTCGCGAGCTCGTCCATCAGGTTCTTCTTGTTGTGCAGGCGGCCGGCCGTGTCGCAGAGGACCACGTCGGCGCCGCGGGCCTTCGCGGCGGCGATCGAATCGAACACGACCGACGCAGGGTCGCTGCCCTGCGGCTGGCTGACCATTTCGGCGCCGGCGCGGCGCGCCCAGACTTCGAGCTGCTCCGTCGCCGCGGCGCGGAAGGTGTCCGCCGCCCCGAGGACGACCTTTTTCCCCTGCTTCGTCAGCAGGGCGGCCAGCTTCCCGACGGTCGTCGTCTTCCCGACGCCGTTGACGCCGACGACGAGAACGACGGACGGTTTGGTGGAAAGGTTCAGCCCTTCGCCCCCGCGCAGCAGGTCCGCCACGGCCTGTTTCAGCATCCCGGCGATCTCGGCGGGGTCGGTCACGCCGCGCCTGCGGACCTGCTCCTTCAGGTCCGCGCAGATGCGCTCGGCGGTCGGCACGCCGACGTCCCCCGTCACCAGCAGCTCCTCCAGCTCCTCGAACAGCCCGTCGTCGATCCGCGTGAAGGAATTCAGCAGGGAGACGACGGAGGCGCTCATGCTCTCCCTCGTCTTTTTCAGGCCGTCTTTAATTTTGGAAAACAGACCCATTGTCCGGCTCCTTTCCGGGTCACGATTTGATCCCCAGTTTGGCCTCAAGCTGGGCGACGGGCATCTCCAAAAGCTTCGAGACGCCCTCGTCCTGCATGGTGACGCCGTAAAGGACGTCGGCTTCCTCCATGCTGCCGCGGCGGTGGGTGATCACGATGAACTGCGTCTTTTGGTTCATTCTGCGCAGATAAGAGGCGAACCGCGCGACGTTCACGTCGTCCAGGCTGGCCTCGATCTCGTCCAGCACACAGAAGGGCGGCGGATTGACCTTCATGATGGCGAAATACAGGGCGATGGCCACCAGCGCCTTTTCCCCGCCGGAAAGCGCTTCCAGACGGGAGACGGTCTTTCCCGGCACCTGGACGGAGATCTCGATGCCGGAGCCCAGCACGTCCTCCGGGTCCGTCAGCGAAAGGGAGGCCGTCCCTCCGCCGAACAGGTCGCGGAACGTCTCGGTGAAATTCCGGTTGATCTGCCCGAACCGCGCGGTGAACAGCTCTTTCATCTGCCGGGTCAGGCCGTGGATCAGGCGGTTCAGCCCGTCGCGGGACTGCTCCACGTCCGCGATCTGCGCCTTCAGGAACTCGTACCGGGCGGAGACCTCCTTGTACTCCTCCACGGCGGCGACGTTGACCGCGCCGAGCGAGCGGATCTCCACCTTCAGCCCGTTCAGGCGCTTCCTCGCCTCCGCCGGGTCTCCGATCCCGCCCGCCGCCTGTTCCTCTGCTTCGCGCCGCGTCAGTTCATATTCTTCCCACAACTGCGCGACAATACCGTCGTATTCTTTCTGCAGGTTGGCCCTGCGCTCCTGCAGAAGGGCCAGATCGTTCCCGGTCCGTTCCTTTTCCTCCGATTTTTCGCGCTCCTGCGCGCGCAGCCCGCCGGTGCGCTTTTCCAGCTCCATCCTCCGGGCGTTCAGCTCGTCTGTCCGCGCCGAGATACCCTTCGCCTCTTTCCGCATGGCCTGTGCCTCGCGGGAAAGGGCTTCGATCTTTTTGTGCAGCTCCAGATCCGCGGCGCCGAGGGCCGCAATCTCGGCTTTCAGGGCCTCGATCTTCTCGCTGTGCCCGCGCCGGTGCTCCTCGGTCTGGGCGACGGAGGCCTCGAGGGACTGGATGTCCTTGCGCGCGGCGAGGCGGTCCAGCTCGATCTTCTGAATCTCCTCCGTGAGGGCGGCGCGCCTGCGGTCCAGCTCCTCGCGGTTTCCGCTGGCGTCGGAAAGCTGCTTGTGCAGGCGGTCCGCCTGCTCCGCCAGCGCGGCGGAGCTTTTCTCCGCGGCGTCCCGGGCCTGCCGCTGCGCGGCGAGCCGGGCTTCGGCCGATTTCCGCTCGGCCTCGAGGGCGTCGCGGTCCTGCCGCACGGTCTGCAGATCGGCCTGCGCGCGGCGGACTTCCGCGTCCAGGCGCACCCGCTCCTCCTGCGCGGAGGAAAGCTCCCCCTGCGTCGCGGCGAGCTCCGCCTCGGAGGAAGCCTCCTCCTCCTGCGCCTTTTTCAGCGCGGCGGCGGCCCGCGCGGCCTGCGCGCGCAGCTCTTCGGCGTGCTTTTTAAGCTTTTCGATCTCGGAGGCGCGGCTCAGCAGGCCGGAGTTCCGCGCGAGGGAGCCGCCGGTCAGCGATCCGCCCGTGTTGACGACCTGCCCGTCCAGCGTGACGATGCGGAAGCGGTAGCCGTATTTCCCGGCGATGGCGACGGCGGCGTCGAGATCCTCGGCCACGGCGACGCGCCCGAGCAGGGACTCCGCCACGCCCCGGTATTCGGCGCCGAACGAGCACAGCTCCGACGCCACGCCCACAAAACCGCGGCAGGCGGCGAGGCCGGGCTCCGAGAGCTTCCGGCCCCGGATGGTGGTCATCGGCAGGAACGTCGCGCGCCCGCCGTTCACGCGCTTGAGAAAGGCGATGGCGTTTTTCGCGTCCCGCTCGTTCTCGACCACGATGTTCTGCATGGCTCCGCCGAGGGCCGTCTCCATGGCGACGGCGTACCGTTCCGGCACGCGCAGCAGCCGGGAGACCGGGCCGCGCACGCCGCCCAGGCCGCCCCGGCCCGCCTGGCGCATCACGGTCTTGACGCTCTGCGAGAACCCCTCGAGGTTGCGCTCGAGGTCCTCGAGCAGGCGGGCGCGCCGGAGCTGTTCCTCCAGATCCAGCCGCAGCTTCTCGCTCTGGGCGGCGGCGGCTTTCCGGCGCTCCGTGCGGGACTGCAGCTTGATCCGGCAGCCTTCGGCGGCGTTGCCCAGCGCGCGGATGCGGTCCTCCGCCTTTTTCAGCTTTTCCCCCATCTCTTCGGCCCGGGCCGCGAGGCTTTGGCCGCGCTCCTCTTTTTCCGCCGCGCTTTTGCGGACGGTCTCGAGCCGCAGCCCGATCTCGGCGATCGAGGAGGCCGCCGTGACCCCGGCGACCTTCGCCTCCGTGGCCTGCGCGGTCAGCTCCGCGAGCTTCCGGGAGAAGCCGTCGATCCGGCCCGCCGCCTCGCTCGCGCCGCTCTTGAGCGCTTCCAGCCGGGCGGAGCAGTCGGCGAAGGCGGCGTCCTTTTCCTGCACGTACCCGCGCTTTTCTTCGATCTGCCGCTTTTTCCGCGCGATCTCCTGCTCCAGGTCCGCGCCGGTGCGGCTGTTCTGCTCGATCTCGCCGCGGAGGCGCTCGGCGTTCTCCCGGTTATGGCGCATGTCGTTGCCGAGGAGGGACGCTTCGCCGTCCCTTTTGGCGGCCTCCTCCTCCAGCCCGGCGCTTTTCCGGCGGATCTCGTCGATTTTGGCGGCGCAGGCGTTGGAATCCCGGAACGCCTGCTCGATCTCCTTTTCCAGCCCGTCCACGGCCTGCCCGGCGGAATCGTACTGGTCCTTCGCGATCTGGATCTTATCGTCCTGCTCGCGGAGGACGCGGCCCGATTTTTCGAGCGTGGCGACCCACAGGCCGATCTCGATCCGTTTTTTCTCCTCCGCGAGGGCGAGGTAGCGGTCCGCTTTTTCCGCCTGCTCTTTCAGGGGGCCGACGCGGCTTTCCAGCTCAGAGAGGATGTCGTGCAGCCGCACGAGGTTTTCCTCCGCCTGCGCCAGTCTGCGCTCGGAATCCTCCTTGCGGTAGCGGAAGCGGGAGATGCCCGCGGCCTCCTCGAAGATTTCCCGCCGGTCCTCGCTGCGCGCGGAGACGATGCTGTCGATGCGCCCCTGGCCGATCATCGAGTAGCCGTCGCGGCCGAGGCCCGTGTCCATGAACAGCTCGTTGACGTCCCGCAGGCGGACGGCGGTGCCGTTGACACGGTACTCGCTTTCGCCGGAACGGTAGTACCGCCGCGCGACGGAGACCGTGTCGGCGTCGTACGGAAGCTCGCGGCCCGCGTTGTCGATCTCGAGGGTCACCTCGGCGTAGCCGAGGGCCTTGCGCCCCGGCGCCCCGCCGAAGATCACGTCCTCCATCTTCGTGCAGCGCAGCGCGCGCACGGACTGCTCGCCCAGCACCCAGCGGACGGCGTCGCAGAGATTGCTTTTTCCGCTGCCGTTCGGCCCCACCACGGCCGTGATGCCGTTGTGGAAGGTCAGCATCGTTTTGTCCGGGAAGGTCTTGAAGCCCTTGAGTTCCAGCGATCTGAGAAGCAATGTTTCACCCCGTTCGTCCGACTCGGCATCCGCCCTCCGGAACGGAAGCGCCCGCGCGGCTCAATATCCCATCAGCCTCAGGGCCTCCCGCGCGGCCTGCTGCTCAGCCTCTTTCTTGCTGCGCCCGCCGCCCCGGCCCATCACGTTGTTGTCCAGGCGGACCTCCACCGTGAAATGCTTGTCGTGGTCCGGGCCGGTCTCTCCGACCAGGACGTATTCCAGCTCGTCCTCCGGATTTTTCTGGACGATCTCCTGCAGGACGGTCTTGTAGTCCTTGAACGTTTTCGGCTTGGAGGCCCCCAGCAGCGGCAGCACGAAGCGCAGTACGAACTTCCGAGCTTCCTGCATGCCGCCGTCAAGGTAGATGGCGGCCGTGACGGACTCGAACGCGTCGGCCAGGATGGAGGGCCGCGTCCGCCCGCCGGAGTTCTGCTCCCCGCGGCTCAGGAGCAGGTGGCGCCCGATGTCCAGCTGCTGCGAGAAACCGCAGCAGGCCTGCTCGCAGACCAGGGCCGCCCGCTTCTTGGTCAGGTCCCCTTCCGGCAGGTCGGGAAAATTCCGGAACAGATAATCCGCGACCACCACGCCGAGGATGGAATCGCCCAGGAACTCGAGCCGCTCGTTGCTGCCGTTCGGCGTGCGCCGCTCGTTCGCGTAGGAGGAATGGGTCAGCGCCGTTTTCAGGTACTCCGGGTTTTTGAAATGGTACTGCAGTTTTTCTTCCAGCTCTTCCATCAGGCGTCCGCTCCCGGTTCCTGTTCCGCCGTCTGCCCCCGGTAGTTTGCGACGGAGGCCGCGATCTCCTCCGCGACCCGGCCCTCCACATACGCTTTGGTCAGGCGCAGGGCGTTGAAAACGGTCTTCGCCTTCGCGCTGCCGTGCGTCTTGAAGACGGGCTTCGCGCAGCCCATCAGCGGCGCGCCGCCGTATTCGTTGTAATCGAACTGCTTTTTCAGGGCCTTGACGTCCTTCAGCACGACGGCTGCGGCCAGCTTGTTCAGCGGGCTGCGGTTGAAGACCTCCTTGAGCTTCCCCATCATCATCAGGGCGACGCCCTCGAACATTTTGAGGATGACGTTCCCGGTGAAGCCGTCGGCCACGATCACGTCGCCCGCGTCGTCCGGGATGTCCCGCGCCTCGATGTTCCCGATGAAGTTGAGGCCGGACTGTTTGAGCAGCGCGAACGCCGCGTGCTGGAGCTCGCCGCCCTTGTGGTCCTCGGTGCCGACATTGGCGAGGGCCACCCGGGGATTGGGAACGCCCATGACCTTCTGCATGTAGATGGAGCCCATCACACCGAACTGCAGGAGCATGTCCGGCTTGCAGTCCACGTTCGCCCCGGAATCGATCAGCATGAAGCAGCCCTTGCTTTTGGGGAGGACCGGCGCGAACGCGATGCGCCGGACGCCGCGGATGCGCTTGACGATCAGCGAGGCGCCGACCACCAGCGCCCCGCTGTTCCCGCCGGAGACGAAGGCGTCGCCTTCGCCGGCGGCCAGCCTGCGCAGGCCCTCCGCCATGGAGGAATCGGATTTGGACTTCACGATCTCGCCCGCGCCGTCCTCCATGGTGAGGATGCCCGGAGCGTCGGCGATCTCCATCCCCTCGAGGGAGATCCCGTTCTCCTTTGCGACGCGGCGGATCTCGGCTTCGCGGCCCGTCAGCACGATCCCGACGCCGAGCCCGCGGACGGCCAGCTCGCAGCCTTTGACGATCTCGAGGGGGGCGTTGTCCCCCCCGAAGGCGTCCACAATGATTTTCAAGTGCTGCATCCCCTTTCGGGCCGGCCCGTCACAGGCCGGCCTCCCGTATGGTTTGTTCCAGCGCCCCGAGCGCGCGCCGCGCGAGGGCGGCGTAACGCTCCCGCTTGTCGCGGACGGGCGGGTCCAGCGGCGGCAGGATGCCGAAGTTCGCGCCCATCGGCTGGAATGGGCCTTCCCCGCCGCCTGCGGCATAGCGGCTCAGCGCGCCGCACATCGTCTCCGCCGGCGGAACGACCGCCGGCTCTCCGCCCGCGCGCCGCGCCGCGTTGATCCCGGCGAGAATGCCGGACGACGCGGACTCCATGTACCCCTCCACGCCGGTGATCTGCCCCGCGAAGAACAGATTCGGCCGCGCCCGCACGCTGAAATCGGCGGCGAGGACGCGCGGCGAATCGAGGAACGTGTTGCGGTGCATCACGCCGTAGCGGACGAATTCCGCGTGCGCGAGGCCCGGGATCATGCCGAACACGCGCTTCTGCTCCCCAAATTTCAGATGGGTCTGGAACCCGACGAGATTGTAGAGCGTGCCGCGCGCGTCCTCCCGCCGGAGCTGCAGGACGGCCCACGGCCGGCGGCCCGTCGCCGGATCGCGCAGGCCGACGGGCTTCATCGGGCCGAAGCGGAGGGTGTCCTTCCCGCGCCCGGCCATCTCCTCGACGGGCATGCAGCCCTCGTAGAGCTGCGGGTCGGCCTCGTCGAACCCGTGCAGCGGGGCGCGCTCGGCCGAGATCAGCGCGGCGTAGAACCGCTCGTATTCCTCCCGGTCCATCGGGCAGTTCAGGTAGGCGTCCCCCTCCCCTTTCCCGTAGCGGGATGCGGGGAAGATCCGGTTCCTGTCCAGGCTTTCGGCGGTCACGATCGGCGCGGCGGCGTCGTAGAAGGCGAGCGCCTTCCCGCAGAGCTTCTCGATCTCCACGGCGAGGGCGTCCGATGTCAGCGGCCCCGTTGCGAGGACCGCCACGCCGTCCTCCGGAATACGGGTGACCTCCTCGCGGCGCAGGCGGATCCGCGGCCGGGAGGCGACCGCCTCCGTCACGGCCGCGGAAAACGCGTCCCGGTCCACCGCCAGCGCGCCGCCCGCCGGCACCCGGCAGCGGTCGGCGCACGGCAGCAGCAGGGAGCCGAGCCGGCGCATCTCCCGCTTGAGCAGACCCGACGCGCTGTCCTCCCGCTCCGCCTTGAAGGAATTGGAGCAGACCAGCTCGGCGAGGGCCTCGCTGCGGTGCGCGGAAGAAAAGCGCGCGGGCTTCATCTCATAGAGCTCCACGGCCACCCCGCGCCGCGCGATCTGCCACGCGGCTTCGCAGCCGGCCAGCCCCGCGCCGACCACCCGGACGGTCTTCATTCTTCCTCCTGCTTCTCGTAGCCGCAGCCCGGCGTGACGCAGTAGTATTTCGGGTGCTTGCCCTTTTTCTTCAGAAGGGTCTTGCCGCATTTCGGGCACAGCTCCTTCGTGGGTTCGTCCCACGAGACGAAGTCGCATTTCGGGTAATTGGAGCAGCCGTAGAAGGTGCGGCCCTTTTTCGTGTGCTTGATGACGACCTTTCCACCGCATTTCGGGCAGATGGCCCCGTTGTACTCCACATACTTTTTGACGTTCTTGCATTCCGGGTACCCCGGGCAGGCCAGGAACTTGCCGTACCGCCCGGTCTTGATGACCATGTGCCGGCCGCATTTTTCGCAGATCACGTCGGTCACGTCTTCCTTGAGCTGGATCTTGACCCCCTTCATTTCTTCCTTGGCGGTCTTGAGGGTCTCGTCGAAATCGCCGTAGAAGTTGTGAAGCTGCTGCACCCAGTTCGTCTTCCCGCTCTGCACGCCGTCCAGGTCGTTTTCCACCTGGGCCGTGAACCGGACGTTGACGATCTTCGGGAACCGCTCCTTCATGAGCTTGGTCACGGCCTCCCCCAGCTCGGTGGGCTTCAGGGCCTTGCCGTCGCGCACCACGTACTCGCGTGCCGTGATGGTCGAGATCGTCGTCGCGTAGGTGGAGGGGCGGCCGATCCCGTTTTCTTCCAGCGCCTTGATCAGCGAGGCCTCGGTGTAGCGCGGCGGCGGCTGGGTGAAGTGCTGCGAGCCGGTCAGCTCTTTCCGGTGCAGCGGCATCCCCTTCTCCAGCTCGGGCAGGGAGCCGTCCTCCTTGCTCTCCTCGTCCTTCGCCTCCTCGTACAGGACGGTGAAGCCGTCGAACGTGACGGTGTGCCCCGACGCCTTGAACAGGTAGTCCCCCGCCTGGATATCCGCCTGCACCGTGCTCTGCAGGCAGTTGGCCATCTGGCTTGCGAGGAACCGCTCCCAGATCAGCCGGTACAGCTTGTACTGGTCGGAGGTCAGGCTCTCCTTGACCTGGTCCGGCGAAAGCGACGGGACGGTCGGGCGGACCGCCTCGTGTCCGTCCTGCGCGCCGGCGCGGGATTTATAGTGCCGCTCCTTTTCCGGAAGGTATTGGTCCCCCCACCGGCCGCGGATATAGTCCTGCGCCGAATGGATGGCCTCCTCCGAAACGCGGAGCGAATCGGTGCGCATGTAGGTGATCAGGCCGATCGCGCCCATCCCCTTGACCTCGACGCCCTCGTAGAGCTCCTGCGCGGCCTTCATGGTGCGCCGCGCCTGGAACCCGAGCCTGCGGGAAGCCTCCTGCTGCAGGGTGGAGGTGGAGAAGGGCGGGACCGGCGAACGCTTGCGGGTCCCCTTCTTCACGTTGGAGACGGCGAATTCCGCGCCCTGAAGGTCCGCGAGGATCTTGTCGGACTCCTCTTTGTCGGAGATTTTGATCTTCCCGTTTCTGTCCCCGTAAAGCGAGGCGGTGAAGACTTTGCGCGAGCCTTTGGGCGAGAGCTTCGCCTCGACGGACCAGTATTCCTCCGGGACGAAGGCGCGGATCTCCTCCTCGCGGTCGACGATGATGCGCACCGCGACGGACTGCACGCGGCCCGCCGAAAGCCCGTGGCGGATCTTCTGCGAAAGGAACGGGCTGAGCTTATACCCCACCAGGCGGTCGAGGATGCGGCGGGCCTGCTGGGCGTTGACCAAGTTGAGGTCGATGCTGCGGGGATGCTCCATCCCGGCGGAAATGCCCGTCTTCGTGATCTCGTTGAAGGTCACGCGGTTCTGGTCCGCCGTGTTCAGCCCGAGAAGATAGGCCAGATGCCACGAGATGGCCTCGCCCTCGCGGTCGGGGTCCGTCGCCAGCAGGACGGAGTCGCTTTTCCCCGCTTTGCTCTTCAGCTCCTCGACCAGCTTTTCCTTTCCCTTGATGACCACGTATTTCGGCTTAAAATCGTTTTTGACGTCCACGCTCAGCCGGTTCTCCGGCAGGTCGCGGACATGGCCCATGGAGGCGACGACGTCGTACCCCGGGCCCAGATATTTCTTTATCGTTTTAGCCTTGGCCGGCGATTCGACAATGACCAGCTTCGACATAAAACCACCTCACATCGATTGAGTTGCGTCCCCGCCGCCCGCCCGGGCGGCGTCAGTGCGGCAGGCTGTAGCGCCTGCCGGAAAGCGAGCGGACCGCGCCGGCAAGCTCCAGCTCCGTGACGGCGGAAAGCGCCCGCGCGGCGGAGAGACCGGCTTCCCCCGCAAGCTCGGAAAAGCCCCGCGGCGTATCGGTCAGGCGCGAGAACAGCGCCTTCGCGTCCGGCGACAGGCCGGCGGTGTCCGGCCCCGGCGCTTTTTCCGCCCGCCCGTCGTTATCTTCTATCATATCATCAGATTTTGCGCCGTCAAGCATATTTTCCCTCGAAAAGCGGTCCGGATACTCCTCCAGGATGTCCTGGGCGGCGCTGACGGGCTTCGCCCCGCTCTTGATCAGGCCGTTGACGCCCTTGGAAACCGGGCTGAAAATATCCGCCGGGACCGCAAACACGTCCCGCCCCTGGTCGAGGGCGAAATCCGCGGTGATCAACGAGCCGCTCCTCGAAGCGGCCTCCACCACCAGCGTGCCGAGCGCCAGGCCGGAGATGATCCGGTTCCGGATCGGGAAATTGCTGCCGGAGGCCTGCGTGCCGGGCGGGTATTCCGAAACCAGTGCGCCGGTCGCGGCGACGGCATCGCGCAGGGAGGCGTTGACCATCAGGTAGTTGAAGTCGATGCCGCAGCCGAGCACGCAGACGGTCTTCCCGTTCGCCTGCAGCGCGCCCTGGTGCGCCGCGGTGTCGATGCCGAGCGCGCCGCCGCTCACGATCACCGCCCCGCGCTTCGCGAGCTCGAAGGCGATGCTCCGCGCGGCGGCCCGGCCCGTCGCAGTTGCCCGCCGCGTGCCGACGATGGCGATGGACGGCGCGGAATCGAGATCCGGCAGCTTCCCTTTGACGTAAAGCGCGCACGGCGGGTTCGGGATCTGCCGAAGCAGCTCCGGGTACCCGGGGCTTTCCGGCGTGACGATCCGCTGGCCGATCCGGTCGCAGTATTCGACGAGGGCGGCCGCCGAGGAAATCGGCCACACGCACATCTCTCGGATCTCCTTCTGGGTGAAATACCCCTCGAGGAGCCAGGCTTCTTTTCCCGCCCGGCAGAATTCGGCCGGCGACGGGTACGCCGACAGAATCCGCTTCTGCTTGGAGCTGCCCGGCCCCAGCGCGTGCTGGAGCCACACCCAGTAGGCGCGCGGATCGTATTCCGGTTCTCTCATGGATTTTCCCTCCCGCGGCGGCCGCGCATCATTTCCCACATCAGGATGGCCGCCGAAGCCGCCGCGTTGAGCGATTCGGCGCGCCCGGCCATCGGGATGGTGATCCGCCGGGAGCAGGCGCGCTCGGTCCCGGGCAGCAGCCCGCTCCCCTCGTTCCCCACGACGGCGGCGGAGGGGGAATCGAAGCGGACCGACGTGACGGGCGGCGCGCCGGGGTCCGGCACGGCGGCGAAAGTGGAAAAGCCGGCTTCGTTCAGGCGGCGCACCGCGCCGGCGGAATCCTCCGCGGCGAAAAGCGGAAGGCGGAACACCGCGCCCATGCCGGCCCGCAGGGCCTTGGGGGCGTAGGCGTCGCAGCAGCGGCCGGCCAGCAGGACGCCGCCGAAGCCCAGCGCCTCCGCCGTGCGGAGGGCGGCGCCGAGGTTCGCCGGGTCCTGGATATTCTCGAGGACGAGGCAGTGCTTCCCGTCCTCCGCGCGGGGGAACGTGCCGGAAAGCTCCGGCAGGGCGCAGACGCAGAAAACGCCCTGCGCCGTCTTGGTCCCGGAAAGGAACGAGGCGACGGACGGCGAAATCCGATATTCCGCCTCCGCCGCCGCCCGCATGGGACGGAGATACTCCCCGTACTTTTCCGCCGCCTGCGCCGTTTCCAGCAGGGCGGCCAGCCGCAGGCCGCTTTTCGCCGCGTCGGCGCACAGGCGCGCCCCTTCCGCGACAAACAGGCGCTTTTCCCTGCGGAGCGCCGCGGAGCCGGAAAGGCGCGCGATCTCCCGGATCATCTCGTTCCGGCGGCTTGTGATCTCGACGGGCATACGGCGGATCTCCCCCATAAAAAATAAACGCCCGGGGTCAAAGCCGGGCGCGCATTCTGAATTTTACTGAACCGATTTTGCCTTTTCGACCAGGCCCTTGAAGGCGTTCTCATCCGCGACGGCGATCTCGGCGAGCATCTTCCTGTTCAGCGCGACGTCCGACTTTTTCAGCCCGTTCATAAAGACCGAGTAGCTGATGCCGTTCGCGCGGCAGGCGGCCGAGATGCGGGTGATCCACAGGCGGCGGAAATCCCTCTTCCGGGCTTTGCGGCCGATGAAGGCGTAGTTGCCGGACTTCATGACGGCCTGCTTGGCCATTTTGAAATGCTTGCTTTTAGCGCCGAAATAGCCCTTTGCGAGCTGCAACGTCTTTTTTCTTCTCTTGCGCGTCATCAGCGCGCCCTTTACACGTGCCATCCTTCTATTACCTCCAAAAAATGGTTGGTTTCAAGCAACGGCCGGCTGTTATTTGTAAGGGATCAGCCGCTTGATCTGCGCGACGTTCGTCTTGTCGGCCACGACGGTCTTGCGCAGATTCCTGGTGCGCTTCGTCGTTTTCTTGTTCAGGATATGGGACTTGAAGGCCTGGGCGCGCAGGACTTTCCCGGTCTTGGTCAGCTTAAAACGCTTTTTGGCGCCGGTATGGGTCTTGATTTTAGGCATAAAATGCCCCTCCTTATCGAAAGTTACTGCTTTGCGGGCTTGGATGCAAGGAACATCAGCATATTGCGCCCTTCCAGTTTGGAGGGCTTCTCCACGTTCGCCAGGTCGCTCAGGGCCTCGGCGAAACGGCGCATGGTTTCATGACCCTGTTCCGGGTGGCCCATCTCGCGGCCGCGGAACCGGATGGAGACCTTGAGCTTGTTGCCTTCCTTCAGAAAACGCTGCGCGTGGCCGACTTTCGTGTTGAAATCGTGCGTGTCAATGTTGAGCGAAAGTCGGATTTCCTTGATGCCCACCGTGCGTTGGTTTTTCCGCGCCTCTTTGTCGCGCTTGGCCTGCTCGAACCGGAATTTTCCGTAGTCGATGATCTTGCAGACCGGCGGTTTGGCCTGGGGGGCGATCTTCACCAGGTCCAGGTCCATCTCCGCCGCTTTCTGCAGGGCCTGAGCCGACGACATCAGCCCAAGCTGAGCGCCGGACGGGCCGATCACCCGAACTTCCCGGTCGCGGATCTGCCCATTGATCTGAAGTTCCTTGCTGCTAATAATGAAGCACCTCCAAAAAACACTTCGCTGGCTTGCACAAAGAATAAAGCGCGCGGACAAAAATCCTCCGCGCGCCAATACAGGCAATCCCCATCTACCGGGCAAAACCGAACGTATTGACCCGTGCCGGAAAACCCCCACAGGTGTGAATAACGGGCGTCCGCGCCGTATTCCTCTTTGTTTTACAGGTTCATAGTATAGCACGCCGGACGGGCGATGTCAACGGGATTTTCGCGATTTTCCGCGTCCGTCACGGCCTGCGGACGATCTCGTTCAGATCAAACGAATACAACAGACACTCCCGCACCTTTTTGCCGGTGCAGCGTTCCAGCGCGAAGCGGTACAGCTCCAGCTGTTCGCGGTACCGCGCCCACAGCGCGGCGGGGTCCTTGACGCGGTCGGTTTTGTAATCGACCAGGACGAGGCCGCCCGCCTCCTCGAACACGCAGTCGGCCTCGCCCTGGAGGACGACGGGCTCGTCCCGCAGGGCCGGGGGCAGCGAGGGGTCGACGCGGCCCGCCGGGATCTCGACCGAAAAGCGAAACTCGCGCTCCGCGTGCGGGGAGGCGGCGATCCTCGCCGCCAGCGGGCCGGAAAGAAACGCCTGTGCGCGGGGAAGGTCCACGGCCCGGGCCTGCGCCTCGGTGAGAAAGCCCTCCGCACACAGGCGGCCGAGCTCCGCCTGCGGGTCCCGCGCGGCGCGGCGGTAATCGGCGGACTGAAGGAAGGCGTGCAGCGCCGTGCCGCGCTCCGCGGCGGTCATCCCGCGCTCGCTCAGGAAGGCCGGGCGCGAGGAGGCGGCGTATTTCGCGGCGAACGGCTTTTCCGCCAGCTCCGAGGCGGCCACCTTCGCGCAGACGCCGTTCAGCCCGGCGTAGGGATAGACGAAGTCGAGGTTTGCGGCGATCCTCGCCGTCAGGGCCTCGTCCGGGGCGGCGGGGGCGAGCGTTTCCGGAACGGCCGCCTCTTCCTCCGCCTGCGGGCGGACGACGCGGATCGCCCACCGCTCCTTTGCGGGCAGGACGACGCTTTCCGGCGCGCCGGCCAGGTCGCGCAGCGGGCGGCCGTCGGGGTGGCGCAGCGCGCAGAGCAGCAGCCAGTCGGAGATGCTGCCGGCGGAGCGGACGGCGTAGGGCTGGATCCTCGGTCCGTCCGTCAGACGCGGCGCGAGCTTCGCCAGCGTCTTCCCCGCGTCCTTCAGGGCGTCCACCAGGATCAGCTTTTCCTTCGCGCGGGTCATGGCGACGTAGAGCACGCGCAGCTCCTCGCTCATTTCGCCGCGCTCCAGCTCCAGCGCGGCCGCCTCGCGCGGCATGGTGTCGTAGCGCACGCCGTTTTCCCCGCGCAGGCGGATACCGAGACCCAGCTCCGGGTGCAGCAGCACGGCGGGGCTTTCCCGGTTGAAGCGGCGGGAGCAGCCCGCGAGGATGCAGACCGGGAATTCCAGCCCCTTCGCGCGGTGGATGCTCATCACGCGCACCACGTTGGCGGATTCGCTGAGCGCCGAGGCCGCGGAAAGGTCGCCCCGGCTCCGCTGCATCCGCTCGAGGAAGCGCAGGAAGCCCGCGAGGCCGCTGAAGCCGGAGGCCTCGTATCTTCCGGCGTATTCCAGCAGCAGGCGCAGGTTGGCCAGGCGCAGCCCGCCGTTCGGCATGGCCTGCACCAGGTCGGGGTAGCCGGTCCTCTCGAACACGGCGCGGATCAGCCGGTCGGACGGCATCGTCGCCGCCAGCGTGCGGAAGCCCTCGATCTCCCCGAGGAACGCCCGCACCTTTCCGCTCCGCTTCGCGGCGGCCTCCACCGCCGGGTACAGCCTGCCCGGGCGGGCCGCGGCGCGGATCCGGGCCATCTCGTCCGCGGTGAAGCCGTAGATCGGGCACATCATCACCGCGAGGAGCGGGATATCCTGCATCGGGTTGTCGATCACGCGCAGCAGCGACAAAGCCGTGCCGACCTCGCGCGCCCCGAAGAAGCCGCCCGCCGTGTCGGCCCACGCGGGCAGGCCGAGCGCAGTCAGCTCCCGGACGTATTCGTGCGCGGGGCGGTTCGCGCTGCGCAGCAGGATGCAGAAATCGCGGTAAACCGCCGGGCGCAGCGAACCGTTCTCATAGACGCGCGGGATCCCGTCGGCCATCGCGTAGATTTTTTCCGCAATCAGCCGACACTCGGCCGCGACCGCGTCCTCCCCGCCGGCTCCGGAGAGGTCGATCACGTCGAGCTCTGCCGCGGGTTCGGCGCCGGGCGGATACTCCGCCGCGGGGACGAGCTCCTCGGACTTTATGTAGTCCAGCTCGCCGGTCTCGCGGCTCATGAGCTGGCGGAACACGAAGTTGACGGCGTCCGTCACGCCCGCGCGGCTGCGGAAGTTCCGGCCCAGCACCACGCACGCCGGGTAGCGGTCCGCCTTCCGGTCGTAAGGCGGGAAGGCCGCGCGGCGCTGCAGGAAGATCTGCGGCATGGCCTGGCGGAAGCGGTAGATGCTCTGCTTGACGTCCCCGACGAGAAACAGATTGCACTCGTCCCGCGAGACGGCGCGGAAGATCAGGTCCTGCGTCTCGTTCGTGTCCTGGTATTCGTCGACCATGATCTCGTCGAACGAGTCCGCGAGCTCCAGCGCCTCCGGCGTGCGCTCGAAGCCGCTTTCCGTCTCCCGCACCAGCAGGCGGAGCGAGAGGTGCTCGAGGTCGCTGAAATCGACGGCGCGGCGCTCGGCCTTCTTTTTGTCCAGAATCTCCGAGAAGCGTTCGGTCACCTCGAACAGCTTCCCGACAATGGGCCTGAGCCGGGCGATGTCCTCGGCGCACTGCCCGGCGGAAGCGGAGAACAGGGACGCGATCTTCCCCACGGTGCCCTTGACCTCGGCCCGGGCGGCGGCCAGGCGGCTCTTCAGGGGGCTGTTCCCGAAGCCGCGCAGGGGCCGGAGTTTCCGGAATGAAAAGCCGGCGGAGGAGGAGGCGATCCGGTCCCAGTCCTCCGAGCGGACCGCCTCCCCGAGGTTCCTAAGTCCGGCGAGGTCGGCGCCGTAGCCGTCGGAATAGGCGGCGGCGATCTTTTCGTCCTCCGCCATGCGGGCGAGGGAATCCTCCGCGACGGAAATACAGTAGGCCACGGCGTCCCGCGCGAAGGCAAGCACGGCCTTTCCCCAGACCGTTTCCCCCACCGGCAGGCGCGCCCCGTAGAGCGCCGCCTTCTCCCTCATCCAGCGGCGCGGGAACGGGTGCGACCGCACGAAATCGTACAGCCGGCCGACGGTCTGCGCGACCCCCGCGTCGTCCCGGCCGGAGGAAAAGGACTCGACGAACTCGTAGAACGCCGCGTCGCCCCGCTCGTAGAATTCCCGCAGGGCCTCGTCGGCCGCGTCCGCGCGCAGCACGGCATCCTCGCTGTCGTCGAGGATGCGGAAATCCGGCGCGACGCCGAGGCGGTAGAAATTCTGGCGCACCAGGTCGGCGCAGAAGCTGTCGATGGTGCTGATATGCGCGCGCGGCAGAAGGAGCTGCTGCCGGCGGAGGGAGGCGTTTTCCGGCTCCCGCTCCAGCAGGCGGGCAAGCTCCGACTCGATGCGGCCGCTCATCTCCGCCGCGGCGGCGCGGGTAAACGTGACGACCAGCAGCCGGTCCGCGTCGGTCGGGTGTCGCGGGTCCGTCAGGCGCTCGAGCACGCGCTGGACCAGCACCGCCGTCTTGCCGGAACCGGCCGCCGCCGAGACCAGCAGCGTGCCGCCCCGCGCGCGGATGGCGTCTTTCTGTTCTTCCGTCCAGTTTCTGCTCACGGTTCCGCCTCCTCCTTCGCCTTTTCCAGCTCCTCCATTGCGGCGGCCCGGTCCCAGGTCTGCATCGCGCGCTCGGGATCGTCGCGCTCATGCCCGCACACGGAGGAATACGGGCACCACTCGCAGGCGTTGTACCGGTCCCCGTTCAGCGGCACCGCGCCGACCTCGCCGTTCCATAGTTCCCGGGCCATATCCGCGATCAGCGTTTTGAGGTAGCCGAGGACCGCCTTGAGCTCTTCGGGGGAGACGACGTGGTCGCGCCGGTCCGGCACGCCGTCCTTCAGGGCCACGGGGATGAAGCGGCCCCTGCCCCCGCCGTCCATGCCCGCCACGACCTGCGGGTCGTCCAGCACCAGGCCGTCCATCCGCAGCTGGCGCTCCGCCTTCTCCCGCAGCGCGGCCGGGGGCGCGTCCCGTCCGGCGGAGACGGCGGGCCGGTTCGCCGGGGCGTACAGCACGCCCGCCGGGCGGAAGTCGCCGTACCGTTTTCCGCCGTTCTCGCACAGCGCGGCGAGATAGATCAGCATCTGCATGTTCATGCCGTAGATCACGTCGGAGAGCTTGAATTCCTTTCTTCCCGTCTTGTAATCGACCACGCGCAGATAGCGCACGCCGCCGCGGTCCATCAGGTCCACCCGGTCGATCTTGCCGTCGACGAGGACCTCGCCGCCCTCCGGGAGAGGGATGCGGAGCGGGCCGACCGCCCCGCCGATCTCCAGTTCGAAATCCACGGGCCGGAAGGCGCTCTGGCAGAGCTCCCGCGCGATGTGCGCGGCGACGACGCGCGCCGCGTCCGCGATGCGCCCCACCAGGTACGCGAAGCGCGGCGTGCGGTTCTCCAGCCCGCCGAACGCCTGCTTCACATACTCGCCGAGGAACCCCAGAATCCTTTCGCGCAGCTCGTCCGGGCCCATCGCGTCGACTGCCCGGGCACCCACGTCCCGGAACAGCCGCTGCAGCAGAAAATGCATCAGGCTGCCGTATTCCAGCGCGTTCAGCTCGGCGGCGCGGCGCTCCCGCACGTTGAGCCCGTACCGGCAGAAATACTGGAAGCGGCACAGATAGAATTTTTCGATCTGCGTCGCGGAGACGCGCAGGCTGGTCCCGAACAGGGCGCGGGCGGCGACCCGGTCGGCGAACCGGACCGGTTCCCGGTCCGCGGCGCGGGCGGCGGCGGCCAGGCGCCCGTCCTCTTCCCGTTTGCGGAACAGGGCTTTGAGCGAGGAGGAAAGCGCGTCGCCGGAATTCCACTTCCGCGCGGTCAGCTCCAGGGCCGGAGCCCTCGCGCACGCGAACCAGACCGGCTCCAGCGCGTATTCGTTCAGAAAGCGGACGTTTTTCAGCACCGCGCGCGCTTCGCCCGGGATGGACGAAGGGGAAAGCCCGTTTCCCGCGCCGTCGGAGACGGGATAGGTAATATAAAGCCGCTCCGAAGGCGCGCAGAGGGAAGCGTAGGCCAGAAAGCGTTCCTGCAGGGCCGCCCCCTCCGCGGTGTCGTTGAGCGGCAGGCCGAGGCGGATAAGCCTGCGGCGCTCGCCGTCGCTGAACACGCAGCGGCCGCCCGGCGCGAGCGGAAATTCCCCGCGCGCCGCGCCGATCAGGAACACCACCTTCGGCTCCGCCGTGCGGATGCGGTCCGCGTCGCCCACCGTGACCTCGTCCAGCCCCTGCGGGATGCTCGCGATGCTGCCGGACTGGATCACCAGGCGCAGCAGCTCCGCGTACCGCGCGCCCGTGACCCGGGTCTTCCCGATCACCAGCGCCGTCTGGTCCAGCGCGTTCATCAGCAGGTCCCACACGCGCAGCTCCCGTTCGGCGGCCGCGGCGCCGCCCTGCCGCGCGAGCCGGGCGGCGAAGGCCCGCAGGTTTTCGGCCGCGCCCACCTCTTCGAGAAGGCGGTAGGCCGCCGCGGCCATCTCCTCGCCGGTCTTTTCGCCGGCCGTCGCCTCCGCGAGGCGCGCGAGCGGCCCGACGGTCCTGCGCCTAAAATCGTTAACGCGCGCGAGCAGCGCGGAATCCGCCTCCGTGAACTTCTCCCCGAAACCCTCGGGGTGGTCCGTCCAGGCCTCCCTCCACTTTTTCCCGGAAAGGTTCCAGACGAACGCATAGTTCTCCAGCTCCGAAATCTGTTCGGTGGAAAGGCCGGCGAGGCCGGTTTTCAAGTAGAGGAAAATATCGTCCGACCGGAAGCCGTACCGCACGATGCGGAACGCGGAGAGGATCAGCCGCATCAGCGGCTCGGCGTCGACAGGCTCGGGCCGGTCCATGAAATACGGGATCTCCCACCGACCGAGGGCGGTGTCGAGGATGCCGGCGTACGGCTCCGCGGAGCGCGCGATCACCGCGAAATCGCGGTAGCGGTAATGCTTTTGGATCACCAGGTTGCGGATGGCCGCGCAGACGAAGGCGGCCTCGTCGTACCGGTTCTTCGCCTCGTAGACCGCGACGCCGCCGCTGGGGCCGGAGTAAACGTCCCGCGCCGGGCGGTAAGCCCCCGCCTCCAGCGCGGCGAGGGCGGGGTTCCGGAAGCGGCGGCCGGGCTCCAGCACCTGCGGCGGGGCGACGCGCACGCCGTCCCGGGCGGCGAGGCGCATCAGGGTCTTCGCCGTGCGCCGCGCCAGGGCGAACAGGCCGGAGTCGTCCTCCGGGCCGCCCAGCCCGTTCGCGCAGAGCGCCACGCGCACCTCATCCGCCTGCCGCATCATCAGCGCGAGGATCTCGTATTCCTGAACGGTGAAGCTTTGGAAGGAATCGACCATCACCGTCCAGCCCGAGAAAAAGTCGCGCCGCGCCAGCATGTTTTTCAGGCGGGTCAGGTCGTCGAGCGGGTCGAGGAAGCTCCGCGCCACCAGCGCGTCGTAGGCGGAGAGGATCAGCGAAATCTCCCGCAGCTTCCGCCGCAGCGTGCCCTGCTGCAGGCGGTCGGCCGCCTTTTCCAGCTGCTCCGGCCCGACGGCGCACATCTTCAGCTCGGCCGAAATCGAGAGCATCAGGCCGACCAGCTCGGTGCTCTCCGCGTTTTTGCGGTAGATCTCAAGGCGGTCGCGCACCTGCTCGATCGCAAGGCTCATGAAAACGCCGCGGCCCCCGTCGTCCAGCCGGCGCCCCGCGAATCCGCCGTACCGGCGCTGCACCGCGTCCACCAGACGGGAAAAGCTGGTCACGGAAACGCGGCGCGCCTTCTCCGGGCCGAGGAGGCGAAGCATCGCGCGCTCGTTCTCGAACGAAGCCTGCTCCGGGACGACCAGCATCAGCCGGTCCCCGCCGGCCTGCGCCATCTCCCGCAGCGCAAGCCGCACGGTCCGGGTCTTCCCGCTGCCGGCCCGCCCGAACACAAAACGAAGCATGGCTTTTCCCCCTTTTTGTTCCCCGGTATTATAGCATAAACCGGGAGGGAAAGCCACGCTCCGGGCCGCCGGACCCCCGTTCGTCAGCCGAAATGCTGCTCCAGCCAGCCGCGGAACTGCTGGTACAGCTCCACGGACTTGAATTTGATGATGTACCCGCTTCCGTCCCCGTTCCGGACGATCTCCATCTCGTTGCGGTCGAGCACGTCCTGCAGCTGGGCCGGCGCTTCCGCCGCGGGCAGGCACAGGGCCGGGAAAAGCACGCACCACCAGTTGTGCCCGCCGCCGGCGCCGATGGTCACCCGCACGGCGTCATAGCGGCCCGCCGGCAGGGTGACTTCGCCGTACTGCCGCGAGGGGAAATACATGTTCGTCAGCTCCGCGCGCGCCGGATAGGAATACCCCTGCTTCCGGATCTCGTCCTCGGCGGCCGCCTGCAGGCGCGTCAGGTTCCCGGCGACCGCCCGTTCGGCCTCGTCCCGGCTCTTCACGCCGTCCAGCAGACCCGCGCTCTCCCGGAGGATGCGGTCGCGGACTTTCAGCTTGAGGTCCTGGTCGCCGCCCGTATCGGAGTTCGCGAGCACATGCAGGCGCAGGATGTGGTTCGGGATGTCCTCGCAGCCGGCCGCGAGGCCGGAAAAGCTGAAAAGCACCGCGAGGGCCATCGCCAGGCAGAGCGATTTTTCCCATAGCTTCATGCCCAAACTCTCCTTCCGCTTCCAGCGGTTCCAGCCGCGACCGGGCGGCGAAAGCCCTCCGCGCCCGGCCGGAAACGCTGGATCCTTCGGAAAAAGCTTTGGCATAAAATGGAATATTATTCAAGCATAGAGGAAAAAAGGTCAGTCCAGCTTCATCTGCCCGCCGCGCTTCGCCTTGAACTCCTTTGCGGCGCCGACCAGCCCGCGGAAAAGCGGGTGGGGCCGGTTGGGGCGGGAGCGGAACTCCGGGTGGAACTGGGAGCCCATGAACCACGGGTGGGCCGGCAGTTCCATCATCTCCACGATGCGGCCGTCCGGCGACCGGCCGCTGAAAACGACGCCGGCCTTCTCGAACTGCCCGCGGTAGTCGTTGTTGACCTCGAAGCGGTGGCGGTGGCGCTCGTGGATCACGTCCGCGCCGCCGTAAAGGCGGGCGGCCAACGTGCCGGGCTGCAGCTTGCACGGGTATTTGCCCAGGCGCATGGTCCCGCCCAGCTGCACGACGTTCCGCTGCTCCGGCATCAGGTCGACCACGTGGTTGGCGCTCTGCGGGTCGAACTCCGCCGAATTGGCGTCCGCAAGGCCGAGCACCGAGCGCGCGAACTCCACCAGCGCGAGCTGCATCCCCAGGCAGATGCCGAGGAACGGGACGTTGCGGGTGCGCGCGTAGCGGATGGCCCGGATCATGCCCTCGATGCCCCGCGGGCCGAAGCCGCCCGGCACCAGCACGCCGTCGGCGTCCGCAAGGATGTCGGCAGCGTTCTCATCCGTGATGGCCTCGGAATCCACCCACTTGACGCTCACCTTGACCTTGTTGCCGATCCCGCCGTGCGTCAGCGCCTCCGCCACGCTGAGGTAGGCGTCGTGCAGTTCGATGTATTTGCCCACGATGGCGATCGTGACGCTTTCGGTCAGCGAGGAGGCGGTGTCGACCATTTCGATCCAGTCGCTGAGGTCCGGCTCCGGGGTGTGCAGGCCGAACCGCGTGCAGACGATGTCGTCCAGGCGCTCCCTGCGCAGGGCGAGCGGAACGGCATAAAGAAGGGGAAGATCCAAGTTTTCGATCACGCAGTTTTCCGCGACGTTGCAGAAAAGGGCGATCTTTTTCTCGATATCCTCCCCCACTTCCTTTTCGGACCGCAGGACGATGATGTCCGGCTGGATCCCGAGGGAAAGCAGCTCCTTCACGCTGTGCTGGGTCGGCTTGGACTTGTGTTCGTGCGAGCAGGCCAGGTACGGGACCAGCGTGACGTGGATGAACAGGCAGTTGGAGCGGCCGACCTCGATGGCGAACTGGCGGATCGCCTCCAGAAACGGCTGGCTCTCGATATCGCCGACCGTGCCGCCGACCTCGATGATGGCGACGTCGACGTTCTCTTTCCCCTCGTAGATGCGGGCCTTGATCTCGTTGGTGATGTGCGGGATCACCTGCACCGTGCCGCCGCCGTAATCTCCGTTCCGCTCCTTCTGGATGACGTTCCAGTACACCCTTCCGGAAGTCACGTTGCTGTTCTGCGTAAGGTTTTCGTCGATGAACCGCTCGTAATGGCCGAGGTCGAGGTCGGTCTCCGCGCCGTCGTCGGTCACAAAGACCTCGCCGTGCTGGAACGGATTCATGGTGCCGGGATCGACGTTCAGGTAAGGGTCGAACTTCTGCATGGTGATCCGCAGCCCGCGGGCTTTGAGCAGCCTGCCGAGGGACGCCGCAGTGATCCCTTTTCCCAGGCCGGAAACCACCCCTCCGGTAACAAAAACAAACTTCGCAGACATATTGCCCTCCATCCTCATCTATATAAAAATTTTCATCGGTTCCGCAGTCAAACACATAGCAAAAATTATACCGCCCCTTGTAGAAGCTTGTCAAGCGACGGGCGGTATTTTGTAGGCTGCCGGCGCGGCCGGCGTCACGGCGCGGGCCGCGCGAATTTCCGGAAGAACTCCCGGACGGCCGCCTCGTCCCCCCGCAGGGAACCCTGCACCAGCTCCGCCGAGCCGCCGCCCCGACCGCCGAACGCCTCGTTCAGCGCCCGGCCGAACGGGCGCACGTCCCGCCCGGCCGCGGCGGCGGCGTAGCGGTACCGGCCGTCTTCCGAGCTGAACACGGCCGCCGTCCCCGCACAGCGCGCGGCGAGCAGCAGCGCGAAACGCCGCAGGTCCTCCGGAGGAAGGCCCTCCTCGAACAGGCAGGCACTCCCGCACTTTTCCGGAACGGCGGCCACCTTTCCCTCAATCATCCGGCCGCGCAGGGCGGCGAGCCGGCGCTTGAGCTCCGCGTTCTCCGCGAGCACTCGGCCGGCCGCCTTCCCGATCCCCTCCGTTTTCGCGGAGAACAGCTCCGAGAGCTCGGCGGTCACGCGCAGCCGTTCCCCGTAATCCTCCATGGCCTGGGCGCCGCAGGCCATGGAGATGCGGGTCCCGCCCTTGTAGTTTTGAGCGCCGAGGATTTTGACCGCGCCGATCTCCCCCGTGCGGGCGACATGCGTGCCGCAGCAGGCGCAGACGTCGTACCCCGGCACCGTCACGATCCGCACCGCGCCGGAAAGCGCCTTTTTGCTGCGGTAGCGCAGGCGCCCCAGCTCCTGCGGCGGCGGATACTCCGCGCGGATGGGCAGGTTGCGGTACACGGCGCCGTTCGCGAGGCGCTCGATCAGCGCAAGGCCGTCGGCGGGAATCGGCCGGTCCCAGTCGACCGTCAGGAACGCTTCCCCCATATGGAAGCCGACGTTCTCCGCGCCGAACAGCCGGTGCGCCAGGCCGGACACGATGTGCTCCCCCGTGTGCTGCTGCATCCTGCGGAACCGGAGGGGCCAGTCGACGCCGCCGAACACCAAAGCCCCCTCGGGCAGGGGACGGTCCGTCCGATGGACGATCGTTCCCCCTTTTTCCCGCACGTCCCGCACGTTCGCGAGGTTCAGCACCCCCCGGTCGGCGGGCTGGCCGCCCCCCTCCGGATAGAATGCGGTGCGGTCGAGCGTCACGGCGAACCCGCCGTTTTCCTCCCGGCAGCCGGTAACATGCGCGGCGAAAGTTCTGAGATACGCGTCGGAATCGTAAAGTTTTTCCGTCATGCCCGTCCCCCTTCTTTCTGCGCCCCGGCCGGATCCGGGAAGGCGCGGACCGTGCTTTTTTCCAGCAGCCGGACGGGGTGGTACGAGAACTTTGATTTTCTCAGCCCTGCGTCGCCGACGTCTTCCTCGCGGTTGACGAACACCGTCTTCTCCGTCGCAAAATGCTTCAAAAACTCCTGGACCAGCACCTGATATACGCCGGGATACTGCGTGTCCGCCTTCTCCACATGGACGAAGAGGGTGTCCCCCACCGTCTCGCCAACGGAAATGGCGACGATCTTTCCGCCGGCGCTGATGCAGCCGCCGAACAGGCCGTAAAGGCCGTAATGGTCCAAGACCTCCATGACCTTCGCGCTTTCTTCCCGGGCGACCGGGCCCGCCTTTTGGTGCTCCTTGGCAAACTGCGCATAAAAAGAGCGCACTGCGCCGAGATTTTCAGCCGTGATCTCCTGAAAAGAATAGTCCGGGTAAAGGCGCTGAAATCTGTGGACGTGGTTGCGCTGGCCGTCGTACTTTTTCCCGCGGAAGGAGATCAGATCCTCCGTGCGGTAAAGATAATCGAACCAGTCCCGGTTCGGCTGGGCCGAGGCATCCGGGTATCTTCGCTTCAAGGCCGGCAGGGCTTCCGCCGGCACGGTACAATACAGCAGCGGAAGGGAGCTTTCCCGGCAACAGGCTTCGATCTGCCCCATGGCCCCTTCCGGGTCCTCCCCGATGGGGACGGCGAACGCCGTCACCCCGCCGAGGTATTTCACCTTGAAGATCAGCGTGTCGCGGTAAACGGTAAAATAGGTTTTGAAATAATCCCTCCACATGAAGATCCCGCCGATGGTGTAATCGCAGATCCGGTAATTCTGGCGGTCCAGAAAGGGTCTCACCGCCGGGATATCGGAAAGCGACAAAGTCTTAAACTGCAGCATATCTACATCCTGTCTTTGATGAATTTCCGCCGAATCCGGCGCTTTGCCCGCAAAGGCTCCGCGCTTTTTTTCGGCCATACTTAATAAGTATAACCTTCTTGCGGCAAAAAAGCAACGCCGGAAAGGCCCCCGGTTCTTTTCCCGCCGCAGGCTCCCCGGCGCGCCGCAGGCAGCCTGCCGGATCCGCCCCGCGGCCTCCGTTTTTTTCCGTCATCCGCGGGGAAGACGCTTCCGCGCGCCGCCGCGTTTTTTGAATCCGGCGCATAAAATCGATTGATTCCCATGTAAGATTCTGGTATACTTTTTAAGGCCGGGACGAACCGCCGGAAACCGGCGGGCATGTCCCCTGCTCCCGGTAGTCCCGGTAGTATGGAAGGGCCGGAAGCACCCTAAAGCCTGCGGTGATTCCAGTCGCGGCGGAGCGCGCGAAATGGTTTCTCCCGCGCCTCCGGCGCGGGAGAAACCAAAAGCCTTCCGCAACCCAACTGGAAATGCTGTAAACTGCGAAAGGAAGTCAAAAATGAAAAATCTGTTTGATCTCACCGGAAAATTTGCCGTCGTCACCGGCGCGTCCAGCGGCCTCGGGGCCGACGCCGCCCGCGCGCTGGCCGCGCAGGGCGCGCAGGTCGCGCTGCTGGCCCGCCGCAAGGAGAAGCTCCAGGACGTCGTCGCCGACATCGAGAAAAACGGCGGCCGCGCCGTCGCCGTGCAGTGCGATGTCTCCGATGAAGCCAACGTCAAGGCGGCCGTCGGCGAGGTGCTCGAGAAGTTCGGCCGCATCGACATCCTGCTCAACGACGCCGGCATCGCGATCGGCGGCTCGGTGGAAACGATGTCCGAGGCCGACTGGGACAAAGTGATGGACATCAACGTCAAGGGCATTTTCCTGATGGGCAAATATGTCGTGCCGGGCATGAAAGAGCGCAAATACGGCCGCATCGTCAACATCGCCTCGGTCAACGCCATCGTGGCCGATAAGAGCGACCAGCTAGTGCGCCACGTCTACAATGCGTCGAAAGCCGCGGTCGTGGGGCTCACCAGGGGAATGGCCGCGAGCTACGCCCGCTACAACATCACCGTCAACGCTATCGGCCCGGGCCTGTTTGAATCCGAGATGACGGCCGGCACGCTGTTCAAGCATCAGCAGTTCATGCAGATGTACAACGCCCTCTGCCCGGCCTCCCGGCCCGGCGCGCGCGGCGAGCTCAACGGCCCGGTGATCTTCTTCGCCTCCGACGCCTGCAGCTACGTCAACGGCCAGTTCCTCGTGGTGGACGGCGGCGGCTCGATTGTCTGACGGGAACGGACGTTTTCCCGCGGAAGCTTTTTTGTTTCTCCCCCGCCTCCGGCGGGGGAGAAACTATTTTCTTCTCTCAATCGCAGCCGGAATTGCCGTAGGAAAAGAACTGAAAGTGGGGAAACGCCGGAAAGGGAGGGACGTCGTTTCCGGCGTTCCTCCCTATCCAAAGACGGCGGGACGTTTTTTCACAGGATGATGCAGATCAGACCGCTGCAGCCCTCGTTGATGATGCGCTCGATGGTCTCGCGCACTTTGTCCCGCGCGTCGTCCGGCATGCGGTTCAGCTTGTTGTGCAGACCCTCGTTGACCAGCTCGTGCAGGCTTTTGCCGAAGATGTTGGAGTTCCAGATCTGCGACGGGTTGGACTCGAATTCCTTGAGGATGTACTCGACCAGTTCCTGCGACTGCTTTTCGGAGCCGACGATGGGGGTGATCTCGGTCGTGATGCGCGTCTTCATCATGTGGATGGAAGGCGCCGCGGCCCTCAGGCGGATGCCGTACCTTCCGCCCTGGCGGATGATCTCGGGTTCCTCGAGGCTCAGTTCGTCCACGCCGGGCATCACGATGCCGTAGCCGTTTTCCTCGGCGTCGCGGTACGCGCCGCCGATCTTGTCGTAGACCTTCTTGATCTTCGCCATCTGCAGCATGCAGTCCATCAGGCTGCCCTCGTCGCTGATCTCAAGCCCCGTCTTCTCCCCGAGGACCTTATAGAACAGGTTCGGCTGCAGGCCCACGGCGATCCGCGCGCGCCCCGTGCCCAGCTCGACGGATTCCATGCCGGCGTCCTTCACGTACTCGCACTGGCTTACGTCGCGGGTGATATTCTCAACCTCGCGGATGCGGGAGACCTTCGCGGCCGACTGCTGGATAGCAGTGTAGACCGCGGAGCGCAGCCAGTGGTCCTTTTCGAGAGAAGAGAGCCAGCGCGGCATGTCGACCCGGATCTCCCGGACGGGGAACTCGAACAGGACCTTGGCGAGGACGTCCCGGATCTCCTTCTCCTCCATGTGCAGGCAGTTGACGGGGAGGACGGGCACGCCGTATTTCGTCTGCATCCCGTCCGCAAGGGCCTTCGCCTCGTCGGCGGCGGGGTCCACGCAGTTGAGCAGCACGATGAACGGCTTGCTGATCTTCTTCAGCTCGTCGATCACGCGCTCCTCCGCCTCTTCGTATTCCGCGCGCGGGATGTCGCTGATGCTGCCGTCCGTCGTGACCACGAGGCCGATGGTCGAGTGCTCGGTGATGACCTTCTTCGTGCCGATCTCGGCCGCCATGTTGAACGGGATCGGCTCGTCGTACCACGGCGTCATCACCATGCGCGGCGCGTCGTTCTCGATGTAGCCGAGGGCGCTGGGGACGATGTACCCGACGCAGTCGATCATCCGGACGGAAAAGGTGGCGCTGTTGTCGATGTGGACGGTGACGGCCTTCTCGGGGATGAACTTGGGCTCCGTCGTCATGATGGTGCGCCCCGCGGCGGACTGCGGCATCTCGTCTATGGCGCGGTCGCGCCGGGCCTCCGAATCCATGTTCGGCACCACGATGGCGTCCATGAAGCGCTTGATGAAGGTGGATTTCCCGGTCCTGACCGGCCCGACGACCCCGATGTAGATATCCCCGTTCGTCCGTTCCGAAATATCCCTGTAGATATCGTGTTCTTCCATTTTACCTCCCCCTCAGGCAGAAGAAATATTCGCCGTGAAAAACAAGCAGGAACCGCCGGGCCGGTCACATCGGAATCAGCAGCATCCCCCTGTTCTCCACAACGTCGCCGGAAAGGCCGTTTTCGTTTCGGACGGACTGCGCAGACGTGCGGTACTGCCGCGCGATCTCCCAAAGGCTTTCGCCGGCGTCGGCAAAATAGAGGCACAGGGCGGCCGTGTCGCGCGGCGCCGGCTTCGTCTCGTCCGCGGTGGCCGCCGAGATGGATTTGACGCTGAGCGACTGGTAGAGTTCGGCCGTGAGGCGGAGCTCCGTCTTCGTCTCGATGCCGCCGCCGGTGATGCGGTAGCTCACGGCCCCCGGGGAAACCTCCGCCCCGCACTTCAGGTTCCCCGCGGAGGCGCACTGCTTGGAGTACTCGAAGTTCAGCAGGCGCTCGAAATAGAACGGCTTGTTTTCGGCGTTGAACGCCAGGACGCACAGGCTGTACTTGCCCTTGAACCGGACGTTCCCCTCGGACGCCTCGGCCGAGACGCTGCCCATCTCGCTCCAGACGTCGATGACCTTCGAGACGGCGCTGTCGTCGGCGGCGAGCTCCGCCTTGTGCGAGAAGGTGTCGGAAACGACCTCCGTCAGGCTGTCGAGGGATTTCTGCTTGGACTCGAGGGCCAGGTCGTATTTCTTGGAATAGGCGTCGTTCACGAACGTGACCTGCGTGCTGCGGCAGGCCTCTGCGCTGGCGAAGATCTTGACCTGGGTGTCGAAAAAGGTCTTGTCGCCCGAGTAGTCGTTCTTGATCTGCGCCTCCACGGAGGCGACGTCCAGCTTCACGTCGCAGAGGCAGTCGTCCTCCGCGCCCGCGCAGTCCAGCACCTGGCTGAACGGGATGGAATATTCCATGGTCTCGAGCGATTCGGACTCGCCGGCCGAGGAATACAGAAACTTGACGCAGGCCTCCCCGCGGATCATCAGCTTGCCCGACGTGAGCTTGAAATCCTGCAGCACGGCGAACGCGTCCGAGCGCAGGATGCTGTCCGCCGGCGGCTTCCCGCGCCCGAGCTCCAGGACCTCGTCGACGCTGAACTGCTGTTGGGAGAAACCGGCGGGCTGGTTCACGGTGACCGTGTTTTTCCGCTGCTCGACGTCGTCGCCGGCGATGTTGGAGACCAACTCGCTCTCGCCGCGGCAGACCACCCGCGCGCACAGCGAAAAAGCGCCGTGGACGTCCAGCCGGCGCGGGCTCGTGGCGCGGCAGTTGATATACTCCACGCGCGGCGAGGCCAGGATGCAGGCATTGTCGGCGGGCCGCTTGAGGGCGATCTCGGCCGAATAGGAATCGCCGGACTCGCAGCAGCGCACGCAGGACCCGTCCGGATCGAGGTAAAAGGCCCTCACCGTGAAATTCCCGTCGATCATCAGCCGGTCGCCCAGGATGCTCCGCGACGTGATGCGCGGGTAGATCTGGCATTTCAGGATCCGCTGTATATCGGGGCAATAGTCGGGAAGGCTGATGTCCATGTCGACGGGCTGCTCCTGGCTTCCGTCAAAGACCACCTCGTCGACGGCGACCTTTTCGCGCTCCAGCATATAATCCATAGGGGTCTCTCCTTTTTCTGTTTCTACGTAATGGTTATTCCGGTCTTGTCTTATTTATGCCAAGGAGGGCATAAAAACCTGCCGGGGAAAGCCGGGCATGATTTTAGAAAAAGAATAGGCGCAGATGCGCAACGCCCGACGGCGTTTTGCATCTGCGCTTCCAACGTGCCAAAAGGACTTTCGGGAGCCTTTTTATTATTCACTCGCGGCACTTTCATGGTAAAATTATTCAGATTTTTTACTATTACAGAAATATCCGAAAGAAAGATAGCAACGCCTAAAGTAATACAGCCAAGCAAAAATGCTATTCCAGAGAAGATTAATGAAATCTTATGCATAATTGTACTCCTCTTTAAGTGAACAGCATAAAAAAAGGCGGCCCCATCGGGGCCGCCGGCGGGGCGCGGAGTCACTGCTCCCGCTTCACGCCGAACATCCTGCGCAGAATAAAGCTCCAGAATTTTGAACTTTTCACCACGACGACCTTCATTCCAAGCCCTCCTCCCGGGTATGTCAGCACTTTTTTGAGAGCGCGACGCCCAGCAGGACCATGATGACCGCCACGACGAAAAGCATCAGGCCGCTGGGGCAGAAGGCCGAAAGCACCAGCCCCACCCCGAAAGCGATCGCATAGCCCGCCCACGAGCCGCATTTGCCCGAACTTTTCCCCATTGCGCACACACCGCCCCACCGGATCGTTATGTCTTACGGACCCTTCCTTTCACAGTATATACAGGCGGCGGCAAATGTGTGCGAACCGAATTATCGCTCCACCAGGATCAGGGCGTCCCCGCTGTGGACCGTGACGGTGGCGGGGTCGTCGACGGCGCGGTTGCTCACGCCGAGGGGGGTGTCAGAAACCAGAAAAGCGTGCGTCAGCGGATATTTCAGGCCCGTATAGCTGACCTCGCAGGAGACGCAGCCGAACGGGAAGACGGAGACGGTTTTCCCTTTCATCCCCCGCAGGGTCAGCTTGCCGCCCCGCAGCAGGAACGCGCGGCAGCGCGGCCCCTCCAGCACGGCCCTGCACCCCTGCCCGCACAGGTACTGAAGGACACACAGGCTGGCGTAGGAATGGTCGCTGCGCTCGCCGCCGAACACGCCGGCCAGCACAAAATCACGGTAGCCGCGGCGGATGCCCTCCTTGACGGCGGCGAAAGTGTCGGTGTCGTCCTTCTCGACCTTCAGCCGGATGGTCTCCACACCGGCCGGCAGGCGGCTTTTGACCGAATCGAAGTCGCCGATCAGCAGGTCGGGCCGCACGCCGAAGCGGGCGGCGCTGTCGTATCCGCCGTCGGCGCAGACCACATAGCAGCGAGAACGGTCCAGACCGCTGAAAATATTGTCTTTCAGCGGCGCGGAGCCGATCACAACGCAGATTTCTCTTTTTTCCCCCATTCGTTCCAATCCTTCATTTCCCGATAGAGCGCAACATAGCTTTGGTGCCTCGACCGGCTGATCCGGCCGCTTTCGACGGCTTCGAGGACCGCGCAGCCCTTCTCGCAGGTGTGCGAGCAGGAGGTGAAGCGGCACCGGCCGAGATACGGCGTAAATTCGCGGAAGCAATAGGGCAGCTTTTCCTTCGTCAGCCCGCCGGACGGGCCGGGGACGAAGGAAGAAAAACCGGGCGTGTCGGCCACATAGCCGCCGCCCTCCAGCCGGAACAGCTCCACCCGGCGCGTGGTGTGCCGGCCGCGGCCCAGCCGGCGGCTGATCTCGCCCGTCTCGAGATTCAGGCTGCGGAACATGGCGTTGAGCAGGGACGATTTGCCGACCCCCGTGTTCCCTGCAAAAGCGGTGATTTTGCCTTTCAGCAGCTCCCGCACCGCGTCCACCCCTTCGCCCGTGACCGAGGAGACGCAGCGCAGCCCGATCCCCGCGCCGCGGTAAATTTCGCAGAGGCCGTCCGCGGCGCTCAGGTCGGTCTTCGAGATCACCAGCAGCGGCTCGACCCCCCGGCACTCGGCCGCCGCAATCATCCGGTCGATCACGAGCGGGTTCGGCTCCGGCTCGCGGACGGAGGCCACGATGACCAGCTGGTCGAGGTTCGCGACGGGAGGGCGCTCGAGAAAATTCCTGCGCGGCAGGATCGCCTCGACCGTGCCGGTCCCGTCCTCCGCGGCGGAAATCTCCACGCGGTCTCCCGCGGCCGGCGTGACGCCTTCCCGGCGGAAAATCCCGCGCGCGCGGCATTCGTAGACGCCCTTCGCGGTCTCGACCGTATAAAATCCGCCCACGCCCTTCAGAATGAGACCCTGCATGGAAAAAGGCATAGATTCAGTCCCCCGGCGTGACGGACACGCCCGGCTGGTCGCTGGACACGTTATTTCCGGAAGAGGAATTGCTGCTGCTCGCCGGTCTGTACTCATAGCTCTCGTCCATCTTCGGCTTGCCGAGGTCGAAATCCAGCGTGTAGGCCCGGTATTTGCTTCCGTCCAGCGTAACAATGAGCGTATGCTTTCCGCTGCGGCCCGCGAAGGTCAGCGTGGCGGTCGCGTTGAAGGCCGGGTTCACCGTCCTGGTTTCGCGCAGATCGCCGTCGAAATAGGCTTTGAGCTCGATATCGCGCGAAACGCCGGCGGGCAGATCCACATAGACGGGGATGGATTTTTCCGAGGACTCGCCGGAGCTGATCACCAGATTGACCGTGCCGCCCTTTTCGAGCTTGACGCCGGGGAGCGGGTCGGTGTCGACAACGACGTCCTTGTCCTTCCCCGTGTCGTCCTTCGGTTTCCGCTCCCCGACGGTCAGTCCGGCGGCGGTGATCTTCGCGACCGCGTCGTCGAGGGAATCGCCGATCACGTTCGGCACGGACACCTGCTGCACAATCTTGCCGGTGCTGACGTACACCTTGACCTCGGAGCCTTCCCGCACGGATGTGCCGGCGGCGGGATCGGTGGAGACCACCTTGCCGGCGTCCACGTCCTCGCTCACGACCTCGAAGACTTTCGGCGTCAGCTTTTTCTGCTTCAGGGCGGCCTCGGCCTCCTCGCGCGTATAGCCGGAAACGTCCGGCATATCGAACTCCGCCCCGCCCGTGCTGACCAAGAGCGTCACGTCCGCAGTGGCCTTGACGACGGTGCCCGCCTTCGGCGTCTGGTCGATGATCTGGCCGGCGGCATGGCTGGAATCGCTCTTTTCCTCTTTGATAAAGTGGAAGCTGTAGGAGGACGCGGGCGCATTCACCACTTCATCGTATGTTTTCCCGACAAAACTCGGCAGCGGAACGTCCGCGGGCGCGGCGTTCCAGCTTCGGGTCAGGGCGGCCACGCTGAACGCGACGGCGGCGATCAGGAACGCGGCGGCGATCCCCGCGATGACGAGGAGGGCGACGGGTTTTTTCTTTTTGGCGGGGACGCGCTCCGCCTCCTCCACATAGTCGTAGTTGTCGTTGTACGTCTGCGGCTGGGCGTTCCGGACCGAGTCGATGGCGTCGATATATTTGGTCGGCTTTTCGTCGACGAAATATTTATACTGGAACCGGGCGGCCGGATTCCTGCGGAACTCCTCGATGTCGCGCAGCATCTCGGCGGCGGACTGGTAGCGTCGCGCCGGGTCCTTCTGCATGGCCTTGAGCGTGATCTCCTCGAGGCCCTCCGGGACGGAGGGGTTGATCTCGCGCAGGGGCTTCGGGTCGGTCTGCAGCTGCATGATGGCGACCGAGACCGCGTTGTCCGCCTCGAACGGCAGACGGCCGGTCAGCATCTCGTAGAGCATGACGCCGACGGAGTAGATGTCCGTCTTTTCGTCCGTGAAATCGCCGCGCGCCTGCTCCGGCGCGATATAGTGGACCGAGCCGATGGCCTTGTCGGTCATGGTGCGCGTCTCGCTGCGTGAAAAGCGCGCGATGCCGAAATCCGTGACCTTGATGGTCCCGTCCTGCAGCAGCATGATGTTCTGCGGCTTGATGTCGCGGTGGACGATCCCTTTCCCGTGGGCGTGCTGGAGCGCCCGCAGGATCTGAACGGTGAAATGGATGGCCTCCTTCCATTTGATGACCTTCTGCTGGTCCAGATATTCCTTGAGGGTGATCCCGTCGATATATTCCTCCACGATATATTGGATCCGGTCCCCGAAGCTGACGTCGTAGACCTTGACGATGTTGGGGTGGGAGAGCACGGCGATCGCTTTGGATTCGTTGCGGAAGCGGCGGAGAAATTCCTCGTTCCCGGAAAATTCGTCCTTGAGGATCTTGATGGCCACCGTGCGGTCGTCGATGGTATCATAAGCGCGGTAGACGACGGCCATTCCGCCGACGCCGATGATCTCGTGGATCTCGTAACGGCCGTCGAGCCGTTTTCCCGTGTAGTTATCCATACGGTATCATCTCCTTAAGCGACTTCGTCTTCCAGAATAACGACCGTGATGTTGTCGCTGCCTCCCGCCTCTTTTGCAAGGGCGAT
Organism: Caproicibacter sp.; assembly: GCA_036844765.1. Classification (GTDB taxonomy): domain Bacteria; phylum Bacillota; class Clostridia; order Oscillospirales; family Acutalibacteraceae; genus Thermocaproicibacter. Next base: position 29,346 of record DAIUFE010000002.1, on the reverse strand, counting down.
CAGCCGTTCCGTCAGCGGTCCGCCGTCCAGCTTGAGGGCGAGGCTGAGGATCTGGTCCGCGTCCAGATAATTGGTCAGGCCGTCGGTGCAGATCAGCAGGCGGTCCCCCTGGGAAAAGGGGGTCACGCTGTAATCGACCCGCAGGGACGATTCGACCCCGAGCGCACGCGTGATGATGTTTTTCTGAGGATGCGTCTTGGCCTGCTGGGCGGTGAGGTCGCCCTTTTCGATCATCTCCTGCACCATGGAGTGGTCCGTCGTGAGCTGGCGGATCGTCCCGTTCGAGATCAGGTAGGCGCGGCTGTCGCCCGCGTGGGCCACATGCGCCTCCCCGCCGCAGACGATGGCGGCGACGACCGTCGTTCCCATGCCCGTGAGGGCGGAATCGCTGCCGGCCACCTCGTGGACGGCGCCGTTCGCGCAGGCGACCGCCGAGGCCATCAGCTCGCGCACGGAGGATTCGTCCATCCCCTCGCGGTAGCCGGAGAGGATGGAGGCCGCGATCTTCTCCACCGCGATGCTGCTGGCGACGTTGCCGCCGTTCACCCCGCCCATGCCGTCGCAGACGACCGCCCACGCGGCGTGCTCCGAAAACACGCCGCTGCGGCAGGCGTCCTCGTTCGATTTCCGCACAAGGCCGACATCACTTTTGCTGTAGAGTTTCAACATGGGCCACCTCCTCTTCGTATCTGCGCCTGAGCTGGCCGCAGGAAGCGTCAATATCGGCGCCGAGGGTTCTGCGGACCGTGGCGGTGATCCCGGATTCGGACAGGATCCGGATGAAAAGCCGGTTCCGCTCCGGCGAGCTCCGGCGGAACGGGGAGCCCTTCACGCTGTTCACGGGGATCAGGTTGACGTGGCACAGCATCCCCTTCAGCCGCGCGGCCAGCTCCCGCGCGCAGGCCCCGCTGTCGTTGACCCCGCCGATCATGGCGTATTCAAAGGAAATGCGCCGGCCCGTCTTCTCCGCATAGCGCCGGCAGGTGCTCAGAAGCTCCTCCACGCCCCACCGGCGGTTCACCGGCATCAGCCGCGAGCGGATCTCGTTGTTCGGCGCGTGCAGCGAAACGGAAAGCGTGAGCTGGAGCCGTTCCTCGGCAAGCTGATCGATCCGGTCCACGATCCCGCAGGTGGAAAGGGAAAGATGGCGCATCCCGATATCCAGCCCCTCTTCGGAAGAGACCAGCTCGAGAAAGCGCAGCACGTTGTCGTAATTATCCAGCGGCTCCCCCATGCCCATCAGGACGACGTTGGAGATCCGCTCGCCGGCATCGGCCTGGGCCGACTGGATCTGGGCCAGCATCTCGGAGGGGGCGAGGTTGCGGGAAAAGCCGCTTTTCCCCGTCGCGCAGAACGCGCAGTTCATCCGGCACCCCACTTGGGTGGAAACGCAGAGCGTCAGGCCGTGCAGGTAACGCATCCGCACGCTTTCAACCAGCTGCCCGTCGCGCATCCGGAACAGGTATTTCACCGTGTCGTCCAGCCGCGAGCGGTACCGGCGCTCGATTTCGGCGCCGGCTATGTAGCTCCCGGCGGCGAGGGCGTTCCGGAACTCCTTGGGCAGATCGGTCATTTCCTCAAAGCCGGAGACGCCCCTCTGCTGCAGCCAGCGATACATCTGCAGCGCGCGGAAATCCGGCTGGCCGCATGCGTTTACCAGCGATTTCAGCTCTGCGAGGGTCATCGATTTCAGATCTGCAAGACTCAAATTTTCAGCTCCTGCCCTTTTGAAAGGCGGCGACAAAAAAGCCGTCCGTCCCATGCGCATACGGCATCAGCGTGAGCTGATGAGCCGGCTCCTCCACCGCGCGCGCCGGCATTCCGGACGCCTGCAGCGGCCAAGGCCCGAACGCCGGATGCTCCCGCAGAAAGCGGGCGGCGACTTCGGAATTCTCGCCCGGATTGAGGGTGCAGGTGGAATAAAACAGGACGCCGCCGTTTTTTACCAGCGAGGACGACCTACACAGAATACGGTACTGCAAATCGGGCAGGCTGTCAATAGCAGGTAAAAAATTGTAGCGGATTTCCGGCTTTCTGCGGAGCACCCCGAGGCCGGAGCACGGCACGTCGCACAGCACGCGGTCGAACGGCTCCGGCGGATCCCCCGGGGGATCGGCGGCGTCGCGCACCGCCGCGTGGACGACGGAAAGGCCCAGGCGCCACGCGCCCTCCCGGATCAGGCCGACCCGTCCCTCGGTCCGGTCGAACGCGAAGACCGCGCCGCGGTTGCCCATCCGCTCCGCGAGGGTGAACGATTTGCCCCCCGGCGCGGCGCAGACGTCCGCGATTCTCTCGCCGGGCCGCGGGTCCAGCAGGCGGCAGCAGATCTGCGAGGAAAGGTCCTGCACGTGGAACAGCCCCTCCCGATGGCAGGCGCCGCGGCGGATCTCCCCCGGCCCGCTCAGGCGCAGGGCGCCGTCCGGCCACGGAACGGGCGAGGCGGAGACGCCCTCCGCGCGCATCCTTTCCAATAATTGTTCCTCGGAAGCGCGGGTATTATTCACCCGCACAAAGAGGTCCGGCCGTCCGGCAAGGCTTTTCAGCAGACGCTCCGCGCGGTCTTCCCCATAGGCCTTCCGCCAGAGGGCAATCAGCTCCTCCGGGCAGGAATAGGCAACGCTCAGGCGGCGGAGAGGGTTCTTTCCGGCCTCCGGAAGCCGCACGCGCCCCGGCTCCCGCAGCAGGCTGCGCAGCACCGCGTTGACGAAGCCGGCCGCCCTCTTTTCGCCGGCGCTTTTCGCCAGCTTGACGCTCTCGTCCACGGCGGCGGAGGGGGGGATCCTTTCGAAATACCGGATCTGGTAAACCCCCATGCGCAGGATCTCCCGCACCGCGGGCGAAAGCCTGCGGACCGGGATTCGGGAGAACAGGCCGACGATATAATCCAGCGTGATGCGGCGCTCCAGCACTCCGTAGAACAGGGCCGTGGCGAGCGCGCGGTCCCTCGGATCCCCCGGAAAATCCCGAAGCGTGCCGTCCAGCACGAGGTTGGAGTAGCCCTTCCCCTCCTCCACGTGCAACAGCGCCCGCAGCGCCGCTTCGCGCGCGCCGGGCATCAGTCCCGGCCCCGGCGGCTGCCGGCGAGGGTCAGAAAGCGCAGCAGGGTCAGGATCGCGGTGAAGCTGGCCGCGAGATAGGTCATGGCCGCGGCCGTGAGCACGCTTCGGGCGCCCTCCATCTCCTCGGGATACAGGATGCCGGTCTCCCGCAGGGCCCGGAGCGCGCGCCGGCTGGCGTTGAGCTCCACCGGCAGCGTGGCGAGCTGGAACAGCACGACCAGCCCGTACAGGGCAATGCCCGCGTACACGACCGCGTCGTACTGCGCGGGGAGGATCAGCCCGATGAAGATCAGCGGGACGGAAAGCCGGGAACCGATGTTGGTCACCGGGACCAGTGCGGCGCGGACCTTGTTCGGGAAATAGCCGGTCGCGTGCTGCACGGCGTGCCCCGCCTCGTGCGCCGCGACCCCCACGGCCGCGACGGAGGTGGAGGCATACACATCCTGCGAAAGGCTGATGGTGTTGTTCCTCGGGTCGAAATTGTCGGTCAGCTGCCCGGCGACCGGGCGGATCGCGACCCCGCAGGCTCCCCCGCCGCGCGCCACGGCGTCGGCGGCCTGCGCGCCGGTCACGTTCCTCACGGTCCCCACGCGGGAATACTTTGAAAACGCGGATTTGACCCGGAACTGCGCGATCATAGTGACGATCAGCGCGGGGACCATGAACCAGAAATACGTGTAGTCAAAATAGAAAAAGCCCATTGTTTTCGCCTCCGTCGTCTCAAGTCAGAACAATGCCCTCCACGGGATGCCCGCGGAGAAAATCGGCCCCGCTCATGCGTTTGCCGCCCTCCGGCTGCACCTCCAGCAGCTCGATCGCCGTCCCGCCGCCGCAGCAGACCAGGAACCGGCCGTTCTCCCGGACGGCCTCGCCCGGCGTCCCCGCCCGGTTCCCCGCGACGCGCGACCGCAGGAGCTTCAGGCCGCGCCCCCGGAACGAGGCGCCGGCCCCGGGCCACGGGTAAAGCCCGCGGACCCGGTTATGGATTTGCCCGGCGGAAAGCTTCCAGTCCACGGGGGACATCTCCCGGGTGAGCATCGGGGCGTAGCAGGATTTTCCGTCGTCCTGCGGCTCCGGCCGGAGGGTGCCCGCCCGCAGCGCCTCCAGCGTCCGGACGATCAGCCCCGCGCCGAGGCGGGAAAGCCGCCCCGTCAGTTCCTGGGCGTTCTCGTCCGGCCCGACGGGCGTGGACTCGCTCAGCAGGATATCCCCGGTGTCGAGGCCCTCCGCCATTTTCATGGCGGTCACGCCGGTCACCGTCTCGCCGTTCACAAGGGCCGCCTGCACGGGCGACGCGCCGCGGTATTTCGGCAGCAGCGAAGCGTGCAGGTTCACGCAGCCGAACGGCGGGATCTCCAGCACGGCCTTCGGCAGGATCTTGCCGTAGGCGGCCACGACGATCACGTCCGGCCGCAGTGCGGCGATCCGCTTCGCCGCGGCGCCGTCCTTCAGGGTCGCGGGCTGAACGACCGGGATGCCGGCGGCCCGCGCCAGGACCTTGACGGGCGGCGGCGTCAGGGCCATGCGGCGGCCCCGGGGCTTATCCGGCCGGGTGAAGACCGCAGCGACCTCGTGCCCGGCCTCCAGCAGCGCCTGCAGCGGCGGCACGGCGAAATCGGGCGTGCCCATGTAAACGATCCGCATCGTTATCCCTCTTTCCGGGCGCTCATGGCCTTGATCTCCTCCGGCGTCAGCATCCGCGTCGCGCGGCTGAGAAACAGGACGCCGTCCAGATGGTCGATCTCGTGGCACGAAGCCGTCGCCAGCAGGCCTTCGCCCTCGTATTCAAAGAATTTCCCGTTCCGGTCCTGCGCCCGCACCTTCATGTGCGCCGGGCGCTTCGTCATGCCCCACCGGCCCGGGATGGACAGGCAGCCCTCCAGGCTCTCCTGCTCCCCGCTTTTTTCGAGGATCACGGGGTTCACCAGCTCGCGGAGGACGCCGTCCCCCACGTCGATGACCACGGCGCGGCGCAGCACGCCGACCTGGATGGCCGCGAGGCCCACGCCGCCCACGCTGTGGAGGGTGTCCGCCATATCGTCCAATAGGATGCCCAGCCGCTTGTCGAATTTCTCGACCGGACGGCATTTTTTATGGAGGAAAGCGTTTTCCCTTTCCACCGTAAGGATATTTCTGATTGCCAATTTGATTCCTCCAATTCCTGACAGATCGTCGTCACAGGACGTTTTCGGGGTTCATATCCGCGAACGCGGAGACGCCGGAATGCTGCTTTTCCGAAGAGAAGCGGACCAGCAGCCGCGAGATCATCTCCCGCACCGGCTTATTGTTGCGGCACTTGATCATCAGCTTGTAGCGGTATTTGTTGCTGACCTTCGCCACGAGCGCCGGCGACGGCCCCAGAACGCGCATCGGCTGCTCGGGGTAGTCGCTCTCCGCCGTGCCGCGCAGCATCTTCAGAAAATCGACGCTCGCGGCGCGGACCTTCTTTTCGTCCGTCCCCACGAACCCGATCATGCAGAGGTCCGCGAAGGGCGGGTAGAGCATGCTCTTCCGCAGGGCGATCTCGCTTTTGTAAAACGCGGGATAGTTCTGCTCGGCGGCGAGGCGGAGGACCGGGTTCTCCGGCGTGAAGGTCTGGATCACCGCGCGGCCGCGGAACCGGCCCCGCCCGGAGCGCCCGACCACCTGCGTCAGCAGGTCAAACGCGCGCTCGTAGCTGCGGAAATCGTCGCCGTACAGGGTTTGGTCCGCCGAAAGGACGCCCACCAGCGTGACGTTTTCAAAATCCAGCCCCTTGGCGACCATCTGTGTGCCGACGATCGCGTCGTACCCGCCTTCCGCGAACCGCTTCAGCTTCCGGTCGTAGGCGAACCGCGCCATGGTGGAGTCGGCGTCCAGCCGCAGGATGCGCGCCTCGGGCAGCAGCTCCGAAAGCTGCTGCTGGGCCCTCTGCGTCCCGAAGCCGGAATAGCGCACCCGGTTCTCGTGGCAGCGGGGGCATTCCGTCGTGAAAGGGATCGAAAATCCGCAGTAGTGGCACATCAGGCGCCGGTTCGCGGCGTGGTAAGTGAGGGTGATGCTGCAGTTCGGGCAGGTGAGCACGTGACCGCACGCCCCGCACGAAACAAAGGTGTTGAACCCCCGCCGGTTCAGCAGCAGGATGGACTGCTTTTTCAGCGCCAGGTTTTCCCGCAGCGCCTCCGCGAGCGGCGAGCTGAAGATGCCGCGGTTCCCGCGCTCGAGCTCCCGGTTCATGTCCACGATCTCGACTTCCGGAAGCTGCGCGCGGCCGTACCGCTTGGAGAGGACGCTGAACGAATAGCGGCCGGTCTGGGCGTAGTAATAGCTTTCAACGGACGGCGTGGCCGAAGAGAGCACCAGCAGCGCCTTGTGGTACGCGCAGCGGTATTTTGCCACATCCCGCGCGTGGTAGCGGGGGGAGGACTCCGACTTGTAGGTCCCCTCCTGCTCCTCGTCCATGATGATGAGGCCGATGTCGCTCAGGGGGGCGAACACCGCCGACCGCGTCCCCACGACGATCGAGGCGTCGCCGTTCCGGACGCGCTTCCACTCGTCCATGCGCTCGGCCGGCGTCAGCCCGCTGTGGAAAACCGCCACACAAGAGCCGAAGCGGCCGCGGAACAGCGCAACGGTCTGCGGGGTCAGGGAGATTTCCGGCACCATCACGATCACGCCGCGCCCGTCCGCGCGGACCCGGTCGATCACCCGCATGAACACCGAGGTCTTCCCGCTGCCCGTCACGCCGAACAGGAGCGAGACGCCGCCTTTGCCCGAGCGGTACTGCCCGCAGATGCGGTCGAACGCGGCCTGCTGTTCCGCGGAGAGCGTGAAATCCTGCGCGGGCGGGGCGGGAACCCCGCCGTAGGGGTTGCGGTACACCTCTGCATCATAATATTGCGCGAGGCCTTTTTTGACCAGCGCGCCGACCACGGCGGGCGTGACGCCCGCAAAATAGCACAGCTCCCGCAGCGAAACGCCGCCCGCGCCCCGCAGGACCCGCAACGTGTTTTCCTGCTTCGGCGTCAGCTTCGGCGGAGCCCCTTCCCCCGCCGGGCGGACCATTTTCTGCGTGGCGTCCGAGATTCTGCGGACGGCCTGCGTGTTCTGGAGCAGGAGGCCCTTCTTTTTCATCCGCTCCGGCAGGGTGCTGTCCGCCGCAAGGCCCAAGGCGTTCAGGAAGCGGTCCCGCGGCAGGGGGGATTTATGGGCGAGCAGGGCGGCGGCGCGCCTTTCGTCGCCGTCGAGGGCGTCGAGGTCCAGCTCCGAATAAGGCTTTGCGAGAAAATATTCCGCCCGCATCTTCATTTGCACGCCGGCGGGGAAAAAAAGCCGTGCAGCCTCGAACAGCGTGCAGAACGTATGCGCGCTGATCCAGGCGGCAAGGCCCACGGCTTCCCGGTTCAGAAGCGGGGATTTGTCGAGCACGGCGAGGACGCTTTTCAGGTTTTCCGCATCCGGAACGGTCCGCAGGGCCAGGATCACCCCCTGCCGCCTGGAGTCCGACGGGCCGAACGGGACGGTGACCCGGCAGCCGACGCGGGCGGCGGCGCACAGGGATTCCGGCACCCGGTAATCGAACGCTTTGTCGAAATGATAGGCGGCGTTTTCCACCGCGATCCCCGCAACGGTCACCGCACCCATCGCCTCTCCCGCGCCGTTCAGACTTCCTCCTGGTCCCCTTCGCCGACTTTCTCCACCATTGTGAATTTATGGTCGACAAACTCCCGCACCGCCAGTTCCACCGGCTTCTCTTCAAGAATCGTGTGGTTTTTTTCCGCTTCTTCCGCAATCTGCCGCGCGCGCTTGGAAATCGCGATTACCAGCGAATAGCGGCTCTGCTGGGGCGTTAAAATCAAATCGGCAATCGGCTTAATCATCTTTCAGGATCCTTTCAATCAGCTCTGAGTTTCTCCGCACGCTGTCTTTTTCCGCCGCCAGGATGGCGCGGATCTCGTCCGCGGCCCGCGCCACGCTGTCGTTCACCACCACATAGTCGTACTCCCGCGCCCGCCGAATCTCCGTGCGGGCTGCGGAAAGGCGCCGGCGCACGGCCTCCTCCGGTTCCGTGGCGCGGCCGCGCAGGCGGCGCTCCAGTTCCCTGACGGAGGGCGGCAGGATGAAGATGCCGACGGCGTCCGGCCGTTTCCGCCGGACCTGCGCGCCGCCCTGGGTCTCGATCTCCAGCACGACGTCCAGCCCCTCCTCCATCCATTTCTCCACGGGGGCGACGGGCGTGCCGTAGAGGTGGCCGCAGTACTCGGCGCTTTCCAGCATCCCGCCGGCGTCGGCCAGCTCCGTAAATTTTTCCCGTGAAAGAAAATAATATTCTTTCCCGTCGGTCTCCCCCGGGCGCGGCGCGCGCGTGGTGGCGGAAACCGAAAGCCGCACGTGCCCGCACCCCGCCAGAAGGGCTTTGAGAACGGTCCCCTTCCCCGCCCCCGATGGGCCGGAAAGCACGACGAGCAGGCCCTTATTCTTCATCGTCCTCCAGGCCCTCCTCTTCAAGGCCGCCGTGCCCGTCGTCGTTCAGGCGGTTGGCGACCGTCTCCGGCTGCACCGCGGAAAGGATCACGTGGTCGCTGTCGGTGATGATCACGGCCCGCGTCCGGCGGCCGTAAGTCGCGTCGATCAGCGTGCCGCGCTCTTTGGCGTCCTGGATGATGCGCTTGATCGGCGCCGACTCCGGGCTGACGATCGCCACCAGCCTGCTTGCGGAGACCATGTTGCCGAAGCCGATGTTGATCAGTTTCATAAGAATTCTCCTTTTTCGGTCCGAATTTGCTATTCGATATTCTGAATCTGCTCCCGGATCTTCTCAATCTCGGACTTCAAATCCACGACCCGGTGCGCGATCGGCGCGTCCGCGCATTTGGAGCCGATCGTATTGGCCTCGCGGTTCATCTCCTGCACCAGAAAATCAAGCCTGCGGCCCACGGGCCCTCCTTTTTCCAGCAGATCGCGGAACTGCGCCACGTGGCTGCGCAGCCGGACGGTCTCTTCGGTCACCGAGACCCGCTCGGCGAAGACAGCGGCTTCCGTCAGGACCCGCTGCTCGTCCACCTCCGCGTCCTTCAGGAGCTCGGCGAGCCGTTCTTCCAGCTTCCGACGGTATTCCTCCACCGTCTGGGGAGAACGCTCCTCGATCCGCTCCACAAGCTCCAGAACGGTTCCGGCGCGCGCGGAAAGGTCCTCCGCGAGGCGGGCGCCCTCCGCCCCGCGCATGGCGAGGAACGGGGCCATGGCCTCCTCCAGCACCTGCGAAACGCCGGCCCACACCGTCTCCTCGTCCTCCGGCGCCCTGCGCACCATGAGGACGTCGGGGCAGCCCGCCAGCATTTCAACCGTCACGCCGCCCTCCAGTCCGTACTGCCGCTGCAGCTCCCGGAAAGCGGAAAGATACCCCGCCGCCAGCGCGCGGTCGATCCTCACTTCCGTCTTTGCGCCTTCCGGCGCGCCGAGCGTCACGACCACGTCGACCTTGCCGCGGGCAACGCGCTCCCGCACGCCGGCCTTCAGCTTTTCTTCCAGAAACTCGTATCCGTGCGAAATGCGGGCGTTGAAATCGAAAAAGCGGTGGTTGACGGACTTGATTTCCACGAGAACGTCTCGGCCGCCGACGGTTTTCTCAGCTCTTCCGAAGCCTGTCATGCTTCTGATCAAACACCATCATCCCAAATTCCTGAAGAAGCTCTGCCTGCGGATTTTCGCATGGCAGTCTTCCGTATTATATTATCATATCAGCTTTGATCGCCGGTTGTCAACCTTTCGCGGCTTCAGCCGACCCGCGGAAGCTTTTTTGTTGTTTTCCCCGCCTCCGGCGGGGAAAACAGGCCCGGTTTTTCGATCATCGGTTGTCAGCCTTTTACGCCTCCGGCCGGTTCGAAAAAGTTTTTTGTTGTTTTCCCCGCCTCCGGCGGGGAAAACAGGCCCGGCCTTCCGATCACCGTTGTCAGCCCTTTGCGCCCCCAGCCGGTGCGGGAAAGGTTTCTTGTTGTTTTCCCCGCCTCCGGCGGGGAAAACAGGCCCGGTTTTTCGATCATCGG
>DAIUFE010000002.1:0-19162 GCA_036844765.1 Caproicibacter sp. | reverse complement strand
TGCGGGAAAGGTTTCTTGTTGTTTTCCCCGCCTCCGGCGGGGAAAACAGGCCCGGCCTTCCGATCGCCGTTGTCAGCCCTTTACGCCCCCGGCCGGTGCGGGAAAGGTTTCTTGTTGTTTTCCCCGCCTCCGGCGGGGAAAACAGGCCCGGCCTTCCGATCGCCGTTGTCAGCCTTTTACGCCTCCGGCCGGTTCGAAAAAGTTTTTTGTTGTTTTCCCCGCCTCCGGCGGGGAAAACAGGCCCGGCCTTCCGATCACCGTTGTCAGCCCTTTGCGCCCCCAGCCGGTGCGGGAAAGGTTTCTTGTTGTTTTCCCCGCCTCCGGCGGGGAAAACAGGCCCGGCCTTCCGATCACCGGATGAAACCGACGCCGGCAGAAAGGATTCAGCCCCCCGCCGGGAGCTGAATCCTTTTCGCGGCGTCTGTTTGATTTCAGACCGGGTGCAGCATTCGCTGCGCGTCGGCATGCTTCGCGTCGATGCCGTACTTTTTCGCGGCGCGCCTCTTGAAGAAATCGGTGGCCACCTTCGGGAACTGGGCATAGGAGAGCACATCCTCCTCCTGCTCGGTCCATTGGGCGCATTCCTTCCGCATTTGCTCCAGCTCCGGCTTCAGAAGGTCGGCCGGGCGGCAGGTGATCCGCTTCCGGTTCCCGATGATCTTTTGGGCGAAAGCGTCATCGATCGGCACGGGCGTCGTCCCGTACATCCCGGCGACGAGGTCCTTGAACTCGTTCGTGCACATCTTGTACCGCTCGCCGGTGATCACGTTGAGCACGGCCTGCGTGCCGACGATCTGCGAGGTCGGGGTGACCAGCGGAGGATACCCGGCATCTTTGCGGACGCGCGGGACCTCCTGCAGGACTTCCTCCATTTTATCCGCCTTGCCGGCCTGCTTGAGCTGCGACAGCAGATTCGAGAGCATGCCGCCCGGCACCTGATACAGCAGCGCCCGGGTGTTCGTCGCCAGCATTTGCGGGTCCAGCAGGCCGCTCGCGATGTACTTTTTGCGCAGTTTCATGAAATAATCGCGGATCTCGTTGAGCAGGCCGAGGTCGAGACCCGTGTCGTACGGAGTGCCCTTCAGGGCCGCGACCATCGATTCGGTCGGCGCATGGGAAGTCCCCAGCGCCAGCGGGGACATGGCTGTATCCAGCCAGTCGGCGCCGGCCTCCACGGCCTTGAGCTCGCACATGGAGGCGAGGCCGGACGTGTAGTGGGTATGCAGCTGCACCGGAAGGTCCACCGCGCCCTTGATCGCCTTGACCAGATCGTAGGCGCGGTACGGAGTCAGCAGCGCGGCCATATCCTTGATGCAGATGGAGTCCGCGCCGGCCTCTTCGATCTGCTTGGCGTACTTCACGAAATATTCGTCGGTGAAAACGGGCCCGGTCGTGTAGGAAATGGCCACCTGTACGTGGGCCTTTTCCTTTTTGGCGGCGTTGATGGCCACCCGCAGGTTCTTGATGTCGTTCAGCGCGTCGAAAATGCGGATGACGTCGATGCCGTTCGCGACGGAACGCTGGACGAAATACTCCACCATATCGTCCGCGTAATGGCGGTAGCCCAGCATGTTCTGCCCGCGGAACAGCATCTGCAGCTTGGTGTTGGGGCAGTTTTTGCGGATCACGCGCAGCCGCTCCCACGGGTCCTCGTCAAGGAACCGCAGGCAGGCGTCGAACGTGGCGCCGCCCCAGCACTCCAGCGAATGGAACCCGACCCGATCCAGCTTGCCGAGGACGGGCAGCATATCGGAAAGCGGCATGCGCGTCGCCATCAGGGACTGGTGTGCGTCGCGCAGCACGACTTCCGTGATTCCGATCTTTTTTCCCAATTCAGACCCTCCCCCTTTACTGCAGGGCGACCAGGGCGGCGCCGGTCTCCACGCTGTCCCCCTTGGCGACCAGCACCGCGGCGACCTTCGCGTCGTGCGGCGCCATGATCTCGTTCTCCATCTTCATCGCTTCGAGGACGACCAGCACGTCGCCTTTTTTGACTTTCTGCCCCGCCGCGACGGGCACCTTGACGATCGTCCCCGGCATCGGGGCGGTGATCTTCTCGCTGCCCGCCGGGGCCGCGGCGTTCTTTTTCGGCTCCAGCGGCTTCGCAGCCGGGGCGGGGGCGGGCGCCGCTTTCGGCGCTGCGGGCGCCTGAGCGGGCGCCTCCGCCTCTTCGACCTGGACATCGTAAACCGTTCCGTTGACCGTGACCTTCAAGTTTTTCATATCATGAATCCCCCTGTGCAATTCAATCCCGCCGTCTCCGCGCGCCGGCCCGTCAGAGCTGGATATCCGCGTGCTTCTTCGGGAGCGTCGCGACCCGCTTGCCGGAGAGCATCTCCAGGCACGCGAGGAGCTTCCCCCGCGTTTCGGAAGGCTCGACAAGGTCTTCGATCAGGCCGCCGGCGGCGGCTTCCGCCGCGCCCGCGCGGGTGGCCCTGTATTCCTCGATCAGCTTTTTCCGGTCTGCGACCGGGTCGGAAGAGCCCTTGAGTCGGTCGTTCCAGAGAAGGACCGCCCCCGTTTCCGGCGCGACGGCGGAGACCACCGCGTCCGGCCAGGCGAAGGAATAATCCGCGTTCGCCCCGCGCCCCACGGCCGCTATGTAGACCGGTCCGTACGCCGAGCCGGTCACCGCCGCGATCTTCGCCGTGGTCGCCTCGGAATAGGCGCCGGAGAGCTTCGAGGCCTCGCGCAGCGTCTCGAACCGCTCCGCGTCCACAAACGTCACAACCGGCAGCGAGAAGGCGTCGCAGAAGCGCACGAAGCGCGCCGCCTTGGAGCAGGCGTCCGGGCCGAGCACGCCCGTCAGCGCGCAGACGCCCGCCGCGGTGCCGCCGATGTGAGCGAAACCCGTCACGGCGCTCCCGCCGAACTTCGCACCCAGCTCGAGGAACTCCCCGCCGTCGCAGACGGAGGCGACGATCTCGCGCATCGGGGTGCCCGGCGCCGTCTGTTTTTTGGGCGGGGCCGCGTCGAACAGCGGGGCGCCCGCGACGTTGTTGGAGGGCAGCGCCGAGAGCAGTCCCCGCACGGCGCGCAGGGCCGCGTCCTCGCTTTCGGCGGCGATCTGGCAGACGCCGAGCTTTTCGGCCTCGGCCGGCGAGCCGTCGCCGCCCCGCGTCGAGACGGTCAGCTCGCCCTTGTCGGACATCACGACGAGGTCGGCCCCCGCCGCGACCATGGCGGCGGTGCCCACGCACGGGCCGAGCACCAGCGCGATCTGCGGCACCACGCCCGAAAGGCTGTTCGCGGCGAGCAGGATCTCCCCGCACGCGGCGAGCATATCCGCGCCCTCGTCCAGGCGGCCGCCGACGGAATCGTAGATTCCCACAAGGGGAACGCCCGCCTTCAGCGCAAGCTGGCAGGTCTTTTTGATCTTGGAGGCCTGCGCCTTTGACATCGCGCCGCGCGACACGTCCGGATTCTGCGAAAACGCGCAGGCCGGGCATCCGTTCACGGTGCCGCAGCCGGCCACCGCCTCCGCGGGGCCGTCCCCCGACCTCGCGTAGGCGTCGATCTCGTTGAAACTCCCCTTATCGAACAGGGAAACGATGCGGCGGTATCCCGCGGTGTTTTCGGCGGCGCCGCGCATTTCCCGAAGGCCTGCGGCCCGATCGGCATGCTCCATTTCCATTCCTCCGTTTGGCTCCGAAACGATTCGCCCGTTACTTTCCTATTATCGATGTTTTCTTTATTATAAAGGATTGTGAGCGGATTGACAAGGGCTCCGCGCACCCTATTTCCAAATCTTCGATCCGGCAGCGCCGCGCCGCCGGCCCGCGCCGGCCGCGGAAGGCTCGTCCAGCCCCGCGGCCGCCCGCAGCGCGGCGACCTCCTCCGCGGTCAGCGTCCGCCACTTCCCGGGCGGAAGCATGCCGAGCCGGAGCGGACCGAACGCCGTGCGCTTCAGGCGCGCCGTCTCAAGACCGAGCAGCTCGCACATCCTGCGGATCTCGCGGTTGCGCCCCTCGTGCAGGACGATCTGCAGCACGACGCGGCCCGGCTGCTCCTCCAGGATGCGGACCCCGGCGGGTGCGGTCTTTCTGCCGTCGATCACCATGCCGCCGGAAAGGGATTCCAGCTGCTCGGCGGTCACGCCGGGCCGCACGGTCACGCGGTAGGTCTTCGGGACATGGTGCGACGGGTGGATCATCGCATTGGCGAATCCGCCGTCGTTCGTCAGCAGCAGCAGGCCCTCCGACTCGCGGTCCAGCCTGCCGACGGGGTAAACGCGCTCCGGCACGCCGCGCACAAGGTCGGCCACGCACTTCCGCCCCTTCTCGTCGCTCAGGGTCGTGATGTATCCGCGCGGCTTGTGCAGCATCAGATAGACCGGCCCGCCGCCCGGGACGACCGGCCGCCCGTCGAACAGGATGCGGTCCTTCCGAGGGTCGGCGCCGTCCCCCACTTTCGCCTTCGCGCCGTTCACGGTCACCCGCCCCGCGGCGATGTATTCTTCCGATTTGCGGCGCGAGGCGATGCCGCAGTCGGCCATGATTTTCTGAAGTCGGACGGTTTCGGCCATGTTTTCTCCTCTGCTTTTCCGAATGCGGTCACCGGCGGGCAAACAGGCGCACGATCTTCTCCCACAGGCGCCGGAATCCGCTTTTTCGCTCCGCCGCGCGGGGAACGTCCTCCGCGGCGACCAGCTCCGTCTGCATCACGGTCTTTTCCCCGCTGCGGTAGCGCACGCAGCCGAGCACCTGCCCCGCCGCGACCGGGGCGTAGACGAACTGCGGAAGCTCCACCGTCCGCACGAGGCTTGCCGCCTCCTCCGAGCCGAGGACGAGGCTTCCGCCGTCCGTCCCGCGGACCACGGCGGAATCGGAGGCGCCGCCCGCTGCCGGCAGGGAGATGCGGAAGGACGAATCGTCGAACGCCCGGCGGACGAGCCTGGAAAAGCCGTAGTCCAGCAGGGCCTTGTGGTCCTTCCAGTCGTCCGGGTCGTTCAGGGTCACGGCGACGACCCGCACGCCGTTCCGCTCGGCGGAAGAAACCAGGCAGCGCCCCGCCTTCCCGGTATATCCGGTCTTGACGCCGTCGCACCCGTCGTACTGGGCGAGCAGCTTGTTGTGGTTAAGCAAAGTGCGCGTCACGTCGGGGTTCAGGAAGCGGACCTTTACGGATTTTTGTCCCGCGATTTCGGCAAAATCCGCGTTTTCCATCGCGGCGCAGGCCAGCTTCGCCATGTCGAAGGCGCAGGAATAATGC
Source organism: Caproicibacter sp. (assembly GCA_036844765.1). Classification (GTDB taxonomy): domain Bacteria; phylum Bacillota; class Clostridia; order Oscillospirales; family Acutalibacteraceae; genus Thermocaproicibacter. Next base: position 13,951 of record DAIUFE010000002.1, on the reverse strand, counting down.
GCGTCGTCGTCCAGACCGGACGGCGTGACGAAATGCGTGTCCTCCATCCCGAGCGCGGCCGCGCGGTCATTCATCTTTTTTGCGAACGCCTCCTGCGAGCCGGCGACGGCGATTGCGGCGGCGTTTGCGGCGTCGTTGCCGGAAACCGTGAGCATCCCCGCGGCAAGGTCCCGCAGGGTCAGGCGGTCGCCCGCCTTCAGGCCCATGGACGAGCCCTCCACCCGGATCATGCCGGCGCTGACCGTGACCGCGCGGTTGCCGCTCTGCGCGGCTTCCAGCGTGAGGAGAGCCGTCATGATCTTCGTGGTGCTGGCGATTGCCAGATGCTGCCGCTCGTTTTTCGCGTACAGCACGGTGCCGTCGGCGGCGTTGACCACCACGGCGGCCCTGGCGGAAACCGAAGGCTCCGGGTCCGCCGGCCCTTTTTCCGCCCGCGCCGGCGCGGGCCAAGCGAGTAAGGCCAGCGCCAGGGCGCAGGCCCAGAATTTACGATGCAAAACAACCACCTGCCGGTAGAAGTATATGCAGGTGGCCGTTCAGGTCATGATTGCTTTTCGGCGGCCGGGGCCGGTTCTTTTTCCGCCGCGGCCTGCTTCTGCTTTTTGCCCTTGCCGAACAAGCCGGCGACCTTGTCAATCAGCTCGGGGGCGAGCTCGATGATGCGGTCCGCCGAGGAATTGCCGGCATCGACGCGCAGCAGCTTGACGTCGGCGCCCGAAACGGTCAGGAACGCGATGGGGGTGATGGTCACGCCCGCGCCCGTGCCGCCGCCGAAAAATTCCTTTTCCGGCTGGGTCTTGACCGGCAGGTCCGAGCCGCCGGAGGCGAAGCCGTAGCTCACTTTCGAGATCGGGATGATCGTGACCCCTTCGGGGGAGACGATCGGGTCGCCGACGATGGAGTTCACGTCCACCATCTGCTTGATTTTTTCGAGCGTGGTGTCCATCATGCCTTCAATCGGATGGTCCGCCATTGGAAAACACCGCCTTTTTTTGATGATTTGAAGAATTCGGAGAACCCTTGGTCTTCCGGAAAAGCCGGACGGAGCCGAACAGCGCGTAGAGCGCGGCGGAAAGGAGGAACATCAGCCGGATGCTCAGGTCCGCCCGGAACAGGACGCGGCTCTGCGAAGAGCGGAAATCCGGCGAGATGCGGATCGTGCGGTCCCCGCACCGGACGTTGCCGAAAAAAAGGCCGGCCGAAGTCCCCACGGCCGCGCAGACACGGGCATACCGCAGGGCCGCCTGCGCTGCGTCCTCCCCCGCGACGGAGATCCAAAGGGAAAACTCCCCGACCGTCAGGTGGCGGAACAGCCGCTTCGCCGTCCCGGCCGCGATCTTCGCGGCCCCGGTAAAAACGGAAAGGAAGCCCGGGAGGCCCTTTGCCCGGAGCAGCCGCTTCAGCCGGGATTCCTCCTTGGGCTTTTCCTGCGCCTCTTCCTCTTTTTCGGGCTTCTGCGGGCGCGGGCAGAGGGTGAAGCGGAAAAACAGGAACCGCACCTGCGCCGCGAACTCCTCCTCGAAGGAAAGCCGCAGGGTGACGGGGCAGAGCGAAAGCAGCGTGTTGAAAAGCGTCATGCCGAGGAAAACATAGAAAGCGGTCATCCCGCGTCCTCCGCGGGGCTCTCTTCCGCCGCGTCCTCCCGCTTGAGCGGAGGGAGCTCGCTCAGCGAGGAGATGTTCAGGCACCGGAGAAAATCCGGCGTCGTGCCGTACAGCAGCGGCCGCCCCGGGAGCTCCAGCCGGCCGCGCTCCTCGACGAGCCCCTTCGAGACCAGGCTGCCCAGCACGCCGGAGCAGTCCACCCCACGCACCTGTTCCACGAAGGCCTTGGTGACCGGCTGGTTGTAGGCGACCACCGCGAGGACCTCCAGCGCCGCCTGAGAAAGCGGCATGTTCCGGCGCTGGTCGAGGGCGGAGCGGACGTACTCCGCGTATTCCGGCCGGGTGCACATCTGCCAGCGACCGTCCAGGCTCCGGATGCAGAGCCCCCCGTGCGAGCCGTTGAACCGGTCCGCGAGGTCGCCCATGATCTTCTCGGCGGTGGAAAGCTCCAGCCCCAGCACCGCCGCGATCCGGTCGGCGGCGACCGGGTCGCCCCCGGCGAACAGGATTGCCTCGATCGCTCCCTGAATCTGTTTAATGTCCATTCACCGCACCGCCGTTTCGCAAGGTTACCGTATCGGCCTGTCCGTCTTCGACGCGGACGCGCCCGCCCTTGACCAGCTCCAGCACCGCGAGGAAGGTCGCGACCAGCTCCGACCGGGCGCGGCAGCCGCGGTACAGATCGAACAGGCGCGCCTTCCCCGTCGGGCGCAGCCTGCGCAGGACCCCGGCGATGCAGGAGGCGACACTGACGATCTTGTGCGCGACGATGCCGGAAAACGCCTCCGCCGGGGGCGGCAGGAACCGCTTGCCCCGCCCCGCCGCGCTGAGGTAAGCCTCGTAGATCTCCCGCGGGGTATGGTGCCCGCGGTAGGCGGTGTCGAAGGCGATCTCCTCCGCCGGGCGCGTGCAGAAATCGAAGGTGAATCTCTGCCCGAGCTCCGCCGCGGTGCGCCTGCACTGATCGTATTCCAGAAGCTGCCCGCTCAGCTCCTGCGACAGCTTCTCGGCCTCCTCCGGCTTCGGCAGCAGCGAGGCCGTCTTGATATACACCAGCTTCGCGGCCATCTCGAGGAACTCGCTCGCGACGTTCATGTCCCGCGCCTGCATCACGCGGATCTGCTCCACGTACTGGTCCACCAGGTCCGCGATGCGCACGCTGCAGATATCCATTTTATTTTTGGCAACCAGGCTCAGGAGCAGGTCCAGCGGGCCCTCGAAGCCTTCCAGCTTATAATTTAGCTTTTCCATGCTTTTGCTTTTTATTTACAGCAGACCGAAAAGATGGAACGGGAGCGCCCCGAGCCACATTGTCGCGTCGAAGCAGACCCCGACCAGAAAACCGATGGGCCTGTCCAGCCAGCCGAAAAGGAGCACGACGAACGCGACCATCACGATCACGTTCTGGTAACGGTAATAATTGTAGAGCGCGCGGTTGGACAGAAACGCCCCGAGGATCTTCGACCCGTCGAGCGGCGGCAGCGGAATGAGGTTGAAAACGGCGAGCCCGACGTTGATCTGCACATACGCGATAAAAAAATAGGTCGCGAGCATCGGGACTCCGCCGCCGGCGGCGAGGGCGATCCCATAGTAGACGATCGCGCCGGCCAAGCCGGCCAGAAAATTGGAAAGCGGCCCCGCGAGCGAGGTCAGCGCCATGCCGCGCCGCGGATTTTTGAAGTACCGCGGGTCGACGGGAACGGGTTTGGCCCAGCCGAATCCGAACAGCAGGAGGAACAGCGCGCCCATGGGGTCGAAGCTGGCCAGCGGGTTCATGGTCAGCCGGCCCTGGTATTTCGCGGTGTTGTCCCCCAGCTTGGAGGCGGCCCAGGCGTGCGCGCACTCGTGAAGCGGAAGGATGCAGAAGATCACGAACAGCGTCGCGAGAATCTGCATGATGATGTCGCCCGGGCTGACCGGCTGCCCCGACAGAAGGCTGCGGATTTGATTCAGCATACGGCACTCTCCTTCTCATGTATCCTGATTATAATACGGCGCAGGCAAAAACACAAGCAAAGCCGGCATTTTGCCCTTTCCCCGCGGCAAAAGCCCGCCAAACAAAAAATACTTGCTTTTTCCCCGCGAATCTGGTAGGATAGGGACGTTGCTTTGTGGAACCGAACCTTTTGAAGGAGGTGCAGATAGATGGCAAAATGCGATTTCTGCGGCAAGGACTTGACGTTCAGCATGCAGGTCTCCCACTCCCACCGGCGTTCCGGCAGAACGTGGAAGCCGAACGTGAGGCGCGTGAAGGCGCTGGTGAACGGATCCCCGAAACGGGTCTACGCCTGCACCCGCTGCCTGCGTTCCGGAAAAGTCACGCGCGCAGTCTGAGAAAAAGCGGCAAAACGCCACCAATAACCGCAGGCCCGCCTTTCGCACGATGCGAAGGGCGGGCCCTTTTGTCATGCGGATCCCGGCCGCGCCGGGCGGCGGCTATTTTTTCGCGCGCTTGATGGAGAGCTTGCTCTCCGAACCGTTTTTCAAGCGGATGATGTTGGCCCGGTGTTTCAGGATCAGGATCACCGCGATCACAACGGAGATGGCCGTCGTGATCCAGACATAGGAAAGCGGCACCGGCCCTCCCGGTAAATCCCTTCCCCGGTAATCGCTGAAATATGTAAAGAGGAAGTTGGAAACCGGGAAAGACGCGGCGCCGCAGATCGACGAGATGGACACGATTTTGGAAACGGCCAGCACGGCCGCGAAGACCGCGAGCCCGACCGCAAAGAAGCGCCAGTCGACGAAGGCCAGCATCGCGGAGGTGGAGAGGATCCCCTTGCCGCCGCGGAAGCCGAAATAAAGCGGATAGATGTGCCCCAGCACGCAGGCGAGCCCCGCCAGATAGGCGCCGTACTGCGCGGCGTAGAGCGGGATGCCGTTCGCCGCGCACGCCTGCCGGAAAATAAAGCGCCCGAGGCAGACCGAGACCCCGCCCTTTGCAAAATCGAAAACCAGCGTGAAGAGGGCGGCTTTGATCCCCACCGAGCGGAGAACGTTGGTCAGGCCCGCGTTCCCGCTGCCGAGGTCGCGGATATCCGCGTTGTTGTCGAACATCCGCGTAAAGATAATGGAAAAGCTGATGCTGCCCAGCAGATAGGCGATCACGGCCGCCGCCAGGGCCGGCAGCGCAAGGATCCCGAGCATCCGCCCCATTTCAGAGCCCTCCCCGCTTCTCACTGCGTTCACGCACGACGAAACGGACGGGCGTCCCGCCGAGGGAGAACGTCTCCCGGATCACGTTTTCGAGATACCGCTGATAGGAAAAATGGAACAGCGGCGCGGAATTGACGAAGAACACGAACGTCGGCGGCCGGACCGAGGCCTGCGTCATATAATAGATTTTCAGCCTTCTGCCCTTATCCGTCGGGGGCTGCACGCGCTCCGTCGCCTGCGCCAGGGCTTCGTTGAGCCTTCCGGTGGGGATGCGCGCTGCGTTCGCCTTCGCCGCGCCGTTCACCGCTTCGAACAGGCGGTCGATCCTCTGCCCCGTCTTGGCGGAGATAAACACGATCGGCGCGTAGGGCATGAACGAAAAATCCTCCTGCAGACGCTTGCGGTAAGCCGGCAGAGTGGCGTCGTCCTTTCCGACGGCGTCCCATTTGTTCACGGCGATCACGCAGCCCTTGCCGGCCTCGTGGGCCATCCCGGCCACCTTGGAATCCTGCTCCGTGAAGCCGACGGTGCCGTCGAGCAGGATCACGCAGACGTCGCTGCGCTCCACCGCCATCTGGGCGCGCAGCATGCTGTAGCGCTCCACCGCGTCGTCCACGCGGCTCTTTTTCCGCAGGCCGGCGGTGTCGATCAGCACAAAGCGGCCGTACGGGGTCTCCACGGCGATATCGACCGCGTCGCGCGTGGTGCCGGCCCGGTCCGAAACCATCATGCGCTCCTCCCCGGCGATCCGGTTGACGAGCGAGGATTTGCCGACGTTCGGCTTTCCGATCACGGCGACGCGCACCGGCTCGCCTTCGGCCGCCTCTTCCTGTTCCCCGGGCAGATGCGCGACGACAAAGTCCAGCAGGTCGCCCGTGCCGTGGCCGTGGACCGACGAAACGGCGATCGGGTCGCCCAGGCCCAGGCTGTAGAATTCATAAAATCCGGGCGGCGGGGCGCCGACGCTGTCGCATTTGTTGACGCAGAGGGCGACCGGCTTTCCGCTTTTGCGCAGCAGGAGGGCGACCTCTTCGTCCCCGGCCGTGACGCCGGAGGTCAGGTCGGTCACGAACACGATCACGTCGGCGGCGCCGATGGCCAACTCCGCCTGCGCGCGGATCGCCGCGGGGATCTCCTCCGAGGAATCCGGCTCGATGCCGCCGGTGTCCACCAGCGAGAACTTCCGCCCGTTCCATTCGCAGCCGCCGTAGATGCGGTCGCGCGTGACGCCGGGCGTATTGTCCACGATCGAGACGCGCCGCCCGATCAGCTTGTTGAACAGCGTGGATTTTCCGACGTTCGGCCGCCCGACGACGGCCACGACCGGTTTCGCCACGGCGCATCCCTCCCTTCCCAACAGATTATCCCATGATTGCCCCGGCCCGTCAAGCCTGCGCCGACGATAAAAAGCAGAGAAGGAAAGTCTCCTTCTCTGCGAAAACGGAAGCGCGGGATCAGGCTTCTTGTTTCTTGACGACTTCCCTGCCGTTGTAATAGCCGCAGTTGCCGCAGACCCTGTGCGGGGCTTTCAGCTCGCCGCACTTCGGGCACTTGACCAAAGCTGGGGCGCTCAGCTTCCAGACGTTGGAACGCCTTTTGTTCTGCCTTGCGCTCGACTGTTTCCTCTTCGGTACCGCCATATTCAGCACCTCCTAACCGATTTTCAAAAATAAAAGGGCAGCCCCTTACTGAAGCAGATGCAGAACGGCCCGCCGGCGGCCCGCTTCCCGGATCTCGCACTCGCAGGGCCCCTCGTTCCTGTTTCTGCCGCACACGGGGCAGATCCCCCGGCAGTCCTCGCGGCAAAGGAATTTGGTCGGGAGCTCCAGCAGGATATCCTCCCGCATCAACTCATCCAGATTCAGCTTCGCGTCGCGGACCTCGATGAACCGGTCGTCGTCCTCGTTCTGGAGCGACCCCACCAGGATATGGGAAAAAGAGTACTCGTACCGCCTGTCGATCTGCCCCGCGCACCGGTCGCACGGGATGGAGAACTGAAAGGACGTCCGCGCCGTCAGATGCGCGAAACCGTCTTCTCCGCGCACGGAACCCATCACCCTGACGGGGGACACGAACGGATGGGAACCGCTGATTTCGGTCGACGACAGATCAAATTCATAATCGAACGGGCTGTTTTCGATCTCACCCGAAAAGATCTTTCTCAAATCAAGAATCATCACTGCACCTCGGCGCTACAGTCTTTTATTATATCGGTCCCTTGCTATTTTGTCAATATTTTTCAGGGAAAACCCCGTTTTTTCAAAAAATGCCGGGGCTTGCGCCCCGGCACCCGAAACGGCGCGGAGGGTTCAGACCGCGATGGAAATCTTCTTGATCTCTTCCGGCAGCGCGCTCTGGTCCGCCGAAATCAAAAGGGTGATCTTCGTATCCGCCAGGGCGGAAAGGCGGTTCATCTTCTCGACGAAAGCGGTGAGGACCTGCATGTCCTGGCCGATAATCTTGAAGGTGGAATCCACGAAGATGTCCGTCACGTCGTAGTTGCCGGCGCAGATTCCGCAGAGGAAACCGCCCAGGGCGTCCGCGCCCTGAATGCCGTAAGATTCGATGTTGATCAGTCGTGCGCTGGGGGAAATGTCGTAGGTGAGCTGGTTGCCCTTTTCAATGACGACCACGTTCCCATTGGACTTTTTGACCGCTTCGTTCGCGTGCTCCACAAGTCTTTTGGTCTTGCCCGTTCCCTTTTTCCCGACGATCAAATCAATCATGGTCCGTTCCTCCTGTATTTGTATTTTGCCGCATTCCGGCACCAGAAAAGGCGTCTCTCAATCCGTTTTCAGGCGCGCCTCCAGGGCGGCTCTCTCCCCTTCGTACCCCGGTTTGCCAAGAAGCGCAAACATGTTTTTCTTGTAGCTTTCCACCCCCGGCTGGTTGAACGGGTTGACGCCCAGCAGATAGCCGGAGACGGCGCAGGCTTTCTCGAAGAAATAGATCAGGCGGCCGAGGGAATCCTCGGAGAAATCCGCCACGCGCAGCACGGTGTTCGGCACATTGCCGTCGGTATGCGCCAGCACCGTCCCCTCAAAGGCTTTCCGGTTGACGTACGCCATGCCCTTGCCGGCCAGAAAATTGAGGCCGTCGGCGTTCTCCGGATCCGCCTCGATCACGAGATCGCGCTTCGGCCGGTCGAACAGGACGACGGTCTCGATCAGCGAGCGCCGGCCCTGCTGAATGTACTGCCCCATCGAATGCAGGTCCGTCGAAAAGACGGCGGAGGCGGGGAACAGCCCTTTGCCGTCCTTGCCTTCGCTTTCGCCGAACAGCTGCTTCCACCACTCGCACATCGTCCGGAAGCACGGCTCGTAGCTGACGAGCATCTCGATCTCCCGGCCCTTGCGGTACAGGATGTTCCGGATCGCCGCATAGCGGTAGCAGTCGTTTTTCGCGAGGTCGGGGTCGTCGAACTCCCGCTCGGCGGCGGCCGCCCCCGCCATCAGCGCGGCGATGTCGCCGCCCGCCACGGCGATGGGCAGAAGGCCCACGGCCGTCAGCACGGAATACCGGCCGCCCACGTCGTCGGGAATCACGAAGGTCCGGTAGCCCTCCCGGCCGGCGAGCTGCTTGAGCGTGCCGCGCGAGCGGTCCGTCGTGCAGTAGATGCGCTCCGCAGCGCCGGCCCTGCCGTACTTTTTCTCCAGCAGGCGGCGGAAGAACCGGAACGCCACGGCAGGCTCCGTCGTCGTGCCGGATTTGGAGATCACGTTGACGGAGACGTCCCGCCCCTCACAGAGGTCGAGCACCTCGCCCAGCGCCGCGGGGCTGATGCTGTTGCCCACGAAATAAATGTCGGGCGTGCTCTTTTTCATCGCGTTGTAGTTCTGCGATTTCAGAAACTCGATCGCGGCGCGGGCACCGAGATAGGACCCCCCGATGCCGATCACGACGAAGACTTCGGAATCCGAGCGGATCTTCTCCGCCGCCGCCGAGATCCGGCCGAACTCTTCCCGGTCGTAGGACGAGGGCAGATCGACCCAGCCCAAAAAATCGCTTCCCAACCCCGTCCCGGCATGAAGCGTTTCATGCGCGAGCCGAACCTGGGGAGCGATGGCGGCATACTCTTCCTCCGCTATGAAATCCGTTAAATGCTGCGCGTCAAGCTGAACAGTCATGGCACTTCCTCCTGAATCGCTGCTTCTTGGAACCACCTCTATTGTACCGTATGCGGACAAGGTTTGCAAGGAGGAAGCGCGGCGATTTGCAAAAAAAGCCCGCCGGAAAGTCAGCAGGCCATGACCAGTCTGCGCGCGAGCAGGGCGAACACCGACCCGAACGTCAGCTCCGCCACCGAGGTCTTCGCTCGGATATTGTATTCCTGGAGAACGCTGCCGTCCAGCGAGCAGGTCACTTTGCCGAGGATCTGCCCTTCCTGCACGGGCGCGGCGACGTTTTCCTCCGCCTGGACCTGGTATTTCACGCTGCCGGCCTTGCCCTTGGGCACCAGGATGCTGCCGCCGGAATCGACGTTCGTCTCCACCTGCGGCTCCATGCCGTTGCGCACGGGGATCGGTTTTTCGGCCTCCTTCGGAATCGCCGGCTGCGTGACGGACCAGTTCGCGAAGCCGGAATCCAGCAGCGAGGCCGCGCTCGCGAACCTCGTCTTCGTGTCCGCACAGCCCAGCACGACCGCGACCAGGCTCACGCCGTCGCGCGCCGCCGTGGCCGAGATGCAGCTGCCGGCCTGGTTCGTCGTCCCCGTCTTCAGGCCCGTGATCCCGCGGTAGGTCTTAAGCAGCTTGTTGGTGTTGACCAGCTGGGTCTTCCCGCCGCGCAGGTAGTCCATCCACGTTTTGGTGTAATCGAAGATCTTCTTGTGCTTGATCAGCTCGCGCGACATCAGGGCCACGTCGTAGGCCGAGGTCACGTGCCCCTCCTCGTCGAGGCCGTAGCAGTTTTTGAAGGTCGTGTCGTTCATCTTCAGGGCCTTCGCCTTCTGGTTCATCTGGGCGACGAACTCCTCCTCGCTGCCGGCGACGTATTCGCCCAGAACGACCGAGGCGTCGTTCGCGCTGGCGATCACGCAGGCCTTGAGCATATCGTCCACCGTCATCGTCTCGCCGGGCTTGAGCCAGATCTGGGAGCCGCCCATCGACGCGGCGTGCTCGCTGACGGAGATTTTATCCGTGAGGCCGATCTTCCCGGAATCCAGCGCCTCCATGACCAGCAGCAGGGTCATGATCTTCGTGATGGAGGCGCAGGCCCGCTTTTCGTGGGAATTCTTTTCAAACAGGATCTTCCCCGTCTGGGCCTCCATCAGAACGGCGGAGGGAGCGTTCACCTCCTTCGCCTCCAGGGCCGAGGCCCCCGCCGGCGCGCAGGAAAACGCTATCGCCAGCGCGATCAGGCCGGCGGACAGTTTTTTGAGTTTCATTTCCAGCACCTCCCGTTTCATACTAATTCCTATGCCGGGCAGGCTGTTTCTATCCATCAAAAGCCCGCGCGCCGCCTCTTTTTGTCCGCCGCGGCGGGCGGATTTTCGGCCCGGCTCCGTATTTTTCGGCCGCCGGGACAAAAGATACGACGGGGGTGACAAAATCCGATGAAATCAAAGAGAAAGTCCCGCAGCCCGAAAAAGCCTGCGGACAAGCACACGACCGTGATCACGATGCCCGACAGCCGGTACCGCGAGACCGGCGTCGCAAGGCCGGACGACTCGCACGTGAAGGAAGGCGTGGACTGGTCGGAAAACCACCAGCAGTGAGCGCCTCGGGAAGGCCGCCGCGGAACGGATCCGCCGCGGCCTTTTTCCGTCTTCCCGCTCCGGTTTTCCCGCGGAATCCCCCGCTTTTTGAATCGGCGTATAATTCTCAAATATACTTAATTTTTGCGTGCTCCGTGCTATCATCAGGGAAGATTTCCATCATGAATACGGAACGAAACGGGAGGAAGAAAATGAAACTGACGCCGTATTACGAAGACCCCTCCGCGACGCGGATCGGCACGCAGCCGGACCGCTCGTACTACATCCCCTGCCCGCCGGGCGGGGCGGAAAACGTCCGGACCATGGAGCAGTCCCCCCGGGCGGACCTGCTGAACGGAGACTGGAAGTTTTCCTATTTTCCCGGGCCGTACGATCTGCGGGAAGAAATGCTGGGAGCGGACTACGACGACGGCGGGATGGACACGATCCCGGTGCCGTCGGTGTGGCAGATGCACGGGTACGACCACCATCAGTACACCAACGTGCGCTATCCGTTCCCCTTCGACCCGCCCCGCGTGCCGCTGGAAAACCCCTGCGGCCTGTACCGGACGAAGTTCCGGATCGGCGGGGAATCCGCCGGGATGCGCCACTACCTGAATTTTGAAGGCGCCGATTCCTGCCTCTACGTCTGGGTCAACGGGAAATTCGCCGGCTACGACACGGTCTCGCACAGCACGTCGGAATTCGACGTGACGGACCTCGTCCGCGAAGGGGAGAACACCCTCGCCGCGGTCGTGCTGAAATGGTGCGCCGGCTCCTATCTGGAGGATCAGGATAAGCTGCGGATGTCCGGCATTTTCCGCGACGTCTATCTGCTCCACCGCCCGCAGGAGCATATCCGGGACTACGCCGTCCGCACGCGCCTGCTCCCGGAGGGGGCGGCGGAGATTTCCGTCCGCTTCGGGTTCCGCGGGAAGCCGCAGCCCGTCCATCTGCGCCTTTCGGACGCCGGCGGGACTTTATTGCAGGAGGCGGACGCCGGCCCGGACGCGCGGTTCCTTCTGAAGGACCCCGTCCTCTGGAACGCCGAAAACCCGTATCTCTACCGGCTGACGTTCGAGACGCCGGGCGAAAGCATCTGCGAGCCCGTCGGCGTGCGGGAGATTGCCATCCGGGACGCGGTGCTCACCGTGAACGGGACGCCCGTCAAGTTCAAGGGCGTGAACCGCCACGACAGCGACCCCGTCACGGGTTACGCGGTCACGCGCGACCAGATTCTCAAAGACCTGACGATGATGAAGCGGGCAAACCTCAACGCGATCCGGACCAGCCATTACCCGAACGCCCCGATCTTCCCCCGCCTGTGCGACGAGTGCGGCTTTTACCTGATCGCGGAGTCGGACATCGAATCCCACGGCTGCATCGAGCAGTACGGGATCCGCTATCAGGGGCGCAACTATTTCGCCGAGGACGAGCGTTTCCTCTCCCCCATCCTGGACCGCGTCCGGAGGAACGTCCTCCGCGACAAGAACCGCCCGAGCGTGATTTTCTGGTCGCTCGGGAACGAATCCGGCTACGGCGCGAATTTCATCGCCGCCGCAAAATGGGTAAAAGACTTCGACCCCACGCGGCCCGTCCATTACGAAAACATCTATGAGGAAAGCCGCAGGCGGGACACCTCCGACATCGACGTGGAGAGCCGGATGTACCCTTCGCTGGAAGAGGTCGAGAAGACGCTGAGCGCCCCGACGGAAAAGCCGTTCATCCTCTGCGAATACTCGCACGCCATGGGCAACGGCCCGGGCGACCTGGAGGATTACTGGAAGCTGATCTACCACTATCCTTCCTTTGTGGGCGGCTGCGTATGGGAGTGGTGCGACCACGCCGTGCAGGACGGCGTCGCGCCGGACGGCCGGAAACGCTTCCTCTACGGCGGCGATTTCGGCGAATTCCCCCACGACGGGAACTTCTGCATGGACGGCCTCGTCACGCCGGACCGGGCCGAGACCGACAGCCTGCGCGAATACAAAAACGTCCTCCGCCCCGCGCGCGTGCTGCGGGCAAAGGGAGAAAACCGCTTCTTCGTGCGGAACTGCCTGGACTTCACCGCGCTTTCCGACTGGGCGGAAATCCGCTGGGAGGTCACGAATTTCCGCGGAAAGGAAGAGACCGCCGTCGCGTCCGGCGTGCTGGACGGGCTCGACATCCCGCCCCGCGGCACCCGTGAGATCGCGCTCGATTATAAGGTTCCCCGCGGCGGCGTCACCACGATCCGGTTCGCCTCGATCCAGAAAAAGGACCTTCCCCTCGCCCCGGCCGGCCGGGAAATGGGCTTCGATCAGTTCGTGCTCGGCTGCGAGTACGTCCCCGCAGCGCCCGCTCCCCGCAAAGCCGGAAAGCTCTCTTTGACGGAGACGGAAACGGAGATCCTTCTGCAAAACGAGCTCCTGTCCTTCCGGTTCTCGAAGCTGAAAGGCTCGTTCGGCTCGATGAAGTTCCGCGGCAGGGAGCGCTTTGAAAAGCCCGCCGAATACAACCTGTGGCGCGCCCCGACGGACAACGACCGCAGCATCAAGCAGGAATGGAAGGCCGCGGGGTACGACCGCGCGCAGGCGCGGGTCTACAGCGTCTCGGCGTCTGCGGAAGAAGGCGGCGCCGTAATCGACTGCCGGCTGGCGCTGGAGCCGGTGTTCCTGCAGAAAATCCTCACCGTCCGCGCGCGCTACACCGTCCGGAACGACGGGACCGTAGAGGCGGATATCCGCGCGGTGAAAAATTCCGTGTTCCCCTATCTGCCGCGGTTCGGCGTGCGGCTGTTCCTGCCGAAGTCCTACTCCGACGCGGCCTATTTCGGATACGGCCCGGACGAAAGCTATCTCGACAAGCGCCGCGCCTGCCGGCTCGGGCTGTTCCGCAGCACGGTGGACGGCCTTTTCACGGACTATCCCCGTCCGCAGGAAAACGGCTCCCACTGCGGCTGCTCCTTCCTGGAGCTTTCCGGCGCGGAAGGGGCGGTTTCCGTGGAAGGCAAAAATTTCTGCTTCAATGCTTCGCACTATACGCAGGAGGAGCTGGAACGGAAAGCCCACAACTTCGAACTGGAACCCTGCGGCAGCACGGTGCTCTGCCTGGACGCCGCCCAAAGCGGGATCGGCTCCAACAGCTGCGGCCCCGCGCTGAACCCGAAATACCGCCTTTCCGCCGAGGCGCTTTCGTTCCGCTTCACACTCCGTTTCGACCCCGAAGGCTGATTTTCCGACATCCCATATTCATCGCTTCCGCCGTCTCCGCGCTTACAGTTACAGCCGGAGAACCGGCGGAAGTTTTATTTTTGCGTTTCCGGGCGTCTTCCCCGCCCCGGCATTGATTTTGCGGGGCAGATATGCTATGCTTTTAAGGTGCAAAGCAACAGAAGACCAACTTTGCCGCTGTGGCGAAATCGGCAGACGCAAGGGACTTAAAATCCCTCGGTGGCAACACCGTGCCGGTTCAAGTCCGGCCAGCGGCACCAAACCGGCGGCTCCGCCCGAAAGGG
>DAIUFE010000001.1:0-142631 GCA_036844765.1 Caproicibacter sp. | reverse complement strand
ATAATGTGACAAACGCACAAAGAATACGAATGGCATTAGCATATAAAAATATGAGTGAGGCCGAGCTGGCGCGCCAAATAGGAACATCACCTTCTGCGTTCAATCAGCGGATGAAGACGGACAAATTCTCGACTGCTGAACTGGAAAGGATTGCGGAAACCCTCGGGGCTGTTTACACCGCTTCCTTTGATTTTGCAGACGGGACAAAAATATAGGCGCATAAAAAATACGTACAAATCATTGACATGCGTATAAAATAGGCGTATAATATATTTTGAAAGGAGGGGAAGGACAATGACTGTTCGGGAAGTTCTGAAGATACTTCACAACGATGGTTGGCAGGAAGTGCAGGGCAGAACGAAGGGCTCGCACATACAGTTGAAGCATCCGACGAAACCCGGAAAAGTCACCGTCCCGAACCATTCAGGCGATCTTCCCCTCGGCACGTTACGCAGCATAAAGAAACAGGCAGGGCTTAAATGAAGCCCCGCCTGCGGCGAGAAGGAGGTTATGTGGATGCGTAAATTATCATATCTGGCTGTTTTTGAGCCCAGCAAGGACGGATACGGTGTCTATTTTCCGGATCTCCCTGGGTGCATCAGCTATGGGAAAACCTTTGAAGAAGCTCAGCGGGAAGCCGCTGACGCACTTGGTCTGCACCTTTATGGTATGGAGCAGGACGGAGATCCGATTCCTACGCCGTCGAAAGTGCCAACGGTCGATCCTGATACGGCATCCGGTTATTTCGTTTCGCCTGTCACCGTGTACCCGGATATGGTGCGGGACGAGATGGACAATAGGAGAGTAAAGACCAATACCACCCTGCCGGCGTGGCTCAAAGAAGCAGCCGAGCAAAGAGGAGTGAATTACTCTCGAATTTTGGAAACGGCATTGCTTGACTACCTCAATCTGCCGCATGGCCAGACGCCTCCCGTCCAAAGGAAGGCTTAGGGCTGAACAGATTACAATATCTGTAATAATCTTCCGAAAACGAGATTTTTATATCGCTCTTTTTATATGCTCTTACTCGAAGGAGTAAGAGCATCATGATTAAAATTTTATTGTCCCGCAAGCTGGGCGAGCTTCGCTGGACACAGGCCGACCTCGCGCGTGCCACCGGCATCCGGGCGGCCACCATCAACGCGCTTTACAATGAAGTAACCGACAGGGTAAGCCTCGATCAGTTAAGCAAAATCTGTGAGGCGCTTGATTGTGATTTATCAGAAATAATGAAGTACATCCCGAACAAGGTGAAAACCGCTAAAACGCGGTTAGGGGATAGAGGAAAGAAGTGAAGCGAAGAAATATAAGCCCGTGATACAGTCGTGATACATTCCCGAATCGAAGCCAGAAAACAATGCGCAAAATATGAAAAGTTCAGATGAAATCCGGGTATAGTTGGATTATATAAATGCAAGTGTGCCCATGTTATGTCGAGTGGGAATAAGATCACTTTCCCCACGGAGCCCATACTTTGCGGCTTCGCGGGGATTTTTTGCCTGTTGGGCCGTGAATTTTATGCGGGTTTACCCTCCGGGCAGGTGGTGCGGTCGTGGCGCTGGCCGAACCGCTATCGTGATTTTCCCCGCTGAGCATGCGGCAGGATCCGCATCATCCGCAGATTAAAATAAAGGCCCCAATCCTGGTCGTTGGCATAGGGGTCATAGCAGGAAGCTCTCTTTCCGTTCACACAGTGCGGGAATATATAAGCGCAGGAAGCTGAACCGTCCGGAAAAAACAAAGGCAGAACGCCGCGCAGCGAATCCTGGGCACGTTTGGCATAGCTTTTATCTTTTGTGATATAGGCGTACAGCGCGTAGACATTCCCCGTCAGCGCGCTCCAATAATGCGGAAACGTATCGCCGAACAGTTTTCTTTTCCCAAACCAATACCCGTCCCAATGCCGGATAGCCGTTTCGTACAGATGGTAATCCGGCTGTATCCCGTTAAACTGTTCCAAAACATGAAGATGCTTTTTTCCCTCATCCAGATATGCCAGCTTGCCCGTTAAGATATAAACCTGAAAAAGGATATCGGCGGCCGGCGCCACGATACTCTGCTCGTAGTTGACTTCATGCGAGGGATAATGCACGCCGTTCCGCGCAAGCGTTTCGGCATGCCGAATGAACCACTCCCGCATCTCCAGCCGCTCCTGCTCCATGCCCGCTTTTTGCAGCGAATGATCCAGCGAAAGAACGGGCAGTTCAATGGCATAAAATCTGTAGCCGCCGTTCCGGTAGAACGTTTTCAAAATCCGGCAGGCGGCAGTCAGGAATCCGGCGTCTTCATATAACCGATAGCACTCGACGAACAGCGCGGCATACCAAGGCCAGTTGTACAGGCGTTTATAGCTGTTGTCCAGCCCGAAGTCATTACAGACTTCTCCCGTCTTCATATTCACGATCTCGCGCTCTACATATGCGATATATTGCCTCAGGCTGGATTCCAGCCTTTTCTGTTCGCCCGGTTTGAATGGCGCCGCACCCGGGCCCGGGCCGCCCTGCCTTTGCCCCTGCAGGTATGCCGCCAATAAAAGCCCCATGCCCACGCGTTCTCTGCCGCCGTTGTAATCGTTCTCGCGATTGTAAAAAAGATGCTTTTCCTCGTTATCGTATACCAGGTAAGCACCTTTCAGTCCCGGGTTCCCGCCTTCATATTGCTGGTTGCCTGCGATAAACCGGCATCTGCTTTCCGCAAGCTTTCTCATTTCTTCCTGTACAAAGGTTCGGCACCATGTGTGGATCCCATCCACGCAGATGAAAAATGTCTCTTCACCCAACGTCCCGGCGGTATATTCCAGCCGATACTGCCCGTCCTCCCCAGCCGTAAGCTGGTTTCCATTCACCTGGACGGATTCCGCCGGAAAGGACGGCGTGATGCGAATACAGTTCTTCTCGCCGGGAAACGACACATACCGATCTGCCTCTACCTTGACATATCTGCTGAAGTTACCAAGCTGTCTTTGAAAGTCCTCCTTGCCCTGGTGCGGAAAGATCGTCCAGGAGATCCGTTTGGTTTCTCCGGGCTCCAGTTCCATCGGCGACGGATGCAGAATAAAACATCCCCTGTCATTACTGAGTTTCGCAGGATCGCGTTCGACGCTGTATCCTTGCAGACTGCCTTCCGTCAGCACCATTCCAAGATGCGGAGGCTCTCCGCCCATACGCAGGGCGAGGATATAGCTGATGTCCCCGCCGCAGAAGATATGCGTGTGGCACCGATAGGGAATGCAGGTGTCACTGCCGTCATATCGGTCTTCGAGCGGAAAATAGATCCCGATTTGCTCCAAATTGGTAAAAAACGATTTTCGGCTTTTGTTGGTAAAACGGATACGCGTGCGGAAAACATCTCCGTCCCGCAGGGTTTCCGCCTGACACGACAAATCTTCCGGGCAAACGACCTTCGCGTAAGAATAGTCGGGGCGAAACCAGTTCATATGATATTGATCCGTTGAAAAGACAATTTCTTTCATTATCATAAAAGCCATTCCTTTGCTGCATCCGTTTGCGGTGAAAAAAATGCTTTGCCGTGCCCTCCGGAACGTCATGGGCTCCACCCACAGCCGCCGGCTCGGGGCCTGCACCGTTTTACGCTTCAAATTGCGAAATTCATGATCCAGGCGCGCCAAACCGCTATTCCTTTACGGCACCCAGCATGATGCCGTTGACGAAATATTTCTGCAGAAATGGATATACAATCAGCATGGGAATCAGTGCAATGAAAACCTTTGCCGCGTTGAGCGACTGGTTTGAGAGCTGGGACAGCCGTTTATACTGCTCCGGCGTCATCGTCGTCGAGGTCTGGATATTGATCACAAGTTGCTGGATATAAGTCTGCAACGGATACTTGTTGGCCGAGTTCATCAAAACCAGTCCATTGAAGAATTCGTTCCAGTGGTACACGCTGATAAACAGCACCACCGTCGCCAAGGCTGGAACCGAGCAGGGTACAAAAATCTGGAACAATATGCGCCACGGTCCCGCGCCATCCACGACGGCCGCTTCTTCCAGGTCTTTTGGCAGGTTGCGAAAAAAATTCATCACCAGAATCACATTGAATACCGGAAGACCTCCGCCGAGGACCAAAGCCCAGATCGTGTCGATAAGATGATAGGCTTGCATCGTCAGGTACCAAGGGATCAGGCCGCCGTTAAAAATCATGCAGAATATAAAAATCCACATGAAAACATCGCGCGCTTTGAAGTCACGGTTCGTTTTTGACAGCGGATAAGCCGCCAGTACGGTCACCAGCATGGTCACCGCCGTCCCGAGTACGGTGCGCTGAATGGAAATCCAAAATGAATTGAAAAAAAGCCGGTCGTTTATAATCTGAATATAGGAGCTTACGGAGAACCCGATCGGATAAAATGTGACAAGACCGGCGCTTGCGGCGGATTTAGTTGAAATGGAGACGCAGAACGTATACCACAGCGGATACAGGCAAGTAAGGGCCAATAGGCTGAGAATAAGATAGTTTATAACGTCAAAGACGCGCGAGCCCAGCGATTTGCTTCTTATCATTATGCTCCCCCTTTCTAAAACACCGTGTAATCCGCAAATTTATTGGCAAGGATATAGGAAATCACAATCAGCACGAAGCTGATCACCGATTTGAACAGGCCGACCGCGGTGCCCAGAGAATATTGGAGATTTTGCAGGCCCATGCGGTAGACCCAGGTGTCCAGAATGTCCCCGGTGGAGTAGACAAGGGGGTTGTACAGGTTGAATACCTGATCGAAATTCGCATTCAGCACATTTCCAAGGCTCAGGACCCCCAGCAGCACGACCGTCGTCTTCAAAGCCGGCAGCGTGATATGCCAGACGCTTTTCCATCGACCGGCGCCGTCGATTGCGGCCGCTTCGTACAAATTGGGATTAACCCCCGTTAGCGCGGCAAAGTAGATGACGGAATTATAGCCGAATTCCTTCCAAACATCGGTGCCGATCAATAACTGTCGGAATATTCCCGCGTCGGCCATAAAAAGGTGCGGAGTTCCTCCGAAAGTTTTGATCAGTTGGTTCAAGGCGCCCGTATAACCGAACATATTGAGAATGATAGTCGCCATAATGACCCAGGATATAAAATGGGGGAGATAGACGACGGTCTGCACGGCTTTTTTGAAGTGTACGCTGATGACTTCATTGAGAAGCAGGGCAAAGATAAGCGGAACAAAGAGATTGAGGACCAGCTTGCCAACGGCAATGATGATCGTGTTGATGATCACTTGCCGGCAATCGCTCAGTTGAAACATATAGATGAAATTATCCAGCCCGACCCAGGGAGATCCGAAAATCCCGGAACCCGGATTAAAATTTTCAAACGCCATCACAATGCCGCCCATAGGAACGATACTGAATAATATGAGCCACACCATCGCTGGCAGCAGCATCAGATAGTAGTGTTTCTGAAAACTTCTTGCTTTCATGAGCTTTTCCTCCATCCGCACTGTGAACAGGAAAAGGCACTGAATTGCTTCAGCGCCCTGCCGACCTCCAATTTAGGAGGTACTTCCCTGAAACAGGGCATCGACTTTTTTCAACGCCCCGCTGCCGATCGGCGTTCACTTTTTATTGAGCTGTTGCACTTCGGATGTAATCTCGGTCCCGCCCTGCGAGCTCCAATCCTTTACGAACTGATCGAACGAGTCGATAGACGCCTTGCCGAGAACGATTTTCATGGTGGCTTCGTCTTCCAGCTTCTGGAGATTTGCCCATTTTGTTGTCATGGTTTTCGTTTGTCCGTAGATGATGCTGGAGATGCTTTTGTCGACCGGAACGGTTGCGTACGGCCTGTCGCCGATCATCAACGAATACAGCCTCTGAAATTCCGTGTCATTGCTCGTTGAGTGTTTGAAGTTTTTCGCGGTTATCTTGTCGTACGGCGGGCTGATAATACTTTTCGCCTGCTTTGCGTCTTGATACAGAAGTTTATAAACATTTTTCGGATCGCTGTAGTCGGAAGGCTGTGCCTCGCCTTTCAAAACTTTCATGATCTCTTTGTACGAATGTTCGCATTCATCCTGAGCGGACATGACGTTGCGAAGCGGGAACCACGCGGCGCCGTCTTCCGTCGTGCCGCCTTTCGAGGTATCGTTAAAGACGTTCTCATCCCGCACAAGCACGTTGTTCATGATCACAATGGCCTTCTTGGTGTCCGTCGACGCATTTTTGCTGACGAGCGTATAACCTGCGCTTACTGTCGGCATGCGAACGTTCCATTTGCCCTCGTCGGTATAGACCGGATAAGCTTCCCAGTCCACATTCGGATTGTTTGTAAAAGAATCGGTGTTGCCATATCCACACTGCCACCATGGGCCGAAGAAGATACCGCACTGGTTTGCGTTGAGAGAATCGGTAACCTGATCGCGCGTACCCATCTGCGGGTCGATGATGCCCTCTTTATACCAGTCGGCAAGCAGTTGCAATACTTTTTTGGTGTTGTCGGTCGTCGTGCCGTAAACGGTTTTTCCATTCTCGTCGAGCCAAAAGCCCGGATAAGCATCCATTGCGCTGAAGATGGGTTCAAAGGTGCCCCCGTTGTTGGTAGAACCTTGAAAAGTACCGTAAAGTCTCATGGATTTAGAAGGACCTGCGATTCCGATGGTATTGGCGCCGGCCAGTTTGTTGTCCACAAAAGCCTTTGCGGTTTTTTCAATTTCGTTCAGAGTTTTCGGAACGGGCAGGTTCAGCTGATCAAGCCAATTTTGTTGAATCCACATGACGCTGATGCCATCGGCAACAACACTGATATTGGGGAGTGCGACCATCTTTCCGTTGTAAGTCGCATTCTCCATTGCCTTTCCTTTGGTGCTGGCCATCATCTGCTGAACCTGCGTCGACGCATATTCCTTGAATTCGTCCGTGATATCGCCCAGCAAGTTTGCGCTTGCCGCTTGATTGAAATATAGCTGATTCCAGACGACCATACCGTCCGGCAGTTTGCCGGAAGCGATCGCGAGGCCCACTTTCTGGTTGTAGTTATCGCCGTTCGCAGCCGTCCAGTCGACCACGACGTTGATGTTGTATTTCTCTTTGAGCATGCGTGTGAAATAGTTGTTTTCAGGGCTGTCGCCCGGAACAAGCGTCTTATCGGTGGGGTCTATTTGATGGGCAACATGGACGGTGACCGGATTTTTGAATTTTCCAAATGCAGCGTCATCCCCGAGAAATGACTTGGTGGAAGACGGCGTCGTGTTTGCCGATGCATTTTCTGTTCCCTTTGAACAGGCCGCTATGGTAAAGATCATTGCAGATGCCAGCAATACACATAGAACTTTCCTTTTCAACTGAATTCCTCCTTTGATTCGCTATGGTTTAATCATAATGCCGAAAGAGAAAAAAGTACCGGCTGGAGATTCACATTCTTTTCACTCCCTTTCTATACTTACAGTTGGTAAGATGGATAAATTTTATGTAAACTAATGATTGCTGACTATGGACAACCCTTTTCCCCGATGATAGAAATTACCCGTTTTGTCGTATGTGATCGTATACGAGGTTCCTCGAAAATTCAAATTCTCCAACCGAAAATAGTTCCAATCGTCAGGAATAAGGGGAGACACGTGCAGTTTGTTGCCGTCGGTCCGAATCCCCAGCAGTCCCGTTATCACCAAATCACAGAAAGTGGAATGATTATAATCTTTTCCTCTTTCATAACCGCCTTTACTTTCAGGCCAGTTTTTCCCTTTTAATATTGATCTTGCAAGCCACTCGCCCGTATCCGGATCGAGATTTTCGTCAATCCATGGAACGGCGCGTCCGTTTTGGTTCGATAAACACTGGGAAGCGGCATATTGCTTCAAAAGTCTGAAAAAATCCTCTTTTGTAAAAACGCTTTGATGATAATTGTTCAGCAGATTGATCACGGCGCCTAATGTCTGCGACGTTGCGAAAGGCCAGACAGGTCCGTTCCACAAACATTCGTGATCGACGGCAAACCGATATCTCGGGTGGCGTTTTTCCGCGGTTGTTATCCCATATCGTCCCGCGAACCCCTCTTCTTCTTTCAGCTGTTCAAACGCGATCTCGTAGCCTTCGTCCGGAAGATTGAAATACCACGGAATGAATCCCATCTCTTCTCTGGTGTTGTGCCCGACAGGAATTTTTTTGAAATCCAACTCCGGAACGACCGGCCGGTTTTCGGCAAGAGGGATTGTTTTAAAGAAATCGCCGTCCCAAAGGTATTTTTGAAAACATCTTTTAATGCTGTCGGCTTTTTCAAGATATTCTTCCTGAAGATCCTTTTCCCCGGATAAGGCCGAAAAGCGCGAGATCGCCATCGCATCCGCGAACTGATAGGAATTCAGCGTCGGACGAAGCCCGCTGCCGCTGATCATGTATTCCATGCAGTCGCGGTCGTCGCTCGACCAATACAGACCGACCGGACCAAGTTGGTGATCTTCTCTAAATTTGTAATTGGATATCATCTCCGGCAAAAGCTCGATCCCGATGGAAAAATCTCCCCTCACCGAACAATAACTCCATACCGAATCGGCAAGCCACGTACTGTAAGCGTGGGGGTCCCCGCTGCCCTTGAGCCAAAACCGGATATAATCTTCCAGATATTTGTCGGCATCCGCCAACCAGCGGCCTTCCGCTATATGAAAACCGGCAGCGCAGTTGATCGAATTATATCTGCCCGACCATGGCACTTTCGGGAGGAACTCCGTGATAATAAAGCCTTCAGGCGTTTTCTTAATATGCTTTCTGTACGTCCACCACCGGAAGTAATAGATCTTTTCGATCGTTTTGTCGGGGCATTGCAAAAGCGGGATACGATTCTTCATCCATTCAAAAGCTTCTGAGTTGCGGATGTATTGTGGATAGATTTCCTGATCGTTTTTATTAAATTCCAGAATATAAGCATAAAGCAATTCACGAAGATCCATCATTTTCTCCATCAGCGGATCGTTCCATTTCAGCAAACATGACGGGACCATTTTAGTTGAATTCTCTGTCGATTCTACCCCATCAAGGACAGGTCCAGTCCACCAAATAAACTAAAATTAGGTTCGCTGTTGAAAGCATTATACGTTTTAACAATCACCGCGTAAATGGATTTTTGTCAGAGCATGTGTAAAAAGCTCTTCTGTTTTTAATATAAATTCTTTATTTACACT
Organism: Caproicibacter sp.; assembly: GCA_036844765.1. Classification (GTDB taxonomy): domain Bacteria; phylum Bacillota; class Clostridia; order Oscillospirales; family Acutalibacteraceae; genus Thermocaproicibacter. Next base: position 133,513 of record DAIUFE010000001.1, on the reverse strand, counting down.
TAATATGCACTAAATACACAATATTTTGCAAAAAAAGTTATTGTGATTAGACATTTGATCCTTGAAATCCTCGGATATTACATGTATATTGTATATAAACATATGTAATTTCTTCAGATAACAACATGAATATTCAGAAGCAGGTGGTATTGTGCGAGGCTTTATTTTCGATATTCACACTCCAATCGCCTATAACGAAACCGGAAAATTTGAAGCCCCATCCGAAATGTGGGTCCATGAGAATTTGGATTTGTTGGACCGGTTTGAGTTTTGTCTTGTTACAAAAGGCACCTTATATCTGAGCTATAAAGAAATTCATTATGCGATCTCAGAGGGACAATTTTTAACGATGGCGCCTTCTCCGCCACCCAATAATCGTAGGATTGGATACAAACAGTCCTGCTGCGATTTTTTTTGGCTGCATTTTAATCCGGTGCATGAAATTCGGGAAGCCGATTTGGAACACATCGACATATCCGTTATTTCCGATCCTTATCAGATTTTTATTCCACAGCAAGGCACTCTTCCAAGGCCTGAAAAAGCTTCTATCCTTCTTCAGCAATTACAGGATTGCGTTCGTTCAAATTATAGCGTGGTCGCGGACAATTACATGACTACAGCCATTTTATGTGAAATCTATAACCAGATATTTATAGCGAAACCGGGAAATTCAATTAAAAGTAAATCCAAACAATTATGCGAGTCAATCAATTCATACATTAAAGAACATGCCGATATGAATCTTAAAGTGAATGATATTGCTCAGCATTTTGGATATAACGAAAAATATTTATCTAAAATATTTAAGAGTGTGACCACTGAATCCATAAAGCAGCGTATTATTAATATCAAAATTGAAGCTGCTAATTACTATTTAACTGCTACGGATCTTTCTGTTGCCAAAATTGCACAGAAGATAGGATTTATCGATTGCCATAATTTTATGAAATTCTATAAAAGCAAGACGGGTCTTACTCCGACTGAATATAGAAATTCATTCCCAAAAAGGATCGTGAATCATAAATAGCGGGTTTGTTAGGACATTGATTTTCCGCTGATCTTTGTTTGGAAAGAAGGAAAAGACGCCCTGTAGGGTGGATGGAACGTATCTCGACGATCTCGGGTTATGGTGGCGGCAGATACTCTTCGAAATTCATAAAATCATGGGGAGGAGAAAGCAGATGGGACGTTCTGAGTCTAAATTGATGGACGGCTGGGAATTCGCTTTCAATCAAAAAGAGGAGACGAATTTTCATCCGGTTACATTGCCCCACGATTGGGCAATCGAAAGACCGTTCAACAAATGGATGGATCAGGGGCCGGATCAGGGGTTCCGAGATCGATGGGGGATCGGATGGTACCGTAGAAAACTCGAAATTCCAAACCTGAGACATGAAAGAATCTACCTGCTTTGCTTTGATGGTGTCTTTGAAAACAGTACGGTCTGGGTGAACGGCCGGCTTGCCGGAAAAAATAAATACGGTTATAGCAGCTTCCAGTTTAATTGTACTGCTCTGCTGCAAGAGGGGGAAAATCATATCCTTGTGAAAGTAGACAATACTGGAAAACCGGCGGACCGTTGGTACAGCGGTGCGGGAATTTACCGTACGGTCACTCTTCTGGAAGTGCCGCAAGACCATTTGAGTGCCGAGAATATTTTGATTACAAGTTCCGTCAGAGGCGAAAATGCGTTCCTGACGATTGAAACGGGGAAAAAGGAACGCGTCCGCGCGTCGGTTTCGGATGGGGAAACAGAGTATTCAGGAGAATCCGAATCCGGAGAGATCCGGGTGACGATTCCGAATGCAAAGCTCTGGAGTGATGTTTCTCCCCACCGGTACGATGTGGTGATTTCGCTGTATCATGGCGGTGAAATCACGGATAAAATCACCGAAAAGATCGGAATTCGTGAGATCGTCATGGATCCCCGGAAAGGAATGCTCGTCAATGGAAAAGCAGTGAAATTAAAGGGCGTCTGTCTCCATCAGGACGCAGGGTGCCTGGGAATCGCCGTGCCGCGTGAAATCTGGAAACGGAAGCTTTCCAGACTAAAGGAAATCGGATGCAATTCCATCCGTGCCGCGCACCATATTTATGCGCCGGAGTTTTTGGACCTATGTGATGAAATGGGCTTTTATGTGTACGAGGAATGTTTCGACAAATGGACCGGGGGCGCGTACGGCCGATATTTTGCAACTGAATGGGAAAAAGATCTTGCCTGCATGGTCAAAAGGGACCGCAACCATCCCTGCATTTTTATTTGGGGCGTGGGAAACGAAGTGGAGAGGCAAGGGCAGGCCTCCATGCTGAAAATCCTGAAAAAGCTGCGAAACAAGGTTTTGGAATATGACACCACCAGGCCCGTCACCGTTGCCTTGAATCCGCATTACAAAAGGGAATCCGGCGTTAAAATGTCTCAAGTCCAAGACATTCAGAAATTCGTGGATGAAACGGACGAAACCGAAATTTTCAACTTGGATGAGAAGATTGAAAGAATCCGGCGGATCGCCCAATATGTCGACGTCCTTTCCTGCAATTACCAGGAAGCGCTTTACCCGAAGATCCATGAGGCGGTCCCGGATAAATTGATTTTGGGGACGGAAATCTATGAATATTTCAGGGGAAATTCCAAGCAGATCAAGAATTATTCCGAAGATGTCCCGTGGCTGGATGTCGAAAAATACGATTATGTCATTGGAGGAATGATCTGGTCGGGGTTCTATTATCTGGGAGAGTCCATGGGTTGGCCGGCAAAAGGTTGGTCCGGCGCGCTGTTTCAGACCAATCTGGAAAGAAAGGCGATTTCTTACTTATACCAGAGCTACTGGACGGACCGACCCATGGTTTATTTTGCAGTGTTGGATGATTCCATTCGGGACAGCGGAACAAAGGAGCATTGGGATTTTCCAAAATATTTTTCACACTGGGAATTTCCCCAGTTCACAAAAGCTGTCATACCTTATATGATCGCCTGCAACTGCGAGGAAGTACAGATCTATCTGAACGGGGAAAGATATTATGTCAAAAAACCGGACGAATATCCCAATCGGATGATCACCGGGTATCTTCCTTATCTGCCGGGAACCGTGGAAGTCTTCGGACTGAACGGGGGGGAACGGGTCTGTTCTTATCAGGTAAAAACGCCGGGCCCCGCCGTTGCCCTTGCGTTTGACGAATCGGAAAAGCAGGCTTCTGTCAACGGATCAGCCGTCGTCCTCATGACGGTGCGCGCCGTGGACGGGGAAGGGACCCCGGTGTTCCGGGAGAGTGCGGACGTCCGGTTTGCGGTGGAGGGAAACGGTGAGATCGTCGGGGTGGATAACGGGGATTTGATGTCTTCAGAGGCTTACCGGTCGGATGAGATGCATTTATCGCACGGTCAGCTAAGCGTAGCGGTCCGGCTGACGGGGGCAGGCCGGGTGGTTGTCGATGCGTTTGCGGAAGGTATGTTCAGCGGCAGGACGGTGATCGTCGGCCGGGAGCCGGAGAGTCCCCGTGTTTTGGGCTGACGATTTCATGGATGACTGGTTCCGGAAAATCTGAGACGGACGATGCTGGAGACGACCTATACCAACCAGCTGACGGACGACGAGCTGTACGACGGACTGATGAAGCACGGTCTGACGGGCGCGGGGAAGGGGTGACGGAGACTCGAGCGGGCATCCCGGAAAGCCGCAGGGGAGAATTTGAATCTTCCCGATCCCGAAAGTAGGAGAGAGAGGATTTCGATTTTACGCCTTTTTCCCATCGGCACGTGTGCGGCAATTTCCGCTTTCTTTGGATTGGACAGAGACGTTTTCCATCTCGAGGCGGCTGATATGATATGCCTTCATGCCATATTTGCCTACCGCACGGATGTTTTCCAAGCGGATATTTTCCAGCGGGCTTTCCGGAAGCCCGGCGAGATAAACGGCGTTCCCGGCAACCGTATCTACCGTTATATTTTTCAGCAGAATATTTCGGATGACAGGCGTGCCCTCCGTCACCGGCTCGGGCCGGTTCACGTCGAAGGTTTCGTGGCTGTAAAACTGATCGATATAAACAGCTCCCCGGAACCATTTGCAGTCTTTGTGCTCCGGGCTGTGGTTCCTATGGACGATATTCTCATACCGGATATTTTCGATCACGCCGCCGCGCCCGCGGGGCGCTTTGATGCTGACTGCGCTGTATACGTCTTCAAATTTGCAGTCCCGCACCAAAACGTTCCTGACGCTGCCCGCCATCTCGCTGCCCACGGCAACGCCGAAACCGCTCCGGAAGGTACAATTTGTGATCCTGATGTTTTCCGAAGGGATCCCGACTTTTCTTCCTTCCGCGTCCCTTCCTGATTTGATGGCGATACAGTCGTCCTGGCTCGCAATCGTGCAGTGGAAGACGGAAACATTCCGGCATGAATCCGGGTCGAAGCCGTCGCCGTTCCCCATATTCGCGTAAGGAACGCCGTTTTCGTCATACTTGGTATAAATTTTCACGTTGTTCAGGCTGACGCCATCGCAGTAGATTAGATGCACGCACCACGCCGGTGACTGCTGCACCGTAATGTCCCTCAGATAAACGCCGTCCACATTGCGCAGACAAACCGCCCGGCCCGGTTTTCCTTTATACTCCCGCAGCTCTTTTTCTCTCAGAGGGCTTCCGCTTGCGTCGATGACGCCCGGTCCGGCGATCGTAATGTTCCGGAGCCGGTCCCCGGTGTTCTTGGTGCCGATCAGGCTGGCGTAGCAGGCGGTCTCCAAGCCCTCGAAGCGGTAGGTTTCCAGCGGATAATCATTCAGATCTTGGCTTCCCAGCAGCTTGGAGCCCTCTTCCAGATAGAGGGCCATGTCGCTTTTCAAATCAACCGGTCCCGTCAAAAAAACGCCTTTGGGAACGCGGACCCGCCCTCCGCGGCTGCATGCGTCCACCGCTTTCTGAATGGCTTGTGTGTTCAGCGTTTTTCCGTCGCCCACGGCGCCGAAGGATGTGACGTCGAAATCCTCCGGCTTCGGTCTTGTCGTTACTTTCACAGCGGCGCCGGCCGGCGCGCCACGGTCCCTTTCGTCGGCGCGGACGTATGCTTCATATGTTCTGGAGCTTTCCAGCCCCCGGACAGTGTAATCCGTGCCTTCCGTAGCGCCGATTTCTTTCCCGTCGAGATAAATTCTGTACCGTTCCGGCTTTTCCCGGTTTTCCGGAGGATCCCACAGAAGCGCAAAGCCTTCCTCCGTCCGGGTTTCGGCTGGGGAGATCGGATTCAATAAATTGCTTTTCGCTTCCACGCTTATTTCCACCTCAGTTCTTTGTCTTTTGATTGGACGGTTTTAGTTCCACCATAGAGCCGTCCACTGATTGCCTTTACCATCATAAAGTGACCCCGTTTTTGAAAATCGCCAGATCGTGTTTGTCGAACGATTCCGATTTTACTTTTTTGCCGGAGGCGACGTCGAGCACATAGCTGAAAAACTCGTCCGCAAGGGCCGGCATCTCTGCGCCGGTGAGAAGTCTCCCGGCGTCGAAGTCGATCCAGCCCGCCTTGCGGCGCGCCAGGCCGGAGTTGCTCGAGATCTTGACCGTCGGCACGGGACAGCCGAACGGCGTGCCGCGCCCGGTAGTGAACAGCACCAGATGCGCGCCGGAAGCCGCCAGCGCCGCCGATGCGACCAGATCGTTGCCCGGTGCCTGCAGCAAATTCAGTCCCTTCTGCGACGCGGGCTGGCCGTAGAGGAGAACGCCGCTGACCGGAGCGGTGCCGCCTTTCTGCACGCAGCCGAGCGACTTGTCCTCCAAAGTCGTGATGCCCCCCGCTTTGTTGCCGGGCGACGGGTTGGAGTCTATTTTCTGATGATGCTCGATAAAATACCGCTTGAAATCATTGATAAGCGCGACGGTCTTGTCGAAGACAGCCCTGTCTTTGCAGCGATCCATCAGCAGTGTCTCCGCACCGAACATCTCAGGCACCTCTGTCAGGATGGCGGTACCGCCCTGCGCGGTGAGCCGGTCGGAAAACGCACCGACGAGCGGGTTTGCCGTGATGCCGGAAAAGCCGTCGGAACCGCCGCATTTGAGACCGACGACGAGTTGGTCTGCGGTGCATTCCCGACGGTGAAACTGCGCGGCGTATCGGCAAAGCTGCTTGACTATCGCCACGCCGTCGTCGATTTCGTCTTCGTGCTCCTGGCAGATGAGGAATTTGACGCGATCTTCGTCGTAAGGCCCTATGGCCCGCTTCATCTGGTCGAGCGTATTGTTTTCGCAGCCGAGGCCTACGACAAGCACTGCTCCGGCGTTCGGATGGCGGACGAGCCCCGCCAGCGCCTTTTGAGTATTGCCGAGGTCTTCGCCGAGCTGGGAGCAGCCGTAGGGGTGCGTATAGGAATAAATTCCGTCCAGTTCCGGGGGGAGAAACTTCTGCGATTCCCGCTCGATCTCTCTCACGACGGCGTTGACGCACCCGACGGTCGGGAGAATCCACACCTCGTTGCGGACGCCGACGGAACCGTTTTTCCGGCGGTACCCCTGGAAAGTGCGCGGCGGCACCGTCGGCAGCGGCCGAAACGACGGATGATAGGAATATTTCAGCAAGTCGCCGAGGCGGGTTTTCACGTTGTGCGTATGCACCCACGCGCCCGCCGGTATGGCGGCCGAAGCGGTGCCGATGGGAAAACCGTATTTCACGATGCTCTCATCCCGGGCGATGTCCCGCAGGGCAACCTTGTGCCCCGCTTGGACCGGCTCGCGCACAATCACGGACTTTCCTCCGGTGCCGGCAGCCTCGCCGCTTTTCAAGTCCTCGATGGCTACGGCGACGTTATCGGCCGGGCTGATCTGAAAAATCTTTTTCATCGTTTCAGCTTTTCAGCAGCGATTCCACTGCTTTGGTCATGCCGTCCCTGCGGATGGCTGTGAGGTCGTTTGTCACAAGTTCGGCAAAACCGTCAAATTCCGCGGTCAGGTCTTCTCCCCAGAACGCCGGATCAGACAGGAACAGCTTCACGAATTCCTCCGCCGGTTTGCTTTTGCTGTTCGCGGCGAAAAACTCCAGCACTTTGCGGCCGTCGCGGATCTCGTACGGCTGCCCGCTGCGGTCGCCGATCAGCGCGTTCTTTTCCAGTTTGTCGGAGGTATAGAACGCCATCAGCGCGGCGAGCGAGAAGGTCAGGTATTTCGGCGGCCTGCCTGTTTTCGCATAGTTGTCGCGGAACGTCGGCAGAATGCGCGCCCTCCATTTGGAAACGGAATTGAGCGAGATGGAAAGCAGTGCGTGGTCGACGAACGGATTGTCGAACCGCTCGAACACGGCGTTCGCGAAACCTACCGCCTCCTCGCGGGGCAATTTGACCGTCGGGACGATTTCTTCGAATACGGTGGCCTCCATCAGTCTGCGAACCAAAGGATCGTGCATGCAGTCGCGCACAATGTCCCTGCCCATGAGATAACCGGCCAGAACCGTGGAGGTATGCGCGCCGTTCAGGATTCGCACCTTGCGTTCACGGTACGGCCGCTGATCCTTCGTGAAGACAACGTGCAGCCCGGCCTTGTCGAGAGGAAATTGGGCGGAAATGTCCTTTTCGCTCTCGATTACCCAAAGCGAGAAGGGCTCGCCGGTATCGAGCAGACGGTCCTCGTACCCGAGTTCTTTCCAGATCGTTTCCGCTTCCGCCTTGGGGTAGCCGGTAATGATCCGGTCGACCAGCGTGCTGCAGAAGACGTTGTCCTCCTCGATCCATTTTTTGAATTCCGCTCCGAGCTTCCACAGACCGGCAAGGCGGAGCACGTCCGCGCGCAGAGTTTTGCCGTTGTCCTCGATCAGCTCGACCGGCAGAATCACAAGGCCCTTATCCGCCGCGCCGTGAAATTCCAGAAAGCGTTCATACAGGAATTTCGTCAGCTTGCCCGGGTAGGTTTTAGGCGGAGTCCGCTCCAATCGATCGGTTTCGTCGTAGACGATGCCGGCCTCCGTCGTATTGGAAACGACGAACTGCAGCGTGTCGAGCTTTGCAAGGTCCATCCATGCCCCGTATTCGTCGTAGGCGCTGATTACTTTTTGAACGCTGGTGACGACGCGCTTTTCCACATAAGGTTTCCCCTCCACCAGGCCGCGCAGCACCACCGTGTAGAGGTTATCCTGGTCGCGGAAGCGTTTCAGGTCTCCGAATTCGGTCGGTTTGACGATGGCCACATCGCCGTTGAATACGCCTTTTTCGTTTGCGATGTCGACCATGTCGTCGACGAATCCGCGCAGGAAATTGCCTTCTCCGAATTGGACGACCCGGATCGGCCGCGGGCTGCGGTGATAGATTTCCTGAATCTTTTTCAACTGGAAGCTCTCCTCTTGATTATGTAAAAGATTACATCGTGATTTTATCATCAATATTCAAAAAGTAAATACTTTTCACGGATTTATGCCGCTTTCCCTCATCGAATTCTATATTTTGTACCTATGTCCCCCAGCGTTGAACCGGGTAAAAAGAACAGGTCCCCTGCAGCTTTACCGCTGCAAAGGACCTGTTCTTTTGAACGAACCACGACCATTATCCCTGCATCGGGTTTTCGTTCTTTTCCGGCATGGGCAGCCACTGTTCCTTTTCGGCGATCGTGCGGGCAATCAGCCAGCACACGATGCTTTCCGCGCCCTCGTTGCCGTTCGGGCCGTTCTGCGTCAGGCCGTCGCGGCAGCCGCCGGTCTCCGGGTCGATCAGTGTCTGCCCGCGAGAATTCATCCCGAGATACCAGAAAAAACACCGGCGGGCGGCGTCTTCGTACTTTTTTTCCCCTGTCATCCGGTGCGCTTTCAGGCAGGTCAGAAGCGTGCTGCATGCTTCCACCGGCTGCTCGTCGTATTCCGCGGGCGTCTCGCCGCGGGCCAGCCAGCCTTTGCAGCCTACCGGCTTGAAAACGCCGTTTTTCGTCGTGATTTCCAGAAGAAAATCGAGGCTTTCCAGCCCGATGTTCAAACAACGTTTCTCGGTTTCACACGCGCAGAGCATGGAATAGGGGAGGATGGCGCTGCAGTAGGTGATCTTTTCCTCGAACCACCGCCAGTCCTCGCGCCGGCACTGCGCGTATGTATCGATGATGGAATCCGCCATCATCTTTACAAACGGCTGCGCCTCCGGATCTTTCCAGATCGTCAGGCCGGTCAGGGCGTAGGCTTTGCCCTTCAGGGAAGCGAGGCTCGAACAGCTTGCCGCCGTGCGGTGCAGGAGCCTTTCCGCACAGGCGCGGATATATCCGGGCAGCCCTTCCCGAGTCGCCGTATAGGCGAGCGCCCACAGGCAGCGCCCGAAGCAGTCCTCCGAGCCGCGCTTCTCGAGAAAATTGCGGTCATAGCCCATGAAATTGCGAAACCACCGGTCCCTTTCCGCGTAAAACAGGAAGCTGAGATAACGGACCAGCAGCTCTTCGTATTTTTTTTCGCCGGTGCGGCCGTACAGCATCCCCGCCAGCATCAGGGCGCGGGCATTGTCGTCCGTGGTGTAGCCCTCCTTCGGGTCCGGCACCCCCAGCACCGCATGCTGAAAAAGACCCGTGTCGTCCGTCAGTCGGAAAAGATACCGGGTGTCGATGGAGTCCGACGTCATAGAGCCTCCTTTGGATCCCGGGCCGCGAGGGCTTTCCGGAACATCGCAAGATAATTTTCTGCGACGCGGCTCCACATCATGGTCTTGCCGAGGGCGAGCGTCTTCTTTTCCATCTCGGCCTGCAGGTCGGGGTGCTCCATCACCCGGCAGAGGCACTCCGCAAGGGAGCCCGCGTCGCGGAATTCCGCCAGCAGGCCGCGCCCGTCGGCCAGCATCACGCGCGCATAGGAATACGGCGTGGAGACGATGACCCGCCCGTACCCGACGGCGTAGGCCAGCGTGCCGCTGACGGCCTGGTCCTTCCCCAGATAGGGCGTCATATAGACGTCCGAAAGGGCAAGATAGCGGATGATCTCCTCCTTGGTCAGGTAGCGGTTGACGAAGCGGACGTTTTTGGAGATCCCGAAATTTTCCACCGTCCGTTCCAGTTTTTCCCGGTATTTTTCGCCGTCGCGCCGGCGGACGACCGGATGCGTCTGCCCGAGGATCAGATAGAGGATCTCGGGGTGCTTTTTCGCGGCGCGCGCCGTCGCCTCGATCCCGTATTCCAGCCCTTTCCCGGGGCTGAGCAGCCCGAACGTGCTGACGACGAAGCGGCCCTCCAGCCCTTCCTCCCGTTTCAGCTCGTCCCGGCTTTTGACGGGCAGTTCCGGCACGCCGTGATGGATCACGGCGATTTTTTCCGTCTTCACCCCATAGACGGTCTCAAGCGTTTCGACCGTGTTGGGCGCCATCGTGACCATCTTTTCGCACCGTGCCGCAAGGCCGCCGACGATCTCCTTCTGGGCCTTGTTCGGCTCCGGCAGCACGGTGTGCAGGGTGACGAAATAGGGAATCCTGAGCGCCCCCGTCAGCTTGAGGACCTGCTCGCCCCATTTTCCGCCGTAAATGCCGTATTCATGCTCGACCATCAGCATGTCGGCCCCCGAGCGGTTGATTTTTTCGGCCGCTTCCGGGTATGCTTCCGGCGACTGCTGCGGAAAATCGAACCGGACCTCCGGCGGGTAGGATTCTCCGCCGTTGCTGACGGCGACGATGCCCGCGTCGATCTTTCCCGTTTGGGTCAGCGCGCCCACCAGATCCTGCGTAAAGGTCGCAATGCCGCAGGCCCGCGGGGGATAGGTGCTTAAAAACAGCGCGCGGATTTTTTGATTTTCGTCCAATGCTCCCATTCCTTTCCGGCCCTCAGATTACAAAGGGGCGCTTGCTTTCCTGCGAATACACGGTGTCCACGCACTGCACGCCGCTTTCGATGCGGCAGCCGGACGTGACGACGGAGTGGGTGATATCCACGCCGCTCCCGACGGAGACGCCGCTCCAGATCACGCTGTTGCGGATCACGCAGCCCCGCCCGGTCTGGAAGTTGTTGCCGATCACCACGTTCGGCCCGACCGTCACGTTCGCGCCGATACGCACGTTTTTGCCGAACCAGACGGGCCCGGTGACTTTGGCGGTGGGGTGGATCTCCACGTTGGAGAGCCCGTACACCTTTTCGCTCGAGAAATCGTTTTCCGGCACGCAGCAGCGGCCGTTGAAGATATCCTGGTGCGCCTGCATGTATTTTTCCGGAGTGCCGATGTCGATCCAGTAGTTTCCGCCGGTATAGACGGCGATTTTACAGCCGTTTTTCAGCAGGGCGGGGAAGGTTTCCTTTTCCACGGACACCACTTTGCCGGACGGAATCAGGTCGAGGACCTTCGGCTCGAACACATAGATGCCCGCGTTGATGAAGTTCGATTTCGCTTCGCCGGGCTTCGGTTTTTCGGTGAACGAGGAAGCGATTCCGTCGGAGCCGAATTCGATCACCCCGTAGCTGGAAGGGTCCGCCACGCGCGTGACGGCGATGGTCGCGTCCGCGCCTTTTTTCCTGTGGTACGCCACCAGATCCCTCAGATCGATGTTGCTCAGGATGTCGGAGTTGAACACGAGAAAAGTCCCGTCCAGATATTTTTGGCAGTTCTTGATGGCCCCGCCCGTCCCGAGCGGGATATCCTCGCAGACATAGGTGATTTTGATGCCGTCGACGTGCCGCTCCTCGAAATGCTTGGAAATGCAGTCGGCCTTATAACAGGTGCTCAGGATGGCTTCCCTCACACCGCAGCGTTTCAGTTCGTCGATATTCCGCTCCAGGAGCGGAATGCCCATAATGGGGACCATCGGTTTCGGCAGATGGTCGGTCAGCGGCTTGAGCCGTGTGCCCATGCCGCCCGCGAGAAACAGTGCTTTCAAAACAAATCCCTCCTATTTTTGGAATCCTTCTATTTCAGACAAGCCGTTCCCCGGAAACGTCATTCGCCTCCGCGTGGCAGAGGGGGCTGTTCCGGGCAGCTTTTGATATATTCGAGCAGATCGCCGAGGGACGCCGTGGCGAGGCAGATGCGGGAATCGGCGGCTCCGTAGTACATCCGCACCTTCGCGCACGCCTTGTCGAGCACCCATCCGCACGGGAAAACGACGTCCCGGACGTCGCCCTCCCGTTCATAGGGTTCCTCGGGGCCGAAAATCCATTCATCGCTCCTTCGCAGGACCTTCATCGGGTTCTCGCGGTCCAGCAGCGCGAGCCCCAGCCGGTACAGCGAGCCGGAGGCCGTCTGCCGCACGCCGTGGTAAAGGATCAGCCAGCCGTCCGCCGTCTCCAGCGGCGGGGCGCACAGGCCGACCTTGTTCGCGTCCCACCAGCCGCCGTCCCGCGCGTTGATCAGGATGCTGTGGTCGCCCCAGTATTTGAGGTCCGTCGAGCAGGAGACCCAGATATGCGCGCCGGGCCCCAGCTGCTGCATGTTGCCGAAATGCGGCCCGATGGGCCGGTGGATCAGCAGCCATTTGTTTTTGAACCGGCAGGGGAACAGGGCGGCGTCTTTATCTTCCGGCGGCATGATGGAGCCCGCTTTTTCAAACGTAACGAAATCTTTGGTCAGGGCGAGCGAAACGGTCGGGCCGGAACGGGAAAAAGAGGTGTAGACCACCGCCCACCGGTTCAGCTCGTCGATGCGCGTGATGCGCGGGTCTTCAATGCCCCACGCTTCCTCCGGATAATCCGAGCTGGCCTCGAGGGTCGGCCATTTGTCGATCTGCCAGTTTGTCACGCCGTCCTCGCTCACCGCCTTTGTCAGGTGGGAGAATCCGCGCCGGTCTTCCACGCGCGCCAGCAGCAGGGTCTTTCCGTTGAACTCCGTGGCCGCCGGGTTGAATACGGAATGGACGGCATAAGGCCAGTCCTCGGCGGTCAGAATAGGATTATTGGGGTTCCGGACGAAAAGTTCCCGGTAGGTGTTGCCGCTGCTTTTCAGCCGTGTCTCAAAGGATCGCATCTTCAGTCACGCACCTTTCCTGGATATGCTGTCGAATGGGCAAAATTCGTGTAAAAGAAAGAAAACAGCCGCCTTTGGCGAGATGCGCCGTTTCTATCTTTATTATAAAGCAAATACAATATTATGTCAACATATTATGTCAACTAAAATCTATTCATCAATCGAACCGCAGACGAAAAACGAGTCCGATTCTTCTGGACCCTTCCCTCATAGTATTCAGCCGATTCCAGAAAACATTCCTGAAAAAACAGGGAATCCGGCGAAACGGTGCCGAAGCTTTGCCCGGCCGGGCGGATTGCCGCAGACCGCCGAAGAACATAAAAATACAGGAGATGCTCTCGACCGACAAGCGGTCTCGAGCATCTCCTGTTGTGAAAAGAAGTATGGCTGCCCCCTTGCGAGGACATGACTTGTAATCGAAAAGCATTGGAAACGGAACGCCTTTATTATATCGTTTCGGCGGAGATCGTAAAGTTTTATTTGGAAAAAAGGCCTTAGTATGTCAAATTTGTATCAATCCACAAATCTTATTCAAATTTTATCACACATTATATAGAAGCAAATAAAATTAGCGTTGATTTATTAGTGCTAATTTATAGAGACTTTAACGGAGCTTCCCGGATTTCCGGGGCTCCGCTATTTTCCCTTTTCCGGGTCCCAGCAGATGCGCTCCTGTACGCCGGGGCAGCGGGCTTCTTCCATCAGCTTCAGCATTTCAAACGCGCTGCGGAATTCCTGCTTTTTGTCCGTTTCCAGCCAGGTGATGCTGCCCTGCCAGGTCGCGTTTTGTCGGAACCGGATCTGAACGAGGAAGGAGGCCTTTTCCTCCTTGTTTTTTCCCGGTTTGGGATCCAAACAAAAGACCGCCTTTCTGACTGTTTTTCTGCGGCACCTGCGGGAAAAGCTGCGCAGCCTCAGCGTGGGCGGGGCAACGCCGCTGCCGTCGCACCACTGGTCGATCCCGAACAGCAGCTCCCACTCTCCGCGGTACCCGATCTGTTTCCGCGCGGAAGGGCGGACGATCCGCCCCCGCATCGGGCCGGGCCCCGGTTCCACAGTGACGAGAAGCCCTTCGGCCCGATCCTTTTCATCCTGCATTCCATCCCATTCCGATCTGCTGCGTGATTTCCGCTTGCGGCCATTATAAACCGGAACGGTTGCCTGGGAGAGGATATTTGTCTGAATTCTGTTTTCTAAAAGGGGAAAAGCGGCGTCACGGCGCGGCGAGGGCCGCAAGGCGCTTGTATTCGGGCCGCCCCGCCGCGTCCATCAGATAGGCGGCCTGGTCGGCTCCCTCCGCGCGGTTGCGGTTCAGCGAACGGAGGATGCTCTCCGCGTTCCGGATGCCGATGCCGTGGCCGTAGAACAGGCCCCCGCCCAGTTCGATGACGTTTTCGCCCTGCCACTGCGGGGTGATGGGGTCGACGTCCGGATTGGCGAAATAGCGCCGGTCGCCGGGGAAATAGCCCGGCATCCGGTCCATCTTCCCGAAGCTTTCGAGCCTTGGGTCGAGGTGATGCCAGTTCATCAGCTCAATTTTCGGGAACAGCCGGTTGAAGCGGGCTTCGCCGTACACCTTCACCAGCGCCCCGTACAGGACGATCATCATGGCCGTCGCGCACTCCGTCGCATAGGCGGAGCCGTTGGAAAAAATGTCGAGGATGGCCTTGGCGGGTTCGGCGCCGCTTTTGAGGAGGAAGCCGCCTTCCCGCGTCATGCTCCAGTAAGCGGGATTGCTGGCCGCGTGGCGGAACACGGCGAAGCGCAGGCCGCTGCGGTCCAGGAGGTGCGCCGCGGCCACGGTCTCCTGCCGGAGGGACAGCTCGAATTTCAGCTGCTCGGGGGTGGCGAACGCATAGACCCGGCTGCTCGCGTCCATGGCGGAGAGCACGCTTTTTTTCAGATCGCCGTCCGCATACTCCGAAAACCGGGCGGGTTCCAGTCTTTTGCCGGCGACCGTGATCATCGCTCCGCCTCCCCGGAGCGCGCCGAGAGGATCTGTTTATTCAGAGGGCGGCGGATCCAGTCGTTCCAGCGGACGGGGTCCGCTTCGCGCAGTTTGCTCGAATAGCGGGCGAGCAGCTCTTTTTCTTCCCGGCTTGCGCCGGCGAAGCAGGAGAGGCAGTTTTTTTCCAGCTCCGTCAGGGGCTGCGGCTTCGCCGGGCCGGCGGGGGAGATTTTCCGGTGAAGATATTTCGCGCCCAGATTCACGGAGCAGGCGTTGGGCTTGCAGCTCGCGTTGAAGCTCTCTCCCGTCCGGGCGAGGTAGGGACGGTTTTCTTCCAGCCAGCGCAGATAGGAAGCGTACTGCGCCCGCTTTTCCCGCGTGGTGTTTCCGGCCTTGGGAAGGTGCAGCAGAAGGCGGGCCAGCTCCGCGTCCTCCGCGGCGGGGGAAAGGAGGTATTCCGCGGCGACGCGCAGCGCGCGCGGGTCCGCGGCGCGGAAAAAGGCCCAGGCCAGGTCGTGCAGAAGGGCGCCTTTCCGGTTCCGGAGGAACAGCAGGCGGACCACTTCGGGCAGGATCTCCGCGTCGCGGTAGATTTGCAGCAGGATGCAGGCGGAAAGATCCACGATCCGGTCGAGGTCCGCGTCCATCCCGTCGGCCTCCGCGCCGGCGGAGAACATCCACCGCAGCGTATCCCGGACCGTTTCGCCGTATTCCGGATGAACCGCGCCGCCGCCCGTGTTTGGAGCGTCCAGAAGGATCCCGCAGAGACGGACCGCCGTCCTGTTCCGCTCGGAAAGCTCCTCTTCCGGCACTGCTCCGTCCATTTCCGGCAGAAGGAGAAAGAAGGTTGCAAAGGAAAGCTTCGGGTCGTTGAGGAGCCCGACCGCGTAGGCTCGTTTGGAAGATTTCAAACTGTGAAAGAAAGCTCTGCAGGGACCGGGTCCCCGGTCCCTGCGCAGGGCGTCCAGCGGGTTTGCCGCCGCGCCGCGCCGGTTGTTCATAAAATCCGCCCCTTTTCAATGGATTGGGCTTTTTCCCATGTTCCATAGTATGAAAAGGAGCGGATTTGTTTCGGAAATTCAAGATCCGCTTCCGCCCGCCGGCGGCGTGCGGGCATAAAAAAACCTCCTGAATCGGAATTTCAGGGGGAAGGACGATCGATCGGAAAATGCGGAAGCGCCGTTCAGCCGGCCCGGGCGGGGAGGGAGACCCGGATCTCGGTGCCGCGCCCGAGCTCGCTTTTCAACCGAATTTCCCCTTTGTAAAGGCCGACGATGTGCTTGACGATGGAAAGGCCGAGACCGGTGCCGCCCAGCCTGCGGCTGCGGCTTTTGTCAACGCGGTAGAAACGCTCGAACACGCGTTCCTGCGCCTCGGGCGGGATGCCGACGCCGGTGTCCGCGACCGTCAGGAGGACCCTTTCGTTTTCGCTGCGGACGAAGACGTTCACTTTGCCGCCCTGCACGTTGTATTTGACGGCGTTGTCCAGCAGATTCAGCACCAGCTGCGTCATGCGGTCCGGATTCGCGTCCAGCAGGCCGTCGTCGCCTTCCACATGGATTTCGACCTGCTTTTCCTGCGCCTGCAGAGACAGGGATTCCGCCACTTTTCGGGCGGTCATCAGAAGGCTGACGCTCTGGCGGTCCGTTTCCGAAGCGCGGGATTCCAGCTCGGAGAGCTTGAGGATGTCGCTGATCAGCCCGATCATGCGCTCCGTTTCCTTTCGGATCAGCGCAAGGTAGCGTTTGGTCTGCTCCGGGTCGTCGACGATGCCGGTTTCCATCAGCTCCGCGAAGCCTTTGATGGAGGTCAGCGGGGTTTTCAGCTCATGGGAGGCGTTTGCGAAAAATTCGGAGCGGATCTGCTCCGAGCGCCGGACCGCCGTGACGTCGGTGATCAGCAGGACGACGCCGCCGGACTGGTCGCCGCTCGCCTCTTTTGCGACGGGGGTGACGGAGACCCGCAGGATGCGGTTGGCGGCGGCGGGGGAGGGGAAGTCGAAGGCGGAGGGCTTTTCCTCTTTCAGCGCAAGCTGCGCAGCCTGCGTGATTTTGGGGATGCGGGTCAGGCACAGCAGGTCCTGCCCGGTCAGGCTGCCCTGCGCGCCGAAGAAAGCGGCGGCGCTCCGGTTCAGGATCAGGATGCGACCGCTTCCGTCCAACACCACCATGCCCTCGTGCATGTTGTTGAGCAGGTAGTTGATGCGTCCCCGCTCCACGGTAAGGTCGGAAAGAGTGTGCGCGATCTTCTGGGAGAGCGCGTTGATTTCGGAGACGATCGGCGCGAACTCCTCAAAGCGCGGGCTGCTCAGGTCCTTTCCGTACCCGCCGGCGTTCACGGCCTGAAGGGAGAGCGCAATCTCCCGCAGGGGCTGCAGGATGCCCTTCGACATCCGCATCACCAGCGGCGGGACGACCGCCATGGAGGCCAGCAGAACGGCCAGCAGGGCGGGAAGAAGGCGCCACAGATGGTCGCGGAGGCTTTTCAGGCTGACCGCGAGCCACACGATGGTCCCGTCCGGCATCTTCTGCGCCGCGTAGAACTGGCTGGCCTTCAGGGACTGGGAATACCGCGTGCCCTCGCCGTACCCGTCCTTCTGCGCCTCGCCGACCTCCGGCCGGGAGAGCGGGTCCTCCGCGTCCGGGTCCGCGCTGCCGCCGCCCAGAATTTTCCCCCCAGGGGAAAGAAAGGTGATGTGCAGGCCGTCCGCCGCGTCCTCGGTCAGTTCCTTCGAGAGCGTGCCGTAGTCCCGCGTAGTGCCGGAAACCGCCAGAGTGCGGAAAATGCCCTTGATTTCCTCCCGCTTGCTCTCCAGATACTGCTGCTGCATCAGCAGCGCGCAGGCCGCGCCGAAGACCAGCAGCGCCGCGAACACCGTCAGCAGGGTGCGGAACACAAAAGCGCGTTTCAAGGGTTTCCTCCTGTCCGTCTATTCGGCATTGAAGCGGTAGCCGACGCCGCGCACGGTCGAGATGCGGCCGCCGTCCGCGTGGTCCCCCAGCTTCCGCCGCAGCCCGCGGATATGCATGTCGAGCGTGCGCGTTTCGCCCGCGTAGCCGTATCCCCACACCGTGTCCAGCAGAAAATCCCGCGTGAGCACGCGGCCCGGATGCTGCATCAGGACCCGCAGCAGCTCGAATTCCTTCAGCGTCAGCTCCAGCGGCTTGTCCCTGAGCAGAACTTCGTGGCGGGCGACGTCCAGCCGCAGGCCGCCGGACTGATAGACTGCCTCGCCGGCGTCGGGGCTCTGCCCGCGGCGCAGGACCGTGCGGACCCGCGCCATCAGCTCCAGCACGCCGAACGGCTTGGTGATGTAATCCTCCGCGCCCAGGTCCAGCCCTGCCACCTTATCGGTCTCGGCCCCGCGGGCCGTCAGCAGGATGACCGGCACGCAGGCCGTCGCCGGATTTTTTTTGAGCCGGCGCAGGGTCTCGAAGCCATCCAGACCGGGAAGCATGATATCCAGCAGCAGGATGTCCGGAAGCCCGTCCCTCAGCGCGATGAACATGGAAGCCGCGTCCTCGAAGCCGGAAACCTTGAGCCCGCCGGATTCCAGGGCGCAGCGGATGATCTCGCGCACGTTTTCCTCGTCTTCGACTACAAAAGCACGCTTCCCCACGGAATACCCCCTCTTTGAGACTACAGGATTTTACGGTGTTTATGTTCGCCGGTCATATAGAAGATGACCCACTCGGCAATGTTGACGGCATGGTCCCCGATGCGCTCCAGATATTTCGAGATGATCAGGAAATCGACCGCCTGGTCCGCGAAATTCGGCGTCTTGACCAGCACGGAGATGATGTCCTGCTTGATGGTCTCGAACAGCCGGTCCACCTCGTCGTCCCGCTCGATCACCTCCTGCGAGGCCTCCACGTCGCTTTTCACGAACGCGTTGATGCTGTCCTTGACCATGGCGGAAGCGGTCGAGGCCATCAGCGGAATATGTTCCATGGCCTTCAGAAACGGCTCGTCGCCGAAGCGCAGGCTCACGTCCGCAATGTCGGCGGCCTGGTCGCCGATCCGCTCCATGTCCGTGATGATCTTCAGCGCGGTCGAGACCGCCCGCAGGTCCTTGGCGACCGGCTGCTGCCGCAGAAGCAGGCGCAGGCATTTCGCCTCGATGTCGCGCTCCAGGCTGTCGATGTCCTTGTCGCCCGCGACGACCTTCTCGGCCAGAACATTGTCGCGTTTCTCCAGCGCTTGGATGGATTGATCAATCGCCGCCTCAATCATCCCGCCCATGCGGATCAGGTCGAGGTGCAACTCCTCCAGCTCATGGTCGAACTCCGTTCTCGCGCTCATAGTTCTTCCTCCCTTTTATTATAAGCCGCGCTTCCAAAAAAGTAAAACGGCGCCCGCGGCGGAGCGGGCCGTCATCCGAACCGGCCGGTGATGTAGTCCTCCGTCCGCTTATCCTTCGGCATGGAGAACAGGTCGCCCGTCTGGGCGTACTCCACCACCTCGCCGTGCAGAAAGAAGGCGGTGTAGTCCGAGATGCGCGCGGCCTGCTGCATATTATGAGTGACGATCACGATCGTATACCTCTCGCGCAGGACGGAAATCAGATTTTCAATCTTCATCGTGGAGATGGGGTCGAGCGCGCTGGTCGGTTCGTCCATCAGCAGCACTTCCGGTTCCACGGCGAGCGCGCGCGCGATACAGAGCCTTTGCTGCTGCCCGCCGGAAAGGCCGAGAGCGCTTTTTTTCAGGCGGTCCTTAACCTCGTCCCACAGGGCGGCGCCGCGCAGGCTCCGTTCGACGATCTCGTCCAGCCTCCGTCCCTTCCGGACCCCGTGGATGCGCGGGCCGTAGGCGATGTTGTCGTAGACGGACATCGGGAACGGGTTCGGCTTCTGGAACACCATGCCGACCCGTTTCCGCAGCAGGGTGACGTCCGTCTGCGACGCGTAGATATCCTCCCCGTCCAGCAGAATCGTTCCCTCGATGTGGACGTCGGGAATCAGGTCGTTCATGCGGTTGAGCGTTTTGAGGAAGGTGGACTTCCCGCATCCGGACGGCCCGATCAGCGCCGTGACCAGATTTTTGCCGATCTGCATGTTGATCTGCTTGAGCGCGTGCACTTTCCCGTAATACAAATTCAGCCCGGCGACGCCGATCTTGGTTTCTACCGGCCCGGCGGTTCCGGCGACCGCGGGCCTGTTTATGGTTACCGTCATTTAATGTCCTCCCTGTTGATCGTCTCCGGTCATTTTTTTCTCGAGCACTCTGCCGATCAGCCTGGCGCCCATGCTGAAAACCAGCACCATCAGCACCAGCACGGCGGAAGAAAGGTCGGAAAGCGCCCCGGCGTTGGGGTCAATGCCCTCCGTTTTCAGCGCCCAGATATGGACCGCCAGCGTATCGGCGGGGCGCAGGGGATTCAGAGGGGAATTGATGCTCGTGGGATTCCAGTTGTTGAAATTCACGTCCGAGCTCATGCCGGAGGTGAAGAGGAGCGCCGCCGCTTCGCCGAAGCTGCGCCCCGCCGCCATGATGATGCCGGTGATGATGCGGGGCATGGCGGCCGGAAGCAGCGTCCGCGTGATCGTCTGCCAGTGCGTGGCGCCGATGGCGTAGCTGCCTTCCCGGTAATCGTTCGGCACGCCGCGGATGCCGTCCTCGGTCACGCGGGTGAGCTGGGGAAGGTTCAGGATGGAGACGGACAGGGCCCCGGCCAGCAGGTTCCAGTGCGAGCCCGTCATCACGAGGAAGACCAGATATCCGAACAGGCCCACCACGATGGACGGCAGGGAGGAAAGCGTTTCGATGCAGTTGCGCAGGAACCGGGTCAGCTTTCCGTCCTTGGCGTACTCCGCCATATAGATCCCGGCCGAGATGCCGATGGGCAGGCAGATCAGAAGCGAAAGCAGCACCAAGTACACGGTGTTGAAGAACTGCGTGCCGATCCCTTCGCGTCCGAAGGAGAGATATTCCGGCCGGAACGCACGGAGCCCCTGGAAAAACGTGTACCCGATGAAGGCCGCGAGCAGCAGCAGCGCCAGGCCGGCCACGGCGTAAAGGACGACGGTCGCCGTCCGGTCCGACAGATGGGCGCGCCTTTGTAAATTCTTCATTCTTTCTGCGCCCCCGATTTCCCGATCAGACGGATCAGCAGGATGAACAGGAACGAGATCAGCAGGAGCAGCAGCGCCATGCTCCAAAGGGCGTCGTTCCATTCGCTGCCCTCCGTCGTGTTGCCCATGTCGGCGGTGATGGCCGCCGTCAGGTTGGTCGCGGGCGAGAGGATCCCTTTCGGGAATGACTGCGTTTTGCCGATCACCATGGCCACGGCCAGCGCCTCGCCGAACGCGCGGGCCAGGCCCAGCACCACGCCCGTCAGGATGCCGGGAAGCGCGGCGGGGAAGATCACCTTCCGGATCAGCTGCCACCGCGTGGAGCCGAGGCCGTAGGACGCCTCGGTGTATTCGAGCGGCACGTTGCGGATGGCGTCGGCGGAGACGCTGGTGATGGTCGGGAAGATCATGACCGAAAGGACGATGGAGCCGGCCAGCACGCTGTATCCGTAGGGCAGCCGGAAGACCCGCGCGATGAACGGCACCAGCACGGTCAGGCCGACCCAGCCGTAGACGACCGAGGGAATCCCCACGAAGATCTCGACCGCGGGCTGCAGCAGTTTCTTCCCGAGCTTCGGGGAAATCTCCGTCATGAACAGCGCGGTCGCCACGCTGAACGGCGTCGAGATCACCAGCGCGAGGGTGCTGATCAGGATGGAACCGACGATAAAATACGCAGCGCCGATCGTGCCGCCCTCGCCCAGCTCGGCGGGGGACCAGTTGTCGGAAAACAGGAATTCAAACACGCTGTGCCCGTGAACAAGAAACGAGGCCGAGCCTTTATAAAAAAGGAACGCGCCGATCGTCAGCGTGAGGAGAATGATGAAAAAGCCCATCACGGTGACGAACGTGCGCCCGAGATATTCCTTTCTGAATTTTTCCGCTTTGCTCAAAGCAGGACATCCTTTCCCCTTCGGCGGCGCATCCTCCTGAACAGGCCAAAAGCCGGACAGAAAACTGCCGGCTCAGACCTTCTTGATTGTTCTGTTTCA
Organism: Caproicibacter sp.; assembly: GCA_036844765.1. Classification (GTDB taxonomy): domain Bacteria; phylum Bacillota; class Clostridia; order Oscillospirales; family Acutalibacteraceae; genus Thermocaproicibacter. Next base: position 111,628 of record DAIUFE010000001.1, on the reverse strand, counting down.
GAAGAGACGTCCTATCCGCCGAACTGCGGTTTATTTGGAAGCGGGTTTCGCTGCGGGAGCGTCGCGCTTGACCGTCATCTTGTTGGAGAGGCCGTAGCCCTTTTCCGTGATGGTCGGTGCGAATTCGTCGCTCGTGATGTACTCGATCACAGCCTTGGCGTTGCCGGTCGCTTCGCCGTTCGTATACATATGTTCGTAGCCCCAGATCTCATACTTGCCGCTGTAGATGTTCTCGTAATCCGGTTTCACGTTCTCAACGGAGAGCGCGGTGACCGTGCTGTCGGTCAGATAGGAGAAGGCAAGATAAGCGATGGCGCCGGGCGTCTGGGCGACGGTCTGCTTCAGCGTGCCGGAGTTGTCCTCCGTCAGGGCCTGGCCGGTGACTTCTTCCTGCCCGCCGAGGGCGTACTGTTTGAACAGAGCGCGCGTGCCGGAAGACTTCGGGCGGTTGACGATCACGATGGCCTGGTCCTTGCCGCCGAGGTCTTTCCAGTTCTTCGTTTTGCCGGTGAAGATATCGACCAGCTGCTGCTTGGAAACGTTCGTCACGCCGACATCCGGGTTGGTGACGGCCGCGACGCCGACCACGCAGACAATGTGGTCAACCAGCTGCGAAGCCTTGTCGGCATCCAGCTTCTCTTCCGCGAAGACGTCGGAGTTGCCGATGTCCACGGTCTTGTCCGAGACGTTCTGAAGGCCCGTCCCGGAACCGCCGGCGTTCACCGTGATCGCAAGGTCGGGATTCTTTTCCTTCATCTTATCCGCGGCAGCCTGGACCAGCGGCTGAAGAGCGGAGGAACCGGAGATGTTCACCGAGCCGGTAAGGCCCGCTTCGGAAGAAGCCGCCTCGGAGGATTCGGCTTCCGAGGACGGAGCGGCGGAGGCCTGGTCGGGCGCCGCGGAGCTGGCCGCACCGTTGTTGGCGCAGGCGGTCAGAGAAGCGGCGGCCACCAGGACGGCGGCCATGACAGAAAGAATTTTCTTCATTCAGATACACTCCCTCGTTCTTTTCATTCGTTGGACTGTTGACGGGACTACTATAGGCCGTTTTCCACTGCTTGGAAAGCAGGGCTGAGTATAAAGAGTGTAAAGTTTGCGTAAAGAATTGAGAGAGATTGAGGGATTCGCTGCCTATTATAGACGGATCAAAGGTCCGTGTCCCGGCGTTTTCCGTCCAATCCGCACTTTTTTTGATTCAACGCTTGACAAATCCGGATTTGTGTGTATTATTGTATTAAGCGATTAGTACAATAATACAAATGAGGCGGGTCAATATGAACGAAGTGATTATCCGGACCGAAAACGTCAGTAAGCTTTACGGAAAGGCTGCGGCCGTGTGCGACCTCAGCATTCAGGTCAGGCGGGGGGAAATCTACGCGCTGGTCGGGCAGAACGGCGCCGGAAAAACGACGCTGCTCAAGCTGGTCTGCGGGCTGACGCCGCCCACGTCCGGCGGACTGGAGCTGTTCGGGCAGTCGTCGCCGAGGCAGCTCGGCTGGGCGCGCGCCCACATCGGCAGCATGATCGAGACGCCGGGCTTTTTCCCCTATCTCTCCGCGGAGGAGAACCTGGAGTTCTACCGCATCCAGCGCGGGGCCAAAGACGGCGGATGCGTGCGCCGGGCGCTGAAGCTCGTGGGGCTGGACGACACGGGCCGCAAAAAGTTCAAGAGCTTTTCCCTCGGGATGAAGCAGCGGCTCGGCCTGGCTCTGGCCGTGATGAACAGCCCCGAGATCCTGGTCCTCGACGAGCCGATCAACGGCCTCGACCCGGTGGGCATCCGGGAGTTCCGGGAAATCCTCCAGAGCCTGAACCGCGAAAAGCGCACCACGGTGCTGATCTCGAGCCACATCCTCGGCGAGCTTTTCCAGATCGCGACCGCCTACGGATTCATCAGCGGCGGCCGCCTTCTGGAGCACGTTTCTGCGGCGGATCTGAAAGAAAGATGCCGCAGCTGCCTCCGCATCGAGGCGGACAACGCCGAAAAAGCGGCCGCCGTCCTGCGGGAGCAGTGCGGCTGCCCGGCGGTGGAGGTCCTCGGGGAGACGGAGCTGCGGGTGGACGGGAACCCCGGGGATCCGGAGCGGCTCGTCCGGGTTCTGGTGGAAAACGGCGTGGGAATCTCGCAGTTTTACCGCTCCGGCATCAGTCTGGAACAGTATTTCATCAATCTGATCGGAGGGAAAAAGGTTGCTTAAGCTGATCCGTGCGGACCTGTACCGCAGCTTCCATCGGTTTTACCTGTATCTTCTGGCCGCCGGGCTGGCCGGAATCTGCCTGCTGCTGACTTTCCAGGCGCGGGGGCACGCCACGGCGGCGGACCTGTGGCGGATGGCCCAGGCCCAGCTTTTCGGGTTCCCGCTCATGGTGATCCCGATGCTGCCGGATATCGTGTTCACCGAAGAGAACCGGGAGCATACGCTCAAGAACACCGTCGCGTTCGGCGTGAACCGCGCGGAGCTGTACGGCTCCAAAACCGTCACGTCGATCCTTCTGGGCCTGCTCCTGGCCGCGGCCGTCCTGGGGGTTTTCTGCGGGAGCTCGCTGCTGCTCCTGCCGCGCGGCCCGGAGTTCACCGGCGAGCTGGTGCGGCAGTTCTTCGTCCGCTTCGCAGCCCTGTGCTCGGTCTACGTCGGCGCGGTGGCGGTGGCGGCGGTCTTCACGATTTTCCTGCACCGCGGCGCCCTCGCGGTCTTCGCCTATTACGCCGCGATCTACCTGAGCCGGTACCTTTTCCTTCTGCTGCACATCCCGAAAGCCAACGATTATCTGCTTTATTCCCAGGTCCATCCGATCGTCTCGGGCGCCCCGGACGCCGTGCGGCAGGCGGTGCTGATCAGCTTTGTGACCTTCGCCGTGTTTCTGGCGCTGGGCGCGGCGCTTTTCCGCCGCAGCGACGTCGCCTGACGGGGAGGTGCGGCAATGAAATTTCGGAACCGCCCGCGGGGCGGAGTCGAAAGAGAAAGGAAGGGACTGGCATGCCCTGGGAACTGAAACCGGACCGGCCGATCTACGCCCAGCTGATCGAGCAGCTGCAGCTGATGGTCATCGCCGGCATCTATCCGCCGGGCGCGAAGCTGCCGTCCGTGCGGGAGCTTGCGGCCGAGGCCGCCGTCAACCCGAACACCATGCAGCGCGCGCTGGCCAAGCTGGAGGAGGATGGCCTGCTGTTCTCTCAGCGCACAAGCGGAAGGTTCGTGACGGAAGACGCCGGGCAGATCATGCAGACGAAGCAGAACCTTGCCGAAGGGCTGGTCCGCGATTTTCTGCGGAGCATGAACCGGCTGGGCTACGACGCGCAGGGGGCGGTTTCCCTGCTGGACCGCGTGACAAAGGAGGAAGAGCAGAATGGATAGCATTTTGGAGTGCAGGAACCTGACGAAATATTTCCCGGGCTGCCTCGCGCTCAATGCGGTGAACCTTTCGGTGCCGAAAGGGAAGATCGTGGGCCTGCTCGGCCCGAACGGCAGCGGAAAGACCACGCTGATCAAGCTGATCAACGGCCTGCTGACACCGGACGGCGGCGAGCTGACGGTCCGGGGGAACAAGCCGGGGGTGGAGACGAAGAAGATCGTCTCTTACCTACCGGAGCGCACCTATCTGAGCGACTGGATGGACGTGCGGACGGCCATCGACTTTTTCGGCGATTTCTATGAGGATTTCAACAAGGCGAAAGCCTACGACATGCTCCAGCGGCTGCACATCAACCCGAACAGCCGCCTCAAGACCCTCTCGAAAGGCACCAAGGAAAAGGTGCAGCTCATCCTCGTGATGAGCCGGGAGGCCCAGCTCTACGTGCTGGATGAGCCCATCGGCGGCGTCGATCCGGCCGCGCGGGATTACATCCTGGACACCATCCTCTCCAACTACAGCGAAAACGCGTCGCTGCTCCTGTCGACGCACCTGATCACGGACGTCGAAAAGATCCTCGACGAGGTGATCTTCATCAACCGGGGGAGCGTCGTGCTGACCTCCTCCGTCGACGAGATCCGCGAGCGCGAAGGCAAAAGCGTCGACGCGATGTTCCGGGAGGTGTTCAAATGTTAGGCAGACTGATGAAATACGAGATCCGGGCGACGGAGAGGATTTTCCTGCCGCTTTACGGCCTGATCCTCGCCTTTGCCCTGGTGAACCGGCTGCTCCGCGCGTTTAATCCCGAAGCGAACGATTGGGGCAATCTTCCGGTCAACCTTTCCGCTTTCCTCAACGGGGTCACCATGACCGTTTACGTCCTCCTGGTCGTCGCGCTCTTCGTGGTCACGTTCGTCGTCACCATCCAGCGGTTCCAGAAAAACCTGCTCGGCGACGAGGGGTATCTGATGTTCACCCTTCCGGTGAAGGCGCACGCCCATATCGACTGCAGGATGATCGTGACCCTGATGTGGACGGTTCTGAGCCTGATCGTTTCCGCGCTCTCCATCTTCATCCTCTCCGTCGACGAAAGCAATATGCGGACTTTCAGCGAATGGTGCCTCTCCATGCGGAGGGAGTTCGCGGAGCACGGCGCCTCTTCCTGGCTGATCCTGTTCGAGTGCGTCGTTCTGCTGGCGGTGTCGATCCTGGCGGGCACCCTGCAGCTCTACGCCGCCATCGCCGTCGGGAACCGCAGCGCCCGCCACAGGCAGCTGGCGGCGTGCGGGGCGTATATCGGCTTCGGCATCGTCGAGCAGATCATCACGTTCGGAGGGTTCAACGCGCTCAACGGCATCTCCCCGGATTCCTGGCTGCGCGCCTGGCTGGGGGGCGTGGCGCGCAGCCTCCCGAACGCGGCGCTTCTGGAGATCGCGCTCGGCCTGTTCATCCTCTACTGCGCCCTGTTCGGCCTGGCGTTCTACGCGCTGACCAACTACCTGCTCAGCAGGAAGCTGAACCTGGAATAATCCGCCGCGGGCAAAGCCCGGCTCGGCCCGCCGTTCAGCGCGGAGCGAAAAAAGAGCTTTGTTCGGCGGGACGGTCCCGCGAAACTCCCGAAGCGTTGAATTCAGCTTCGGGAGTTTTTTATGCCGCGGCGCGGCCGGATGCCGGGAAAGCCGTACTTGCGGCGAGGCGGCGCCGGTGGTATAATAAAATCAGAACAGGACCGCATCGGGCAGATTTTCCGGGGCGGTCCCGAATCCGGAGAGGCGGGGGATTCCCTTGAACGAACCGGCGGTCCGCACGATCGGTCTCGGAAAAAGTTACGACGGCGCCGTCTATGCGGTGCGCGACCTTTCCCTCGAAGTGGAGGAAGGCGAGGTCTTCGGCTTTCTCGGGCCGAACGGCGCCGGGAAGACGACCACGGTCCGGCTGCTGACGGGCCTGCTGCGGCCCGGGGAGGGTTCCTGCTCCGTCTTCGGCTTTTCGCCCGCCCAGAAGCCGCGCGAGGTGCACCGCCTGTGCGGCGTGATGACCGAGGGCGCGGGGATGTACGGGCAGATGACCGGCCTTGAAAATCTCCTGTTTTTCGGGGAAGCCTTCGGCATGGAGAGCGAGGATTGCCGCGGCCGCGCCCGGGAGCTTTTGAAAAAGCTGGATCTCTGGGACGCCCGGGACCGGAAGCTGAGCGCCTATTCCACCGGGATGGCGCAGCGGCTTTCGCTCGCGCGGGCGCTGATGCACCGCCCGAAGGCCCTGTTTCTGGACGAGCCGACCAGCGGCCTGGACCCGGAGTCCGTGCAGGCGGTCAACGCGATGATCGCGGAACTGGCCCGCGCGGAGGACGTCACGGTTTTCCTCTGCACCCACCAGCTTCGCTACGCGCAGGACCTCTGCGGCCGGTACGGGATCATCGAGAAGGGCGCCCTGCTCGCCAGCGGCACGCTGGAGGCGCTGAGCCGGGATGCCGGCCTGCACGCGAAGGGATCCCTCCGCTTCAAAGAAGGGGATACGCCCGCCGGCTTCGAGCGCGGGGAGGACGGCTGGTGGAGCACCGACGTGCTCAGCGAAGACGAGATGCCGAAGCTGATCCGCAAAGCGGTGGAAGACGGCCGCGAAATCTACGAGGCCCGCCTGACCCGGCCCACGCTGGAGGACGTCTATTTCAAGTATGTTTCGCTGAACGGGGGGACGCAGCCGTGAAGACGCTGCCGCAGGCCGAAAGGGCCGTGATCCGGAAGGATTTCCGCGAGATCTGGGATTCCAGGATGGCCCGCAGCACGGTGCTGATCGTCCCGCTGCTGCTGGTGGTGGTCCTTCCCGTCGCGCTGGTCGTGATGGTCAGCACCATCCCGGAGAGCGAGATCAACGGGGCGGAAAAAATGATGGAGCTGCTGCCGAAGGAAGCGCGCGGCTTCAATTTCCGGCAGAGCATGCTGTATATGATGACAAACCTGATGTTCCCCGCGTTTTTCCTGATGATCCCGCTGATGGCCTCGAGCGTCGCGGCGGCGAGCAGCTTCGTCGGGGAAAAGGAGCGGGGCACCCTGCAGACCCTGCTGCTGACGCCGATGGACATGAAGCAGATCTTCCGCGCGAAAACGCTCGGATGCGTCCTGCTTTCCGCGATCGTCACCGCGATCTCGTTCGTCGCGTTTGCGGTGGTGATCTCGGTGGGGGACCTGCTGCTGGGAATGCCGTTTTTCCTGAACTGGAGCTGGCTGGTGCTGATCCTGTTCCTGACGCCGGCGGCCACGGTGTTCGGCGTCGTGTTCATGGTGATGACCTCCGCGAAGAGCAAAAGCTTTATCGAGGCCACGCAGACCTCGGCGTTCCTCGTGCTGCCGCTCGTCCTGGCGCTGATCGGGCAGATGGCGGGTCTGTTCCGCATCAGCGCGCTGTTCCTGCTGCTGGCGGCGGCCGTCGTGGCCGCGGCGGACGGGCTGCTGTTCGCTTTCGCGGGCCGCTCTTTCACGCCGGAAAAACTGCTGCGTTCGTAAGCGGCGCCATTTTAGGGGAGGTGATGGGATGCCGGCGGATCTTCATCTGCACACGAAAATTTCCGACGGCTCCGTCGGGATCGACGAGATCGTGATGCTCGCGAAAAAGCGCGGCCTTTCGACCATCGCCGTGACCGACCACGATACGTTCGCGGGCTCCGGCCGGGCGCAGATCATCGGCAGGCGGCAGGGCGTGAGGGTGCTGCCGGGGGCCGAGTTCTCGGCGGCCGACCCCTCCACCGGCCGCAAGGCGCATATCCTGTGCTATCTGTGCGAGAAGCCGGACCGCCTGCTGGGCCTTTGCCGGCGCACGTCGGAGGCGCGCCGCCGCGCGGGCAACGCCATGCTCGAAAAAGTGCTGGCGCTCTACCCGATCACCGCCGAGATGGTCGTGCGGCGCACGCAGGGGAGCACAGGCCTTTACAAACAGCACATCATGCACGCGCTGCTGGACGCCGGCTGCGCCGACGGGATCTTCGGCGGCGTTTTCCGCAGGCTCTTCAACCCGAAGGACGGATTGGCCTATGTCCCGGTCGAATACCCCGACGTGCATGACGTGATCGGGCAGATTCATGCGGCGGGCGGGCTTGCGGTGCTGGCGCACCCCGGCCTGTACGATAGCTACGCGCTTCTGGAGCAGCTCGCCTCCGACCGCGAGATCGAGGGCGTGGAGGTGTGGCACCCGAAAAACCGCGAGGGCGACGAGGAAAGGCTCTCCGCCGTCGCGGAAGAATGGGGCCTTGTGAAGACGGGCGGGACCGATTTTCACGGCATGTACACCGAGCGCCCCGTCCCCGTGGGCACCTGCACGGCGCCGGACGAAGAGGTGGAAAAGCTTCTCCGGCGCAAAAACAGCTCTGCGAAACAGACATAAGGGGAAATTGGAGTGGAATACCGCTACAAAACCAAAGGAACCTGCTCGACCACCATCATCGTGGACCTGGACGGCGACATCGTCCGGTCGGTGAAGTTCGTCGGCGGGTGCAAGGGCAATACGCAGGGGATCAGCGCCCTGACCGCCGGGATGAAGGCGCAGGACGTGATCCGGCGCTGCCGCGGCATCCGCTGCGGGGCGAGACCCACCTCCTGCCCCGACCAGCTCGCCGCCGCGCTGACCCAGGCCCTGGCGAACCGGTAGCCGGATTTTTGAAAGTAAAAATTCCCCCGGCCCGCGCGCTGTCTGGCGCACGGCGGACCGGGGGTTATCTTGTCGTATCTTAGCTCTTAGCGGGCGCGGTCGCCGCGCCTGAATTTGAATTCGATCGCCTTCAGGGCTTCCGGGAAGTCCGCCGCCGTGACGAGCAGCGAAATATCGGCGGCCGACGTCGTGATGATCCGGATATCCGTCCCGGCCGTCGAGGCCGCGGTGAACACCCGGGCCGCCACACCGGGCGTGTTTTTCATCCCGTCGTCGTACACCGAGATGATGCAGTTCCCGCTGCTGACGATCACCTGAACGTTCACCGTGTCGCGCAGCTCGGCTGTAAAGCTGAGGACTTTGTCAAGGTCATTGTCGGCGATCGTGAACGAGACCGAGGTGTAGGCCCCGTGGGCAGGCGCCAGCGAGATCATGTTCACATCGACCCCGAGGTCCCCGATCTTCTCAAATACGCCGGCGATGAAGCTGAGCTCGGAAGGGCAGTTCTGCAGGGTGACAAGGGTGATGTCCGTGGCCGTTGTGATCTTTGGCGACGTGATCATGAGAGTACCTCCCGCTATTTTATGAGATCGGGCATACCGTAAAGCCCGGGAGCTTTACGGACGAGAAAGGCCGCGGCGCGCAGCGCCCCCAGGGCGAAAATCTCTTTCGACTGGGCGGAGTGCGAAAGGGTGAGCACCTCGTGCGGCCCGGCGAAGATGACCTTGTGCTCCCCGACGATCGTCCCGCCGCGGATCGAGTGGATGCCGATCTCGTTGGGTTCCCGCTTTTTCCGGCGGGAATGGCGGTCGTAGACGTACTCCATCGCGCGGGGAAGCACGGAGGAGATTCCGTCGGCGATCATCAGCGCGGTGCCGCTCGGGGCGTCGATCTTCTGGTTGTGGTGCTCCTCGACGATCTCGATGTCGAAGCGGTCGCCGAGCGCCTGCGCCGCTTTTTTGGAAAGCTCGATCAGCAGGCTGATGCCGAGGGACATGTTTCCGGAATAGAATACGGGAATCCTGGCCGAAGTCCTCTTCAAAGCTTCCGCCTGCTCCGCGCTGTATCCCGTCGTGCACAGCACGAGCGGCGTGTGGGTCCGCTCCCCGAAGGCCAGCAGCGGAGCGAGAAGGGCGGGGTTTGAAAAATCGATCAGGACGTCCGCTTCCGTCTGGACTTCTTCGGGGCTGCCGTAGACCGGGAAAGGCGCGCCTTCCGGTTTTCTGAGATCGATCCCGGCGGCGATGCGGCAGTCCTCCCGCCCTTCGGCGCAGGCGGCGACGGTGCGGCCCATCTTTCCGCCGCATCCGCTGAGGATGATTCTAACCATTTTCAGACTTCCTTTGTGACTTTTTGACTTCCCTGAGGATCTTTGCTCAGCCGGCCAGGCCGTGGCGTTTCAGAACGCCGTGCAGAAGCTCCGCGTTCCGCGCGCTCAGGGGCGCGAGGGGGAGGCGGCACCCGCCGCAGTCGTATCCCATCATCTTCATCGCCGCCTTGACCGGGATCGGGTTCACGTCGATGAACAGGGCGTTCATCACGTCCAGGTACCGGAAAAAGAGCTCGCGGCTGCGCGCTTCATTTCCCTGAAAATAATTTCGGCAGATTTCGTCCATTTCCTTCGGGATCACGTTGGCGCTGGTGGAGACGACCCCCTTGCCCCCGAGGGACAGGATCGGCAGGGTAAGGCTGTCTTCGCCGGAATAGAGCGCCAGGCTGTCGCCGCAGAGGGCGACGGTCTCCGCGTTGGCGGCCAGGTTGCCGTTGGCCTCCTTCACGCCGACGATGTTGGGGTGCTCCGCCAGGCGCCGGTAGGTTTCCGGCAGAATGTTGCAGCCGGTGCGCGAGGGGATATTGTAGAGGATCAGGGGAAGGTCCACGCGGTCCGCGATATAGAAGAAGTGGCGGACGAAGCCTTCCTGCGAGGTTTTATTGTAATAGGGGGTGATGGTCAGCAGCGCGTCCGCGCCGGCTTCCTGCATCGCCTTGGAGAGTTCGACGGCGGTTTTCGTGTCGTTGCTGCCGGAGCTGGCGATCACGGGCACCCGGCCTCCGACTTTTTTGACGAGGAAGCGCACGATCCCGGCGTGCTCCTCGGGACTCAGGACGGGGGATTCCCCCGTCGTCGCGCAGGCGACGACCGCCTCCGTGCCGTTCTGCAGCTGGAAATCGAGCAGCTTTTCCAGCATGTCGTAGTGGACGGAGCCGTCTTCCTTCATCGGCGTGACCAGCGCCACGGCGGACCCGGTGAAAACCGTTTTCTTCATTTCGCAACCTCCCAAAATTCCGGGGCGGATCAATCGAGATAGCCCTGGGCGCACAGGAGCTCCGCCATCAGCACACCGCCGCCCGCCGCCCCGCGCAGCGTGTTGTGGGACAGGCTGACAAATTTGACGTCGTACTGGCTGTCGGGCCGAAGCCTTCCGATCGAGACGGCCATGCCGTTTTCCAGCTCGCGGTCCAGCCTGGTCTGCGGGCGGTCCTCCTCGCGGAAATAATGCAGAAATTGCTTGGGCGCGCTCGGCAGACGCAGCCGCTGCGGCTCGCCGCGGAAGCTTTCCCACCGGGCGACGATCTCGTCGAGCGGGAGTTTTTTCTCGAAGGAGACGAAGACCGCCGCCATGTGGCCGTCCGAGACGGGTACGCGCAGGCACTGGGTCGTGATGTCCGGCCGTGTCGCGTTGACGATCACGCCGTTTTCCACGTGCCCCCAGACCTTCATCGGCTCGTTTTCCGATTTGCCCTCTTCGCCGCTGATGAACGGGATCACGTTGTCCCGCATCTCGGGCCAGGATTTGAAAGTTTTTCCGGCGCCGGAGATCGCCTGGTAGGTGCAGGCGAGAACCTTCGTCACGCCCCGGTCGAGCAGCGGGGTCACGGCGGGCACGTAGCTCTGGATCGAGCAGTTGGACTTGACGGCGACGAAGCCGCGCTTCGTTCCCAGGCGTCTGCGCTGGGTCTCGATCACGGCGGAGTGACCCGGGTTGATCTCCGGGATGATCATCGGGACGTCCGGCACGCCGCGGTTGGCGCTGTTGTTCGAGATCACCGGGCATTCGCTCCGGGCATAGGCTTCCTCCAGCTCTTTGGCTTTCTGCTTCTCCAGATTGACCGCGCAGAAGACGAAATCCACGCTGCCGGCGATCTTTTCCCTGTCGTTTTCGGCGTCCAGCAGGGTCATGCCCTTCATGTTTTCCGGGATCGGCACCGGCATCTTCCAGCGCCCAGCGACCGCTTCCTCATAGGTTTTTCCGGCTGAGCGGGCGCTTGCCGCCAAGGCGGCCACCTTGAACCACGGGTGCTTTTCGAGCAGCGTGGCGAACCGCTGGCCCACCATGCCCGTGGCGCCGATGATCCCGACGCGATATTGCTTCATAGAGAACGGACCTCCTGTCTTATTCTATGGCGCTTTTTGCGGAAAAATATCCCCGGTTATGAAAAAAACCGGTTCATCAACCGGTCGTCATGGGAAGGAAACAGCCTTGCCGCCTGATCGGGGAATGCGGCGGCCGATAGCTCTTCATCCTCTGCATGATGACAGTTGAGTTGCTGTTTGCAAAACAACCAGGCGGACGGCTTGCCGGGCGTCCCCTTCGGCGGTGTTCCCTTTCGCGGCCGGTCTGCGGCTTCGGCGGCCTCGCGGGCGGCTACTCATGAACACCGCGCCTCTATCTTCGTGGCGTATGTGACAGCTTTTCCTGTTGAACTGCGGAAAGCTTTTTGTATCGATCCCTATATAAAAACATAATAGCATGGGTTGCTATTGATTGTCAATTTATTTATAATAAACGGGTTAGCATCAATCGGAGAATGGAGACGTCAAATCATGGGACTTGACCTGCACGACATGAAGACAAGCGACTTTGCCTACGATCTGCCGAAAGAACTGATCGCCCAGACGCCGGCGGAACCGCGGGATTCCTCCCGGCTGATGGTTCTCGATAAAAAGACGGGTGCAATCGAGCACCGGCATTTTTACGACATCGCGGAGTACCTGAACCCGGAGGACTGCCTTGTGCTGAACGATTCCCGCGTGCTTCCGGCGCGGCTGTACGGCGTCAAGGAGGGGACGGGGGCCAAAGTGGAATTCCTGCTGCTGACGCACCGGTCCGGCGATGTGTGGGAGGTCCTGACCGGGCCGGGCCGCCGGGCCAGGCCGGGCGCCCGCTTCACCTTCGGGGACGGGCTCCTGCGGGCCGAGATCCTCGACGTGACGGACGACGGCAACCGGATCGCGGAGTTTTCCTGCGACGGGAATTTCTATGAGATTCTCGACCGGATCGGCCAGATGCCGCTGCCGCACTATATCAAATCCGAGCTGAAGGACAACGAGCGGTACCAGACCGTCTACTCCAAAGAGGTCGGGTCGGCGGCCGCGCCGACGGCCGGCCTGCATTTCACGCCGGAGCTGCTCGAAAAGATCCGCCGCAAAGGGGTCGGCATGGCGTTCGTGACGCTGCACGTCGGCCTCGGCACGTTCCGCCCGGTCACGGCGGAAAAGATCACCGACCACAAGATGCACTCCGAGCATTATTATATGCCCAGGAAGGCGGCCGACCTGATCCGCCGCACGCGCGAAAACGGAGGCCGGGTGATCTGCGTCGGCACCACGAGCTGCCGGACGCTCGAGACCGTCGCGGCGCAGGAGGGCGGCGTCCGGGAATGTGCGGGCTGGACGGATATCTTCATCTATCCCGGCTTCAAGTTCAAGGCGATGGACGGCCTCATCACCAACTTCCATCTGCCGGAAAGCACGCTGATCATGCTGGTTTCCGCGCTGGCGGGGTACGACCATATCATGAACGCCTACCGGGTGGCGGTCCGGGAGAAATACCGCTTTTTCAGCTTCGGCGACGCGATGCTGATCGTCTGACCGATCTTTGAAAATTGCTTCTCCCCGCTGAAGGCGGGGAGAAGCAAAAACTTCATGCTGATTCTCTGAAGAAAGGCGCGGGGGAGAACGATGTTTCGGCTTTTGAAAACGGAGGGCGCGGCCCGGCGCGGCGAGCTGGCGACGCCGCACGGAACGGTTCAGACGCCCGCGTTCATGAACGTGGCGACCTGCGGGGCCATCAAGGGCGCGGTCTCGGCGCTGGACCTTAAAGATTTGAAATGCCAGGTCCAGCTCTGCAACACTTACCACCTGCATCTGCGCCCCGGGGACGAGGTCGTGCGGAAGCTCGGCGGGCTGCGCCGCTTCACCCGGTGGGACGGCCCCGTCCTGACGGACAGCGGGGGGTTCCAGGTCTTTTCCCTCGCGAAGCTGCGGGATATCGCGGAGGAAGGCGTCACCTTCGCCTCGCATATCGACGGGCACAAAATCTTCATGGGCCCGGAGGAGAGCATGCGGATCCAGTCCAACCTCGCCTCCACCATCGCCATGGCGTTCGACGAGTGTGTCAAAAATCCGGCGGAATACGAGTACGCCCGCGCTTCGTGCGCGCGCACCGTGCGCTGGCTGTACCGCTCGAAGGCGGAGCTGGACCGGCTCAACGCCCTGCCGGGCACGCTGAACCCGCGGCAGATGCTGTTCGGCATCAACCAGGGTAGCACCTACGAAGACCTGCGCGTCGACTGCATGCGCCGCATCCGCGAGCTGGACCTCGACGGCTACGCGATCGGCGGCCTTGCGGTGGGGGAGAGCGCCGAGGTCATGTACCATATCATCGAGACGGTGGAGCCGGAAATGCCGAAGGACAAGCCCCGCTACCTGATGGGTGTCGGGACCCCCGCGAATATCCTGGAGGCCGTCCGGCGCGGCGTCGATCTGTTCGACTGCGTGCTCCCCACGCGCAATGCGCGCCACGGCCATGCGTTCACGGGGGAAGGCTGCCGCAACCTGTTCAACGCGAAGTACGAGCTGGACGACCGGCCGCTCGACCCGGAATGCGGCTGCCCCGTCTGCCGCAATTTCAGCCGCGCGTATCTCCACCACCTTTTCAAGAGCGGCGAGATGCTGGCCATGCGGCTGTGCGTGATGCACAACGTCTATTACTACAACACCCTGCTCGAGCGCATCCGTTCCGCGCTGGACGAAGGCCGGTTTTCGGAGTTTTTCAGCGAATCGATTGGGCGGATTGGGCAAAGAATCTAAGAAAGTCTTGCAAGGGCCCCGGTTTATTGATATAATCAGGACATGAAAAAACGGAGGTGCCGCAGTTCATGAATATTTTTTTGACGACGAACAGCGCCGCGCAGGCGGAAAGCCCTTGGTTCATGATCCTCTGGCTGGTCGCGATGGGCGGTATTTTTTATTTCCTTTTGATCCGCCCCCAGCAGAAAAAGAAGAAAAAAGAAGACAAGATGCGCAACAGCGTGCAGGTCGGGGATAATATCACCACCATCGGCGGCATCGTGGGCCGCGTCGTCGGCATCAAGGAGGACGCGAACGTGCTGATCGTGGAGACCGGCTCCGACCGCGCGAAGATCAAGATCAAGAAATGGGCCATCGGCAGCGTGGACACCATCCACGACGACGCGGAATAACCGCGCTTCCCTTTTGCCGGATCCCCCGCGGGGGGGATCGCGGTCCGAAAGAAAGATGAATATACGCCGCCTCCTGCGAATATCTATATGGCGAGAAGTTGAAGGAGGCGGTTCTCCGTGAAAGGTGGTTCCGGCGCGGCGATCGGCCGCCGGCCCGTGTGGGTCGCCGTCAAGGCCGTGGTCGTCGGCTCCGTGTGCGGGGCGGCGCTGTGCGCCGTTCTGCTGGCGCTGTGCGCCCTTGCGTTCGTGTCGTCCGAAAATCTTCCGCACGGTTTTCTGCCGCCGTTCATCCTCGCCGTCTCGGTGCTGAGCGCCGGCTTCGCGGGCTTTGTCACCGCGCGGATCTCGCGGCGGCGCGGGCTGATTTTCGGCGTCTTCTCCGGCCTGCTGCTGTTCCTGCTGTTTCTGGTCTCCGGGCTGATCGCCTGCCAGGGGATCGTCACCGGAGAATCGGAGCTCCGTCTGCTGGTCATGGCCCTGGCCGGCGGCGTGGGCGGATTCCTCGCCGTGAACGGGAAATCCGGACGAAAATAAGGCTTTGATTATCGTCGCCCGCGTGCTATAATATGGATTGCATCTTGATGGGAAACGGAGGCTTAAAAATTGAAGCAGATCAAAACGCTGAATCGCGCCGCCCTGAAGGAAAGCGCGGAAAAAGGCGGCTGCGGCGAGTGCCAGGCGTCCTGCCAGTCCGCCTGCAAGACTTCCTGCACGGTCACCAACCAGAAGTGTGAAAACACCAACCGGTAAACTGAGTTTTTCTTTTTTGGAAGGGACAGGTTTTCTGTCCCTTACTCTTTATTTGTCTGGAGAATTTGAAATCCCATGATTCACAAATATACGCAGAACGGCTACCGTATCGTTCTGGATACCAACAGCGGGGCCGTCCACCTTTTCGGCGAAGCCCCGTTCGCCATGCTGGATTACCTTGAGGACTCGGTGCCGGACGAGCCTCCCCGCGGGATGATGGATGCCCTGAAGCGCCGCTTTCCCGAAGACACGCTGCGGGAGGCGTACGGGGAGCTCCGGGCGCTGTACCGCGGGGGCCAGCTTTTTTCGCCCGACGGGTACGGGCGCTTCGCGGCTCTGCTGAAGGGCGCTCCGATCAAATCCATGTGTCTGAACGTCGCCCACGACTGCAATCTGCGGTGCCGGTACTGCTTTGCGGCGCAGGGGGATTTCGGCGGCGCGCGCATGCTGATGCCGTTCGACGTCGCCAGGCGCGCGATCGACTTCCTCGTGGAACGTTCGGGCCCCCGGCACAATCTGGAGGTGGACTTTTTCGGCGGAGAACCCCTGATGAATTTCGACGTGGTCCGGCGCACGGTCGCCTACGCGCGGAGCCTCGAAAAGAAACGGAACAAAAATTTCCGCTTCACCGTCACGACGAACGGCCTGATGCTGAATGACGAAAACATCGACTTCATCAACCGGGAAATGTCGAACTGCATCCTCTCGCTGGACGGGCGGAAAGAGGTCAACGACCGCCTGCGCGTCCGGGTGGACGGCAGCGGGAGCTACGATTCCATCGTGCCGAGATTCCAGAAGCTGGTGGCCCGCCGGCCGAAGGAGAAGGACTACTACATACGCGGCACCTATTCCCGCTATAATCTCGATTTCACGAACGACGTGCGCAAGATGCTGGACCTCGGCTTCGACCGGATCTCCGTGGAGCCGGTCGTGTCCGACGCCCGGCTGGACTACGCGATCCAGGAGACAGACCTGCCGAGGATCTTCGAGGAATACGACCGGCTTTCGGACCTGGTCATCGAGCGGAAAAAAGCGGGAAAGGGCTTCGACTTCTTTCACTTCATGATCGACCTGGACCAGGGTCCCTGCGTCATCAAGCGGCTGCGCGGCTGCAGCTGCGGCAACGAATATGTCGCCGTGACCCCTTCGGGCGACCTCTATCCCTGCCATCAGTTCGTCGGGAACGAGCAGTGGAAAATGGGCAATCTTCTGGACGGCTCGTTCGATACGGGGATGAGGGACCGCTTTGCCGCGATCAACGTCTACACCAAGCCGAAATGCGTCGGCTGCTGGGCCAAGTTCTACTGCAGCGGCGGATGCAACGCGAACAACTGGCAGTACGAGGGAGACGTTCAAAAGCCGCACCGCATCTCCTGCGCCCTGGAAAAGAAGCGGGTCGAGTGCGCCGTGATGATTCAGGCTGCTCTGGCCGGCGAGTCGCCCCGGAGCGAAAAGCAAAATCCGGAAAAAACAAACGCCTGAGACTTTTGTCGGTTTGACGAAAAATCTGTAGATTTACACAATCCGCCGCCTGATTTTTTTCTCTTTCTCATGAAAATAGGCCGCGGTTCTTTTTAGGCTTGATTCACCGGGGAAAATGTACTACCATAAGATTTATCTCCCGTCAAAGGCGGGTCCGGAGCATTCCTGCGGAGGATCCCGACGGAATAGAATCGCTTTGTCCCACATACATTTTGTTGAGATGTTTTGAGATGTTCGTGGGGGGAAGGGTTGGATGGGAGTCGTGATTGTGAGCCGCCCGAGGCGCCGGCATGCTCTCTCCGCGGGGAACGGATGGGCCGGGGCCGTGCTGCGGGCCGCCCGCGGGAACCGCGCCATGGTTCTGCTTTCGCTGGTGCTGCTGGCCGGGGTGGCGCTGGGTTCCCTCTACGCCAGGAACGCGGGCTATGGGTCGCTCGAGCAACTGGACTTCCTTTTCGCCGGGAATTTCAAATCGCGGACGACCCAGCCGTTCCTGCTGGTGTTTTCCGCCTCCTTCGCGTCCAGCTTCTGCTTCATCCTCGCGTGCTTTCTGTGCGGCCTTTCGATCTGGGGAGCGTTTTTCATCCCGGCCGTGGTGGTTTTCCGCGGCTTCGGTCTGGGGCTCACGTCGGGGTATCTGTACGCCGTCTACGGCGGAAAGGGTATTTTATATAACCTGGCCGTGATCCTGCCCGGCGCTTTCGTATGCTGCCTTTCCATCCTGATGGCGTCTCTCGAGGGGATCCGGTTTTCCCGCATGATCGCGTCGGGGAAAAGCCGCGGGGAGGGAAAATCCTCCGGCATCCGCGGCTATTTTCTCCGCTTCGGGGCGGCGCTGGCGGTCGCCTGCGCCGGGGCGCTGCTGGATCTGGTGTTCTCGGTGTGCTTCGGCGGCCTGTTTTCTTTTTAACGAGCAAAGGGGAAATCCGAATGAGGGATTACGGTGCGGAATTTGAGGACTATCTCACGAAACGGAAGGCGGCTTCCCGGAACACGGTGGCTTCCTATGTCCGCGACGTGAGGAATTTCCTTCGGTTCACGGACCGGAACGGCGCGCGCGACCCCGCCGGCGTTTCTGCCGCAGAGATCGGCGAATACATCGACTATCTGAAAAGCCTGAACCGGTCCGGCGCCACGCTGGTGCGGAACGTCGCTTCGCTCCGCTGCTTTTACCGATTCCTGATGGCCGGCGGCCAGGCGGGTATCAATCCTGCAAAGTCGGTCAAGCTCCAGAAAGTGCCGAAAAAGGCCCCCCAGATCCTCAGCGGCAAAGAGATCGAGCTGCTGCTCGCGCAGCCGGATCCCTCGGAGTTGAAGGGCTGCCGAGACAAAGCGATGCTGGAGCTCCTCTACGCCACCGGCCTGCGCGTCTCGGAGCTGGTCGAGCTCAACGTCGAGGATGTCGATATCCGTTCGGGCCGGCTTTCCTGCTGCGGAGGAAGGTCGCACCGGGTCGTTCCGATCCACCCGACCGCCGTCGCCGCGGTCTCCGATTATATGCTGCGCGTCCGCTCGCAGATGGTTTCCCCAGAGGGGGGACAGGCCCTGTTCGTCAACCGGAACGGCTGCCGCCTCACGCGGCAGGGGTTCTGGAAGATCGTGAAGCTTTACGCGGGCCGGGCGAAGATCGTCAAGGAGATCACGCCGCACACGCTGCGCCATTCGTTTGCGCTTCATCTGCTGGAAAACGGCGCGGCGCTCAAGGATCTTCAGGCGATGCTGGGGCACGCCGACATTTCCTCCACCCAGGTTTACGCGCATCTGCTGAACGACCATTTCAAGGAAGTCTACAATCAGTGCCATCCCCGTGCAAAATTGAGTTAGGAGTGACGATGCTTTGGGTCTCTTCAGTATGAATTACGACCGCCCCGGCCCCGGCGTCCCCAAAAACGCGCCGCCGCAGAAGGCCGTGCCGCGGTTCTTCACCATCCTGGGCCGCAAATTCTTCGACCTGATCAAGCTGAATCTCCTGTTTTGCATCCCGACGGCAGTCGTCGTTTTTCTCGTGTTCTGGATCAACTCCAAGACGACGTTCACGCCGGTCGTGCTGCTCCCCGTGATCCTGCTGTCGCCCTTCGTTGCCGGCCTGACCTTCGTCACCCGGAATTACGTGCGGGAAGAGCACGCGTTTATCCTCTCGGATTTCATGGACGCGGTGAAGGGCAACTGGAAGGCGTTCCTGATCAACGGCGCGCTGTGCTACGCGGTCGCCATGGTCCTGAGCTATTCCATCCCGTTTTACTGGCAGAACGGCGCGGACAACGGGCTGTTCATGGTGGCGGCCGCCGTCTGCGTCGCGGTCTCGGTGCTGCTGCTGTTCGGCCAGTATTATGTGCCGGTAATGCTCGTCACCTTCGACCTGGGCCTCAGACAGGTCTATAAAAACGCGCTGATTTTCGCGATCCTCGGCCTGTGGCGGAACCTGCTGGTCACCGTGCTGCTCGCCTTGCTGGTCCTGGTGCTGTATCTCGCGCAGATCATGGTCCTGACGATCCTGCTCGCCATTCTTTTCGCGGTGTTCCTCCTGTTTGCCTACTGCTCCTTCCTGGTCAATTTTGCGGTCTATCCGCTGATCGACAAGATGATGATCCAGCCCTACAAAAAGCAGGAAGCGGAGAAGAAGCGGCTGCAGGGCGCGGATCAGGACGCAGAGGAGCCCACGTTTACGGACAGCCAGAAATGACGGCCCGTCACTTTTTCCCCTCTTTTTCGGTATTCTTGTCTTTGTCGTCCCGCCCGGCGGGGTCCGAGGCGGGGCCCGCCGCTTTCCGGCGGCGGATTTTGGCCAGCGGATTCGCCTGGGCCGCGCGCGCCATCTGCTCGCTGGAAACGTGGGTGTAGATTTCGGTGGTGCCGAGGTTTTGGTGCCCGAGGATGTCTTTGAGAACCCGGATATCCACGTGCCCCTGCTGGTACATCAGGGTGGCGGCCGTGTGCCTCAGCTTGTGGACCGAATATCCGCGCCCGCCCAGGCCGATGCGGCCCAGGTATTTCTTGACCAGATACTGCACCGTTTTCGGGCTGATCCGTTTCCTCTGCTTGCTGATGAACAGGGCGTTCCGGTCGAGCAGGCCGTCCTTCGGCCGCACGGCAAGATAGCTGCGGAGCGCGGCCAGGCAGGCGTCGTTCAGATAGACGATCCGCTCCTTGTTGCCCTTGCCGGTGATTTTCATGGTGCCTTCGCGCAGGCGGATATCGCTGAGGTTCAGCCCGACCAGCTCGGAAAGCCGCATGCCGCAGTTCAAAAAAAGGACGAGGATGCAGTAGTCCCGCGCGCCCTCGGCGGCGGAGAGCAGCTCGATGCTCTGCTCCAGCGTCAGGAATTTGGGCAGCGATTTTTTCAGCTTGGGCGTTTCCAGTTCCTCCACCGGGTTGGTTTTCAGCTTTCCCGTCTTGGCGGTCAGGTACCGGAAAAAGCTGCGCAGGCTCGCGACTTTCCGGGAGCGGGTATCCGCGCCGTTTTTCCGCTCCGTGCTTAAAAAATTCATATACTCGAACACCTGGGTCAGGTCGATGGTCTTGATCAGGTCGAGGTCGATGTCTGCGATGCCGACGGCTTCAAAGTCCGTTTCCGGAGGGACGAGGCCGCGGCTTTTTTTGATATAGCGGAAAAACGTGCGCAGATCGAGGTAGTATTCCTCCACGGTCTTCGGGGATTTTCCTTTGATGGTGCCGATATATCCGAGAAATTCCCGCAGGACCGGGGGCGCTTCCGCCAAAAGCTCGGGTTTCATTTCGACCGCCCTTTCTGAGTGCTTTTTGTTTCTCACAGTCGTATGTAAAACAGAAGGGAAGAGAACTCATGAAACAGTTTCACAGCATCCGTTTCCGCACCGATATCGGCACGCTGGAACTAACCTGCACCGGCCGGGAGGTCGTGTCGCTCCGGCTGCTCTCCGAAAAGGCTGCGGCGGACCGGAGCGACGGACCGGAATCCGACTGCCCGGTCTGCCGGGATACGGTCCGGCAGATCCGGGAATATCTGCGAGGCCGCCGGACGGAGTTTGAGATCCCGGTCCGGCTGGACGGAAATCCTCTCTGCGTATCCGTCTGGCGCGCACTGCGGAAAGTTCCGTACGGCGCCACCGTTTCTTACAGCGAGCTGGCACAAGCCGTCGGATGCCGCAGCGTCCGCGCGGTCGGAACGGCCGTCGCGAAGAATCCGCTGCCGTTCCTGATCCCGTGCCACCGGGTGATCCGTAAGGACGGCTCGATCGGGCAATACAGCTTCGGAGGGCCGTCCGTCAAACGGGCCTTGATCGGAATGGAACGCCGCGGCCGGAAGGCGCCGTGAGCGGTTCCTCCCCTTAATTATACAAAATATTCATTTTGTATAATTATATTATAAGCGAGAAGGCGGGAAGTGTCAAGAGCACTCCCCGCCTTCTACCGCAACGGCGCCTATTCCTGCCGGAGCGCGTCCACGGGCTTCATCCGCGCCGCCTGCGACGCCGGATACACCCCGAAAACCGTCCCCGAAAGGACGGCAAAGCCCGCCGCCATCAGCACGATGTCCGACCGCACGGTGAGCGCGGTGTGAAAGTATTGCGCGCCCAGAACGGAAACCAGAAAGCCGACCGCAAGGCCGATCGCGCAGCCGATCAGCGAGATCATCACCGCCTCGCACAGAAACTCCGTCATGATCGCGCCCCGCGTGGCCCCCAGCGCCTTTTTGATGCCGATCTCCCGGGTGCGCTCGTGCACCGAAACGAGCATGACCGTCATGATGCTCAGCCCGGAGACCAAAAGCGAAACCGCCCCTACGGCCGAGAGGATCAGCGTGACCAGGTCCAGCACGTGCAGAAGCCCGTCCTTCTGCTTGGCCAGGTTGTTGGACAGAAAAGCATCCGACGTCCCGTTGACGGCATTGAGCCGGTTGACGATCAGCCGGCCGATATTCTCGGCGTTGCCTCCGCTTCTGATCCGGACCGCAATCTGGTCGTAGTCGCTCCGCTGCGTGGCGGCCTGGATCGTCGTGTACGGCACGTAGATGAAAGTCGGGATATAATCCCCGATCAGGTTCTGCAGAAGGCCGGTTCCCGTTTTGATCACGCCCGCGACCGTGAATTCCTGCCGCGAATTCCCGCAGAGGAGGGAGAGTTTCTTCCCGACGATATTGCTTCTGAAATATATTTTTTTAGCGAGGTTTTCATCCACCAGGCAGACGTTCGCCCCGGTGAGGACATCCTTTTTGTCCAGCAGCCTGCCGTAAAGGGGCTTCAGGGAAATGATCTCGCCGGCGTTGGAATCGATCCCCCACAGCACCGCCTGCTGGTCCGCGCCCCGGACAGCGACCTGCGAAGAGGCCATCAGAACGGGCGCCGCCTGTTCCACCGGACCGAGCTTCCGGATCAGCGAGAGATCGTTCTCGTTCAGCGAGACGGCCTCGGCGTTCTGGGAGGTCGAGACGGTCAGCCCGCTCAGGCCCAGGCTCTCCAGCTCGTTGGTGACCGCGCCGATGCCGCTCTGGCTGATGTTCGCCACAAGGACCACCGAGGCCACGCCGATGGCGATGCCCAGCACGGTGAGTGCCGTTCTGCCCCGCTTTCGCCCGAGGTTGCGGAAGGCGGATTTGGCAAAGTCCATCACCTTAAAGATCCCCCGCCTTCCGGTAGGCCGTCAGGATGCGGGTTCCGTCGGAAACGGCGTCCGGCTCCAGGATCACCGCGTCATCCGCCGAGACGCCGCTCTTGATCTCGAACCCGCTGTCGAATTCCCTCCCGGTGGTCACGGGCGTTTTGACGGCTTTCCCCCGGACCGCGAGAAACACGTACTCGTTTCCGTCGTCGTCCGCCCGCACGGCCTCATAGGGGACGATCAGCACGTTTTTGCTGTCCGAAACGGTGATGGAGACCTTTGCCGAAAAACCGGGCTTGATGTCCGGGCCGGGGTCTTTGATTTTGACGACGGTTTCGACGATCGTTTCCTGTCCCGTGGCGGTGATCTGCTGCTTGGCTTCCGCGGCGATGGAATCGACCGTGCCGTCATAGACCGATTGGAACCCGACCCCGGAGACCCGAGCCTTCTGCCCTGTTTTCAGCTCCGCCGCCTGCGATTCCCCCACCTGCACCCGGACCTGGACGTCCTGGCTGTTCCGGATCACCACGGCCGGCTTATCGGCGGAAAGGTATTCCCCTTCCCCCGCGGCCGCAAGCGATTCCACGGTGCCGCTGATCGGGGCGACGACGGCCGTTTCCCCGTTTCCGGCGCCGCTTCCCGATGGGAAAGGAAGGGAGGAGGCCGATTGGTTTAAGTATGCGGAATAGGCGCCGTAGGCGTCCTCGTAAGACGGCTGCGAGCCGGCCAAACCGGCCAGCGGCGTAACCTTCATCAGGACCTGGCCGGCGGAAACCCTGTCCCCTTCCCTGACATAGACCTGCCGCGTCGTCGCGTTGCAGGATGGATAGACGCTTCTGGCGTCCATCGACTCGATTTTTCCCGAGCAGACGACCGTATTTTCCGCCGTGCTGGGAGTCATTTTGACCGCCGTCACCCGGACCATGGAGCCCGTCACCAGCCGGCCGGCCGTCAGGATCGCCGCGAGCGCGACGCCCGTCGCGGCGAACAGCATTCCGAATTTGTTCATTCTCATTCCCCCGTCCCTGGTTATTCTGTGTGGGGAACGGGAAAATATTAGCCGCGCCGCGACCAAAGCGACGAATAATTTTGAGAAAAAACTTCAGAATAAAAACGAGGTGACAGAACGATGAGCCTGATTCAGTGCGACGTGGACTGCATCTATCAGAAAGACGG
This sequence comes from Caproicibacter sp., assembly GCA_036844765.1. Taxonomy (GTDB): domain Bacteria; phylum Bacillota; class Clostridia; order Oscillospirales; family Acutalibacteraceae; genus Thermocaproicibacter. The sequence continues at coordinate 88,165 of DAIUFE010000001.1, read as the reverse complement.
GTATTGCGCGCTGGACATGCCCTCCGCGATTACCAACTACACCGGGAACGGATGCGTCCACTGCATCAAAGTCATTCCCCGCGCGCCGCGGGAGGGCCGCCGGCCGGCCGCTCCGCAGCAGCCTCAAACGCCTCCCGCACGGTCCTGACGCCGACCAGGCGGATGGAGGCGGACCTGCCGCCGAGGCGCTCCAGGCAGTGGACGGGGAGGACGCACCGTTCAAAGCCGAGCCGGCCGGCCTCGCTGATGCGCGCCTGCGCATGCGTGACGGCGCGCAGCTCGCCCGCCAGACCGATCTCCCCGAAAACGATGGTCCCGCCGTCCACCGGAATGTCCTTCAGGCTCGAGATCAGCGAGAGAGCCACCGCGAGGTCGCCCGCCGGTTCGTCGAGCCGCAGGCCGCCCACGACGTTTACATAGGCGTCGAGGTTGGAAAAATAGAAGCCCGCCCGCTTTTCAAGAACCGCGAGGAGCAGGGACATCCGGTTGTAATCGAAGCCGGTGGACATCCGGCGCGGCGTCCCGAAGCCGGAGGTCGTCGCCAGGCCCTGGATCTCCGCGAGGATCGGGCGGGAGCCCTCCATCATGCAGGTCACGCAGGTCCCCGCCACGTGCTTCGGTCTGCCGGAGAGCAGCGCGAGGGACGGGTTCTCCACCTGCCGCAGGCCGTTCTCCCCCATGTCGAACACGCCGATCTCGTTGGTCGAGCCGTACCGGTTCTTGACCGCGCGGAGGATCCGGTAGGGCATCTGGCGGTCCCCCTCGAAATACAGCACGGTGTCGACGATGTGCTCCAGCACTTTCGGGCCCGCGATCGCCCCGTCCTTGTTCACGTGACCGACGAGCAGGGCGGGAATCTCGAGCGTTTTGGCCGTGCGCATCACGGCGGCGGTGCATTCCCGCACCTGCGTCACGCTGCCCGGCGAGGAACTGAGGTCCGTGTCGTTCATGGTCTGGATGGAATCGATCATCAGCAGGTCGGGTCTTTCCGCGCGGACCTGCTCGAGGACGGCGTTCAGGTCCGTCTCCGCCAGTACGTAGAGGTTCCGGCCCTCCACCCCCAGGCGGGCGGCCCGCAGCTTGATCTGCCGGGCGGATTCCTCCCCGGATACATACAGAATTTTAAGGGTTTGTCCCAGAAATCCGCAGATCTGGAGCAGAATGGTCGATTTGCCGATCCCCGGCTCGCCGCTGATCAGGATCAGCGAGCCCTTGACGATTCCGCCGCCGAGGACGCGGTCCAGCTCGCTCAGTCCCGTGCGGTACCGCGCTTCTTCCGCCATGCTGATCTCCGAGATCGGCACGGGGCGCACGGCGCTCCTCCGGGCGGCGGAAAACGGCTTCTTTACCGCCGGCTCCCGGACCTCTTCCTCCATCGTATTCCACTGCCCGCAGCCCGGGCATTTCCCGAACCATTTCGGGGACTCAAAACCGCACTGAGAACAGACGTAGACGCTCTTTGCTTTTCCGGCCATCTCGCAACCTTCATTCCCGGCTTTTTCCTCCCCATTATATCGGATTCGGACCGCAAATACAAGAAAGGCCCGCTCAGGCCTTTCCCGTGCAGAAATCCAGCAGACCGCAGTAGATGGCGAACGCCATTTTTTTCTGGTAGGCTTCGTCCTGAAGGAGCGCGGCTTCGGCGTCGTTGGAGAGAAAACCGCACTCGACCAGGACGGCCGGCACCTTCGCGTGGTAGAGAAGATAGATCGAGCTGGTGGCCGGCTTCGTCTGGCGGGTGTTGTCCTTCTGGAGCATCCCCACGATCCTGCCGCGGATCGCCTCCGCGAGGGACTTGGAGGAATCCGTGTTCCCGGAATAAAAAACCTGCGCGCCGTGGTACCGGCTCTGCGGGAACTGGTTCTGGTGGATGCTGACGAAAACGCAGTCGCCCTGCGATTCGACAATCTTCATGCGGTTGTGGAGGTCGCTCGTTTTCCGCTCGCGGATGGTGTCCAGATCGTCCGAGATCGAAACGTCCGACGTACGCGTCATCACGACGCGGAAACCGGAAGCCTGCAGAAGCTGCCGCAGGTCCTCGGCGACGGCGAGATTGATGTTTTTTTCCGAGACGCCCGATTTTGAGACGGCTCCCCCGTCCTCCCCGCCGTGGCCCGCGTCGACGACGATGGTCCGCGGCGTCTCGCGCGCGAGGGCCGAGGCCATCTTCCCGATCCTGTCGCAGGAGATGAACGAAAACAGCAGAAAGGCCAGGCAGCACAGGATCAGGACGAAAATCGGGACCGCGTTGCTCTTCGTCGAGTTCAAAAAAATCACCCCACCGCATCATTTATATGCGTGGGGCGACCGTCAATATACAAACTGGAACCGGTCCTCAGACGTCCTCCAGATCGACGTGGGTGCGGTCCGGCGTCGAGGCGTAGGCCAGCCTGTCCACGATCTGCTTGGTGTCGCGGGCGATGACCAGCTCCTCGTTCGTGTTGATCACGTAGACGGAGACGGTCGAGTCGAATGTGGAGATCTTGCCTTCCCTGCCGTGGATATATTCGTCGTTCAGGATCGGGTCGATCTTGACGCCCAGAAAGCGCAGGCTGCGGCAGACGCCGTACCGGATGATCGGCTGGTTCTCCCCCAGCCCCGCCGTGAACACGATGCAGTCCACCCCGTTCATCGCGGCGGCGTAGGCGCCGATGAATTTCGTGATCTGGTAATTCAGCATCTCGTGGGCGAGGTTGGCCCGGTGGTTGCCGCGGATCTCGGCCTCGGTGACGTCCCGGTCGTCGCTCATGCCGCAGATGCCGAGCGTGCCGGATTTTTTGTTGAGGATATCGTTCATCTGCTTCGGGGTCAGGTGCTCCTTCTCCATAATGAACGTGACGACGGAGGGGTCCAGCGCGCCGGAACGCGTGCCCATCATGAACCCGTCCAGCGGCGTGAGACCCATGCTGGTGTCGATGACCTTGCCGTTCTGGATCGCCGCGATGGAGGAGCCGTTGCCGATGTGGCAGGTGATCATCTTGATGTCCTCGAGCGGCTGGTGCATCAGGTGCGCGCAGTGGTGGCTCACATAGCGGTGCGACGTGCCGTGAAAGCCGTAGCGGCGGACCTTGTACTTCTCGTAATATTCGTAGGGGATCGCATACAGGTACGCTTTTTCCGGCATGGTGGAGTGGAACGACGTGTCGAAGACCACGCACTGCGGCATCTTGTCCCCGAAGACCTCCCGGCTGGCGAGGATGGCGTCCACCTCCGACTTGTTGTGGAGCGGCGCCAGCGGGATCAGGCTCTGGATCTGGCGGATGACCTCGTCCGTAACCAGAACGGATTTGTCGAAGATGGAGCCCCCCTGCACGATCCGGTGGCCGACGGCGCTGATCTCGGAAAGATCGGAGATCACTCCCGACTCCTTGCTGACCAGCGCCTCCGTCACGAGCCGGAAAGCCTCGACGTGGTTCTTGATCGGGCGGACGGACTTTTTGGCGTCCCTTCCCGCTTTCTGGTACTTGATGAACGCCCCGTCCGTCCCGATCCTGTCGCAGATGCCTTTCGCCATCATTTTTTCCGTATCCATGTCGATCAGCTGATACTTTAATGAGGAACTTCCTGCGTTGATAACCAAAATCTTCATGCATGGACCCCCGTCTATCGTATATTTAATAATCAGCAAAAAGAATTCCGTCTATTGAAACGGGAACGGAAACCGTGTACAATAAAAAGGCGGAAATCTGCCATAATAAAACGGACAGACCGCTTATTATAATAATACAAACAGTGTGTAAATTCAAGGAGTTTCGCATAAAATGAAGACAGCCGGGATCGTGGCCGAGTTCAACCCGTTTCACAGCGGCCACGCCCGCCTGATCCGCATCCTGCGGGAAAACGGCGCCGATCTCGTCGCGGTCGCCATGAGCGGAAATTTTGTCCAGCGCGGCGAGGCGGCCGTCCTTTCAAAATGGGCCAGGGCAAGGCAGGCCCTGCTCTGCGGCGCGGATCTGGTCGTCGAGATCCCGCTGCCGTGGGCCGTCGCCGGCGCGGAAAAATTCGCGTTCGGCGGAGTCTCCGTCCTCAATGCCCTCGGCGCGGACGTTCTCGGCTTCGGCAGCGAATGCGGCTCCGCGGACCGGCTGAGGCAGGCTTCGGGGGCGCTCTCTTCGCCGCTGCTCCGCCGGGCGCTGCGCCGGGAGCTGGAGGGCGGGGCGACGTTCGCCGCCGCCCGCCAGAAGGCGGCCGGGGAGGTCTTCGGCCCCGAAACCGCCGAACTGCTCCGCGGCCCCAACGATATTCTCGGCATTGAGTACCTCAAGGCGCTGGAGCGGCTCGGCTCCCGGATGGAGCCGTTCGCCGTCCGGCGGACGGGCGCGGCGCACGGCGACCTGCGGCCCGACGGAGCCTCGGCCTCGTCCGCCAGCCTGCGCGCGATGATCCGCGGCGGGCGCGCGTGCGCGGCATATATGCCCCCGCCCGCTTTCGGCATTCTGCGGGAAGAACTGAAAGCCGGCCGCGCTCCCGCGGGGCTTTCCTTTCTGGAGCGCGGGATTCTCGCGAAGCTCCGGACCTTAAAACGGGAGGACTTCTCCCGCCTGCCGGATCTCAGCGAAGGGCTGGAGAACCGCGTGTACGCCGCCTCCCGGCGGGCGGGGACGCTGGAGGAGCTTTACGCCCTGGCAAAGACGAAGCGGTATCCCCACGCCAGGATCCGGCGGATCGTGCTTTCCGCTTTTCTGGGCCTGCGCGCTTCCGACAGCGCCGGGCCGGTGCCGTACCTGCGCGTGCTCGGCATCGGCCGGGGCGGCGCCGCGATCCTGAGGAAAGCGAAGGAGGTCGGCGCGCTCCCCGTCGTTTCCCGGCGGGCGGACGTCCGGCCGCTGGGCGAGGCGGCGAGAAGCCTGTTCCGGCTTGAAAACAGGGCGGCCGACCTCTACGCCCTCTGCATGCCCGGCGCGTGCCCCTGCGGGCTGGAGGAAACGTCCGGGGTCGCCGTTCTGCCGAGTTCCAACGAGGAGGGTCTTTCGATTTGAAAGTTCAGGAAACCGAATTTGAAAACTACGGCAAATGCGTCCGGATCACCAACGGAATTCTGGACGCCGTCGTCACGATAGAGTTCGGGCCGCGGATCATTTTCTTCGGCTTTCAGGGAACCGAGAACGTCCTGTATGAGGACCGGGAGCGGAGCTATGCCCTCCCCTGCCCCAAAGAGGGCGGCGGCACCTTTTATTATTACGGCGGGCACCGGCTCTGGCTCAGCCCGGTGCGGGCGGCCGGATTTGATCCGGACGACTCCCCCGTCGTCTACAGCGTCCTGCCGGAGGGCGTTTCGTTCACGGCGCCCAAACAGAAGGCGACGGAGATCCAGGCCGGCTTTGAGATTCTCATGGGCGAGGACGCTTCGGACATCATGGTGGTGCACACCGCCAAGAACTGCTCGCGGGAGGCCAAAAACTTCGGACTGTGGCCCGCGACCATGCTGAAGGGCGGCGGCGTCGCCGTATTGCCGCAGAATACGGACGGCCGCGATTCGCTGCGCCCCAGCCGGGCGATCGTGCTCTGGCCGGGGACGGCCCTCCGGGACGGCCGGGTGTTTTTGGGGGACCGCTTCCTGACCGTGCGGCACGAGCCGGAGAACGGCACGCCCCTCAAGATCGGCGTCAACGACGTTTTGGGCTGGGCCGCTTACGCGGGCGAAAAATACACCCTGATGAAGCGCTACGTTCATAATCCGCAGGCGGCCTATCCGGATTTCGGCTCCTCCTGCGAGGTCTGCCTGAGGAAGGACTTCGCGGAGCTGGAATCTTTAAGCCCCCTGTACCGCGTGGAGCCCGGCGAAACCATCCGGCACGTCGAGAACCTTTCCCTGTTCCATACGAGAAACAGCCTGAATCCCACAGACGAGGATGATATCGCCCGCTATATCAAAGAGCTGCAATAACAGCTTCCCGATGCGCCGCAGAAAAGCGCGCCGGGATTTCTTTGCAGTGCGAAAGCGCAAAAGGACACAGCCGTGCGTCGGACGCGCAGCTGTGTCCTTTTAGTCCCTGCAAATGGAATACCGGAACCTTCGGCTTATTTTTCGCTGTTTGCCGTCGATAGTCCGACCGCCGACACCACGATCCCCACAAACGGCGCCGCTCCCCCTATTTTATTCACGATCCACCACACGCCGGTATCCGTGCGGTCAATCAGCATTACCTCACAGGCGATCCCAAATAAAATCAGGGCGATCCCGAACAGCAAGACTCTGTAATCTTTCATAGTCGTTCCTCCGAAGTCCCGGCGCAGCCGGGAGTGTTCAAACCGCGGCCGCGTGTCAGCGGACGCCGCCGCCTCCGCCTCCGCCGAAGCCGCCCCCGCCGCCGGAGAAGCCTCCCCCTCCGAAACCGCCGCCGCCGAAACCGCCGCGGCCGAAGCCGCCGTTCCCGTTGGCGGGAGGGTTCGCGAGCCTTGTGGCAGCCCGGCCGATGTCGCCGAGCGAGACTCCCAGCGACTCGCCGAATCCGCGGCCGCCGAAGAAGCCTCCGCCGTAGGCGCGCGGCCAGAACATGTAGTACAGAAAACCGGCCGACGGGTCGAAGCCCACGCCCGTGCCCTCGGAAAGCTGCGGATAGACCAGCTTGAGCTGCGCGCAGACTTCCTTCGAGACGCCCATCATGGTGGCGTAGACGAGATATTCCTCCCACAGGGCGAGCTGCGGCACGCCGTATTCTTTCATGCGGGAAAACTCGAGCATATATTTTTTGAGGCCGTTCCAGAGGCCGAGATCCTGTTCTCCCTTCTCGCTCAGCTTCATTTTGACGGAACCGGCCAGGATCAGCAGGAAGCCGGAGACGATCATCGAGAGCGGCAGATAGACCAGCAGCGCCTTTCCGGCGCCGGTGCCGAAGAACAGCGCGAAAGCCGCGGCGATCAGCACGATGCCCGCCGCCTTCAGAACGCCGTAGGAGGCCGGCTTATCCCGGAAATAACCGCGCCCGGCGATCTCCCGGCGGGAAGCCGACAGAAAATCGTCCATCTCCCGGCTGACGGAATGCGGATGCTTCTCGGCGTACTGCCTGAGCTGCTTCATGGTGAAAGCGCCCTGGAACTCTCCGGCCGCCTCGGAGATCAGCTTGTAAAACACAGTTTCGCTTTTCGTGAGCGGCGCGCCGGCCGCGCTTTCGGTCAGCTCCGCGGCGAAGTCCTTGTTTTCCTCCCGGAAGCGCACGTATCCCTTGTGCGCGAGGCTCAGGAAAGTCGCGCTGAACATCCTGTTTTTCTGCTTCTCCCCGACGCCGTCGTAGTAATAGTAGAGGTTTGCGACGCCGGCCGGGCTGTTGCCCGGCGGGATGTCCCGCGTATATTCCGGCGCGTCGATTTTCAATCGCCGGTTTTTGCGCCTGGCCCAGACGAACAGGATCACCGCGACGACCAGCAGCAGACCCGCGCCCACGGCGTCGAGGACGCCGAGCCAGAATTCGCGGTTCGCGGCGGCGGCCGCCCGGTCGGCGTCCCGCTGCTCCTCCGCCTGGATCCTGGCGAGGGCGGCTTCGGACGACTTCTTCTCCGAGAGCGGGAAAAGCGAAACCGGCGCGCAGACCCGCAGCTCAACGGAGGTTTCCGCCGGGATTCCCCGGGCCGAAAAATCGACCCGGTCCACGGTGCCCGACTGGATCCCGCTGTCCCGCACGTCGGTGTGCAGCCAGGCCCACAGGTTTTCGCCGAGCTTGCCGCCTTTCGGGAGAAGCACCGAACCGCTCAGGTCTTCCACCGGCAGCCCGAATTTTTGCGGAAGGAGATAGAGGTACAGCTCCGCCGTGTCGCTGTAGATCTGCATCAGGTTGCGGAGGGTGTAGGTCAGCGTGAACGTGCGGGTCCCCTCGTCGAGGGCCGGCATGAACCACCCCAGCTCCACCGTGCCGCCCGAGACGTGCCGGTAGCACTGGCCCTCCAACTCGTCGCCGGAGACGCTTTCGGGGTCGACGTCCCCGGCGTAGGCGTAGGCGACCCCGCGGTCGTTGTCGTAGACGGCGGGCTCCGAGACCATCTCCGAACTTTCCCCGCCCTGCGGCAGGGAGTACGAAAAATAGAGATTGCGGTAGGGCCTGCCCCGGTCCTCGAGCCGGACCCGCCAGACCTGCTTCACGGCGACGTCGCCGTTCGGGGCGGGCCGCAGCTCGACGCTGAGCTTTTCCATCGACTGTCCGCCCGACGCGGCGAAAGCCGGGCTTCCGGCCGGAAAAAGGCAGAGCGCAAGGGCCAGCGCGGCGACTGAAAGGAAGCGGCCGGCCTTTCTGAAAAGACGGTAAAACATAAGCTCCCCTTTCGGCCTCTTCGTTCCGGCCCGGCTAAAACCTGACCTGCGGAACCGCTTTGGCGGCCTCTTCGACCTCAAAATACGGCCTTCTTACGAAATGGAACATCGAGGCGACGATGCTGGACGGGAACCGCAGCGTGTATTCGTTGTATTTCATGGCGGTGTCGTTATAGAACTGGCGCGCAAAGGCGATCTTCGATTCGATCTCCTGAAGCTGTCTTTGCAGGTCAAGGAAATTCTGGTTGGCCTTCAGGTCCGGGTACCGTTCGGCGGTGGCGAACAGGTTGACGATCGCGCGCGAGAGGCCCTCGTTGTTTTTTACGACCTCCTCCGGTGTTTTGGAGCTCATCGCCGCGCTGCGCCATCTCGTCACTTCTTCAAAGGTCGATTTTTCGTGCGCGGCGTACCCCTTGACCGTTTCGACGAGATTCGGGATCAGGTCGAACCGTTTTTTCAGCTGAACGTCGATCTGTGACCAGCCGTTGTCGACCCGGACGGAAAAGGCGACCAGCCTGTTGTAGGCGGAGACCGCCCACAGGATCAGGATCACGACGATCGCCGCGATGACGGCCCACGGAATCCAGCTCATTTCAAATCCTCCTTATCGCTGTCGTACTGTCGCTTGCGGAGACGCCCGTGTGCGGCCGGGCCGCTTCCGCGCGGGGCGCGGAATGGGAGATCCGGTAGCACAGGGTCATCAGGCTGTCGTTAAGATGCACGTTTTCCACCAGAGTATCCGGATATTTCAGGGTGATGTCGTAATGGCTGAAATTCCAGAAATTCCGGATACCCGCGCGGTACAGGCGGTCCGAGAGGGTTTCCACCGAACCGCGGGGCACGCAGAGCACAGCCATGACGGGTTTGTTCTCTTGGCAGAAATCCTCCAGCGCGGCGACGTTCCGCACGGTCAGGCGCCCGAGCTGTTCCCCGATCTTTTCCGGGGCGATGTCGAACACGCCGACCAGCTGGAAGCCCTCCGCGCGGAAGGACATGTGCAGCGCGATCGCGCGGCCGAGGTTTCCCGCGCCCAGAAGAACGGCCCTGTAGTCGTTGGAAAGGCCGATGATCCTGCCGATCTCGTCGCAGAGCGGGCCGACCATGTAGCCGTAGCCCTGCTGCCCGAAGCCGCCGAAGCAGTTCAGGTCCTGGCGGATCTGCGAAGCGGTGAGCCCCAGCTTCTCGGAAAGTTCCGTCGAGGAGATCCTTGTGACGCCGTCCTCCCGAAGGTGGAACAGAAACCGGTAATACCGGGGCAATCGCCGGATGACCGACATCGAGATATTTTCGCGCTTTGGCATACGATCACTCCTCCCAAAATCTAAAAAGCCGCATTTCAGATCAGGTCCCGAAGCCTTTGGCCAACCTGATTCAGAAATTCCACGGTCTCGACGACGCGCTTGTCCGGCAGGGTCGAAATCCTCGCCAGATCGCCCGTCATGACCCCGTCTTCGATCGTCTGGACGGAGGCGCGCTCCAGCTCTTCCGCAAAACGCGCCAGTCCGGGGAGCCGGTCCAGCTCGGCGCGTTTTTTCAGCGCGCCCGTCCAGGCGAACAGCGTCGCCATGGAGTTGGTGGAGGTCTTCTCCCCATTCCGGTACTTATAGTAATGGCGCTGCACCGTGCCGTGCGCGGCCTCGTATTCATAGACGCCGTCCGGCGAGACCAGCACGCTGGTCATCATGGCCAGGCTGCCGAACGCCGTGGCGACCATATCGCTCATCACGTCGCCGTCGTAGTTCTTGCAGGCCCAGACGAACCCGCCTTCCGAGCGGATCACCCGCGCGACGGCGTCGTCGATCAGCGTGTAAAAATAGGAGATGCCCGCCTCTCTGAACTTTTCGCGGTACTCCGCCTCGTAAAGCCCGCTGAAAATATCCTTGAAGCGGCGGTCGTATTTCTTTGAAATGGTGTCCTTCGTGGCGAACCAGAGGTCCTTTTTCGCGTCCAGCGCGAACTGGAAGCAGGATCTCGCAAAGCCGCGGATGCTGCGGTCGATATTGTACTGCCCCTGGATCACGCCGGGGGTGTCGAACTCGTGGATCGGCGCGCGCTCCACGCCGCCGTCCGCCTTCGTGACGACCAGCTCCGCCTTCGCCCCGGCCGGGACGGACAGCTCGGCGGCGCGGTAGATGTCGCCGTAGGCGTGGCGGGCGACGGTGATCGGCTTTTTCCACCCCGGGATCAGCGGAACGATCCCCCGGACCAGGATCGGCGTGCGGAAGACCGTCCCGTCCAGCATCGCGCGGATCGTCCCGTTGGGCGATTTCCACATCTTTTTCAGCCCGTATTCCTTCACGCGGTCCGCGTTCGGCGTGATGGTCGCGCATTTGACGCCCACGCCGTATCGTTTCATCGCTTCCGCCGCTTCCGCCGTCACCCGGTCGTCCGTGGCGTCGCGGTTTGGAAGCCCCAAATCATAATATTCCGTTTTCAGGTCAATATACGGGATCAGAAGGATCTCCTTGATTTTCTGCCAGATCACGCGCGTCATCTCGTCCCCGTCCATCTCGACCAGCGGGGTTTTCATCCTGATTCTTTCAGCCATTGCGGCAGGCCCTCCCAAACTTCAGAGTAAGCTTTCCAGCCACCCGATGACGGCCAGATGCGCCGGATAGAAGATGTAAAAAGTCCATTTGGAATTTCTGCTTCCGCCCCGCTCGCCGTTGTACTGCAGCAGGATCGGGAGGCACAGGAACAGCCCCGCCTGGAACAGCTGCGTATAGGCCGGCTGCCCGGCGAGGAGCGCGAGCGCGCAGGACGTCGCCACCGTCAGGGCGGCCAAAACGGCGAACTGTTTCGCCTGCTCCCGCCGGTCGTCCCGGTAAATCCAGAAGACGACGGAAAACAGCACGTCGAAGAACATCCAGTCGCCCGGCAGGGCGAGAATGCACAGGCCGCCGACGGCCAGGAACCGCAGCAGCGCGCTCCGGATGGAATCCCAGGCCCACACCGCCAGCAGGCTGAGAAACAGCGTGTAGATCACGCTGAAAGCCTCCGAGGGGTCGCCCGTGGCCAGGAACCGGTCGGAGAAAAGCTGCAATTTCCCGGTCTCGAAATAGGTGAACGGAGCCTGCGAGATCAGCGCGAAAATCCCCAGGCGAAGCGCGTACCGCCCCACACTGCGCGTGTGGGCGTAGCCCTCCGCGATGAAAAAGCACATGGTCGGGGCGGTGATGCGGCCGACGATGTGCATCGCCTGCCCCAGGGCGGAATAGGTCGGCACGAACGCCCACGCGAGATGGTCGATCAGCATGGCGAAGATCGCGATCCATTTGATCTGGTTTCCGGTCAGTCCCCCTGCGCGCCGCTCCATATTTTATCCCCTTCCGCCTTTTTCACGCGTGTAGTCGAGAAGGCCGCCGGCCAGGACGACCGCGCGCTGGCGCGGCGTCAGCACGGCCCGGGCGCGGAACTCCGTTCCTTTCGTCCGGTTGCGGACGGCGATCTCCGTCCCCGCAGCCACGGCCTGCCGGACGTCCGGAAGCTCGAGGTCGTCCATCGCGTCGACGCCGTCATAGTCTTTTTCGTCGAGGAATACGAGCGGCAGGATGCCCGCGTTGACCAGGTTCGCGCAGTGGATGCGCGCGAAGCTTTTCGCGAGCACGGCGCGGATGCCGAGGTACAGCGGCACAAGCGCGGCGTGCTCCCGCGAGGAGCCCTGCCCGTAGTTCGCGCCGCCCACGATGACGCCGGTCCCGTATTTTTTGCAGCGCTCGGGAAATTCTCTGTCGCAAACCGCAAAGCAAAACTGCGAAAGATAGGGGATGTTCGACCGGTACGGCAGAATTTTGGAGCCGGCCGGCATGATGTGGTCGGTCGTGATGTTGTCCCCGACCTTGAGCAGAGCCTTCGCGCGGATGCTTTCCGGCAGCGGGGAGGTTTTCGGGAAGCCCTTGATGTTCGGCCCGCGCAGGATGCGGACGCTTTCCGCTTCCTCCGGCGGCGCGGGCGGAAGGATCATGCCGTCGTCCGCCTCGAAGGAACCGGGGTCGCCGACCGGCGTTTCTTCCCCCAGGGCCCTCGGGTCCATCAGCACCCCCGCGAGGGCGGAAGCCGCGGCCGTCTCCGGGCTGACGAGATAGACCCGGGCGTCCGCGGTGCCGGAGCGCCCGAGGAAGTTGCGGTTGAACGTGCGCAGCGAGACGCCGCCCGAGCCGGGGGCCTGCCCCATGCCGATGCACGGCCCGCACGCGCACTCCAGGATCCGCGCGCCGCAGCCGATCAGGTCGGCGAGCGCGCCGTTTTCCGCCAGCATGCGGTACACCTGCCGGGAACCGGGCGAGATCGTCAGGCTCACGTCCGGGTGGACGGTCTTCCCTTTCAGGATGGAGGCCACGCGCATCAGATCCCGGTAGGAGGAGTTGGTGCAGGAGCCGATGCAGACCTGGTCGATTTTGATCGGCCCGATCTGCGCCACCTCCTTCACCGCGTCCGGGCTGTACGGGCAGGCCGCGAGCGGCGCGAGGGACGAAAGGTCAAGGCGGAGGGTCCCGTCGTATTCCGCGCCGGGGTCCGGCAGCAGCTCCGTCCAGTCCCCTTCCCTGCCCTGCGCTTTGAGGAATCCGCGCGTGACCTCGTCGGACGGAAAGACCGACGTCGTGGCGCCGAGCTCCGCCCCCATGTTGGCGATGGTGGCGCGCTCGGGGACGGAGAGGCTCTTCACCCCCTCGCCGCCGTATTCCAGAATCTTTCCCACGCCGCCCTTGACGGAGAGCCGGCGCAGGACCTCGAGGATCACGTCCTTCGCGCCGACCCACGGCGGCAGCTTCCCCGTCAGCTCCACGCGCAGAATCTTCGGCATCGCGATATAATACGGCCCGCCGCCCATGGCGGCCGCCACGTCGAGACCGCCCGCCCCCATGGCGAGCATCCCGAGGCCGCCCCCCGTGGGGGTGTGGCTGTCGGAGCCGATCAGCGTTTTGCCGGGCACGCCGAACCGTTCCAGATGGACCTGGTGGCAGATCCCGTTGCCCGGGCGGGAATAATAGACTCCGAACTTTCTCGCGGCGGACCGGATGAACCGGTGGTCGTCCGCGTTCTCAAACCCCGTCTGAAGGGTGTTGTGGTCCACGTAGGCGACGGACCGCTCCGTTTTGACGCGCGGCACCCCCATCGCTTCAAATTCCAGATAAGCCATGGTCCCCGTCGCGTCCTGCGTCAGGGTCTGGTCGATTTTGAGCCCGATCTCGCTCCCGACGGTCATTTCGCCGCTGAGCAGGTGCTTCTTTATGATCTTCTGAGCCAGCGTCAGCCCCATTTTTGGCCCCTCTTTTCCCTTTTGATGTCGAGAACCCCGGCCGCGCCCGGACGAAAATTGCAGCGGACGTAAAAAATGTTGCAGAAGCGAGCGTGCCGGGAATAAAGAATCCCGACAGGAATCCCACTTGTATTATGGATGAAAAAGAGCACCTTGTCAATCTCTTAACTTGCGGAAGGGAATTATTTTTGCATTCGGGGCAAATTCCTTGATGAATAAAGCGCCGGATGCTATAATAAAATTGGATTTAGACGGGCGGCCGGCGCGGCGGGCGTATGTTCCGGCCTTCCCAAGGCAGAATACTACCTTGGGAGGTGCCTTATGAAAAACGATACGGACACGCGCGACGAGAAAAAAGAAAGGGACGACCGGCCCGCCGACCGCGTGGTGGAAAGCGGCTCCGTCATCACGGGGGACGGCCGCCACGTGATCTACTGCCTCACGATCATCGGGCAGATCGAGGGTCATACCATTTTATCCTCGCAGAACAAAACCACGAAGTACGAGCACGTGATCCCGCAGCTGATCGCGGTCGAGGAGGACCCCGGCGTCGACGGGCTGCTCATGATCCTGAACACGGTGGGCGGGGACGTCGAGGCGGGCCTCGCCCTCGCGGAGCTGGTGGCCGGCATGAAGAAGCCGACGGTCTCCATCGTGCTGGGGGGCGGGCATTCCATCGGGGCGCCGCTGGCCGTCGCGGCAAAGCGCTCCTTCATCGTCCCGAGCGCCACCATCACCATCCATCCCGTGCGCATGAACGGGATGATGCTCGGCGTGCCGCAGACGCTGGATTATTTCGAGCGCATGCAGCAGCGCATCACCACGTTCATCACGCAGCATTCCCATATTTCCGCCGGCCGCCTGGAAGAGCTTTCGATGAATACGAAAGAGCTGGTCCTGGATATCGGCACGGTCCTCGACGGCCCGCAGGCCGTGAAGGAAGGGCTGATCGATTCGCTTGGCGGGCTTTCCGACGCGGTGGACTGCCTTTACGGCATGATCGACCGGGGCAAAAAGCGGAAGCAGGACCCCAAAGGCGCGCCCGCCGAAAAAAGCCTGAAGGCGGGGGTGGAAGCGAGAGTCTGAACCGTTTTCCGGCCGGGCGGCCCGCGCCGCCCCTACATACGGGCCCCACAAATCCTACATAAAGGGAAGACTGCCTTCATGACTGTCTTGCAAGCGATTTTTCAGGGCTTTATCCAGGGCGCCACGGAATTCCTCCCGATCTCCAGCAGCGGGCACCTTTCCCTGAGCCAGCATTTCTTCGGGATACGGGTCGGCAGCCTGCTGTTCGACGTGATGCTGCACCTCGGCACGCTGATCGCCGTCGTCGCGGTCTACCGCGGATTGGTGTGGCGGCTTCTGCGCGAGCTGGCGCTCCTGCTCCGCGACCTGTTCACGGGGCGCTTCCGCCGGAAGGGTATGAGCCCCGACCGGCGCCTGCTGGTCATGCTGATTCTCGGCCTGATCCCCCTGTTCCTGCTGTTTCTCCCCGTGCCGGGGACCGGAATGAAAATCAAGGATTTCGCGGACCTGTGGGCGACGGACGGGGACGTCGTGATCGAAGGTTTCGCGCTGATCGGCACCTCGGTGCTGCTGACCCTCGGCATCCTGGCGGACCGCAGGACGCAGGCGAGCCGCCTCAGCCCCGGCGGGCGGCCGCTGGGCGGCAGAAAGGCGTTCCGCGCCCCCGACGCGCTGGCCGTCGGGCTGGCACAGTGCGCCGCGGCCGTGTTCCCGGGGCTTTCCCGCTCCGGCTCGACCCTTTCGGCCGGGCTGATGCGCGGGATCGACCGGCGGTCGGCGCTCGATTATTCGTTTGTGATCGGCATCCCTTCCATCCTCGCCGCCGCCCTGCTGGAGCTGAAGGAGGCTGCGCCGCAGCCGGCGGAGATCGGCGCGGCGCCGATGGCCGCGGGGATCGTCACGGCGGCGGTGGTCGGCTTCTTCGCCATCCGGCTCCTGCGCTGGATGGTGGCGACGGACCGGCTGCCCGTTTTCGCCATCTACACGCTGGCCCTCGGGGCCGTCGCCGTGGTCCTGGGTCTGATCGAGCGCGGGACCGGCGTCCCTATCGGGACGGGGCAAATCTGAATTTCTGAAAGACCAGGTGAAGAACTTTGGCAAGGAAAAAGGAAACAAAGCGCAGAAAGAACGCCTCTCCCCGCCGCGCGGCGGGGGCCGGGAACGAACGGGAGGCGCAGGCGGCGCGCCAGCGCAGCCAGACGAACGCCGTGATCCTGTTCGCCGCGGGGATCCTGACGGTCTGCCTGGTCCTGATCGAGGGCGACCATGTCTGGCGGTGGTTTCACGAGGTTCTGCTCGGCCTGTTCGGCAACTGCGCGATCCTCTGGCCCATCCTCCTGCTTTACATATCCGTCGCGACCGCCCTCGAAAAGCCGGTCGGGCACTCCGGGAGAAAGCTGGCCCTGATGGCCGCCGTGATCGTGTTCTTCTGCGCCACGGTCCAGGTCTTCCGGATGCCCGCGGCCGTGCCGGTCGCCTCGTACCGGCAAAGCCTGGCGGCGCTGTACGCCGACGGGGCGCGGCATGTCGGCGCGGGCCTGTTCGGCGGCCTGCTCGGCATCCCGGCGGCCGCGGCGCTCGGCCTGGTCGGCGCGAGGATCGTCCTGCTGCTGCTGCTGTTCGTGCTGATCATGATCCTGACCGGGACAAGCCTGATCCAGCTTTTCAGGACGATCGCCAGGCCGGCGGACGCCGTGGTGTCGAATCTCGGCTCCGCGCGGGAGCGCCGGGAGATCGAGCGCAACCGCGAGGAAGCGGAGATCGACGTGCCCCTCGAGCCGGAGGATCTGCCGGAGCACCCCGTGCGGTCGTCCGACGCGAAGCCGGCGCAGCCGAAAAAGAGCAAACAGCTCGAGCAGCTGGAAAAGGTCTTCCGCTTCGGGGACCGGCAGCCGGAAAATCCGGCGCCGGAGGCCGGCAAGCCCGCCGCGCCCGCGCCCGCCGCGGAAGCCAAGGCCGCGCCGGGGACCCGGCCCCCGGCGCAGCCCGCCCCTTCCCCGCAGGAGGTCTTCGAGCAGCCGGAGGACGGGAGCTACCATTTTCCCCCCGTCTCGATGCTGGAGACGACGAAGGGCCTGAGCGAGCGGGATATCGTCAGCGAGACCCAGACCAACGGCCGCATGCTGGTCGAGACGCTGCAGAGCTTCGGGGTGCAGACCTCCTTCGTCGGTTACAGCCGCGGCCCGGCCGTCACCCGGTATGAGCTGCAGCCCGCCGCGGGCGTCAAGATCAGCCGCATCACCAACCTTTCGGACGACCTTTCGATGAACCTTGCGACGGCCGGCATCCGCATCGAGGCCCCCATCCCCGGCAAGGCCGCCGTCGGCATCGAGGTGCCGAACAAAAAGACCATGATCGTCCGCATGCGGGAGCTGGTGGAAAGCAACAGCTTCATGGCGTCGAAAAGCGCTCTCACGGTGGCGCTCGGCCGCGACATCGCGGGCGAGGTCGCCGTGGCGGACCTCGCCAAAATGCCGCACCTGCTGATCGCGGGCGCGACCGGCTCCGGCAAATCCGTGTGCATCAACTCCATGATCATCAGCCTGCTTTACAAATCCACGCCGAAGCAGGTGCGCTTCCTGATGATCGACCCCAAAGTCGTGGAGCTCGGCGTCTACAACGGGATCCCGCAGCTTCTCGTGCCGGTCGTCACCGACCCGCGCAAGGCCGCGGGCGCGCTGAGCTGGGCCGTCGCGGAGATGCTGAAGCGGTACCGCACCTTCGCGGAGAACAGCGTGCGGGACCTCAAGGCCTACAACGCCCTCGCCGCCTCGCGGAACTTCAAAACCGAGGACGGGGAGCCGATGGAGTCCATGCCCCAGATCGTGATCATCATCGACGAGCTTTCCGACCTGATGATGGCCGCCCCCAACGAGGTGGAGGATTCCATCTGCCGCCTGGCGCAGATGGCGCGCGCGGCGGGGATGCACCTGGTCATCGCCACGCAGCGTCCCTCGGTGGACGTGATCACGGGCATCATCAAGGCGAACATCCCGAGCCGCATCGCGTTCTCGGTGTCTTCGCAGGTGGATTCCCGCACCATTCTCGACATGAGCGGCGCGGAGAAGCTCCTCGGCCACGGGGACATGCTGTTCTCCCCCGTCGGCTCGCAGAAGCCCAAGCGGATCCAGGGGTGCTTCGTCAGCGACAGCGAGATCGAGTCGGTCGTCGGCTTCATCAAGAAATCGCAGCAGGCCGATTACAGCGAGAGCATCGCGGAAGAGATCGAGAAAAACGCGGCGGAGGACAAAAAATCGCCCTCGGACGCCGCTTCGGAGAGCGACACGGACCCCATGATGCCGGAGGCCGTCAAGTGCGTGGTGGAAAGCGGACAGGCCTCCACCTCCTTTCTGCAGCGTCGCCTGCGACTGGGCTATGCGCGCGCCGGCAGAATCATCGACCAGATGGAGCAGACGGGCATCGTGGGCCCGAGCGAAGGCTCCAAGCCCCGCCAGGTCCTGATCACCTACCAGCAGTGGCTGGAACGGAACCTGCGGCAGGCCGATCAGCAGGAGCCCGGGAACCCGGGCTCCTGAGGCCGGGCAAAACCCTATGACGAAACGTCAGAACATCCGCAGAAGGATCTTTTCCGCCGTCCTGGTTCTTTTTCTTGCGGCCGGAGCCGTGGCCGCCTGCCTGCCGGGCGGGGCCGCGCCCGTCTGGCGCCGGGTCTTCACGTTCTTCGGCCTGCGGGATTTTTCCGCCTGCGCCGACGGCGTCCCGCTCTCCGTCCATGTGCTGGACGTCGGCAAGGCGGACAGCATCGTGGTCGAATGCGGCGGACGGTTCCTCCTGGTCGACGGAGGCACCGCCGACCGTGGGCAGGAGGTGGCGGCGTATCTCCGGCGGCGGGGCGCGGCTTCGCTGGAATACGTGTTCAACACCCATCCGGATGCGGACCATATCGGCGGCCTGCGGACGGTGCTCGAGGAGTTCGGCGTCTCGCACTACTGCGCGCCCGCCCTGCCGGAGGAGCTGGTCCCTTCCACCGGCGAATACCGCGGCGTGCAGTCCGCCCTGCGCGAAAAAAAGCTGGAGACGGAGACCGTCTCCGCGGGCCGGGAATGGCGGGTGGGAGCGCTGGAGATCCGCGCGCTCGGCCCCGTGCGGCCGGGCGGCAGCGCCAACGACAATTCCATCGTGCTGAAGCTGACGTACGGCGGCGTCCGCTTTCTGCTGGCGGGCGACGCGGAGCGGGAGGAGGAGCGGGACCTGCTCTCCTCCGGGCAGGACCTTTCCGCCGACGTGCTGAAAGTCGCGCACCACGGGAGCGACACGTCCTCCACGCGGGAGTTTCTGGACGCCGTGAAGCCGCGGTGGGCGGCCGTATCGGTCGGCGCCGATTCCGGCGACCTGCCGAAGCGCGCGGCGCTGGAACGCCTGTACGGCGCGGGGGCGTCGGTGCTCCGCACCGACGTGAGCGGAACGCTGATTTTTATGACCGACGGGCATACCGTCTCCGTCAGGACGGAAAAATAGGACACGGAGGGATCCCCATGATGCGAAAACTGACGATCGACCGGCTGGAAGGAACCTTTGCCATCTGCCGGGACGCGAAGGGCAAGCTGTTTGCGATCTCGATCTCAGAGCTTCCCAAAAAAGCGGCGGCCGGCGGCGCGGTCACGGTCGACGACGAAGCCGGAACGCTTTCCGTCGAGGAGGCGCAGGCCCCGCCGAAAAAATAAGCCTCCCGCCGGCCGGCGGGGGGCTTTGCGCTATATCCGCACCGCATTGCCGCTAAGCGGGCGCTTCAGCTTGACCTTGTCGGTATCCGAGCGGTGCAGATACACGTTCTGCACCAGCCCGAAGCCGAAGTACAGGCATGCGGCGGAAGAGCCGCCCGCGCTGAAAAACGGCAGCGTGATCCCGATGACGGGGAGCAGGTCGAGGCACATGCCGATGTTGAGCAGCATCTGCGAGGCGATCATGCCGAAAAAGCCCATGCAGAGGGTCCGGCCCAAAATATCCGGGGACTTCCGGGCGATGTACAGCGTCCGCCACAGCAGGAACAGCAGCAGCAGGATCAGCGCGATGCAGCCGACGAACCCGAGCTGCTCCCCGACGACGGAGAAGATGTAGTCGCTTTCCTGCTCCGGCACCATCCGGGAGTTCACGCGCGGGCTCTGGAACAGACCGCGCCCCCACAGGCCGCCGCTGCCGATCGAGGTGCGCCCCTGCCACTGCTGGTAGCCGTAATTCCGGACGATGTCCGGGTTGTCGTCCAGATGGTAGGTCACGAGGATGCGCTGCTTCTGGTAATATTCAAAGACGTCGTATTTCCACGCGAGCGGCACGGCGACGCCCACCGCGGCGAACAGGACTGCAAAATAGCGGAGCTGCACGCCCGCCGCGAACGCCATGCACAGGAACATGCAGAAGAAGATCACCCCGGCCCCGTCGTCGTTCTGCAGGAACACGAGGGCGATGGGGACCAGCGCGTGGCAGGCCAGCAGGACCACGTGCAGCGGGGATTTCAGCAGGCCGCGCTCCTCCAGGGCGGAAAGGTGCTTCGCAAACGTGACCATGAAGCCGATCTTGACCAGCTCGCTCGGCTGGAAGGTCGTCACCTTCAGGTCGATCCAGGCTTTGGCGTTGACGCCGCCGGTGTTCTGCACGGCGATGCCGAATTTCAGCGTGTAGAGCATCAGAAACAGGCAGAACCCCGCGATGATGTACCAGAACGCCGCGATCTCACGGTAATCGACCAGCGTCAGGATCACCGCGCCGAAGTAGCCCACCGCCATGGCGAGCACCATGGTCGAGAAATAGTTCTTCCCGCTGGAGGGGTCGGGCGGCACCGTCCGCAGCAAAAGAAGGCTGTATGCGGAGATGGTCAGGATCAGAAGCCAGTACAGCTTGTCCGAGCGCCTGAAATAATCCGCGACCGTTTTCAGTCCCTTCATCTTTTCACCTCATGCTGTCCATTATAGAATACAACGGCACCGGATGCAAGAAGGGGGCAATCATTCCCTGCCGCTGTTTTTTGTTTCGGAACGGGGCGAAATGTGTTATACTTAAAAAGACATTGTGCTTTGGTGCCGCAATGAATCGTGAAAAGTTGGGAGAATTTCGCGTATGCTTTCGGACATCGAGATCGCGCAGAGCGCAAAGCTCAGGCCCATCGGGGAGGTTGCGGCGGAGCTCGGCATCCGCGGGGACGAGCTGGAGCCTTACGGCCGCTACAAGGCCAAGCTGGAGGACGGTCTTTACCGCCGGCTTTCCGGGAAAAAGGACGGCAGGCTGATCCTGGTGACGGCCGTCAACCCCACACCTGCGGGCGAGGGGAAGACGACCGTCTCCATCGGTCTGGCCGAAGCGATGGCCAAGATCGGGAAAAAAGCCGTGCTGGCCCTGCGGGAGCCGTCGCTCGGCCCCGTGTTCGGCATCAAGGGCGGCGCGGCGGGCGGCGGATACGCGCAGGTCGTCCCGATGGAGGACATCAACCTTCACTTCACGGGCGACCTCCACGCGATCACCTCCGCCAACAACCTGATGTGCGCCCTGCTGGACAACCGCATCCAGCAGGGAAACTCCCTGCGCATCGACCCGCGCCGGGTCCTCGTCCCCCGCTGCATGGACATGAACGACCGGCAGCTGCGCGGCATCGTCTCCGGTCTGGGGGGGAAAGCGGACGGCACGCCCCGACAGGACGGGTTCTGCATCACCGCCGCCGCCGAGGTGATGGCGGCGTTCTGCCTGGCCGAGGACCTGACGGACCTGAAAAAGCGGCTGGGGCGGATCCTCGTCGCCTATACCTACGAGGGCGGGCCGGTCTACGCGCGCGACCTGAAAGCCGAGGGCGCAATGACCGCCCTGCTCAGGGACGCTTTGAAGCCCAACCTCGTCCAGACGCTGGAGGGCACGCCGGCCCTGATCCACGGCGGGCCGTTCGCCAACATCGCCCACGGGTGCAATTCCGTCCGCGCCACGCGCTTCGCGCTGAAGCTCGGCGATTACTGCGTCACGGAGGCCGGATTCGGCTCGGACCTGGGCGCGGAGAAATTCATGGACATCCAGTGCCGCCTCGCGGGGCTGAAGCCGGACGCCGCCGTGCTGGTCGCGACCGCCCGCGCGCTGAAATACCACGGCGGCGCGGCGAAGGACGACGCCGCGCGGGAGAATCCTGCCGCCCTCGAAAGGGGAATCGAGAATCTCGGCGCCCACATCGAGAACCTCAAAAAATTCGGCGTGCCGGTCGTGGTGGCCGTCAACCGCTTCCAAAGCGACTCGGAGCGCGAAATTCAGTTCATTGAGGCGTACTGCCGGGAGAACGGGGCCGAGGCGGTCCCCTGCGACGTTTACGCGCGCGGGGGCGAGGGCGGGCTCGAGCTTGCGCGGAAGGTCTGCGAGCTCGCGGAGACGCCCTCCCGCTTCCGCCTGCTGTATCCGGATTCGGCCCCCTTGCGCGAGAAGATCGGGACGGTCTGCCGCGAAATCTACGGGGCGGACGGCGTCGCCTATTCCGGGCAGGCCCTGAAATCGCTGCGCGGAATCGAGGCACTCGGCGGGGATTCCCTGCCCGTCTGCATCGCGAAGACGCAGTATTCGCTTTCGGACGACCCTTCCCTTCTGGGCCGCCCGAAGGGGTTCACCGTGCAGATCCGCGACCTGCGGCTGAAAAGCGGAGCGGGGTTCGTCGTGGCCTACGCGGGCAGCATTCTCACCATGCCCGGCCTTCCGAAGCATCCCGCGGCGGAGCAGATCGACGTGGATCAAAACGGAACCATCACCGGACTTTTTTGAACGGAGCGGATGAAATTGCGTCGGTATCGGACGGCCTCCCCGGCGGAGACCGAAGCGTTGGGCCGGAAAATCGCGGAACGCCTGAAGGGCGGAGAGGTCCTCGCCCTGTTCGGCGGCATGGGCGCGGGAAAGACGACGCTGACCCGCGGCATCGCCCGCGGCCTCGGCGCGGCGGAGGGCGTCTCCAGCCCGACGTTCGCGCTGGTGCACGAGTACGACGGCCGGCTGAAAATCTACCACTTCGACATGTTCCGCGTCGAAAGCTGGGACGACCTCGCCTCCACCGGCTTTTTCGACGCGCTGGATTCCGGCGGGGTGCTGATCGTCGAATGGAGCGAAAATATCGAGAACGCGCTCCCGGAGAACGCGGTGCGCATCCGCCTTGCGCCCGGCGGAACGGAGAACGGGCGCGCGATTTCGATCGAGGGGATGGAGCTATGAAAATTCTGGCCGTCGATTCCTCCGCGGCCGCCGCTTCCGCGGCCCTGACGCAGGACGGAAAGATCCTCGGCGAATTCTACTGCAACGTCGGCCTCACGCACAGCCAGACCCTGATGCCGATGATCGACGGCCTGCTGCGCTGGACGCGCACGCCGCTCGATACCGTGGACCTGTTCGCCGTTTCCGCCGGGCCGGGCTCCTTCACCGGCATCCGCATCGGCGTGGCGAGCGTGAAGGGCCTCGCGATGCCGGGCGGCAGGCCCTGCGTCGGCGTCTCCACGCTGGAAGCGATCGCCTGGAACCTCGCGCACCTCACGGGGACCGTCTGCGCCGTGATGGACGCGCGCTGCCGCCAGGTCTACAACGCGGTGTTCCGCGCCGGCGGCGGACGCCTTTCCCGCCTGTGCCCGGACCGGGCGATCTCGGTCGCGGACCTTGCGGAAGAATGCGGCACCTGTGAAACGCCGCTGTTTTTGGTTGGTGACGGCGCCAGATTATGCTATAATAATGCCGGATTCCAAAAAATCCGCGCCGTTCTGCCGCCGGAGACGCTGCTGTACCAGCGGGCGAGCGGGGTCGCAGAGGCCGCGGAGGTCGCCTTCGCGGCGGGGCTTGCGACGGACGCGGCCCGCCTGATGCCGGTTTATCTGCGCCCCGCGCAGGCCGAACGCGCGCTGAAAAAAAATAAAACGGAGGGAATGGAAAAATGATCGCTCTGGGAGCCGACCACGGCGGCTTCTGCCTGAAGGAAGCCGTCAAAAAGTATCTGGATTCCAAGCACATGGAGTACCGGGATTTTGGAACGTTCGACACGGCGTCCGTCGATTACGCGCCCATCGCGGCGAAGGTCGCGCGGTTCGTCGCCGAGGGCAAGGCGGAAAAGGGGATTCTCTGCTGCGGGACGGGCATCGGCATGAGCATGGCCGCCAACAAGGTGAAAGGGATCCGCGCGGCGGTCTGTTCCGACGCCTACTGCGCCGAGATCACGCGCCGCCACAACAACGCCAACATCCTCTGCCTGGGCGGAAGGGTCATCGACGAAAAGCAGGCGGTCGAGTTCGCCGACCTGTTCCTCAAAACGCCGTTCGACGGAGGCCGCCACCAGAGGCGGATCGACGAGATCGCGGCGATCGAACGCGGGGATCTTTGACTTTTTGAATCAATAAAAACAGATGGAGGACGGGAACGTTATGGAAAACCAGGTCTTTATCATGCACCATCCGCTCATCCAGCACAAGCTGACCTACCTGCGCGACAAAAACACCGGCTCGCGGGATTTCCGGCAGCTGGTCAGCGAGATCGCCATGCTGCTGTGCTACGAGGCGACGCGCGATCTTCCGCTGGAGGAGACGACGGTCGAGACCCCCGTGGGAGTGGCGAGGACGAAGGTGATCGCGGGGAGAAAGCTGGCTTTCGTTCCCATTCTCCGCGCGGGGCTCGGCATGGTGGACGGCGTCCTCACCCTCGTTCCGGCCGCGAAAGTCGGCCACATCGGCCTTTACCGCGACCCGAAGACCCTTCAGCCGGTCGAGTATTACAGCAAGCTGCCGCACGATATCGAGCAGCGCGAGGTCATCGCGCTCGACCCCATGCTCGCGACCGGCGGCTCGTCGATCGACGCGGTCCGCATCATCAAGCGCAGCCGCCCGAAATGCGTCAAGTTCATGTGCATCATCGCGGCCCCGGAGGGGATCCGGGCGTTCACCGCCGCGCACCCGGACGTGCAGCTCTATTGCGCCGCCGTGGACGACCACCTGAACGAGCAGGGATACATCGTGCCCGGCCTCGGCGACGCGGGCGACCGGATTTTCGGGACCCTCTGAACCGGATTTTTTCTCGTCGGATTGCGCCGGCTGCTTTTCGGCAGCCGGCGCTTCGTTTTCCCCTTTGTTCCGCTACCCTGCGGCGGAAACGCTTTGGATCAGCCGCACGGTCTCGCGGCAGAGGGAGGCGATCTCTTCCCAGTTGCCGGCCGCGATGTCCCGCGGCTTCGTGAGGAAGCTCCCGCCGCAGGCGATCACTTTTTCAAACGACAGATACTCCTTCAGGTTCCGCGGATTCACGCCGCCGGTCGGCATCCAGCGGACCTGCCCGAAAGGGGCCGAAAGCGCCCGGATCGTTTTCAGGCCGCCCGCCTGCTCCGCCGGGAAAAACTTCAGGGTGGTCAGCCCCAGGTTGACGGCCCGCTGCACCTCGGTGGCCGTGACGCACCCCGGGAAAACGGGGACGCCCTTTTTTCGGCAGAACCGGACCAGTTCCTCGTCCAGCCCGGGGCTCACGATGAATTTCGCCCCGGCCGCGACGGCGTCCCCGGCCTGACGCGCATTGAGCACGGTGCCCGCGCCGACCAGCACGGACGGCTCCCCCGCTGCGACCGCGCGGATCGCGTCGCACGCGCAGGCCGTGCGGAAGGTGATCTCCGCCGCCGGGATCCCTCCCCCGGCCAGAGCCCTGACCAGCGGAAGCGCATCCTCCGCGCGCTCCAGCCGGACCACGGGCAGAATTTTCAGCTCCGCGATCTTTTGTTCGACGGTTTGCATCTTGAGCTCTCCCCTTTCGTCCTGAGTAGAAATTTTTGCACGGCGGCCCGGTTCAGAAAATCCGGGAAACGGGCCGGCACAGGAAGCATTCCGGAAATTCCTCCCGCAGGGCGTCCCCGCAGCGCACCGCGGAGTTCTCCGAAGCGAACAGCCCGAAAACGGCGGAGCCGCTGCCGGTCATGCAGGCGCCCAGCGCGCCGCGGGAAAGCATCGCTTCCTCGATCCTGCGCACCTCTGGGACCGGGCAGGCGGCCTCGAACGCGTTGCCGAGAGACCCGGCAACGGCCGAAAGGCTCCCGGAGCGCAAAGCTTCCGCCGCGGAGTCGGCAAAAAAGCTCCCGGACTGCCCGGAGCGATCGAACGCCTCGTAGGCCTCCCGCGTGGAGACGCCGCGCCCCGGCTTGCAGATGACGATCGCGCACGGCGGAAGCGCGGGCAGCGGCTCCAGCTCTTCCCCGATTCCCCCGGCGAGGGCCGTCCCCCCCTCCACGCAGAACGGCACGTCGGCGCCGACCTTCAGGCCGATCTCCCGCAGCTCCCGCGCGGAAAGGCCGGCGCCGAAGCGCCGGTCCAGCAGGCGGAGGGCCGCCGCGGCGTCCGCGCTCCCGCCGCCCAGCCCCGCCTGCCGGGGAATTTGCTTCCGAATCTGGAAACGCGCCCCGCCCCCGATCCCGGTTCTCTGAAAAAACGCCTCGGCGGCGCGGAACACCGTGTTGTCCGGGCCGCCGGGGACGTCCGGGCCGTCGCATTTCACTTCGATTTTTCCGCGCTCCGCGGCGGCCAGCGCCACCCGGTCGCACAGCGAAACGCTCTGCATCACCGTGCGCAGCAGATGGTAGCCGTCCTCCCTGCGGCCGGTAATGTCGAGGGCCAGGTTGATCTTCGCGCAGGCTGCGGCCTGCGTCCATTCCTCCGTCACAGCGTTTGGATGAAATGCGCGATGCGGGAAAGGGCCTCCGCGATATGGGCGATGGAATAGGAGTACGAGATGCGCACATATCCCTCTCCGCAGGCGCCGAACGCGTTCCCCGGGATCACGGCGACGCGCTCGGCGTACAGCAGCTTTTCGCAGAACTCCTCCGAGGAAAGCCCCGTGCTCCGGATGGAGGGGAACGCGTAGAAAGCGCCCTCCGGCTCGAAGCATTTCAGCCCAATCCGGTTCAGCTCGGTCACGATCAGGCGGCGGCGCATGTCGTACTGGCTCCGCATGCCGGCGATGTCCGCCTCGCCGTTTTTCATCGCCTCGATGGCCGCGTACTGCGCCGTGGTCGGCGCGCTCATGATGCCGTACTGATGCAGCTTGGTCATCTGGGAAATGATCGGCTCCGGACCCGCGGCGTAGCCGAGGCGCCACCCCGTCATGGC
The DNA here is from genome assembly GCA_036844765.1 of Caproicibacter sp. GTDB lineage: Bacteria > Bacillota > Clostridia > Oscillospirales > Acutalibacteraceae > Thermocaproicibacter. The sequence continues at coordinate 61,545 of DAIUFE010000001.1, read as the reverse complement.
GAAGGTCTTGGAAAAGCCGTTGATCACCACGGTGCGCTCCTTCATCCCGTCCACCGCGGCGACAGAGACGTGCCGCGTGTCGCCGTAAGTCAGCTCGCTGTAGATTTCGTCCGAGATCACCGTAAGGTCGTTCCGCTTTACAACCTCCGCGATCGCCTCGAGGTCCGCGCGGTGCAGCACCGCCCCGGTCGGGTTATTGGGGTACGGCAGGATCAGCACGCGCGTTCTGGGCGTGATCTTCTCCCGCAGGGCCTGCGGCGTGAGGCGGAAGCCGTTTTCCTGCCGGGTCTCCACGGCCACGGGCACCCCGCGCGCCATCTCGGTCAGCGGCCGGTAGCAGACGAAGCACGGCTCCGGGATCAGGACCTCGTCGCCGGTGTTGACCAGGCTGCGCAGCGCGAGGTCGATCGCCTCGCTGCCGCCCACGGTGACGACCACCTGCGTTTTGGGGTCGTACTCGAGCTGGTAGTGCATCTTCAGAAAGCGGCAGATCTCCTCCCGCAGGCGGAGGAAGCCGCGGTTGGGCGTGTACCATGTTTTGCCGTCCTCCAGCGACCGGATGCCCGCCTGCCGGATGTGCCAGGGCGTGAGGAAATCCGGCTCCCCGATCGAAAGGGAGAGCACGTCGTCCATCTCGTTGGCGATGTCGAAGAAGCGGCGGATGCCCGAGGGCTTCAGGTTCCGCACCTCCCGGTTCAGAACGCGCGAATCATCAGTCACTGAAGACACTCCCCCGCTCGTCCTGCACTTCGGAGGAGTTCAGGACGACGCCCCCGTCCTTATAGCGCGTCAGGATGAAATGGGTGGCCGTCGAGAGGACGGAATCCAGCGTGGAAAGCCGGCGCATCACGAACATCGCGATCTCCTGCATGCTTTTGCCGTGCACCATCACCGCAAGGTCGTATCCGCCGGACATCAGGTAGACGCTTTCCACCTCCTCGAACTGCATGACGCGGCCCGCAATCTCGTCGAAGCCGCGGTCGCGCTTGGGCGTGACGCGCAGCTCGATCAGCGCGCTCGCCTTGTTCTTATCGACCTTTTCCCAGTTCACCAGGGCCTTGTACCCGCGGATCACGCCGTTTTTTTCATATCGGGCGATCCGGTCCGCGACCTCTGCCTCCGTAACGTTCAGCATGGCCGCGAGCTGCGCGTTCGACAGCCGCGCGTTCTCGCTCAGCAAGCTTAAAAGCTGATCCAATTTCAGCGACCTCCCTTTTGATTTTCAGCAGATGGGCAGCGCCCTCGGCTGATGGGACACATACACCGTAAAATGATCGAACCCGGCCTTCTGCAGGAGCGCGAGGCCCTGCTCGATGCCGGCGCCCACGTCCGCCCAGCGGTGGGCGTCGGAGCCGAGGGTCACGAGCCTGCCGCCCAGTTCCCGGTAGCGGCGCAGGACGGAAAAGCCCGGCAGCGGGACGCCGAGCTTCCGGCGGTAACCGGAGGTGTTCAGTTCCAGCGCCTTCCGCTTCCGGATGAGAAGCTTCAGGACTTCGTCGATCCTGCCTGCCCAGCGTTCCGGATCGATCCGGATGCCGTGCTCGCCGGCGATGTACCGCCACGGATAAGTAAGATGGGCCAGAGAATCGAAGCGGCCCCATTCGATGGTCTCGAGCAGCTCGTCGAAATACCGGTTCAGCAGGTCGTCGACGCTTTCCCGGGCATAATCCAGGGAATAGAAATCTTTTTTTCCCTTCACGTTATGCACGGAGGCCAGCACGAAATCGAAGCCGCACGCGCCGAGAGCGTCGCCGGCCGCGGCCTCGTCCTGCGTCGGCTGCCCCAGCTCCATGCCGCAGTACAGGTGCAGGCGGCCGAGGAAAGCGGCCGCGGCCTTACGGGTCTCGAAGCAGGACTGCCGGATGGATTTGTCGTACCCGTCCGCTTCGTAGCGGTTGCATTCGCAGTGGTCGGTGATGGTCAGCGAATACAGGCCGAGCCGCACGGCGCTCTCGCCGATCATCATCGCCGGATCCGTTCCGTCCCGCGAGCAATCCGTATGGACGTGGCTGTCCGAAACAAACTTATATCTCATGTTCCCCTCCTGCGCGCAAGGTCCGCCTCAACCGTTCTTCCGCTTCGCTTCCCATAAAACATGTTAAATAATACCATGTTTCGGATCGGAATTATAGGTCCATCATGGATGATTTCCCGCCCGAAGCCCTCTTTTTTTTGAACAGTTTGGGCAACGCCGGGCGGAAGGACGCACAGAGGCTTTCTTCATAAGAGAGAAAAAGGAACGTCCGCCGTGAAGATTCGGAGCGCGCTCACAGATTCACGTTCATCACGTTCTTCATGAACAGGCCGGCCAGGAACGAGAGCGCGGCGACGCCGAGGCTGATGCAGGCCATCTGCCCGAACCGTTTTCCGAAGGACATGTCCTTCGCCACCGCGATGTAATAGTTGAACACCACCAGGATCAGGATCACGATGCCCAGCATCACGCCCAGCGCGGGCAGGTAGTACCGCGGGGCGAACAGCAGGTACGGCAGGATCAGCAGCGCAACCGCGACGAGATAGGTGACGCCGGTATAGACGCTCGATTTCGCCGCATCCGCGCGGCCCTCGCTTTTGGCGGAGAGAAACTCCGAGGCCGCCATAGAAAGCGTGGCGGAGATGCCGGTGATCAGGCCGGAAAGCGCGATCAGGCGCGTGTTCTGCATCGCGAGCGTCAGGCCGGCCAGCGTGCCGGTCATTTCCACCAGCGCGTCGTTGAGCCCCAGCACCATGGAGCCGACGTACCTCAGCCGCTCTTCGTCCAGCAGGCCGATCAGCGCGTTTTCGTGCTCTTTTTCCTGCTGCTGGATCTGCTTCGCCTCCGGCACGTCCCGCGCGAGCCGCTCGTATTTTTCCTGCGCGGTCCCTTCGCCGTTCTCCATCTGCTTGATCGCGAATGTAAAGCCGAACAGCCTTACGACCAGCATCCGGAAAAAGACGCGCCCGGCGCGGGGCCGCAGCTGCAGCCCCGTATGGGCCTGCCACGCGGCGGCGTGGGTGTTCTCTTCCCTCGAAAGGCGCAGGAGCACCTCCCGGTTCTTCTGGTCTTTCGCGCGCGCCGCGATCCGGCGGTAGATTTCCGACTCGTCCGCTTCGTTCTGCTGCATCTCGCGCATCATGCGCAGGTCTTCTTCCGAAACCGACCCCTGTTTCTCCTGTTCCATAAAAATCACCTTCGTTTCATCATTATACCACGACTTTACGGTCGGAGGGAAACATTCCTTCACTCTACCCCCTCCCGCGGTTCAAACTTTCCCTCCGCAGGGCAAAAATAATTAAATTTTATTTATTTTATAAAAATAAATTTAATAATATTATATTATTAGTAATAATGTCAATAGATTTTTCACGTTTTTTGATGAATAAATGCGGCCGCTCGAAAGATGCATGCTGACAATGGAGTCTACTTCTGTTAGACTGAAACGGGTCTACGGCCGGCTATGGAATTCCCGCCGTTCTGCTGGCAAGGATTGCAGAAAACGCATGGAATGAGCGAAGAATACGCGGAGACTTCCCGCCCGCGGACGGCTATACTGGACGAAGGCTCGGTTCCGCGCGGAACACGGAATCCGCCGAAAGATTTTGGAATCCATATGGAGGAAGACCGCATGGCCAAAACTTCCATCGCCGCCGACGTCTCCAAGCTGACGCTGTCCAAAAGCATCACCTATGGGATCACGCTGATCACGTCGATGATCCTTTCCCGCATCCTTTCGCTTGCGGAATACGGCACCTACTCCCAGATTCAGGTGACGGGCACGCTGTTCCTCACCGTGTTCAGCATGGGAATGCCGGAATGCAGCAGCTTTTTCCTTTCCCGCGACACCGACCCGGGGTACCGGCTCCGCTTTCTTTCCACCTACTATACCCTGAACACCTTTCTGGGCCTTCTGGCCGGCGCGGCCGCCGCGGCCCTCGCCCCGGCGATCGCGGATTATTTCCGGAACCCTGCCGTCACCGGTCTCGCCTATGTGCTCGCGGCTTTCCCGTGGATGAACATCATCATCAACTCCGTCGACAACATCCTCGTAGTTTATCACAAGACCTCCAGGCTGATGGTTTTCCGCATCTCGAGCAGCGTCCTTCTGCTGGCCGTGATTCTGGCCGCCTGGCTGTTTCATCTAAGCTTTCACCAGTACATGGCGCTTTTCGTCGCCGCCGATTCCCTCTGCGCGCTGGCGGTCTACGCGATCGTCCGCCGGCTTTCCGGCGGGCTGCAGATCCGGATCGACAGATCCCTGATCGGGAGCATCGTCCGGTTCTCCGTTCCGCTCGGGCTGGCCGGCATCGTGGGCACCGTCAGCATCCAGCTCGACAAGCTGATCATCTCCAACTATTTCAGCACGGAGCAGCTCGCGGTGTTCACGAACGCCGCGCAGGAGATGCCGATCACCATCATTTCCGCCGCAATGACGGCGGTGCTGATGCCGCGGATCGTCCGGCTGCTCGACCGGCGGCGTTACGGGGACGCCGTCCGGCTCTGGGGGCATACGATCCGGCTGGTCTATCTGCTATTCTGTTTTTTCGTTTCGTTATTCTTTGTGTTCGCCCCGCAGATCATTGTGTTGCTGTATTCCGAAAAATACGCGGGCGGTACGGCGGTGTTCCGCGTCTACTGCCTGGTTTCGCTTCTGCGCACCACCTATTTCGGCATGATCCTGAACTGCATCGGCAGGACCCGCTTCATCTTTTACAGTTCGGTCGCGTCCCTGGCCCTGAACGTCGGGCTCAGCTTCCTCTGTTATCGCCTGTGGGGCTTCGTCGGGCCGGCCGTGGCGACTTTGATCTGCATCGTCGTGATCAATCTCATCCAGCTCGTCTTCACCTGCAAATGCATCTCGATCCCGTTCCGGCGGATTTTCCCGTGGCGGTCCCTGCTGCGGATCACCCTTCTCAACGTGGCTCTCGCCGCGGCCGTCTCGTTCCTGCAGCGAATACACGCGGCCGGCGCCCCTCTTCTCGCCGCTCTTTGGGCCGCCGTTTACGGGCTGCTGGCCTTCCGCCCGATCGGGAAGCAGTGGAGGATCCTGAACGAGCCGGAAAACTGAGGCGGGCACGAAAAGCCCCCTGCCGCGGATGGATCTCAGCGCGGCAGGGGGCTTCGCCTGCATTGGCTCCCGGAAAGATTACTTGTTCTTGATATACCGGTCGTAGGCGGCCTGCTTGATCTTTTTCAGATCGTCCACGCGGTATTTCTTCAGATTCTGAAGGAAAGCGTCGAAGTTGTCGAGGCTCTCCTGCCCGTTGATGAATTTGCCCTCCATCATGAGCTGGTAGTTGTCGAGGTCGGTTGTGATCAGCGCCGCCTCCGTGGATTCGTCCTTCGTGTAGCGGACGAAAAGCGGATAGGCTTCCTTATAATACGGGGCCTGGTTCTTCGCGCCGCCCTCCAGTTTGTCTTCCATCAGCTTGTTGCCGACCTGGACGGCCTTGTTGCTGATGTAAGCCGGCAGGCCGAACGTGATCATGACGGTCTGGTTGAGCTGGATGTAGCTCTTGACGGGGTCGATGAACTGATACTTGGTCTTGGAGGAATCCGTGTATTTCCACTGCTCCCCTTCGTAGCCGAGCAGGGAGGTCTTGCCGCAGAAGCCCTCCACCTCTTCGCCTTCCTTGCGGTAGAACAGGTCGAACCAGCTCACGACCGCCTCCGGGTTCTTGCAGTTCTTTGTGATGAGGCCGTTCGTGGTGGAGAGGTATTTCGGGGCCTGAGCGACTTTCTTGTCGTTCGTCTGGGAGGTCAGCGGCGGCAGGCAGATCTGCTTATCTTTCTCAAGGGCCGTGCCCGCGAGGATGGTCGGCGTCTGATTGTAGAAGCCGACGATGCCGGACTGAACCTTCGCCTTCGCCTGGTCCGCCGTCTGGGTCAGGAATTCGGAATCGAGCAGCTTGTCGGTGAACATCTTGTGGCAGTATTCGAGGTATTCCTTGTAGCCCTTCTCCTCGGGCAGATAGATCACCTTTCCGCTGTCGTCTACATCCCATTCGCCGGCGGCGCTGCCGCCCGTGTAGCCCTGGAACGCGGGCTGCAGGATGGTCCGCAGATAGCCGACGCCCTGGCAGGAGAACGGAATGTCGTCCTTCTTGCCGTTCTTGTTGGGGTCCTTGTCGCGGAAGGCCTCCAGCAGGGCGTAAAGCCCGTCGGTCGTCTCCGGGACCTTTTCGACCCCCACGTTCTTCATATACTGCTCATCGAAGAAAGACAGCACGGGCACGTTGCCGGAGGATTCCGCGAAGTACGGCAGGCCGTAGATCTTCCCGTCCAGAGCCGTGGTGCCCAGCTTGATGGTCGGATTCTCCTCGCGGATCTTCGCCAGATGAGGCGCGTATTTCGCGATCAGGTCGGTCAGGTCCAGCAGCTTGCCGGAGGGACCGTAGGCCTCTTCCGTGTCGCTCGTCATGCCGCCCATCAGGAACACCTCGGGGAAATCATCGCCCGCCATGCGGATGCTGAGCTGATCCAGGAATGTCTTGGCATCGACGTAGTCGAAGTCCCAGTGGATATTCGTGAGCTTTTCGAGCTTCTGGAACACCTCGAGCGAGTTCCAGTCCTTCGCCATCTCGCTGTTGACGGCGGCCATGGCCTTCACCGTGATCTTTTCCTTCGTGATCGGGAACTGCCCCACGGGATTCATGGAATCGGGCACGCCGGAACCGGGCTCCGCGCTCCCTGTGGAAGCCGTTCCGCCGCCCGACGACGGAGACGCGCCGTTGCTGTTGGAACATCCGGCGAACATGCCGGCGAGCAGAACCGCGCAGAGAGCCCACGCGGCCGCTTTTTTGAATCTTTTCATCATTCGTCCTCCTTTAATGATAATTTGGAAGTTCGGAAACTTTATCTTAAGCCTCCCGGCGTTAAGATCACCCCTTGACCGCGCCGATCATGATGCCCTTGACGAAGTATTTCTGCACCAGCGGATACAGGCACATGACCGGCAGAGAGGCCGTCACGATGAGGGAATAGCGGATCAGCTGCTTGATGCGCATGGATTCCTCCATCAGCCCGGCGTCGAGCTGGCCGGATTCGATCATCTGGGTCATCACGTCGCTCTGCACAAGGATGTTCTGCAGCACGAGCTGCAGCGGCTTCAGGTTGTCGTTCGTGATATACAGCAGCGCGGTGAAGTAGGAGTTCCAGTGCGAGATCGCGAAGAACAGCGTCATCACCGCGATGATCGGTTTGGAAAGCGGAAGGATGATCCGCGTGAAAAGCTGGAAGTTCGAGCAGCCGTCGATTTCGGCGGCGTCCTGCAGCTCGGCCGGGATGCTGTTGGCGAAAAAAGTGCGGCACAGGATGATGTTGTACATGCTTGTCGCGCCCAGCAGCAGCATCGCCCAGATGGTGTTGACCATGTGCAGCTTCTGCACGACCAGGTAGCTGGGGATCATGCCGCCGCTGAAAAACATGGTGAAGAGGAAGATCCCCGTCAGGACGTTCCTGCCGACGAAATCCTTCCGGGAAAGCGCGTAGGCGGCCGGCAGCGTCACCGCCAGGTTGATCAGCGTGCCCGCGGCGGTGTAGAAGATCGTGTTGCGGTAGCCGATGCCGACCATCGGCTCGCGGAACAGCGACTGGTACCCCACCCACGTGATCCCCTGCGGGTAAAGCACGACCCTGCCGCTGTTGACGAGAGTCGGGTTGCTGATGGAGGCGCACAGGACGAACCAGATCGGATAAAAGCAGAAAACCAGAATGAGGATCAGCACCAGCGCGTTGACCGCGCTGAAGATTTTATCGGCCTTTGTTTCCTTGATCGTCACGGTTGTTTTCCTCCCCCTTACCAGAGCGACGTCTCGCCGACTTTGCCGGCGACTTTGTTTACGATCAGCAGGAGGATCAGGTTGATCACGTTGTTGAACAGGCCCACGGCGGAAGACAGGCTGTACTGGGTGTGGAGGATCCCCACCTTATAGACGTAGGTGTTGATGACCTCCGAAACCAAAAGGTTGGTGGGGTTCTGCATCAGCAGCACCTTCTCGTAGCTGACGTTCATGATCGAGCCCGCGCCCATGATCAGCAGGATCACGAACGTCGGGATCACCGCGGGGATATCGATATGGTAGATCCGCTGAAACCGGTTCGCCCCGTCGATGATGGCCGCCTCGTGAAGCTCCGGCGAAACGTTGGAGAGGGCGGCGAAGTAGATGACGGAGCCGTAGCCGGTCCCCGTCCAGACGCCCGACCAGACGTAGAGGTGCTTGAACGCCGCGTCGCTCGTGAGGAACTGGAACGGCGTCCCGCCGAGCAGCTGGATCAGCTGGTTGACCACGCCTTTATCCGCGAACATCAGGTTGATCATGCCGACGACGACGACCGTCGAGATGAAATACGGCATGTAGGTCACGGTCTGCACCGTCTTTTTGAAGGCCATATGCTTCGCTTCGTTGATCATCAGGGCCAGCAGAAGCGGAAGGATGTTGCCCAGAATAAACATGTAGAAAGACAGCGTCAGCGTATTTTTCAGCGTGGTCGTAAACCATGCGGAATCGAAAAACAGCTTGAAATACCGGTACCACGGCTGCGCCCACGGGCTGCCCCAGATACCGAGACCGGGATTATACTCCTTGAAAGCGATCTGGACCCCGTACATCGGCGCGTAGGAAAAAAGCGCGAAGGCGAGGAAGGCGGGAAGAACGAACAGATAAAGCTGCCAGTTCTTCCGCACAAGCTTCCATTTTTTTGACCGTCTTGGCACATCTGCGCTCCCGGTAAGGTTCTTGGTCATATCCATAGGCTCATTCCCTCACAATTATTTATATTACTATTTATGACTTTATAGGTTGTTTTGTGCACTATGACGGTACTTTTGTAAGGATATTATACACGCACGAGCCCCGCCGAGTAAACTATCATTTTCAGAACTTTACTTTCAATAATTATAAAAATGGAAAATATAGGTCGAAAACAGGGCTGAAACGCCGTTCCATCCCCCGCTTCCGGATGCCTCCGCCGCCTTTTCGGCGCAAAAAAGAGGAAGCCTTCCCTTTGGATCGAGAGGGCTTCCTTGTCCTTTGGATTTTTAATTTTTCCCAGTATAACAGGGGCGGACTTCGTTGTCAACAGGTCCCGGTTCCTTTTTTTCATACCGATAAACCGCAAAGCCGAATCTGCGGTCCAGCGAAACGGTGACCTCCGCCTCCCGTTCGGCCCAAACGCGATCCCCGCAGTTGGAGACGATCCGCGTGAATCGGAATCCTTTGCCGGCCCCCCCGTACAGACCGTACCGGAAGGCGGAACCGGGGCAGGCCTCCCGCAAAAAGAGCAGCCAGCCGCTTCCGGCGCTTTCCGCCGCCTGGAACCCCGTGAAATGCGCGCCGTTCGGCGCTTCGCCGATCGGCAGGACCGGGGAGCGCAGCGCGCCGCTGCGGGCGGCGGCCGCGGCGTTCAGCAGCTCCTTGAGCCCGCTCCTCTCCCCGGCGCCCAGCGAGCTCGGTTCCATCCAAACCAGCGGGCTGGCGAACAGCATGCCGGCAAGCGCGTAGACCTGCCCGCAGCGGGAAGGCGCCAGCGCGTCCCCCGGCTCCTCGGCCTCGTATTTTTCCGCGTTCCGGGCCACGTTCAGGAATTCCGCCTGAAGGCGGTAAGCGGGCAGATAGCGCGAGAGCATCCAGACGTTCCGCAGCGTGGCGTGCGGGTAATAACTGAGGCGGTCGGTATAGCGGTTCTCGAAGAACAGGTTGCCGTACTGCGCGGCCCCGAGAAAGCCGGTCCGCGGCCAGTTGGTGATATCGACGTTGAAAAAGACGGAGTTCCCCGTGCCTTCGAGCACGAGCCTCATCATCTTCTCAAAGCGGCAGGTGGAGGTGTAATCCGTCAGCTTGAAACCGTCCAGCTTGAAGAAATCGGCGCCGTGGTCCCGGTGCAGGCCGATCAGGGTCTGCGCGTCCTCGCGGTAGCAGCCGTACTGGTTCCCGCCCTCGGTATAAGGGACGAACCAGAGGCCCAGCTTCATGCCGTAGCGCTCCGCCTTCGCGCGGAGGCGCTCCAGCCCGTGCGGCAGCGCGGAGGAATTGATCTTCCACAGGCTTCTGCCGGTTCCGTCGGTCTCGCCGGTGTCCCAGCCGGCGTCGATCTGGTACCGGGTCACCCCGCATTCGTGCGCGGCGTCCAGATCCTTTTGCAGAAAGTCTTCCCCGATCTTCCGGCCGCCCGAATCGTCGCCCCAGGTATTGCTGGTCACGGCTCCGTCGAATTCCGGCCGGAAGGCGTGCCTCGCCTCGTGGTATTCCCGCAGCGCCCGATAGAAGGCTTCGTCCCCGCCCCGGTACCGGCACAGGGCCGTCCCGTAGAGTGAGACCCATTCCTCTTCCTTGAGGTCGGAGACCAGGAACCCGGCCGAGGAAACGGCGATCCGGTCGGAGGCCACCGTAAAATCGTAGCCGATATACCGCACCTGCTCTTCGTCGGCCGGCGCCTCTTTGATCAGGATGATCCCGTCGTTCTGCAGGGTCCTGTGGACGCGCAGGATATTCCCGGAGAGCCGGTCGGTCTCGTTCCGGTAGAACAGCCCCGTTTCGGTCCGGACCAGGTTGTTGTGAAAATCGGTGACCGCCCGCAGGGAGACGTTCCTCCACTCGCAGTGCTTTTCCCTCAGCGTCAGCGCGTCGAGCAGCGCGCAGCTCTTCAGCGGCGTATCCGACGCCCCGCGGATCGAGATGCGCGTGCGGATCACGGGCTTTCCCGGATACACGGCGAACTCGTACCGCAGGGCGAATTTCCGGCGGGCGAGCGTGAGCCGGGCGAGCAGATGCGGCGGGGCGAAGCCGCAGTCGTCGTCCTGCGCGCCCTCCAGCGAAAGCGCCGGCTTTTCGTCCGCCCCGGTCACGGCCGGGCACAGGTCTTCCGTTTCGGGCAGCGTCAGGATCTCTCCGGACTCCCCGTCCTTAACGGAAAGCGGGACCGGCCCGCCGGCCGCGATCCGCCAGGTCCGCTCGATTTTGGAATTTCTCACCGTCAGACGATCGCCGGCCAGCTCGGCGGCGCAGTCCTGGTAAGCGACGCGCCGGTCCGGCGCCGCGGGGCGGTGATCCCCGCCGAAAGTGTTTTCCGCTGCCATAGGAACCTCCATTCCAGATTTTCAGAAAACCGATTTTTGCCTTCGCTTTACTTTATCATAAAAGCGCCTCTTCCCCGGTCCAGCCCCGAAAAAAGCCAAAAACCCGGAAAAAGCCTCTGTGCGTCCGGCATTCCGAGAAAACGCCGCGCGGCGCCCGCCCGCTCGCCGGGGCCGGGTTTTGAAAATCGCGCCGCCCGGAAGTATAATAAGGGCGGCGACCGGCAAGAGAGACCATTCTTTTCTTCGGGGAGGAAGCAAAGATGAAAATATCCGACCTGGACCGGGACGAGTACAAAAACATCGTCGTCTACACGCTCCAAGACAACCACAACAATCTTCCGGTTTTTATCCGGAAGGTCCACCCGAACGAGCTTTCCCCGCTGCACCGGCACGAGATGATCCAGATGAACTACGTCCTGCGCGGAAAACTGCTCCACCGCATCAGCCATTCGCAGTACGAGCTCGTCAAAGGGGATATTTTTATCATCCCCCCGTTTATCCCGCATCAGCTGGTGGACGTTCCGGGGGCCGATTTCGAGCTCATAGAGCTTGAATTCTCCACGGAATTCATCCTGGGCAACTACAGCAGGCAGACCCGCGACGTGGACGCGAACTCGACCTTCTTCGATTTTTACTACATAGAGCCTTTTCTGGTGTCGGAGCGCAACGTGAGGCCGCGCCTCAACCTGACGGGGGATAAGCAGCTGAAGGTGGAAACGCTGCTCGAAGAAATCTATTCCGAATACAACCGGAAGGAAGACAGTTACCTTCTGGCGATCAAGGCGGATATCCTCAAGCTGCTGGTCCTGGTGGGCCGGTATTTCCGGGAAAACGTGTCCCGGCAGTCCGAGGTCATGGCGATGTACGACCGGCACCGCGACGCGATCATGAAGGCGATCGGCTTTATCGACCGCCACTATCCGGAGCCGATCTCCATCGAGGAGATTTCGCGGGTCGCGATGCTTTCCCAGTCTTATTTCAGCTATCTGTTCAAACTGATCACGAACAAGACGTTCGTCGAGTACCTCAACTCCAGGCGCATCGAGCACGCGATGGACCTGCTGAAAAACACGGAGAAGCTCGTGGTGGACGTCTGCTTCGAGTCCGGCTTCAAGAACGTGAACCACTTCAACCGCACGTTCAAGAACGCGGTGGGCCTGACCCCGACGGAATTCCGGAAAGCGAACCGCTCCGAGGGCTGACGGCCGGAACGCGCGCAGGCGGCCATTCTTTTGGAAGGATGTCCGCCTGCGTATTTTTTTCGGCTCCGGTCACAGGAGCTGGGCCGCCACTTTCCGGATGGCGGCGACCACGTCCTCGTCGTCCCGCTCCGTCCAGGTCGGGCCGATGTTCAGCACCGCGTTCCTGGGCAGGATCTGACAGGCCCGCGGGCACATGTCCTCCGTGTAGACCACGGGCTCGTCGAACTGGTTGAACGGGAAGCCGCTGCGGTCCGCCGTGCGCTGGTGGAAGATCTGGGGCTGCATATAGACGGGCTGGCCGGCGTACAGGCGGTTCATCGGGACGTTCTCGGCGCCCATCGCCCGGCAGAAAGCGACCGCTTTGTCGGCCGATTCCAGCAGCAGGATCAGCGCGTTGCCCGCGTCGCCCTTTTCGTCGTTGATCGTGCGGAAGCCGATCCCGCGCACGCCCCGGATGCCGTCCTTGATGATCTTCTTGTTTTTCCTCATCCCGGCGACGATCCTGTCCAGCTTGCCGAGCTGGACCAGGGCGACCGCGCCGGAGATCTCGCTCATCCGGTAGTTTTGGCCGACGAAGATGTCGGCGTTCTCGTCGACGTTCAGAAAGCCCTCCCGCTCGCGGAACATGCCCTGGTCGTGGTAGCGCACCGCGCGCTCGTACAGCTTCGGGTCGTTCGTGGCGACCGCCCCGCCCTCGCCCGTCGTGATGATCTTGTTCATCTGCAGGCTGAAGGTGCCAATCTGCCCGAACGTGCCGGAGAAGCGGCCCTGATAGGAGGAGCCGCAGGACTGGGCCACGTCCTCGATCACGGTCAGATGATGCCGGTTCGCGATCTCCATGATCCGATCCATCCGGCACGGGTTGCCGAGGATCGGGACGCAGATCACCGCCTTGGTGTGGCGGTCGATGCGGCGCTCGATGTCGTCCGGATCGATGCTGAGGCTTTCGTCGATATCCGCGAAGACCGGGACGCCGCCCGCGCACACGACCGCGCCCGCCGCCGCGATGAACGTGCAGGCCGGGACGATCACCTTATCGCCCGCGCCGACGCCGGCCGCCTTGAGCGCACACATCAGGGCCGCGGTGCCGGAGGTGACCGCCAGAACGTGCCGGACGCCGAATTTTTTGGAAAACAAAGCCTCGAACTTCTTCGTTTTGCCCAGGCAGTTCGGCCCGTAGAACCGAAACGGCGACTTGGCCGCGATCACCTCGGCCGTCGCGTTGGACTCCTCTTCATCATAGACGCTGGCACCCGGATAAAACGGCGGCAGCGGCTTTTCCCTGACCGGGGCTCCCCCGTCGATTGCAAGCTTCTGATCCATAAAGTCTCTCATCCTTCCCTGCCGAACGAATGTTTCTTCTGGAACCGCCTCCATCTTACCGGATGCCGTTCCGTCCGTCTTCCCCTATCGTCTTTTCCTGTTGACGTTTTTTCCTATCCGATGCCCCCCGGGCCGCTTTACAGCTTCATCAGGGCCGAGATGTTCCGCCCGAAAATATCTTTTTTCTGCTCGTCGGAGATGTCCGCCATCGCCACGCGGGCGACGACGTGGCTCGGGTCGTAGAAGGGCATGTCGGTCCCGAAGAGGATCTTTTTGGAGCCGACCTCGCGCACGAGCCACTCCACGTTCCCTTCCGCCGGCGTGGAAAGGGCGAGGTCCCCGTACACGTTTTCGTGCCGGTTGATCACGTCCAGGGCCAGCTCCATCGACTTGATGTCGCCGCCCGTATGCGCCATGATGAATTTGGCGTTCGGGTATTTCGGCGCGAGGCCGTCGACCTCACGCACGTTGGCCGCGCCCCAGACATGGATCAGCACCGGGCACCCGCGCCGGTCGGCCTCCTCGTACACGGGCGCGTAATTCTTATAATCCACCTCCTGGGAATGGCAGCAGGGATGCAGCTTGATCCCCCGGAATCCCTTCACGGCGAAACAGCGGTCCAGCTCGTGCGGGATATCCTCCGGGTAATTCGGGTTGATGGTCACATAGCCGATCACCCGGTCCGGGTGGCGCCGGATGGCCTCCATCACCAGGTTGTTCCCGTAGACGTAATCGGGGCCGATGGAGGAATGGGCGGTCACACACACCTTTTGGATCCCCGTCCGGTCCATGCGGGCGATCATCCGCTCGATGGTCCCGCCGCCCGGAACATAGAACGCGAACCATCTCCCCAAATGGTCGTGGGAGTCGATGATCGTGAAACCGTCGATCGGAAGCCCGTTTTTCGCCTTATCGGCCATCTCTGTCATAACTGAACGCCTCCCAGCAGCTTCTTCAGGTTTCCCGAAGCGATCATCCGTTTCTCTTCGTCGGAGATATCGGCGTACGAGATCAGGCCGATGGCCGCGGCGCCGGAGGTCTCCGGCATGCCGGTGCCGAACAGCAGGCGCTGCGCGCCGAAATGCCGGCAAAGCTGCGCGATCCCGTCCATCACCTTATATCCCGAGGTCTCTATGTAGAAATTCCGATATTTCTCCATCAGCGGATACAGGTCCCGGTCGATGCGGTAATTGACCTTCGTCACGACCAGCGGAAGTTTCGGATGGGCCGAGCACAGCGCATCCACCGCCTGGATGCCGCCCATTTGGTCCATGTCGATAAAGAACGGGATGCGGTGTTCCTCGCACATCCGGAACAGCGCACCGCACGTAAATTCCGCGAAACTGTAATTCTGGCAGGAGGGCGACGGGAACATCGTGACCGCCTTGACGCCGTGCTCCTTCATGCTTTTCAAAAGCCGTTCCGGCGGATCGAACTCACCGGTGTAGTGGGGCAGCACCACCCATTCCGGCAGCAGCTTCGGCTCGCCCGCCAGTTCGTCGCACAGCATCTGGTTCCCGACCTGGGGGTCGTATTCTTTCGCCATGGAATGGTAGACCAGTGCGCCTTCGATGGAGTCCTCCGCCATCTTGTTAAGAAGATCTTCCTTTTTATAAAAGGTGCCGGGGGCGCGGTAGCTCCTCCGCCCGAAGGACGCGCGGCAGTCAAAAAAATGATAGGCCGATTGCATGGGCAAATCCTCCTTTTTGAATGCTGGATCGATACTCGGCTCCATTATATCGGCCCGGAGACAAAAATTCTTGCCTTATTTTACGATTCGGCGTGCATATTGTGAAAAACGTCAAAAACGCAAGACGATAGGGGAAGAAAAATGCCGTCCGATCTTTTACACTGTAGCTGACAGCCGGTCGGCTGTCGGCCATCATCTCAGGAATAAAAAGGAGAGATACGATGTCTGTGAAAGAGCTGAAAAAAGACCTTCTCACCGTGAGGATTTACGGCAGCCGGGCCGCGATGGGCGCCGCCGCCGCGGACGACGCCGCGGACAGGATCCGGGATCTGCTGGGCCGGAAAGACGAGATCAGCATGATCTTCGCCGCGGCCCCGTCGCAGAACGAGATGCTCGCCGCGCTGACGGCCGAGCCGGGGATCGACTGGGGCCGGATCAACGCCTTCCATATGGACGAATACACCGGGCTGCCTGCCGACGCCCCCCAGGGGTTCGGCAATTTCCTCAAAGACCGGCTGTTCGGCAGGCTGCCTTTCAAATCCGTGAACTATCTGAACGGCCAAAGCGCCGATCTCGAGGCGGAATGCCGGCGGTACGCCGCGCTTCTGGAAAAGCGCCCGGCGGACATCGTCTGCCTCGGCGTGGGGGAAAACGGGCACGTGGCGTTCAACGATCCCCCGGTCGCCGATTTTCATGATCCGCGCCGGGTCAAGGTGGTCTCGCTGGATTCCGTCTGCCGCAACCAGCAGGTTCACGACGGCTGCTTCAAAAAGCTGGAGGACGTCCCCGCGCAGGCCCTGACCCTGACGGTCCCGGCCCTGACGAGGGCGGACTATCTGTTCTGCGTCGTCCCGGCGGCGACCAAGGCGAAGGCCGTCCGCCGGATGCTGGAGGGGCCCGTCGGGGAAGCCTGCCCGGCCAGCATCCTGCGCCGCCATGCCCACGCCGTCCTCTACCTCGATCCGGAAAGCAGCGGCCTGCTGAACGCGAGGGCGGAATGAACAGGCTCACGGTTTTCAGGAAAGGCGGCTGGGACCCGGCCGGATTCCGGTACGTCTACTCCCCGAAGTGCCGGTCGTTTCCCCGCTTCGCGCAGGAGGACGGCTGCATCGTCAACCGGCGCGGCCCCAACTCCGACCAATACGAATACATCAGCATCTTGTCGGGGAGGAAGCACGCAACCGGGACGGCCCTGACGACCCGCTGCTCTTTCGAGACGTACGGCGCTCCCCTGATCGTGATCACCGACGACGTGCGCCGCGGCCCGACGGGCGAATTCCGCTTCGGGGTCCATTGGGAGATCGTGGCGTACGAAGGCGGGGTGAATGTCTGGCGCCTCGAGCCGGAAAAAGGCGACGTGCGGCCGGAATGCCTGGCGCGGAAAAAGTTCCCCGTCTCCGCGGGGAAAATCCACCGTCTGACCGTGCGGCCCGAGAAAGGGGCTCTGGCCGTCTCGCTGGACGGGAACGCGTTCTCCGTCGCCGCCTGCGTCCCGGCGGAATTTTACGCCGGCGTGACCGCCTGCGAGGGGATCGACCGCTTTTTCGATTTTCTCGAGGAAGACTGACGAAGCGGATTTTTTGTTTTGCGGAAGGAAATGAAATGCCGTTATGACAATGCCTCTGATTCTGCTGGCCATCCTGTTTTTCGGGATCCAGCCCGTCGCCATGAAAAAGATCCGGGTCACGTCTCTGCGGGTCAATATCCTGCAGACGGGGGCTTTCAGCGGCGTGGTCGCCGTCGGCTTCTGGATCTGGGGCGCCGCCGCAGGGATCCGGATCGGCGCCCCCACGTTCTGGTACGGCGTGCTGTTCGGGGCCGTGCTGATCGCCACGATCGCGTGCTATTATTACGCGATGCACACGGGGCCGCTCTCGTACACCTCGTTTTTTTACTCCGCGAGCATGGTGATCCCGTCCCTGGCCGGCGTGCTGATCTGGCACGATGAATTCCGCTGGACGGCGGCCGCCGGCATCGCGCTGTTCCTGGCGGCGTTCTATTTCATCAGCGTGCCCGGCTCCCGGGAAAGCGGCGGCGGCAACAGGAAATGGCTCCTGCTGTGCCTGGCGACGTGGCTGCTGAACGGCGGCCTCTCCGTGATCGTCAAGGCCCAGCAGATGGCCATGAAGGGCGAGGAGGCCTCGTCCATGACGACGGTGGCCTTCTCGAGCGCCTGCGTGTTCTCGTTCGCGGCGTATGGGATCCTCGCCGCCCTTTCCGGAAAAACAAAGGAGATCCGTCCGGATCTCCTCGGGTTGCGCTCCGCCGCGCTGCCGCTGCTGGCGCTCGCGGTCGGCAACGGCGGCGGAAACCTGACGATCACCTACCTTTCGTCCCGCGTCTCGAGCGCCTATCTGTTCCCCGTCGTTCTGGGCGGGATGATGGTCGCCGTGACCGTTTACTCAGTCCTCGTGCTGAAGGAGAAGATCAACAAATACGGCGTCGCCGGCCTGCTGACCGGCGTCGCGGCGCTGCTGGTCCTGAATATCGCGTAGCGGACGTTTTCCCCCTATTCGGCGTCGGAAAGGACGACGGGGATATGATGCCTTTCTTTGCCGTCGAAATCGACCGCGAAACGGTAAAACTCTGGCGAAGCCCGGAGCGTGCGGCTTTCTTCCCCAATCGTGAGCCGGGCGTCCCGGCTGACCGCGACGAACAGGCCGGCCTTCCCGAACCCGTCGAGAAAGTAGGAGGCCGAGCCGCGGCCGCGCTCCCTCAGGGTCAGGCCGGCGGAACCGCCTTCCGTGTAGAGCGCGGCGGTTTCCGTGAAGGAGAGCTCCGCGGTCTCCCCTTCCCGGGCCTCGAGTGGGAACGTGTTCCCGCCGGCCCGGACCGTCACGGTGCGGGCGTTGCCCGGCGAGGTCCAGTCGGTGTTCAGAAGGTACAGCTTCCCGGCGCCGGGGTCCGATTTCCAGACCGACCAGTACACGTCGCCGGAGGGATCCTCGACCGAGACCGTGCGGGAGACGTGGCGGCGGATCAGCGCGTCGAGGAAATTCGGCAGGAACGTTTTGAGCGCCTCATGCCCCGGGTAGGCGTAGGTGCACAGAAGATAGACGAAGCCCTTCCCCACGCGGTTGCGCACCACCAGCGGTTTCCCGGTCGCCGCGTCGGCCGCCACGACCTCGGCCGTGACCGGCACCACCTCGGCCAGCATGCAGGGGCCGTCCTCGTCCTCCCGGGTGTTCGGCAGGCGGATGGACCTGCGCGTCCGGCTGAAATCCTCCCCGGCGAAATCGCCTTTCCCGACGGCGGAAGAAAACGGGACGCCGGATTTCCCGACCACGCGCACGCCGCACAGGTCGGCCGCGTCGCCGCCGTAGATCAGCCTGAGATCGTCCATCCCGCGCAGGAATTCCCGGTCGGCCCGCGTCGTCAGGTGCGGCACCGAAAGGAACAGCGTCCCGCCGTTTTCCGCATAGCGCAGGAAATGCTCGTAGTCGTTGCAGTAGCCCTTCCCCTGCTGCTCGGTCTGCGGCTCCATGGTATGCCAGTTCAGAAGCAGCATGAGCTGATAGTCCGAAAACGCGGAAGAGCCGGCCTCGACCGGGAGAAAATCGAACTCGCCGCGCGGATCGCCGCTGAAGAACCGGCGGATCCTGCGGTTCTCCTGATTCAGCGGGCTCAGGCAGATGCCCGGCGCCAGCAGCTCCAGCAGATGGAACCCCTTTTCCGGCTGGCGGAAGCCCCACTCCCACTTTTGGCATCCCGCCGTTCCCCAGACGGGGAAGTTTTCATCCTTCAGCGATTCGTCCTCGGGCGGGTCCCCGAAATTCGTCGTGCTGATCCCGCTGAACGGGGGCGCGTACCGTCCCTGAAGCACGGCAATATCCACCCGGGGCCTGCCCTGGCGCGGGTGGGTCTGCGTGTATCGGTGGAAGGCGGCGCAGAGCTCGCGCTTACGGCGCGGCAGAAAATCGCCGCCCGCCATCCGGTAATATTTGAAGCAGAGGAACAGGGAGTCCTCCTCATAGATGAAATTCGCGCCGAACACCCACGCCAGGCGGAACCCCAGGGAAAAGCGGCGCAGGCCGTCTTCCAGCTCCGGCTGGGCGTTGTGCTGGGTCGCGAGGTGCGCTCCCCAGATCTTTTTGCGGAAGGCCCGGGCGCACCCGCGCGCGTTGGGCAGAATCAGCAGGCTGTGGCCGACGAAGGTCTCGTGCCGCAGCACGTCAAACCCGGCCAGATAGGCGTTCCGGCTGCCGCCGCTGGCGTCGCCGGTGGCGACCGGGACGCCGGGGATGCGGTACCCCTCCGCCACCGAGCGCAGAAGGGACACGGAAGCGGCCTGCGCGTCCCGCAGGGAGCGGCTCAGGTTCTGCGGCGGGCGGGAGCCGTAGAAGATGCCGGTGCACTCGTGGCCGCCCGCGCAGACGCAGCGTTCCGCCGAGGCGGCGGCGACGATATTCTGGTCCTTCATGCTGATGGCGTCCGTGTAGAGCCCGTATTTGCGGCAGTCCGCGGCGGCCTCCCACAGCTTCTGCCAATGCGTGAAGCGGTTGTGGTAATCGCGGAAGACGACCATGTTTCCGAGCTGCCCGTCGAGGATCTGCCGGATATACTCCTCATATTCCCACGGCGTGCCGGTCTTGATCTCCACCGCGGTCTTCATGACGTCCGGCTCCGGCGGCACGTCCCAGCACTCCGGCACCACGGCCTCGGACGAAGCGCCGCTCCAGAGGTCGGTGAAGCGGATCTTTCCGTTTCGGAAAGAACGCTTCGCCCGGAAGAAGAATTCGTGTTCCCCCTCCCAGATGAATTCCTCGTCGTCGGGGATCGGGTGCAGCTTTCCCCGGTACGTCTGGTGCCGCACGCTGACCTCGGTCCCCGGCATCGCCGCCTCGAAAAGCTCGGGGTCAAACTCCGCCCGGATCTTCGCCGTCCCGCGCGTGCAGCGCACGGCGACACGGAACGGCACGCCGGCGAGCGCCCATTTCGGGCACGAAACGATCTGCATATGGCACCGGACCTCGGGAATCAGCCGGATCATCTGAAGAAGGATGGAAAATTTTCCGTCGCGATTGACCAGCTCCGCGCGGTTTTCCCCGGAGATGAAATCGTCCCCGGACAATTCGAACGGCACCTCTTCCAAAAACTGCGAATTGGTGTCATGATAGGTGGTGAACTTTCGGTTCTGATACACATTTTTCCCGTTGATCCGAAGCGAAAAGTCGGGCAGGCCGCGGGCGCGCGTCTCGCGGTCCGGGCTTTCGGAGATCAGGAAGCGCAGCAGGCAGCGCACGGCGACGCGGTCCGAACCGGAGGAAGGGGCCGGAAGCTTCAGGGAGAATCCGCCGGACGCTTTTTCCCCGGGGGGCAGGATCAGGCCGCGGACCCCGAACATCTCCGCCTGCCTGCCGGAAAAGCCGGACCCGTACAGGCGGGTTTCCCCCTCCCGGAACGGGGCCTCGGTCCACCGGGGACGGGCCGGCTCGATATGGAGGATCGCCATGGAATATTTTTCGCCCACGTGCCGCACGATGTGCCCTTCCCGGTCCAGTTCGGCGGGGGTGAACGCGACGCTCCCCTCCCGGGTGACGATCCGGAAAACGGTGCCGTCCTCCGCCCCGGCGGTCACGCGGATGCCGTCGAACCAATTGCAGAGGCGGGATTCCCAGTCCGTTCTGCCGTAGTCGGAATATTGCTTTGAGAAGATAAAAGGTCCCCAGGCGTCCTTCGGGAAGCGGATCCGCTCCACCTTGAGGACGGCGCCGCCCTCCGTTTCCAGATGCCCGCTGAAATCGTAGCGCGCCAGGTTCTTTTCCGCAAAATAGCCGGTCCAGGTCCCCCATTCCGCGGTAAACTGAAATTTTTTCATGCTTTGGCCTCCCTTTCCGCCTATTGTAACAGGCGGAACCGGGAAAGGAAAGAAAGTTTCATCTCTAAAAATTGACCGATTCTGAAAATTTAACAATCCGCACGGATTTTTGAAGGAGAGATACGAAGATGAGCCAGACTAAACGGAAATTTCTGGGAAAGCCGCTGCGCATCGCCGCCGTCCAGTACGGCCAGAGGCCCGAGGACACCCTGAAGGTGCCCGCGATCTTGGAGAAAGGCGGCTTCAACACGGAGCAGCTGCTCCACGCGATCGGCCGCGAAGGGTACGGCCTGTACGACAAGGCGAAGCACGCCGAGCTGATCCGGAAGTACGCGGCCGAATGCGCCCGCCGCGGCATCGGGATCATTCTGTACGCGAACGCGCACATGGTCCCGCCCGGGGCCGTCCGGGAGCACCCGGAGTGGGCGCAGGCCGGCGCGGACGGAAAGCTTTCGGGATTCGCCTGCGTCAACAGCCCGTGGCGGGACGCTTTTTTCCAGTGCGTCCGGGATTCGCTCGAGCAGGATATCCGCGGCATCTTTCTGGACGGACCGATCTTCATCCGGGAGGGCTGCCGCTGCGCCTGCTGCCGGAAGCTGTTCTCTGAGGAATTCGGCCATCCGATCGATTCCGCCTCGCGCGGCGAGCTGAGCCGGTTCAAATCGGAGCATATCGCCCGCTTTGTCAAAGACGTGCGGGACGTGATCCGGGCGAGCGGGAAAGACGTCGCTCTGTACGCCAACTGCCTCGGCCTTGTGGAAAATATTACCGGATGCACCGTGGATGCGGTCTTCCCCTATGTGGACCTGATCGGCTCGGAGGGAGGGTTCCTCTTCTACGGGAACCCGAACGAGGTCTCCGTCTGGCACGGTTCGGAGACTGCGAAATACCTCGAGGCGAAATCGCAGGGGAAGCCGTACGTGATCTTCAACGCCGGCAACCACCAGCCGTGGGCGCGGGAGATGCACACGGTTCCGGAAACGACGCTCCTCTACGCCTCCACCGTGGCGAACGGCGGCAACGTCTGGTACGGCATTCACGGGCTGATCGACGGCTTCCGCACCCCGTCCGGGCAGGCGGCTTTCCGCTTCAACCGCTTTCTTGCGGAAAACGAGGAATTTTTCACGGGCACAGAGCAGCAGGCCGGCGTGGCGCTGCTCTGGTCGCACCGCACCGCCGACAATTTTCCCGGGGAAACGGCCGAGACCGACTTCACGAAAGCCGCGGGGGATTCCGGGCCCCGCGCCGCAGGCTCTTTCCAGAAGGAGTTCCACGGGATCTCGGAGATCCTTTTCCGGTCCCATATCCAGTTCTCGATCCTCGACGAGGCCTGCGTCCGCGGCGGGGACCTGAAGAAATTCAGGACGCTGATCCTCCCCAACGCCTCCTGCCTGGACGACGCGGAGATCGAGGCGATCGGCTCGTTCGTCCGGGCCGGCGGCTGTCTGATCGCCACGCTGGAAAGCGGCGGGCGCGACGCGCAGGGGAATCCGCGGGCCGCCTCGCCGCTGCGGAAGCTGCTGGGGATCCGGCGCGTGGAGCGGACCGTCCTCTATCGGCCGGGCTGCGGATACATGAGGTTCGAGGGCGAACGGCCGCTCGTGCAGAGCGGCTCCGGCGAAGCGTCGGCGGGATTCACCACCGGCACGCTGCGCTGCGCCTACGCCGGCGACGCGCGGGTGCTGGCCTCTTCGTACGAGCCGATGGAGAGCCGCTACGGCGCGTTCAACGAGAAGAAATACCCCTGCATCACGGTGCGGAAAGCCGGCCTCGGGACGGCCGTCTATATCGCGGGCGGGATCGGTCAGACCTATCTGGACTACGGGATCCCCGAGATGGAAGAGGCCGTGCGCGCCCTCGTGCGGCGCCTGACGCCGGGCGACCTGCAGGTGGAGCGCGCGTTCCCCTCGGTGGAGGTGGAGCTGCGCCTGCAGCCCGGCCGGAACCGGCGGCTGATCCACTTCGCCAACCACACGGGCGCGATGCGCCGCCCCATCGGGGAGCTGATCCCCTGCCGGGGCATCCGGGTCTCGCTGAAGGCCGAAAAGCCGGTCCGGCGCGTGCGTTCCCTTTTCCGCCCGAAGGAGATCCCGTTCGTGCGGGAAGGGGATTGGATCCGCTTTTCCGTCGACGTGGAGGATTACGAGCTGGTCGCCGTCGAGGAGACCCCCGCGGAAGGGCGCCCCGATTTACAAAATGTGCAAGGTTAAAAATAGAATAGGTGAAGAACCGAAACCGGCGCGCGGCTATACTGAAACCGATGGATTTCCGCCCCGTTCAGAAAGGGCCGCGTTCCTTCAGGGAGGATTTTTTGATGAGTGTCGCCCGTATTGAAAAGCATAACGGAGAGCCGGCCATCGTGATCGACGGCGTCGCGTACCCGCCGATGGGGATGACGACCCATATCCAAAAGCCCGCCTACTTGAAAAGCCTGGGCGAAGCCGGCGTCCGGATCTTCTTTCTTCCGGCCGTGACGCGGTGGTTCGACCCGGGGAAAAAGTGGACGGACGAAAACGGGACGGAGCACGCCGAGCCCGGCGGCATCGACCAGTTCAAAAAGGACGCCGAGATGCTCCTTCGGCAGGTGCCGCAGGCCTACATCTTCGCGCGCCTTTACCTCAACCCGCCCGTCTCGTGGGTGGAGTCCCACCGGGACGAGCTGATGCGCTACAACGACGGCTCCACCCGGCCGGCCATCCTCGCCAGCAACGACAAGCTCTATACCCTGCCCGGCATGTACTCGCTGTGCTCGGAGGCCTGGCGCAGGGACGGCGACCGGGCTCTGGGCGAGTTCTTCGACGAGATCGACGGCCTGCCCTACGCCGACAGGATCGTCGGGTTCTTTCTGGGGGCGGCCGGGACCAACGAATGGTATCCCATCAACCCGCTCACCGACTACGACAAGAAGCTGTACGCGGATTTCAGCCCTTCTTTCCGGAAAGAATTCTCCGCCTATCTGCGCGGGAAATACGGCACCGAGGAAGCCCTGCGCCGCGCCTGGAGGAATCCGGACGCCGATTTCGACCGCCCGGTCATCCCGGATCTTGAAAGCCGCGTTTACACCCACGTGGACGGCCTGATTCTCGACGCGCTGCGGCATTACGAAAGCGCCCCCCGCATCATCGGCAAGAAAATCGAGCTGAACCCGAAGCGCAAGGCAAACCTGGGCGTCTTTTTGAACGCCGACGATTACCAGAACGTGGCGGATTTCTACCACGCCTGGCACCGGGGGACGGCGGACACCATCATCCATTTTGCGAAGACCGTCAAAAAGCGGTACGCCGGCAAGCTGGTGGGCGCTTTCTACGGCTCTTACGGCTGCACCGATTTCTTCGATTTTTCCACCGCCGAAGCGACGCTGCCGATCCTCGATTCCGGCGCGGTGGATTTTCTGGCGGCCCCGGGCGTCTACAACAACCGGGAGCCGGGCGGCTATGTGGCGCAGCGCGAGATGAACGACTCGTTCCGCCTGCGCAACCGGATCTTCGTCGCCGAGGAGGACAGCCGCACGCACCGCGAGGACGATTTCTACCGCGACGCGATGGGGCTTTATACGATCGAAGACACCGCCGCGACCCTCAAGCGGGACTTCGCCCGCAACCTGTGCGAAGAGACCTACGCGTGGTGGCTGGACCAGCACGAAGGCGGCGGCCGCTATATGGACGAAAATATCTACCGGCTGTTCCGGCGCCAGAATGAGATCGCGAAGTTCGCCTACAGCCTCGACCGCACGAAGAAAAACGACATCGCCCTGATCTACGATCAGGAGAGCGTCCATTACGTCTCGCAGGACACCAGCACCCTGATGCTGGATTACTACCGCACCTCCGACCTCGGCCGGATCGGCGCGCCGGTGGACTTCTACTTCCACGACGACATGGCGGACCCCCGGATGCGGGATTACAAGATGTACGTGATGATCAACGTCTTCTGCCTGACGGACGCCGAGCGGGAGGCGATCCGGCGCAAGGCCGCCCGGAACGGCGCGACGGTCGTCTGGCTCTACGCGCCCGGCTTCATCGACCCGGACGCCGAAAAGCGCATGAGCAACGAAAACATCGCAAGGACGACCGGCATCTCCGTCGGCCGCATCGACGCGACCCGCTCGCCGCGCTTCCGGGTGATCCGGGAGCCGCACCCGGCCCTAAAGTACGCCGACCGCGACCGTCTGTACGGCTTCATCGACCGCGACGTGCACAGCAACGTCTGGCTGGGCACGGTTCTGCCGCCGCCCTACATGAACCCCGCGTTCTATATCGACGACAAAGACGCGGAGATTTTGGGCCGCTATGCGCTGGACGGCAGGCCCGCCCTCGCCGTGAAACGGACGGGCGGCTTCACCAGCATCTACTGCGCGCCGCAGATCCTGAGATCGGAGCTGCTCGCTTCTTTTGCGGAATATTCCGGCTGCCATCTTTACACCCACACCGACGACTGCGTTTTTGCAAACCGGAATTTCGTGGCGATCCACGCCCGTTTCACCGGCAGGCGCACGCTTTACTTCCTGGAGGAATGCAGCCCGTACGAAGTCTATCAGCGCCGCTGGTACGGGAACAACGTGCGGCGGATCGAGCTGGACATGCGCCGCGGCGAGACGCTGATGTTTTCGCTGAAAGGCGAGTGCTGAGCCGGTCTTTCAAAGAAAAATCCGGTGAAAAAGGAGGAGAGTGACGCGATGATTTTCATCAAAAACGCGAGGATTCTGACGCCGCTCGAAAGAAAAGACGGCGTCGTGGCCGTGCGGGACGGAAAGATCGCCGGCATCGACAGCCGCGCGGAGTTCCCCGAGGGCGCGCAGGTCGTCGACGCGAAAGGGCTTTACCTTGCGCCCGGCTTCATCGACATGCACGTCCACGGCGGGGGCGGGGCCGGCGTGATGAGCTGCGACCCGGACGAGATCGTCAGGATGTGCGAGGCGCACGCGAAATACGGGACGACCTCCATCGTCCCGACCACGCTCGCCGCGCCGATCCCGGTCCTGGAAAAAGCCGTGGACGCCGTGCGGGAGGCGCAGCCGAAGTGCAAAGCCTGCCATATCCTCGGCATCCACCTGGAAGGGCCGTTCCTTTCCAAGTTCCAGCGGGGGGCGCAGAACGAAAAAAACATCCTCGTCGCGTCGGAGCACTCCTACCTCGGCCTGCTCGACCGCTGGAACGGCATCAAGATCATGGGCGCGGCGCCCGAGGTGGACGGGTGCCTCCCGCTCGGGCGCGAGCTGCAAAAGCGGAACATTCTGGCTTCCATCGCCCATTCCGACGCCACCTACGACCAGGCGGTGCAGGCGATTTCTTACGGGTACAGCGACGTCACGCATCTCTATTCGGGCTGCTCCTCCGTGATCCGGGTGAACGGGTACCGCGTCGCCGGCGTGGTCGAAGCCGGCCTGCTGCGCGACGAGCTCTCGGTGCAGGTCATCGCGGACCTCAAGCACCTGCCCCCCGCCCTGCTGATGCTGATCTATAAATGCAAGGGCGCCGACCGGATCTCGCTGATCACCGACGGGCTGGAATACGCCGCCTCGGACCTGAAGGAAGGCACCGTCTACACGCAGAAAAACGGCGTGCAGACCGTCTATGAGGACGGCGTGATGAAGCTGATGGACCGGCAGGCTTTCGCCGGCAGCGTCGCCACCAGCAATCGGCTGGTGCGGAACATGTTCCGGCACGCCGAGGTTCCGCTGCTGGACGCCGTGAAAATGGCGACGACGACGCCCGCGCGCAGGCTGAACGTCGCGGACCGCAAAGGCCTGATCGCGGAAGGGTACGACGCCGACCTCGTGCTGTTCGACGAAAACATCGACGTCCGGCTCTGCATGGTGTCCGGGAAGATTCTCTTCCGGCGCGCGGCCGGGGAGCGGCCTTGAAAGGAAGCGGAACGCAGGATGGATATGGATGCGGAAAAGCTGCAGAAAAAGTACCGTGACCTGATCGAAAAAGACCTGATGCGGTTCTGGGAAAAGGCGTTCGACACCGAAAAAGGCGGCGTGTTCACCTGCTTTACCAACGACGGGTCGCGCCTGATCTCGACCGACAAATACGTCTGGTCGCAGGGCCGGATGCTCTGGGTCCTCTCCCGGCTCTGCGAGATGTGCGGCCGCGGGTTGGTCTCGATCGACCGCGCCGGCTACGAAAGGCAGGCGGAAAAGACCTTCCGGCTGATCGCGGACCATGCGCTGCTGGGGGACGGCGGCGTCTGCGCCTATCTGCTGGACCGGGACGGCAACAAAAAGGAATCCATCTCCGGCAAGGGATTTTACACCAGCTACTTTGTCGACTGCTTCGTCATCATGGGGATGATGGAATACGCCCGTGTGTTCGGAAAATCGGACGCCGCGGAGCTGGGCCTGCGCCTGTTCGACAAGATGATGACCTACCTCGGCCGGGGCGAGATCCGCTCGGAGCCGTACCCGGTCAAAAAGGGCTTCGCCCCCCACAGCGAATCGATGATCCTCTGCAACGTCTGCTGCGTGGTCCGGGACGCCCTGCGCAAGCTGGGGCACCCGCGCGCCGAAGAGTTCGCGGAGGCCGCGAAGCGCCATATGAAAAAGATCCTGTTCGGCTTTTACGACCCGAAGCTCGGCCTGATCCGCGAAATGGTCGACCGGAGCGGCGCTTTCGGGAATTCCGTGCTGGAACGGCATATCGCGCCGGGGCACTGCAACGAGTGCATGTGGTTCTGCATGGACGCCGTGGAGGACGGGGACGCGGCGATTCTGGAGCGGATCGATCGGATCGTGGAGAAGAACATGGCCGTCGGCTGGGACCGGGAATACGGGGGCGTCTACCGCTTTCTCGACCGGGACGGGAACGCCCCGCACGGCGGGCGCAGCGGGGACCCGTACGAGGACCTGATCCTCGACACCTGGGACACCAAGCTCTGGTGGGTGCACGCGGAGACGCTCTACACGACCCTGCGCTGCTATCTCCGGACGGGAAAACCGGCGTTCGGCGGCTGGTACCGGCGGACCGAGGAATACGTCTTTCGTCATTTCCCCAATCCGAACAGGGAAATCGGCGAATGGATCCAGATCCTCGACCGGCAGGGCCGGCCCCTCGACAAAGTGGTGGCGCTGCCCGTCAAGGACCCCTATCACATTCTGAGGGACACGATGCTGATCGTCGAGCTCCTCGAAAAATACCGCACGCCCGCTCACGGCATTTTCGGTTGAGAGAAGGAATGTTTTCCCCCGCCAGAGGTGGGGAAAAAACAGGCTTGGCTTCTCAATAGTAACCGAAACCACCGGCTTTCCGGCGGGCAAAAAACACGCCGCCGTATGGGCAGAAAATTTTTCATACGGAGAAAGAGGAATCCCAATGCAGGAAAATATCATGGGCGAGTATCTCGGCGAGATCGAGGGATATCTGGAACGGATTCACAGAGAAGAGGAAAGCAGCATCAAAAAGGTCGCCAAGGTGCTGGCCGCCCAGATCGAGAAAGACAAGCTGATCTACATCTGGGGGCCGGGCGGGCACTCCAACATGAACGCGATGGAGGTGTTCTTCCGGGCCGGCAGCCTGATGCACGTCAGCGCGATCCTGGACGGCGGGACGCTGCTCTCCAACGGCGCGCTGCGCTCGATGGCCATCGAGCGCACCCCGGGATACGGCAGGATCGTGATCGAGGACAACGGGCTCAAAAAAGGCGATCTGCTGATCATCGCCAACGCCTACGGCATCAACACCACCTGCATCGAGGCGGCGCTGACCTGCAGGGAACTCGGCGTGACCACGGTGTCCGTCAGCTCGGCGGAACATGCCCGCGAAACGCCGCCGGACCACCCCGCGCGCCACAGCTCCGGGAAAAATCTCGACGAAATCTGCGATTACCACATCGATTCCAAAATCGTCAGCGGCGACGCCGTGATGGATATCAACGGCATCGGCCAGAAGATGGGCGCGATCTCCACCTTCTGCAACGCCTACATTCTGAATTCCCTGATGATGGAGACCGGCGCGATTCTGGGCTCGGAGGGCATGGAGGTGCCGATCTGGAAGAGCGGCAACGCCCCCGGCGGCGACGAATGGAACGACAAATACATCCCGCGCTTCAAGGGCAGGGTCCGGTGGCTGTGAGTTCCGACCGGCAGATGAGGGAGGGCAAACGGCCTTCCCTTTTTTATATAACGTATGAAGAAAAGATGCGCCCGGCTTGCCGACCGGGTGCATCCCCTTTTGGTTTGTTTTTTCAGGAATGGAAGAAATCGTCCGCGTTCCGATACAAAATCCGGTCTTTGCTCTCCCGGGGAATCTCGGCCATCGTGACCTCGTAGAGCGTGCTTTTCAGGGCGTTGAGCGGGTACTGGGAGCCGTAGAGGATCTTCCGGTCCCCGATATGCTTGGTGATCTCTTCCAGGCTGGCGACGGGGTCCTTGATCCCCGAGGTGTCGATGTAAAGGTTCGGCTGGTTCCGGATCGCGTCCTCGCAGGAAAGGATTTCGCCGTAGCGCAGGTTCATGATCAGGATCGGGATATCCCTGACCGATCCGGCAAATTTCAGAAGCTCGTCGGGAACGGCGATCCGGCGCGGCAGATAGAGGTAATCCAGCCGCTCGTCCTCCAGGCGCATCGTCAGCATCAGGGGCAGGCGGTATTTCCGCAGCAGGGCGCACAGGCCCTCCATGCAGGGGTCGTCGAGCCGGTAGTTATGGTAGCCGGGATAGATCCGGACCCCCTTGACGCCGAACCGCTCGACGCCCTTTTCCACGTCCGATTCATAGGCGGGAAGCGTCGGATTGACCGTCAGAAGCTGCCGGTACGCGCCGGAGCCCTGGAGGATCTCGTGCAGGTCGGCCTCCCCCTCGAACGGATCGTTGTAAAAGATGCTGTTCATGCAGGAGACGTAGCCCCCGCCGATGCCGGTCTCGGAATGAATTTTCAGAAGGTCTTCAAACCTGTTTTTATAAAGCTTCCGGAAGGGCCAGCTGCCCCACAGGCAGTTCACGTCGATGCCGTTCATTCCTCTCAGCTCCTTTTCAGCAGCCGCAGGGCGTTTCCGCCGAAGACGGCTTTTTTCTCGTCCGGCGTCAGGTCGGCTTCCTCGATCTGGCCGTAATTCAGCAGGAAACTGATCCCCGGCATGTCGGTGCCGAACACGATGCGGTCCGCGCCCAGCAGTTTTTTCGCGTAGTCGATATCGTCGCGGCGGAAGATCGAACCGGAGGTATCCACCGAAACGTTGGGATAAGGCTGGATCGGCTTCAGCTCGCGGAGGCAGTCGGCGCCCATGTGCGCCATCAGCAGCTTCGCCTCGGGATAGCGCGCGGCCAGCGCCGCGACATTCGAGCCGAGCGATTCGTACGGCAGTTGGCCGACCGCCTTGTAAAAAGTGTGGATCAGCACGGGCACTTTGTAATCGATGCACCGCTCGATCAGGGGAAACACGCGGGGGTCGTCGCAGAAGGTGGCGACCCACAGCTTCATCCCCGACATCCCGTATTCCTCGATGCCTTTCTTCAAAACGTCCGGCGCATCGGGATTCCCCGGGTTCACATAGCAGTATCCCTCGATCAGGGAAGGCTCTTCGCGTAGAAACTGATGCGTCGCGCGGTTCAGACGCGCGATTTCTTCCTCGTCGGGATAATACCCCCCGAGGCTGGAAACCAGGACCTTCGACACCCCGTAGCTTTCGCAAACCGTCAGGATCTGCCGCTTGTTTTCCTCAAAGTGGCCGTCCCAAAGGTGCGCGTGCATGTCAATCAGCAATTTTACCACCCATCTCTCTCTGCTCTGCGCGCTTGTTCAGACGGAATCCGCCGATTCAAAAAACGGAATCCTAAGAAATTTCTTTTTCATTATACCCCTATCTTTACTAAACTGCAGGCCTGAATTTGATCTATTTTACTTTTTAATTGATTTTTTTGACAATTAATAATATTTGTTTTTCTTACTTTTATTTATAGTTTATACATGATATACTGATCATAATGTCAGTCGTGACCGGAGAAAAGCAAAAAGCATTCCGCAGCGTCACTGGAAACATGGAACGGCGAAGGAGGGAGCATGGATGAAAACGAAGAAGCGGCACACGATGTACATGGCGTTTTTTCTTTCCTATGTTCTGCTTTTGGTGATCACCACCTCCAGCCTGTTCGTTTATTACGCTCAGATCAGAGACGCCGTGACGGAGGAGACCCAGAAATCGAAGCGGGCTCTCCTTTCCCAGCTGATGGACAACGTGGACCAAAAGATGAAATACGCCGACAACCTGATGAACGGCATCGCGTCGGACAACAAGCTGCTGCAGTTCGCGAGGGGCTCCGGTTCCTATACGCTTGAAAACCTGCTCTCTGACATTCAAAGCACTTATAAGCCGGACTATCTGGTCAACTACTCCGTCTACTTCTCCGAAATGGACGAGGTGGTGACGCCCGGCTTTCATATGAAGGCGCCCGAATATTTCAAATACATGTACCGGCCGGCCGACATCGATTACGGCGCCTTCGTGAAAAAATATCTGAGCGGCTACAAATTGAGGGCGCTGGGGCCGGTTCTGCACATCCAGATGATCGGCGGAAACAAGGCGGACGTTCTCCCCTACGTCCAGACCTTTCCCTTTTCGGGAAAGCCCGCGGGCCAGATCGTGATCCTGATCGACGCGAAGGAAATCACGAACCTGATCACGCAGCTGAACGAATCCACGTCGTCCCACGTTTACATTTTGGGCGGGGACGACAGCCTGATGTTCTCTTCCGCGGAAGCGCCGGCGCTTCCGGGCGGCGTGATCGGCAGGCTCCGTCAGGACGGCGGCCGCTTCCAGACCGAGATCGGCGGGGAGCGGATGGTCCTGATGTCCGTTTCCTCCGCCCAATGCGGCTGGAGGTTTGTCCTCGCCGCGCCGACCAACGTCTATTTCAAAGCCTCCCTCCGGTTCGGGACGATCTGCGTCGCCATTTTCGCCATTTATCTGGTGATCGGCCTGCTGATCGGCCATTTTCTGGCAAAGCGAAACTACCGGCCCATCAAGGAAATCAGCGATATCATCAAAAAATATGTGAGCGAGGAAAGCAGAGCGGAAAACGGGAACGATTTCGGCGCGATCAAGCATGTGCTGACCGACCGGCTCAGCACGGACCGGAAGCTCAGCGAAATCATCCAGGCCCAAAGACCGCTGGTCAGCCAGGCGTATCTGCTTTCCCTGCTCAGGGGGATCGAGGTCCATTATCAGGATGCGCAGGCCCGGCTGGATTCTCTCGGCATCCGCTTCCCGTCGGACCGGTTTACGGCGGCGGTGCTGGAATTCGACCCGGACAGCCCGTTTTTCATGGAAGAAGCGCGGTTCCCGGAGGACAATTACTCCCTTGCCCGGGTCGCGGTGCAGAACATCGGCAGCGAGCTGTTCGGCAAAGCGTTCCGGTGCTTTTTCCTCGATCTGGACAGGGGCCGGTTCCTGTTCCTGCTGAGCGCCGAAGAAGCTCTTCCTCCGGAAGAATCGGCCGATCGGCTGAAGCGGGATATCCTTCGGCTGAACGGATTCATCGGCAGCAATTTCCGCCTCGGCATCACCTGGGGATTCAGCTCGCAGCACGAAGGATTGAAGAATCTCCCCAAATGCTACGACGAAGCGAAAAAGGCGCTGGAGGGCGGCAGAAAAAGCCCCGACGGCGTCGCGTGCTTTGCGGACGTCAGGGACATCGATTCCGATTATTTCTTCCCGACCGAAATAGAATATCAGGTGGTCGACCTTCTGAAAAACGGGAATTACCCGGAAGGCAAGGCGCTGCTGGAGAATATCTTCAAGATCAACGAAAGCGCCCTGCGCGGGAGCAGGGTCTCCCGCCGCTTTCTGGCTCAGGTGGCCGCCATGCTGGTGCGCTCGATGAACGGTATCCTCTCGGCCAAGGGGAAGCCCCCGCTGTCGGCCCGGACGCTGCTGGACGGCCTGGGCGAAAAGCCGACCCTGAAATCTTCAAGAACTTACTTTCTGAGCTTTATCGACCAGATCGCCGAGGAAGCGCAGAACCAGGTTTTCCGGAAAACGGAGCTCCTGGTCAACCGGATCACGGACTTCATCCACCGCAACGTGGAGGGGAATCTGCTGGACCTGAACTGCATCGCGGAGGAATTCCACATCACGCCCCAGTACGTCTCCAACATCTTCAAAAAATACAAGCGGGAAAATATCAAGGATTATATTTCCAGGCTCAAGCTGGACCGCGCGAAAGAGCTTCTGCTGGAGACCGATCTTTCCAATTACGAGATTTCCGTCCGGCTCGGCTATGTGAATGAGCTTGGCGTTTTCAGGCTCTTCAAAAAATACGAGCGCATGACCCCCGGGCAGTACCGCACGGCCCACCGCAAGCCCGCCGGACCCGCGAAGGATGCGACGGACCCGTGAACTTTCGGACCCGCGCGGCCGACCGGCCCGCCCCGGCGGTCCCATTGCGCACTTCACGTTTGTGAGGTGCGCAATTTCTATGGGCCTTTTTTCCGCGGCATAAATCCCGGCCCGGAGTTTACTTTACTGCGGATGCTATGATATGATAGAAATATCCGAGATCCGTCCCCGCGGGATGCGAACGAGGTCGGGGAAACAGTGAGGCGGTCCCTCCGAGGGAGGGCGGGCGAGAAAGGTTGGTTTTTTGATGGATGAGCTGCGGCAGGCACGCGAAGTGCTTACCGATGTGGTGAATAACGTCGGCAAAGCGATTATCGGGAAGAAACGGACGGTCGAGCTGGTCGTGCTCGCCATGGCGAGCGGGGGGCACGTGCTGATCGAGGATATCCCGGGCGTCGGGAAGACGAGCCTGGCCTGCGCGCTCGCGCGGTCGGTGGACTGCGAGTTCAAGCGGATCCAGTTCACGCCGGATATCCTCCCCTCGGACATCACCGGGTTTTCCGTCTACAATTCGGGCACGGGCGAATTCGAGTACCGCCCTGGGCCGGTGATGAGCAACTTTGTGCTGGCGGATGAAATCAACCGCACCTCCCCGAAAACGCAGGCGAGCCTGCTGGAGATCATGGAGGAGGGCAACGTCACGGTCGACGGCAAAAGCCATCCCCTGCCCCAGCCGTTCATGATCCTCGCGACGCAGAACCCCATCGAATACCAGGGGACCTACCCGCTGCCGGAAGCGGAGCTCGACCGCTTTTCGATCCGGGTCTCCCTGGGCTATCCCGAAACGGAGGACGAGCTCCGGATCCTGTACCACGCGCATTTGAACCCGGCGGCGAATCTTTCGCCCGTCGCAAGCGCCGACGACGTGCTCATGGTGAAAAAAGCGGTTTTATCGGTCCACGTCTCCGAAGAGGTGGGGCGCTATATCCTGGCCGTCGTCGAAGCGACCCGCGGCGGTGGGTTCGCGCTGGGCGCGAGCCCCCGCGCCTCCATCATGCTGTTCCAGATGGCCCAGGCGCTCGCGCTGTACCAAGGGCGGGGATTCGTGATCCCGGACGACGTGAAGTCCCTCGCGCCCTGCGTGCTCTGCCACCGGCTGCTGCCCTCCCGTGGAGCGAAAGCCTCCGGCAGAAAGATTTCGGAGATGATCGACGGCATCCTGGCGTCGACGCCCGCTCCCTCCCTTAGGGCGTAACGCGTATGGCGATGCGGATTCAGCCGAAAAGCCAGCTGGTTTATCTGGTCCTGCTCGCGCTGTCGGTGGCGGGCGCCTATCTGCTCAACGACCGCTTCGGCTATACGCCGCTGCTGTTTTTGCTGCTGCTGGCGCCGATCGACATCCTGTGCGCGCACCGCGCCCGCCGGTGCGTCCACAGCCTGAATCCGCCGCCCTTTCGGGAAACGCGGCGCGGCGAGCCGGTTGTGTTTTCCTGCGCCTATCGGAACGGCAGCCGTTTTCTCGTCTGCCGCCTTGCGGTTTCGCTGCGCCTGACGGGGCCGAAGGGATTGAAATTCGATCCAGGCAAAGCGTCTTTCGATCTTGCGCCGGGGGCGACCGCCACGCTCCGGATTTCGATCGCGCCGAACCATATCGGGGTCTACCGGATGCGGATGCAAAAAGTCAGGGTCTACGGGCCCATCGGTCTTTTCGGCATGAAGCTGCCGGAGGGACGGCCCGCCGCCTCCGCCGTGGTCCCTTCCCGCGGAGAAGCGGCCGCCCGCGGGGCCGAAGTCCAGGGGGGCCGGGACGAAAACGCCTCCCGGGCCGCGCAGGGGGGCTCCAGCGCCGGCAGCTATAACGGCGTGCGCGAATACGCCCCCGGCGACCTGCTGCGCAATATCCACTGGAAGCTGACGGCTCATACCCGTCAGATGATGACCCGCCTTTATGAGGAAGAGGAGGATTTCGTGACGGTCGCGGTCGATCTTCGCCCCGCCGGAGGTCCGGCCGAGGAGGCTTTGTGCGCGCACGACCAGCTCTGCGAATCGGCTTACCGGTCGGTCTGCGGTTGTGTCGGGCAGGGGGCGAAGGTCCGCCTCGTTTTCTTCGACGGGGAACGGCTCCGGACCCTGTGGGTCAAATCGGAGGCCGGTCTGCCGGAAGCGGCGGTAAGCCTCGCGTCGGCCGAACCGGCCGACGCGGACGTGACCGGCGCGGCGGGGGTTCTCCCCGCCGCCGGCGAAGTGCTGGTTGTAAGCGCGCACCTGGACGAAGAACTCGCGCGCCGGCTGAGCGGGTTCCCCGGCAAGGGCCGCAGGGTCCTGTTCCATTCTATCGTGCCGGCGCAGTTCAAACCGGAAGCCCCGTCGGCCTGTTTCAACGATCTTCTGGAGCACGACGTCGAATGCCGGATCATCAAAGCTCCGCCGGCAAGGCGGACACGGCAGGAGAACCTGCGGATCGAGCGGATCACGACGGGAACGGGAGAGAAGAATGAAAAGATATTCCATAGTCGGCAAAGCCGCTGAATATGCGCTGCTCGTGCCCCTGGGCTTTGCCTGCGCGTACAGCCTTCTGACGCCCTTCGTCCCCGCCCAGACGATGAAGGACAATATCCTTCCGATTTTTTTTTGCTGCGCCGCCGTGATCCTGCTCGATCTGCTGTTCCAAAAGGCGGTGCGGGTCCTGGCCTTCGTGATTGCGGCCGCGGCGGCCGCGCTGTGCCTCAGCCAGATCTTTTTGGGGGACGTTTTCGGATCGCTGGCGTCCGCCGCGTTCCGCACCACGGGGGAATCGCTGGTCCGGTCGAGCGGCTTCGCTTCCGCCGGCCTCTGCGCTTTTGCGGCTTTCGTCTCCCTGCTGACCGCGTACTGCGGCAGGCGGCGGCTGAGGACCGCGGTTTTCTGGGGCGGAACGACCGTGATTTTAAGCTACCTCGCCTACACGGGCCACGGCGAAAATCTCCCGGCGCTCCTCGTGATCACGGGATGCTGCGCCCTGCTTTTCTACCGCGCCGGCGCAGAGGCGGGCCCGGAGGGGAACGCGCAAGGCTCCGGGCCGCTGTTCCGCGCGACGGCGGCCGCCCTGGTCGTGGTGGCCGCCGCGCTGGCCGTCACGCAGCTCGGTTTCACAGGCCTGAAGGCGGTCTTCGGCTCTTCCCAGAAAATCAACATCGCGGATTTTACGGCGCGGATGCAAAGCGCGTTGTTTTCCACCAGCGGCTTCGGCGATTACAACCCAAACCGGCTGCTCGGGCTGCGGATCACGATGAACGACACGCTGGTGCTGGAAGTGCGGGCGGACGGACCGTTTTATCTGCGGGGCCGCATCTACGACACCTATACCGGAAAATCATGGCGGGCGGCGGAATCGTCGGATGAGAACGACGTTTATCATCAAAACCTGTCGCCGGCGCTTCCCGGATATGGGAACCTCCGTCAATTTGATCTCCAGGGCTTCCGCTCCGGCTCCGCCGTCTACAGTTTCCCGAAACGGTCGGGCCTCCCGCTGCGCGCCCGTCAAATCAGCGTCACGACCAAAACGGAAGGCCAGAAATACCTTTTCCTGCCCGCCGAGGCGGCCGGAGGCCTGACCGACGTCCTGGAAGGCAAACTGGCGCTGCAGCACACCTATCCCGACCTGCAGACGGCGCGGCCGCTGGCGCTCGGGACGGAATATTCGGTCACTTACTTGCAGCCCGACTGGGACGACCCAGCTTTTGAGGCCGTCACCCCGGCGAACAGGCGGCGGATCGGCGGCGGCATACAAGCCGCCTTCGGTTCCACGGCGGGGCTGACCGACCGCACGGTCGCGCTCGCAAAAAGCATCACGAAGGATGCCTCCAACGAGTTTCAAAAGGCCGAAGCCATCAAAAAATGGCTGACCGAGAACTGCACCTATACCCTCTCTCCCCCGCAACCGTGGAGCGGCCAGGATTTTGTGGATTATTTTCTTTTCAATTCAAAGAAGGGATACTGCGAGCATTTCGCCACGGCGATGGCAATGCTGCTGCGGGCGAGCGGCGTGCCGGCCCGCTTTATCGAGGGCTACGCCTCCCCGTCCGTTTCCGAAGCCGGGCTGTACGAGGTGACGAACGCCCAGGCGCACGCCTGGGTGGAATACTATTCTTCCCTTTACGGTTTTATCACTGCGGACCCGTCCCCCGCCTCCGCCCTTCCCCGGACCCTGACCCGGGCGGAGATGCGGGAAACGCCCTCCGCGGGGGCTTCTTCGGCGTCCGCCGGCGAAGCGCCGTCCCCGTCTTCCGCGCCGGCTTCCTCCGCGGCGCCTTCCTCCGCCCCGTCCTCCCTCTCCCCGCGGTCGCCGGCGGCGTCCTCTCCCGGCGTTCCGGCGGGTGGCGCGGCCGGCGCGGCCGGTTCCGTTGATTTCGCGATCGCCGCTCTCGCCGTGCTTCTGGCCGTTCTCCCCTACGCCGGAAAAACCGCGTACCGCGCGCTGTGGTTCGCCGTGATCCGCAGGAAAAGCGGCCGGAAGCTGACCCTGGCCCTTTACGGATATTTTGCCTCCGTGCTCGCGAAGCTCGGCTTCCCCGTCTCCCCCTCGAGCACGCCGCGGGAGCTTGCCGACAGGGTCCGCGGTTCCATGCGGTTCGGCGCCGTCGGCTTCGACCGGGTGACGCAGATCGCTCTCGAAGTGCGGTTCGGCGAACGCGAGCCGACCGCCGGCGAACGGAACGAGCTGATTTCTTTTTACCGCGCGCTCCCGGCGGCGTGCAGGAAAAAGCTGGGGACCTGGAAGTATCTGCTGAGATATCCGATTCTGCACTGACCGCGTCAAAGCGGAAAAGGATCGACGATCGAAGAATAAAATTGAATAAATATGCAAACAGCCCTTGATATTATGCATAATCGGTGTATAATAAATCACAAGACCGATTGATTAAAAAAAGGTGGCTGTTTGCAATGGCGAATCCGATCAAAAAAGTGGTGCTCGCCTACTCGGGCGGGCTGGACACGTCGATTATCATCCCGTGGCTGAAAGAGCATTACGAGGGCTGCGAGGTGATCGCGGTCGCGGCGGACGTCGGGCAGGGCGCGGAACTGGACGGGCTGGAGGAGAAGGCGAAGAAGACCGGCGCCTCCAAGCTGTACGTCGAGGACCTGAAGAAACCGCTGGTCGAGGATTACATCTGGCCGACGCTGAAGGCGGACGCGGCCTACGAGGGAAAATACCTGCTCGGTACGTCGTTCGCGCGGCCGCTGATCGCGAAGCGTCTGGTCGAAATCGCGAAGGCGGAGGGCGCGGACGCGGTCGCGCACGGCTGCACCGGAAAAGGCAACGACCAGGTGCGGTTCGAGCTCGCGATCAAGGCGTTCGCGCCGGACCTCAAGATCATCGCGCCGTGGAGGATCTGGAGCATTCAATCCCGCGACGAGGAGATCGACTACGCCGAGGCGCACAACGTCCCGCTGCGCATCACGCGGGAAACGAACTACTCGAAGGACAAAAATCTGTGGCACCTGTCGCACGAAGGGCTCGACCTTGAAGACCCGGCGAACGAGCCGGATTACGACCGGATCCTCGAGCTGGGCGTTTCGCCTCAAAAGGCGCCCGATCAGCCGGCCGCGGTGACGGTCTCGTTTGAAAAGGGCGTTCCGGTCGGGCTGAACGGCGAAAAACTCTGCGGGGTCGACCTGATTGCTAAGCTGAACCGGCTCGGCGGCGAGAACGGGATCGGCATCCTCGACCTGCTTGAAAACCGGCTGGTCGGCATGAAATCCCGCGGCGTGTACGAGACGCCGGGCGGCACGATCCTCTACCATGCGCACCGCAAGCTGGAGGAGCTTTGCCTCGACAGGGACACGTTCCATTTCAAACAGATTGTCGGTCAGAAATTTTCCGAGCTGGTTTACGACGGAAAATGGTTCACCCCTCTGCGCGAGGCGCTCTCCGCGTTCGTGGATTCGACGCAGGAAACCGTGACCGGCGACGTGAAGCTGAAATTGTATAAAGGCAACGTCATCGACGCGGGCGCTTCCTCCCCCTATTCCCTCTACGATGCGGAAATCGCGACGTTCAGCGCGGACCACGTTTACAACCAGGCGGACGCGCAGGGCTTCATCAATCTGTTCGGCCTGCCGATCACGGTGCGGGCGATCAAAAAGCTGAAAGGCGAAAAATAACCCGTCTCGAAGAAATTCGGGCAGGCCGGATGAAAACGCTTGGAGGCGAGAAAAATGATTCGGGCGGGCATCATCGGTGCGACCGGCTATGCGGGCGCGGAGCTGGTCCGGCTGCTGCTGCGGCACCCAGGCGCCGAGCTTGCGGCGATCAGTTCCGTCCGCTTCGCGGGCAAAAGACTGGGCGACGTGTACGGCGCGTACGAGCGGCTCTGCGACCTCGTCTGCGGAACGCAGGAGGAGGTCGTGGAGCGGAGCGACGTGGTTTTCGCGGCGCTGCCCCACGGGCTTTCGCAGGAGCTCGCGTTCGAGTGCGACAAAAAGGGCAGGGCGTTCATCGACCTCGGCGCGGATTTCCGCCTCAAAAACGAAGAGGATTACAAAAAGTGGTACGGCGGCGCGTTTGCCCATCCGGAGCTGCACGAAAAGGCGGTCTACGGCCTGCCGGAGCTGTTCCGCCCGCAATACGCGGGCCGGCGCCTTGTTGCGAACCCCGGATGCTTCACGACGGCGGTCCCGCTCGCGCTGGCCCCGGCGCTTCTGGGCGGGTTCATCGAGCCTTTCGGGATCGTCGCGGACTGCAAGACCGGCGTGACCGGCGCGGGCCGCACCCCGACGCAGAGCACGCATTTTGCGGAGCTCAACGAGAGCGTCTCGCCGTACAAGGTCGCGTGCCACCGCCACAACCCCGAGATGGAGCAGACCCTGCGGCTCCTGTCCGGGGAGGACGTGCGCGTCACGTTCGTGCCGCATCTGCTTCCGGTCAGCCGCGGAATCCTCGCGACGTGCTACGCGCGCATGAAGCCCGGCGCCGCGCCGGAGGCGATTCGCGCGGCGTATGAAGAGCGGTACGCGGACGAGTATTTCATCCGCCTGCTGCCCGAGGGCCGCGCCGCGGATATCGGGGACGTGCGGCTCTCGAACTTCTGCGACATCTCGCTGCATTTCGACCCGCACGACCAAATGCTGATCGCGGTCTCCGCGATCGACAACATGGTCAAGGGAGCGGCCGGGCAGGCGGTGCAGAACATGAACATCCTGTTCGGTCTTGACGAAAAGACGGGCCTCACGGCGGTCCCGCCGGCTTTTTAACGGCGCGCCGCCGCAGGTTCCGATTGATTCCCGATCAAAAACCAAAAGTGATTTCCAAACCGGGGGAGTGTCCCGTTCGATCCGCTCCGGCGAAGGAAAAGCCCGGGAGGCAGAAAAATGTCGGTTCGGTTCGTAACAGGCGGCGCCGCCGCCGCGCGGGGCTTTACGGCGGCGGGGATCCACTGCGGCGTGCGGAAAAACGCGGAAAAGCCAGACCTCGCGATGATTGCGTCGTCGGTCGAATGCGCGGCGGCCGCGGTCTATACGCGGAATCTGGTCCAGGGCGCGCCGATCCTGGTGACGCGAAAGCATTTGAAGGACGGAAAAGCGCGCGCGGTGATCGCAAACAGCGGCAACGCGAACACCTGCAACGCCGACGGCGCCGAAAAGGCGGAGCGGATGGCCCGCGCCGCGGCGGAGGCGCTCGGGATTGCGGAAAGCGACGTGATCGTCGCCTCCACCGGGGTCATCGGCGTCCCGCTGCCGATCGAACCGATCGAGCGCGCCGTGCCGGCGCTTGCGGCGAGGCTTTCGCCGGACGGTTCGCCCGAGGCCGCGCGGGCGATCATGACGACCGACACCATCGAGAAAAACCTCGCGGTCGAATGCGTCCTCGGCGGCAGGACGGTCCGCGTCGGCGGAATCGCCAAGGGCTCCGGCATGATCCACCCGAATATGGGCACCATGCTGTGCTTTCTCACGACCGACGCGGCGATTTCGGCGTCCGCGCTCGACGCCGCGCTGCGCGCCGCGGTGGACGTGAGTTTCAACATGGTCAGCATCGACGGGGACACCTCGACGAACGACACCTGCGCGATTCTCGCCTCCGGCCTCGCGGGAAATCCGACGATTGCGGAGCCCGAGGGCGGGGATTACGCGGCCTTCACCGGGGCGCTGACGGAGCTCTGCACCGCGTTAGCGCGGATGCTCGCGAAGGACGGCGAGGGCGCCTCCCGGCTGCTCGTTTGCACCGTGACCGGCGCGAAGGACGAAGAGAATGCGAAA
This sequence comes from Caproicibacter sp., assembly GCA_036844765.1. Taxonomy (GTDB): domain Bacteria; phylum Bacillota; class Clostridia; order Oscillospirales; family Acutalibacteraceae; genus Thermocaproicibacter. The sequence continues at coordinate 19,947 of DAIUFE010000001.1, read as the reverse complement.
AAAGCCGCGAAAGGCGTGATCCATTCCTCGCTGGTCAAGGCGGCGATGTTCGGCGCCGACGCGAACTGGGGCCGCGTGCTCTGCGCGGTCGGCTACTGCGGCGCCGAGACGGACGTCTCGAAGATCGGCGTGCTGTTTTCTTCCAAGGCCGGAAAGGTCCGGGTCTGCGGGAACGGTTCCCGGATCGCGTTCAGCGAGGAGCTCGCGAAAAAAATCCTCTCCGAGGACGAGGTGGAGATCCATGTGGAGCTTGGGGACGGGGACGCACGGGCGACGGCTTTCGGCTGCGACCTGACGTACGATTATGTGAAGATCAACGGCGATTACCGGACTTGAAACGCTCCGCGGGCAAAGAGAAGCGCCTGCACACTTGGAACAGGATCTTTCTTAAATTGAAAAGCGGGGAACGGTGAGACATGCAGATTTCAAACGGAGACCGGGCGCAGGTGCTCGTGCAGGCCCTGCCGTACATCCAGACGCACGCGGGCAGGACCGTCGTCGTCAAATACGGCGGCAGCGCGATGGTGGACGGGGCGCTCAAGGACGCCGTGATGAGCGACATCGTTCTGATGCAGAGCGTGGGGATCCGCGTCGTCGTCGTGCACGGCGGCGGGAACGAGATCAGCGCGATGATGAAAAGACTCGGAAAGGAGAGCCGGTTCGTCGGCGGGCTGCGCTACACGGACCGCGAGACGATCGACATCGTCCAGATGGTGCTGGCCGGCAAGGTAAACAAAGACCTCGTGCGGCTGCTGGAGCGGCACGGCGGACGGGCGATCGGCCTGTGCGGCCTGGACGACGACATGCTTACAGCCGAAAAGCTCCGGGGAAAAACGGACCTCGGCTACGTCGGGGAGATCGCCGGCGTCAAGACCGCCGTGATCCTCAACGCGACCGAAAACGGCTACATCCCGGTCATCTCCACCGTTGCGGGCGGAAAAAACGGCGAGGTTTACAACATCAACGCCGACACCGCCGCGGCGCGCATCGCCGCCGAGCTGAAAGCCGAAAAGCTGATCCTGATGTCGGACGTGCGCGGCCTGCTGAGCGACCGGGACGACGAGTCGACGCTGATCCCGGTCGTCAACGTCAGCGACGTCCCGAAGCTGATAAACCGGGGAATCGTCACCGGCGGCATGATCCCAAAGGTCCGGTGCTGCGTCGAAGCCGTCCGCAGCGGCGTCGAGCGCGCGCATATCATCGACGGGCGGATCCCGCATTCGATCCTGATCGAGCTTTTTTCCGACGAAGGCATCGGCACCATGATGTATCAGATGAGAAACGGAGACTGAACCATGACATTTGCAGAGATTCGGGCGCAGGAAAAGCGGAATATGATGCCCGTGTTTTCAAGATTCCCGGTCGTGCTGGTTTCCGGGAAGGGCGCGACCGCGAAAAGCCCGGAGGGAAAGGAATACATCGATTTCACGGCCGGCATCGGCGTCAATTCGCTCGGCTACTGCGACCCGGAATGGGTCGCGGCCGTCTCGAAGCAGGCCGCGGCGATCCAGCATCTCTCGAACCTCTATTACTGCCCCGCGCAGACCGAGGCGGCGGAACGGCTGTGCGCCTTGAGCGGCATGTCAAAGGTGTTCTTCGGCAATTCCGGCGCGGAGGCCAACGAGTGCGCGATCAAGCTTGCGCGCAAGTACGGCCTCGACCGCCTCGGGCCGGGGCATACCCATATCGTCACGCTGAAGAATTCGTTCCACGGCCGCACCGTCACGACGCTTGCGGCAACCGGCCAGGATGCGCTCCACGCGCATTTCACGCCGCTGACGGAGGGCTTCTCCTACGCGGAGCCGACGATGGAGAGCATCGGGGCCGCCGCGACGGACAAAACCTGCGCCGTGATGCTTGAGCTGATCCAGGGCGAGGGCGGAGTCGTGCCCATGAACCCGGCGTTCGTCCAAGAGCTGCGCGCGTTTTGCACGGAGCGGAGGCTGCTGATGGTCGTCGACGAGGTCCAGACCGGAATCGGGCGCACCGGAACGTTTTACTGCTACCAAAGCTACGGCGTCCTGCCGGACGTCGTGACGAGCGCGAAGGGCATCGCTTCGGGCCTGCCTCTCGGCGCGTGCTTGTGCGCCGAACCGTTTAAGGACGTTCTCGGCCCCGGCACCCACGGCTCGACCTTCGGCGGCAACCCGGTCGCCTGCGCCGGCGCGCTGGTCGTGTTCCAGCGCCTTTCGTCCCCGGGCTTTCTGGAGGGCGTGCAAGAAAAGGGGAAATATTTTGCGGAGCGCCTCGGCGCGATGCGCGGAATCTTATCGGTGCGCGGCATGGGCCTCATGCTCGGCGCGAAACCGGCGGCCGGAGACCCCGGTAAAATCGCCGCGGCATGCGCCGACCGGGGGCTTTTGATTCTGACGGCGAAGGATGTGCTCCGGTTCCTCCCGCCGCTTGTCATCACAAAGGAAGAGACCGACCGGGGGCTTGCGATCCTAAAAAAGGTTCTCGCTTCGTTTGCACCGTAAAAAGCGGCCCCGGAAAGCTCGGGACCGAAGGCGACAGGAGGAAAACGATGGAACATCTTTTGAAACTGATGGATCTGACGGACGGGGACATCGCCGGGATCCTGAACCTCGCGGACCAGCTCAAATACGAGCGGAAACACGGCATCGCGCATCCGATCCTCAAAGGCAAGACGCTCGGAATGATCTTTAAGAAGGCGAGCACCCGCACGCGCGTCTCCTTCGAGGCCGGGATGTACCAGCTCGGCGGGCTGCCGATTTTTCTTTCGGCCGACACCCTGCAGATCGGGCGCGGCGAGCCCGTGCAGGACACCGCACGCGTGCTGTCGCGGTACCTCGACGGCGTCATGATCCGCACCTACGAGCAATCCGAGGTCGAAGCGTTCGCGGCGAACGGGACGATCCCGGTCATCAACGGCCTGACGGATTTTTCGCACCCGTGCCAGGTGCTTGCGGACCTGATGACGATCCGGGAATACAAGGGCACGCTGGAAGGCCTCAAGCTCTGCTTCATCGGCGACGGGAACAACATGATGAATTCCTGGATCGTCGGCGGCCTGAAAATGAAGATGGAGGTTTCGGTCGCCTGCCCGCCCGGCTACGAACCCGCGCCGGCCGTCCTCGATTTCGCGCGGCCGAATCCGGCGTTCCGCGCCGTCTCGGACCCGGCGGAGGCCGCGCGCGGCGCCGACGCGGTCGTCACGGACGTCTGGGCTTCGATGGGCGAGGAAGCCGAGATCGAAAAGCGCCGCCGGGATTTCAGGGGCTATCAGGTCAACGCGGAGGTGCTGAAAGCCGCGAAGCCCGGCGCGATCGTTCTGCACTGTCTGCCCGCCCACCGCGGCGAAGAGATCACGGCCGAGGTTTTCGAGGCCCATGCGAAGGAAATCTTCGACGAGGCCGAGAACCGCCTGCACGCGCAGAAAGCCGTCCTCGTCCAGCTGCTCGGCAAAAAATCATGACCCCGCATATAGGGAAAGAGAACCCCGGTACGCAAATCGCGTGTCGGGGCTCTCGACTGGTTGGAGTGAAATTGTAGGACTTAGGGAAATCCAGGAATATCAACGGTTTGCAGGCAGTTGGCAAGCAGTATTTATGTTTTCTTATATAGGACTTCGCCGTTGTGACAGTCCAAAACGGCGAAGTCGTCGGACTCTCTATGGACGACAACATGAAAAAGAAGCTGTGCATCCGCGCGTAAAAACCGCGCTGCCCGACTCCCGTCATACATCCGCTTTTTCATGATTTTCTTATTTGTAAGTCACAGATAAGACATATAAAAGTGCGATAATATAAATACTTTTTCTCTACAGCAATTTCATTGCAATTTGCGAATGATGTGTTCCCCCCTCCGCCTTCGGCGGGGGGGAACACAAACCCGCTTGCATAATCAACTGGAAATGCTGTAAGAATCCGGATTTTACAAAAATTCCATAAGGTGATCCCAGTGAAGCGAAACCGTCTATTGGCGCCTTTTTCCTCGATTGCAGTGATGCTTGGCCTCGCCGGCTTAATCGCGGTCTATGGAACCGGAACCGGCGCCGACACAAGAATCCGTACAAGCAGTCCGGCAACTTCCGCCACTTCTGCAACTGCTTCCAGCTCTCAAGCAACAGCTGTTCTCAAATCCGCGGAATCCGCGGCCAGCTCTGAAACTACGGCCAACTCCAAAGTTCCAGTCCCTTCTAAAACGGCGCCTTCTCTGAAAGCCGAGTCCGGCCCCGGCACCGCATCCAACCCCGCAGCCGCGTCCGACTCGAATCCTGCCGATACGCAGAGCGGGAAAGCGCCCCGCGGCCGATATTATATTGAGATCGATAATATTCTGCAGCGTCCGGAACTGCCGACGGGCTGTGAGGCGACGGCATTGACAATCATCTTGAACCATCTTGGGTACGGCGTTGACAAATGCACCATTGCAGACGATTATTTGCCGATCACGAACGAGCCGTACAGCCTGGATACTTATTTTATTGGGAATCCTCATTCAAAGAACGGGCTGGGGTGCAATGCTCCCGTCATTGTGAAAACGGCGAATCAGTACTTATCGGACGCCGGCGGAAAATATCAGGCAAAGCTCGTTACCGGCAGCACTCCCGACCAGCTCTATCAGTATGTGGCAAAGGGGGTTCCCGTGATTTGTTGGGTGACGATCGCGATGCTGGACACGCGGATCAGCGCCACCTGGACGGCGAAAGATACGGGGCGGAAGGTTAATTTTATGGAAAACGAACACTGCACCGTACTCGTAGGCTATGATACCGCGAAGGGCACCGTTACTTTGAACGACCCGTGGAAGGGCATGATCACTTATTCCATGCCGCTGTTTGAGAAACGGTATCATCAACTGGGAAATCAGGCGGTGATCATCCTCTGAAAATCGAGGCGGGAAAGACATCCCTTCAGTACGGCAGGCAGAGTTTCCGTCATCTTCTTCCACACCAAATGCCCGACCTTTCGGTCGGGCATTTGGTGTGGAAGGCTCCCGCGGTCGGACTTTCCGCTCGGATCTGAGAGCGCGGGAGAATTACTTCTCAGGCGCGTAGACTTCGATCTCGTAGAGAGAATAGCCCCATTGAAGCGCGCGCTGGATACAGTAGACGCGTACATAGCGCGCTTTGACGGGCTTGAATTGGATCTTCTCGGTCTTTCCCCTGCCTTCGTCGGTGTGGTAGACGGATTTCCATTTGTTCCCGTCGTCCGACACCTGGATCTCATAGGATTTGGCGTAGGACCATTCCCATTTCAGGGTGACGCCGCCGATCTCGGCCGGCTCCTGAAGATCCACCGCGATCCAGGAGGGGTCCTTCCCCCATTCGGACGACCAGCGGGTCTCCGGATCGCCGTCCACGGCGCCGGGGGCGTAATTTTGGTACTGCGTCTCCGTGCTGGAGACGGTGACCGGCTTCTGATAGGCAAGGTTCCCGGGGATTTTGACGGAATGGAGCTCCGGCGTTGTGTCGATCACCTCTTCCGGCTCCGGCGGGTACGACTGCGTGTCCTGGACCGTCCCGCCCGGGCCGCCTTCCAGCGTGTAATGGAGCGTGCGGTCCGAATAGAGCGAATCGAACGGCTCCAGCTTCACCGTCTCCTCCGGCCCGTGGCCGACGCCGACGATACCGAGCGGCGTCCGGCCCCCTTTATAATAATTGGTATTGGCAAAGCGCAGGGAGGGAAGATTTCCGGACGGATCCAAAACCGCCAGCGCAAGGGTATAGGTTCCGGAGCGCAGATCTTTCGGGACCGTAAACCGGCCCGTCACCGTGTAGGTGTTCCCCGGCCGCCAGTTGCGGATATCCACGGGGACGGTGTCTTTCCACACCGGGGCGCGGTCCTGGTCCAGCAGACTCACCTCGACCGGCCATGGGTAATAGAAGGGCGCGGACCCCACGTTGGACACGTTGAAAGTCAGCGACAGCTCGTCGCCCTGACGCACCGCCTTGGTGAAGCCGGCGGATTGGATCACATACCGGTAGCCCAGTTTTTTCTGCATCAGCGCGGCGTTTTCCGCGACGTTTTTGTCGGTCTGGGTGTAGTCGGAGATCCAGCCGAGACTGGAAGCGTGGGTCTTGCCGATCCAGTCGATCACGGAGGCGGTGCCCTTCTCGCTGGAGAGCGTGGCGTCGGGCTTGCCGCCGAGGAGGGACTGGTCGCCCCAGTCGTAGGCCACCTCCCCGCTGATCATCTGCGTTTTCCATTCTTTCCGCTGGATGATCTGCTTGCCGCAGTCCTTGTCGTCCGGCAGGGCGAAGGAGTCCCAGTAAAAGCCGAAATCGTAGTCCGTAAAGGTTTCGGGATAGCGGACCATGACCTTTTTATTCGGGAAAGCCTTGGCGAAGGCGTCTCCAATGGCAACCTGGAAATCCGCGGGGATGCGGTTGCCGCCGCCGTTGGGCAGATTGAGCGGCGAGATGTGATGCTCGCCCCACTTGCCCCAGAGGCCGGCCTCCACGGCGGCCACCCGCGGATCGTTGTCCCACGCCTGGCCCAGCTTCGCGATAAAATCGCGCAGGCGGCGCTTGAACGGGTCGGTCAGCCAGCAGTAGACCGGGTCGTCGTGGCGGATCCCCTCCGGCCAATAGCCGCTGTCCCCGCCGTCCGGGCCGTTCGGATACACGATGACCACGCGGGGAATCACCTTGAGGTTCTTCGATTCGATCCCCTTCCACGCCCGGTTGCTCCACTCGATGATCTTCTGCGCCGTGTCGTCCGCCGATTCCTCCAGGTCCGTATATTTCACATACTGCTTGCAGACCGACGCGTATTCCCCGGAGGGGAACGCGGCGTCCTGAAGATAGCGGGTGGGACGGAACCCCTTCATCGGGTTGGCGAACGCCTCGGGGGTCTCGGTATAAGCCGCCGTCGTTTTCTCTCCCTCCTTGATTTTGGGATAGCGGCGCACGTCGCACCCCGCGCCGAAAGGCAGACACGGGGCGCACGCCAGCAGGCAGGCCCCCGCCCGCCTGAAAATGGATTGCCGTTTCGAGGTCATTCGGAATCATCCTCTCCTCCGATTCAAAAAATCACGGCCCTTTATTTTTCCGCGAACAGCATCTGCCGGATGGTATCCTCCCGGGTCATGTCGCGGACGCTGCACAGGGAGGAAAGGACGATATCGCTTCCCCGTACCCGGAACTCGCGCTCCCCGACGCGGTCGAAGCGCGCGTTCTTCGGGATCGGGACGATCTCCGAGGACTTATAGCGGCTCTCCGCGTAATTTTCGAACCGGTTGCCGTCCAGTGAGTCCGTCTCCGGCCTGGCCTTCCGCCCCAGCAGCATCGGGCCGTAGAAAAACTTGTGATACCCCTTCACGCTGTTTTCAAAATCAGCCTCCTCGGCGCGCAGGCCGAGGCCGAGGTCCATCTCCAGCACATCGCCGGCGCGGAACGCCCGGTTCACGGAAACGAAGCCGTTTTCCGGCTTCTGCGGAAGCCGCTCCCCGTTGACCGAAAGGGAAACGGCGCCGCTCCACGCGGGCACGAACAGGCGGACGGAGACCGGCCCGCAGGAGGATTCGGTCACGGTGAAGCGCACGAGGCCGCTGAAAGGATAGCGGGTGCTTTCCCGGACGACCAGCCTGCCGCCGGGCAGCGGGAGCCGCGCCGTGCAGGAATTGTAGAACGGGACGAACACCGCGTTCCCGTTCAGGAAGAAATTGTACGCGATCGCGCGGGAGAAGCCCTCCCCTCCCCGCATGGTGCAGCACCAGTAGGTCTCGTAGTTCACCGGCGAGAGGAACAGGGGTTCGTCCGAGGCCCGCGCCCCGCAGCAGCGGTCGGTGCCGAAGGACCCGTTGATCCGGTTCCCGTGCGACAGCGCGTTGAAATAGATCAGGTGGGCGTCGTTCAGGTAGGCGGCGTTCCCCGTGTGCTTCCAGAGCTGAACGGCGACCATGAACGAATCGATGATCGCGCAGGGCTCCGTCCAGCGGGGCGCGCCGAACCAGTTGTAATTGCCGTAGGCTTCCGTCCACGCCTTTCTGCGGTAAAGCGCGTACCGGCTCACGGCCATGTCGAGGAACCGCTTCTCGCCGGTCTGCTCGTAAAAACGCAGGATCCCGCGGGTGGCGCTCAGTGTCGCGTGCGTCTGGATCGCCAGGGTTTCGAGGTCCATCTCCATGAAGCGGGCGATCATCTCCTCGATCACTTCCCGCAGCTCCGGCCAGCGCAGCACGCCGTAGGCCGCCGTTGCGCCGTCGATCATGATGAACACGCACCCGGCGTCGGAGGTCTCGGCGTGATGCTTGGTCTTCGTCTGCAGCTTGGAAAGGGTCCAGACGTCCTGCTCCTGAAAGCGGGTCGCGGGGTCGATCGGATACCGGGCGAAGGCGCCCCTCGCCGGCAGCAGGAAATTTTTCACCATCCTTTCCAGAAGGGAAAGCGCGGCCGGGTCCCGATGGGAGCGGCAGGATTCCGCCAGGGCGCGCAGCATCCAGCTGTGCCCGCCGTAGTGCTGCTCGTCGAAAACGCCCGGCGGCAGAATGGGGCCGAAATATCCCCTTTCGTTCAGGTGCTCCGGGATCCGCTCCAGAATCTCCTCCCGGTAGGCGCTCGTCCGGTGCGTGCTCTGCTCCAGCAGCGTGAGGGCGAGGAGGATGCGCCCTTCCCAGTCCCCGGGCCAGCCGTGCGAATCCGCGTGGAACACCTCCTCCGGGCGGTACCAATGTCCTTCGAGCCGGGCGAAGTTCCGGCCGGAACGCACGGCCAGGTCGCCTTGGATGTCGATATCGGCAAAATCAATGCAGTCCAAACTCTTTTCCCCTTTCAGGCTTTCAGGCCGGTCATCGCGATGCCCTCGACGAACTGCTTCTGGAAAACGAGGTACAGCAGGATCATCGGGATCATGGCGAGCACGGAAACCGCCATCAGGTGCGGCGTTTTGAACACCAGGCTCATCCCCTGAATCTTCGCCAGGGCCGAGGCCAGCGTCGCCTCGTGGTTATCCGGGTTCACGATCAAAGGCCACATCAGGTCGGACCAGGCGAACACCGCCGTGAAGATGGAAAGCGCCATGACCGGCGTCTTCGTCAGCGGGAACAGGACGCGCGTGAAAATCTGCCAGTGGTTGCAGCCTTCGATCATGGCGGATTCCGAAAGCTCATCCGGCAGGCCCCTATAGAACTGCCGCATGAAAAAGGTGCCGAACGCGCTGACCAGGCCGGGAAAGATCAGCCCGGCGATCGAATTGTTGATGCCGAGCGAGACCGCCATTTTGAACTGCGGCACGATGAAGATCTGGTTCGGCATCATCAGCTGAACCAGGACGACGGAGAAAAGGAAATTCTTGAGCGGAAACTCCAGCTTGGCGAACGCGTAGGCGGCGAGCGAGCTGGTGAAAACCGCGAGGACGATGCGCCCCGCGATCAGCGCGAAGGTATTCCAGTACAGGCGCCCGAAATAATCGATCTTCTGCAGCACGAACTGGTAATTGGTAAATAAGTAGCCGAACCCTTTTTCCCCGGAAAAGGCCTTGGACGGGATGCTCTGCGGGAAAAACAGGGGCGGGATGCGGATCGACTCCCCAAAGGTCTTGAAGGAGGTCAGCAGCATCCAGACAAAAGGCAGGATCATCAGCACGCTTGCAAGGATCAGAACGCAGTGGGCGGGAAGATTTTGCGTGCGGAATCTTCTCCGCGCGGACACGGATTGTTGCGGCATGGAAGCCGACCTCCCTTCAGCTGTCATAATGGACCCACCTTTTCTCGCCGTAGAACTGCAGCGCGGTCAGGGCGAGGATCAGGATCATCGTCCACAGGACGATCGCGGAACCGTAATTGAGATTCAGCTTCACGTAGGTCTCCCGGTAGAACAGATAAAGAAGCGTCTGGATGGCCGGGAAGGTCGGGTCGGTGTCCTTGGCGAACATGAAGCTGAGGTCGAACTGCCGCAGGGCGTTCATGGTGCGCATCACGATGACGAAAAACAGGGTGGGCGACACCAGCGGGACCGTGATGTACCGGAACTGCTGGAACCGGCTCACGCCGTCGATTTCCGCGGCCTCATAATAGACCTTCGGGATGCTCTGCATCCCCGCCAGCAGCAGGACCAGGTCGTACCCGATCGAGCTCCAGACCGCGACGATGGCGATTGAAAACATCACCGCGTTCGGGTCGGAAATCCAGTTCGGCCCCGTGATGCCGATCCGCCCGAGCAGGTAGTTCAGGAACCCGCTCTGGGAATTGAACACCACCCATTTCCAGACCATCGCGACGGCCGCGGGGGCGCAGACCAGCGGCAGGAAGAAGATGCCGCGGTACACGTCCCGCCCCTTGATCTGACGGTTCAGCAGCGAGGCGAAGAGCAGGGACAGCAGGATCCCCACCGGCACCGTCAGCAGTGTGAAAACGAGCGTGTTGAGGTTGGAGCGCCAGAAAAGGGTATCCTGGGTAAACATCTGGATATAGTTGCCGAACCCGATCTCTCCGGTGTGCTTATCCTGCAGCGACAGCCCGACGCTCTGAAAAAACGGGATCACGTTGAGCACGATCAGGCCGAGGATGGTCGGCGCGACGAACGCGTACGCCCACGCCCATTCCGAGTGAAAGCGGACGCCCGGCCGTCGCAGAGTCTTGTTCTCCATGAAATTTCATTCCTTTCCAGAACAGGGCGCGGGAAAGCGATCCCGCACCCTGCCCTTTTCGGATCAGATCATCCGTCGGAAACCGCCCGCCGTCATTCCTTGGCGAGATAAGAGTCCACAGTCTTCTGGATCTTCGCCATCTGCGCCGCGACGTCGGGGTTCTTCTGCGTGTAGAGCTCCGCGATCAGCGATTTTTCTTCGGCGCCCCATTCGGCTTTGGTGACGGAGAACGGGTACTGCACGCCGTAGCTGATCATATCGGGATAGGCCTTGACGTTGTGCCCCGGGAAGTTGCTGTACCAGCTTTCCTGCGTGCCGTTGAACGCCGGGATGGCCGCGCCGGATTTGCCCATCACTTCGGCGGCTTCCTTGGTTCCCAGGAACGTGAGGAAGCTCTTGACGATCTCGGGCTGCTTCGTCCCCTTATAGCCGGCGTAGGTCAGGCCGTTGTAAATGGTGGCGCGGATCCCCGTGGGGCCTTTCGGCAGCACGGCCACGTCGAACTCCTGGCCCAGTTCCTTCATCGCATCGATGTAGCCCTTGATTTCCCAGCTTCCCAGGAAGACCATCGCGGCCTTGCCGCTCTTGAAATAGTCGTGCTGGCTCATTTCCGTCATCTGGGCCTGCGTGGGAGAAACCTTATACTTGTTCTGCAGGTCGATCCACCACTGAACGCCCTGGATGGACTTGGGGTCGGTGTAGCCGGATTTTTTCTCGCCCATCTTCACGGTGTAGCCGCCCGCCTGGTAGATCGGGATCAGATAACCGCTCTGGTCCTCGTTGCCCGGCGCGCAGAAGCCGTACACGCCGTCCTTGGTCAGCTTCTTGGCGGTTTCCACCAGGGTGTTCCAGTCCCAGCTGTCGTCGGGGTAGGCGATCTTCGCCTTGTCGAACAGGGTCTTGTTGTAGACGAGGGCGATGGTGTCGAAGTCCTTCGGGACGCCCAGCTGCTTGCCTTCCCACTGGAAGACCTGGCTGATGCCCTCCGGGAAGTTGGCTTTGTCAAACAGGTCGGTGCAGTCCATCAGGATGTCTTTTTTCGCATAGTCCACGAAATTGTTCGAGTGCATCCAGAAGACGTCCGGCATTCCGCCTTCCGCGGCGGCGCCCAGCACCTGCCAGTACTGGTCCCACGGGGTGACGCTGATGTTGATCTTGACGTTCGGATGCTTGGCGGTGTAGGCGTCGATCAGCGCCTGCATGCCGTCCTGCTGGTTGGCGTCCCAGAACGCGAAGGTGATCTCGCCGCTCAGGTCGTCGGCGGGCGCTTCGGACGCTTCGGAGCTTTCGGCGGCGCTGCTGGGCTCGGCCGGCGGGGCGGCGGAAGATGCCGCCGGCGGATTCGAGCAGGCCGGAAGCACCAGCATGGCCGCCGTGCAGACCGCGGCCATCAGAAAGGAAACGATAGGCCTTTTCATGTGAATACCTCCCAAATAATTTATTTTGCGGTTATTATTTTAGATTGTTTCACATTTGAAGCCAATCAACGATCTTCCGCAGTGATGACGCAATATTACGGTTTTATCAACCAACAGGCTTCGCTTTTATTGAAACGGCCGAATAGTAAAGAAAATTATGGTAAAATATTACGGAGGCATAAAAAAAGCGCGGCTCCCGCCGCGGGCAGATTAAGACAGCCTGTTTTTCTACTGGAGATTTTTATGGAGCTTCCCGTTGAGGCCGTCCGCTTCTTCGAGGGCCTCCTTCACGGTTTTCTGCCCCGCGAGGACGTCCTGCAGGGATTTTCCGTACTGCTCCACGATCGGATTCCCGTAAGTCCACGTCGCCGTCCACGGGGCGTAGACGCGCCCGGCGTCCAAAGCCGCCTGGCAGTCGCCGTAGATGGGGTCGAGGTCTTCGTGCACGCCGATTACGGAGGACATCCCCTCGTTGTCGCTCAGCAGCGCCTTCTGCGCCTCCGGCGTGGCCGTGGCGGAGAGAAGCCGCAGGGCGGTTTCCGCGTTGCGGGAGTTTTTATTGACGGCGAGCGCCGACCCCGGCCCGCCGACCAGCCAGCCGGAATCCTTCCGCAGGCCGGGGACGGGGAACATCCCGAGCCGGAGGTCCGGATTTTCCTGCAGGAGGGTCCCGACGGACCAGGGGCCGCTCTCCCACATGGCGGCTTTTCCCGACGCGAACTCAGCCATCGCCTGCTCGTAGCTGTAGCTCAGCATGTCCGGCGTCAGGCAGCCTTCGCGGATCAGCCGGGACCACTCGGTCACGGCGGGAAGCCAGCTTTCGTCCAGCCGGGCCTTCCCCTCGTCGAAGGCCGCGTCGAACCCGGCGTTTTCCGGCTTGGAATAGAATTCGCTGTTGACCAGGGCGATGCTTTGCTTCATCATTGGCTCCCAGGACTGCGCCCCCATGGTCTGGGGCTTCACGCCGCGGGCGGCCAGCTTTTTATGCAGCGCGATGAACTCGTCGAAAGTCCGCGGGGGCGCAAGGCCGTACCGTTCGAAGATCTCCTTGTTGTAGAACACCCCCTCGAACCAGGACTGCAGAGGGGTGGCGTAAACGTGCCCGCCGACCGAGTACGGGGCCAGGCTTTTGGAGACATAACGGTCGATAAAGGGCTGCCCGGTCAGGTCCAGCAGCATGCCGGAACCGGCGAGCAGGCGCGTCTCCCCTCCCACCTCGATCAGGTCCGGCCCGCTGTCGGAAAGCAGCTGGGCGTTCAGGGTGCCGCTGTAGTACTCCAGCGGCACATAGTCGAAAACGATCGTCACGTCCGGGAACTGCTTGCGCAGATAGGCCAGATAGGTCGTGCGGACGGATTCGCTGTTGTACGCCAGAATGCGGATCGTCGCGGTCGTGCCGGAGGAAGCCGGCGGCTCCGCGGGAGGCGGATTTTTCGGCTGGAAAGCGCACCCCGCCAGGATTGAAAGCAGGATCAGCGCGACCGGCAGCCTGCGGTTCATGGCTTGTGCTCCCTCCTTTTGCCGGCGCGGTATTCGTTCGGCGTCTGCCCGGTGTATTTTTTGAAAAGCTTGTTGAAATAGCTCGGGTTGTCATAGCCTACGTTGTAGGCGACCTCGTAATTTTTCCAGTCGGTGTTTTCCAGGAAAATCCGCGCCTGCTCGATCCGGATCCTGGTGAGGAAGGCCCACAGGCTGATCCCCGTATCCCGCTTGAACAGGTAGGAAAAATAGTTTTTGCTGACCGAAAGATGGCCGCAGATCTCCTCCAGCGACAAATTCCGGTTATAGTTTTCTTTGAGAAAATCGATTCCGTTCTCGACCAGCTCGCAGTATTTCCGCCCTTCGCTTCGGACCGGGACGGAAAGGAGCTCCGCGGCGCCGGCCATGAATTCTTTCAGCCGCTTCAGCGACGGGATCGCGAGGATATCCTCGTACGTCGCGGTCAGCACCTTCGTCCCCGGCTCCGCCGCCCCCGGCGACGAGAGCAGGATGTCCCGGATGCCGAGGACGGTGACGAAGCAGAACTCGTAAATGTCGTGCAAATATTGGGGATCGATGTTCTCCGACATGCGGAAGACCGAATTCAGGATGCGGTCCACCTCGGTCTTGTTGCGCTGCCGGAGCGCCTCCCGCATATTGCTGGCCAGCGCCGACAGCTTGATTTTATCGAACCCGGCCTCGCTGCAGTTGTAGCCGTACCCGAAAATATCGGTCCGGTCCACATACCGGCCGTACTTGACGTACTGCCGCACCTGCCCGTACAGGGCCGGAAGCTCCTGCACCCTCTTCGCCGGCCGGCTGAACGCGACGCGGGCCCAGATGCCGAACTGGCCGTGCAGGAACCGGAGCAGCGATTCGCAGATCGGCACGATCTGCCGCACGGAACCGCTGAACAGGAGAACCGTCCAGGCAGAGCCGTCGTACTCGAAGGGGATGCAGGCGCAGGACCGCTCGATCTCCTGCCGCATCCGGGCGAGAAGATACCGCATCTGCTCCCCCGTGAAGCTGTTCAGGCCGGCGTAGTCGTTGATGGTCTCCTCGCTCGGGCTGACGCTGGCCACGACGAACGGCGAGCCGGGCGCCGCGTATTCCAGAAAGGCCTGCCGCGCCGCGTCCGCCCCCCGCCCCGTGCTCATGTAATCGTACAGCAAAAACCTCTTCCTGTTCTGCCCGTCCTGGGTCACCAGTTTCTTGACGATGGTCTTGTCGCTGATCTTCGTGACGATGCCCTGAAGCGTCTTTTCCAGCTCCACCTCGTCGATCGGCTTCAGAAGGTAATTGGCGCCGCCGAGCTGGATGGCCTCCTTCACATAATTGAAATCCGCGTACGCGCTGATGAAGATGAATTCCGATTCCGCGCCGGCGGTGCGCAGCCGGCGGATGAACTCGATGCCGTCGAGGCGCGGCATCCGGATATCGGTGACGATGATATCGGGGGAAAGGGAGCGGTATTTCGCAAGCGCCTCCTCCCCGTCCGTCGCCGTGGCGACAATGCCGATCCCGTAGCGGCTCCAGTCGACGATGCTCTCCAGCATTTTGATGGTGAGAACCTCGTCATCCACTAACATGGCTTTCAGCATCCGTTTCCTCCCCTTTCCGCGGGATGGTGATGACGACGCTGGTGTTCATCCCGGCCCTTGAAAGAATCGAAATCCCGTACGGCTTTCCGTAGATGCTCTGAATGCGCCGGTGCACGTTCAGCAGGCCGATGCTGCCGGACGAGCCGTCCGCGCTCCCGCCGTTCAGCTTGGCGGTCACTTCTTTTTTCTTCTCTTCGCTGAATCCGGTCCCGCTGTCCGAGACGATCATATGGATCTCGCCCTCGTCCGCCTCGACGCAGACGCTGATGTGTCCTTCCCTGCTGCCCGGAAGCCCGTGCTCGATCGCGTTTTCCACCAGCGGCTGGATGATCAGCTTCGGGACCGGAACATTCCGAAGGCCGTCTTCGCAGTCGATGGAATACTCGATGCCGGGGTACCGGTTTTTCTGCAGGATGATATAATTTTCCGTGTACTGCAGCTCCTCCGAAAGCGGCACCCTGCCGAACGGCTCATAGACCGAATAGGCGAGCAGCTTGCCCAGCAGGGTCGCCATCCGTGAAACGGCGTCCATATTTCCGGTCACGGCGAGGGATTTGACGGTCTGCAGCGCGTTGTTCAGAAAATGCGGGTTGATCTGGTGCTGGAGCACCTTGAGCTGCTCCCGCGAAAACTGTTTCTCCTTCCGGATCAGGTCCCCGGAAAGCGAATGGATATGATCGAGCATCTCCCGCGCGGTCCGCGCGAGCAGATTGACCTCCGCGCTGTCGCTCTGCTCGAAGGTGACGTCGGTCTCCCCGTGAGCGATCTGGCTGAAGCTTTTCACGAGCCGGTCGATCGGGATCAGGATGGATTTTGAGATCAGGGAGGAGAGGATGACGACGGCCAGGATGGAGAACAGGATCGCGACCGCCGCGAAGGAGGTGACCGAGGACCGCAGGGCGTCGATCTCGGTGAGCGGCATCAGCCCCAGAATGGACCACCCCGAAATCTTCGAGGTCTAGTTCACGACCAGATAGTCCGGGGGGCCGCCCGCGGCGCCCTCCAGCGTGAAGCTGCGCTGCCCCTGCGCGAGGGATTCGGAAAGCCGGTCCTTCTGCTCCTGCTCAAGCCGGATCTCGCCCGGGAAATAGACCGGCGTCTGCCCGTCGTAAACGGCGATGGAAACGTTGCCGCCGGGGCTCGCGCCCGAGATCACGGAGGAGAGCTGAAAATCGCACATGAGGTACGCGCCCTGTGCGGTGGCGTACCGGGAGGTGTTCAGGATCGGGGTGATGATCGAAAGGACCTTCTCCCCGCCGCCGGAGAGGAGATAATCGGTGCCGTGGTACCCGGTGAACCGGGTCGTAAGCCCGTCCTGCCGGACGG
This sequence comes from Caproicibacter sp., assembly GCA_036844765.1. Lineage (GTDB taxonomy): Bacteria > Bacillota > Clostridia > Oscillospirales > Acutalibacteraceae > Thermocaproicibacter. Next base: position 3,570 of record DAIUFE010000001.1, on the reverse strand, counting down.
CGTCCGTAAACCATTTCTGGGATTTGAAGTCGTAGTCCCGCTTGGGTGAGGTTCCATAATAGTATAAGTACCGGTACCGATTGCCGATGATCAGGGAGGTCTTGATATTGCCGAGGACGTCGATCTGCTTGATCTTGTCGGTGACCTTGCGCTGATAGTACAGGTCGGTCTTGTAATCGGTCTTTTCCGAGCCGTTCCGGTAGTCGACCGCCTCGATCACATCCGCGTCGTTCGCGATGATCATCGAAACGTCCTTCATCTGGCCGAGGCAGGTGTCCATCAGGCCGATGCTGGATTCCACGATCTGCCGGCAGTAGGCATAGCTCTGGTTCCGGAAGGCGGCGATGCTGTAGTTCAGGATCACGCCGCCGAAAACGGCGATCAGGACGGAGAGGATGGCGGAGAAAGAAAGGATCATCCGGCTTCTGAGCGACAGCTTCACGGAGCATCCCTCCCGCCTGTTTTTGTCCCTTCAGGATTCGGCGTACCGCTAATTAGCCAATTTATATATTAAATAATACAGCAAAGCTATTGATTATGCAATAGCCTTGCTGCTCACGGGTCTTCCGGAGAATCTTTTATGGATTGCAATGGCGCGCCGGATACGCAAACCGCCGCGAATTGCCAAGGAAAGGGAACCGGTATATAATGGTCTCGGCAGAAAGCGGCGAAACGGAAAAGTCCGTCGCTTAAGTCTCCGCGTTCATCCAGACGACCATCTCGCCCGGCTTCCGGTTGCACCAGTATCCGTAGGGAACGGCGGTCAGCCTTACTTTTTCCAGCTTTGGCGCGGCGCTCCGGTACAGCGCCCCGTCCCAGCCGTCCGCCAGGAATCTTTTCGCTTCGCAGGTAACGACGTCGCACCCCCCGAACAGGTCGGGGCGGTATTCTGCCTTCAGCGCGGCGGACCGGCTGATCAGCACGGAGGACAGGTTTTCAAAATTATCCGTTTCTTCCAGGCAGAAGACCTCCGGCCCCCGCACGATCGCCACCTTGTTGCTGTCGGCGCGCACCTTCGGGTTCGCGCTCACAAGCCGGGGCGGCATCCCGAATTCGACGACAACCTCGTCGCTTCCCCACTCCCTTTCGAGGACGGCGTAATGCTTCTCCGCCTGGAACGCAGAGGGGCTTCCGTTGACCGAGATCCGGAAATTCTGCGCGTAATCGGGGATGCGGATCCCGAGCCGGAACCGGCTCCGCCCCCCTTCGATCCGGAACCGGACCCGGGGGGTGCGCGGGAAATCCGTGGCGGTTTTCAGCAGGACTTTCCGTCCGCCGATCCCCGCGGCGGCTGTGCTGTTGACAAACAGGTTCACATACAGGCCGCCCTGATCCGAAAAGTACAGATACTGGCCGAGGGATGTGAGCGTGCGGGCAATGTTGGTCGGGCAGCAGGCCACGTCGAACCATTTCTGTCGCACCGGTCTGACATGCTCCAGGGAGGTGTTCGGCAGGCAGTTGGCCGGCCAGACCTCCAGCGGATTGACATAGAAATACCGGTCGCCGCCGAGCGATATGCCGGCCCGCAGCGTGTTGTAAAGGACACGCTCCACCGTGTCCAGATAAGAGGCGTCGCGGGTGATCCGGGCCATGCGCAGCCCAAACAGGGCCAGCCCGATCGACGCGCACGATTCGGAATAGTTTCTGTCGTTGGGGAGGTCGTAGTCGGTCGTAAAGCGTTCCAGAACCGCGGAGGAGCCGATGCTTCCGGTCAGATACATCCGCTTCGTCACGATATTCTTCCAGAGCTTTTCGCAGGCGGCCAGAAGGCTTCCGTCGCGGTACTCCTCCGCCAGATCCGCCATGGCGCAGTACAGATAAGCGGCGCGGACCGCATGCCCCTCGGCCGTATCCTGCTCGCGCACCGGCTTGTGCGATTGAGAATAAACGGGATCGTAGGCCCTGAGCCCCGGAAAAATCGGGCGGAAGTCCGCGCGCTTCCGCTCCTCGAGAAAGTAGTTGGGCGTCCGGCCGCGCGCGTCGATAAAGTATTTCGCGGTGTCGAGGTATTTTCTGTTCTTCGTTGCACGGTACAGACGCACCAGCGCCAGCTCGATTTCCTCATGGCCCGGTACCCCGTGGATCTGATGCTCGCCGCTGCCGAACACGGAGCAGATCAGGTCGGCGAAGCGGCACATGATCTTTAGGAATCTGTCTTTTCCGGTGGAATCATAGTACGCCACGGCAGCTTCGATCAGGTGCCCGGCACAGTACAGCTCATGCCCTTCCGAAAGGTTTTTCCAGCGTTCTCCGTGCTCCACCAGCGTAAAATAGGTGTTGATATAGCCGTCTTCGCACTGAGCTTTGCCGATCAGATCGATCACCTTGTCCGCCGTTTCCTCCAGTTTCGGATCGGGCGAGCTTTCCAGGCTGTACGCGACGGTTTCCAGCCACTTCGCAACGTCGGAATCCTGAAAGACGGCGCCTTTCCGCTCGCCCTGCGTCTCTCCGGCGGCAATGCGGAAATTCTGCAGACAGTGGCTGGGGGCCGCGTCTTTGACCCGATCGTTCAGGATTTTCCATTGGTAGGGAATCACGACTTCCGGAACCAGCTTGACGTATTTGTTCCAGTACGCGTCGTCAATTTTTACGGATTTCAGCGGCAGGGAGGCCAGGCAGCTTTCAGACATGCGGCTTCATCCTTTCAGATTGATAGGCTAAACGTTTAATAGATTGCTATGCGGGTTTATTGTCATTATAGCATGGAAGTTTCCAAACTGAAAAGCGGCTGGTACGCAAATAGGCGCTGATTGCAAAGGTTTACGCTTTGTAGCTTCCGCTTTCTTCATTATTCAAATATATACAATGCTTAGAATAAATTTAACGTTTAGTTTTGCGAAATATCATAAATCCTCTTGACTTTTCCTCCCAAAGCAAATTATTATGATTCATATGGGGTCCGTTGCGAAATTTTGATGGGGAGACGGCTTTATGGCGACAATTAAGGAAATAGCAAAACTGGCGGGCGTTTCCGCCGTCACCGTTTCCAATGTTCTGAACGGAAAGGGCGGCGCGGGCGAGGCAAAGACCCTGCTGATCAAGGAACTGGCCGCGCAGCTGCACTATACGCCCAATATGGTCGCCAAGAACCTGAAGCGAAAGCGCACGAACACCGTGGGCATCATCACGGAGGACCTGACCGTCTTCAACACGCCGGAAATCGTAGACGGGATCGACGCCTGCTGCGAAGAAAACGGGTTCAGCATGCTGATCGGGAACATGCGCCTCTTCAAACGGTACAACAACGATTTTACCGACACCGGCAAGCACCATCAGCTGTTTGACAGCGTGATCGAGTCTCTGCGGTCGAAGCAGGTCGAGGGGATCGTCTACGTCGGCTATCACTGCCGCGAGATCCCCTATCTGCCGGCGGTCAAAACGCTGCCGTTCGTCTACGCCTACTGTTTCGCCTCGGACCCCGCGTTCCCCTCAGTGATCTACGACGACGAAAAGGCCGCCTACGACCTTACGGACCTCATCATACGGAACGGGCATAGTAAAATAGGAATCCTGTGCGGGCCGTTCACCAGCTTCCACACACAGGCCCGCCTTCGGGGATTTCAGCAGTGC